>CANRGX010000079.1 GCA_947630215.1 uncultured Eisenbergiella sp. | reverse complement strand
GCGGCCAAAACGAGCGCGTACTATGCCGTCGCCCCGTTTATCGGCGTATTCTTTTCTTTTGTTTTCCTGCGGGAACAAATGACGGCAATGTATCTGATCGCTCTGGCGGTCATGGCCGCAGGAACCATTCTGGTGACGGCAGACACGCTGCTGTGCCCGCACACCGAAACGCCCACCCGGAATCAGTGACCTTCTATATTGCCCACAAACGGAGCCGACGTATTGAGATAAAAGCGATACTGTCCGTCTTCCGTCTGCGTCAGGAAACAGCTCCATTCATTGTAGGTATAGTGCTGAAACAGTTTCTTCTCCAGCTCAGACTGCGACATTTCTGTCGAAAAGGTAACAGAGGACAGGCAGTCAACATGGTTTCCCGTGCCCGACGTGTTTCCTGTTTCCGAATAGATGTCTGTCACTTCTATGTCCGGCACTTCCGCTTCCAAAACTGCCACCAGCTGTTTTGTCTGTCTTCTCGTGGCAAGATGATTTACCCCCATGCCAAACATCTCATAAAGGAGAAAAATTCCTATCAGAATCAGCGGCGCCAGTACGATTGCCAGCGCTATTCTTTTGAACCATTTCACGGTCTGCCCCTCCGTTTTCTCTTATATATCTCTGTGTTTTAACCCGCCTTCTGCAACGCGCTTTCTATTTATATATCATAATTTCTTCCATCTCACAAGCGTATGTTACGCAATCAAGGATCTGCCGCTTTGGGACAAATTCTTTTGTGGGACACCTTCTCAAAAACGGTCAACGGATTTACAATTTAATGGAACGAACGGTCAACGGAGGTGCGCCATGAACGAAAAGTTCTTTTCCCTGCCGCAGGAAAAACAGCAGTCGATCCTCAACGCGGGCTACCGCGTCTTTTCTCAAAATTCCTATAAAAACAGCCCCATGAGCGAGATTGCGGCGGAAGCGGGAATCAGCAAGTCGCTGCTCTTTCACTACTTTCGGAATAAAAAAGAGCTGTATTTCTTTCTCTGGGACAAATGCGCCGAGATGACCATAGCGGTTCTGACCCGGTACGGGTGCTATGAGCAGGAAGAATTTTTTGAAAGTATGGAGCGGGGAATGCGGGCAAAAATGGAGCTCATCCGTCAGTATCCCAATATGGCGAACTTTACCATCCGTGCCTTTTATGAAAAGGACGAGGAAATCAGCGCCGCCATTCAGGAGAGCTATCACAGATATTTTAACCTGAAGGCGGACAGGACGCGGCTGAACCTGGATCCGGCACAGTTTATCCCCGGTCTGGATATTCCGCAAATGTACCGGGAAATGTATTGGGCATCGGAAGGATATCTCTGGGAGATGGTACAGCGCGGAGACGTGGATATCCAAAAAATGGAACGGGACTTTACCGGGCTTATCGCCTTTTGGAAAAGCATTTATCTGAGAAAGAAGGAAACCCTATGAACGCCATTCAGACAGAAGATCTGACAAAGTATTATGGGAAAACGCGGGGAATCGATCATATCCATCTGACCGTCCGTCAGGGTGACTTTTTTGGTTTCATCGGCCCCAACGGTGCGGGAAAATCCACCACGATCCGCACACTGCTCGGACTGATCCGGCCCGATCACGGCACAGCGCAGATCTTTGGCCGGGACGCGGTAAGGCAGCGGGCGGAAATTTTGGCGCGGGTGGGCTATCTGCCGGCGGAAGTTTCCTTCTACCCGGGTATGCGGGTAAGGGATATTCTGAAGCTGTCCGCCGGTCTGCGGGGGCGCGATTGCAGAAAAACAAGCGGCCGGTTATGTGAAAGGCTGCAGCTGGACACATCGCGAAGGGCGGAGGAGCTTTCTTTTGGAAACCGTAAGAAAGTCGCTATCGTCTGCGCCCTGCAGCACGATCCGGATCTGCTCCTTTTCGACGAGCCCACAAGCGGTCTCGATCCTTTGATGCAAAAAGAATTTTTTGAGATACTCCGGGAGAGAAACAAAGCGGGCGCCACCATCTTTCTATCAAGCCATATTTTGTCGGAAATCCAGCACCACTGTACCTGCGCCGCCATGATCAAAAACGGCACGCTGATTGCCGAAGGAAGTGTGGCCGGGCTGTTGGGAACAAAGACCAGGCGGGTCAGCATCCGGGGAACTGTTGACTGCAGTTCTCTCCCCGGCGTAAAGGATCTGCACCGCACCCCTGAAAGTACCGACTTTCTGTATAGCGGCAGTCAAAAGGATCTGCTGCGGACGCTCTTAAGGGGTGACGTTTGGGATATTACAATTACCGAACCGGATCTGGAGGAGGTTTTTCTTCACTATTACGAAAGAGAGGATCTGTGATATGACGATTGTAAAGCATGAACTGCGGCAGGGAAAAACGGCCCTCCTGATCTGGACCGCCGCCATTGCGTTTTTGCTTATGATATGTATTTTCCTCTATCCCGAAATGCGCGGGGAAATGGACGAGGTGGGTGACCTGTTTTCGTCTATGGGCGGTTTTACGGCCGCTTTTGGTATGGATCGGCTGAACTTTGGAACGTTGATCGGATACTATTCGGTTGAATGCGGAAACATTCTTGGACTTGGCGGCGCGTTCTTCGCTTCGCTTGCCGGCGTTTCCATCCTTGCAAAGGAGGAAAAAGAAAAAACGGCGGAATTTCTGTTGACGCACCCGGTTTCCAGAGCGCGCGTCGTCACCGAAAAACTGGCGGCGCTGGCGATCCAGATCACAGCGATGAATCTGATTCTTCTCGCCCTTTCCCTGTTATCGATACAGCTGATTGGTGAGCGACTCCCCCTAAAGGAAGTCCTGCTCCTGCACGGCGCCTTCTATCTGCTTCAACTGGAGCTTGCCGGGATCTGCTTTGGTCTGTCCGCATTCCTGCGCCGGGGCAGCGTCGGTATCGGCATCGGACTGGCTGCCATGATGTACTTTCTGAATCTGATTGCCAATCTGACAGATCAGGCAAGATTTTTAAAGTACCTTACCCCTTTTGGATACTGCGAGGGCGCGGATATCCTGGAAAAAGGACGGCTGAATACAGGATTCTGCCTGACCGGAATACTGTTTGCCTGCGCCGGTATTGCGGCGGCATACTGGCAATATGTCAGGAAGGACATCGCCTGACGGCGTGTAACATCTTGCTTATTAGCGTTTTAGAGCATATCGCAGAGTCCAAAAACGATATACAACATAATAGGGAGCCACAGAGTGACTCCCCCAGTGCAGTCCGAAAACATACACCTCTTTCATAGGTTATACTATACATCAGTTTTCTAAAGTATTCAAGCAAATTTTAGATTTTCTGTACAAAAATTACTGATTTAAGTATAATTCCAATGCCGCTATTTTCAAATCGACCTTTTGTTGTACAATTTGATCATATATCGCAGATGTAACACGTTCTTGTAGTCGGGTATTCTCGTCTTTATATTTTTCTATTAACGCTCTTGCCCTAGTATTGCTAAAGTCAAGCCTTTTAAGCACACAACACACAATGATAATATAGTCTAACAATGAGTAAAGTGTAATATTCTGAATGTTCGTTTCCTTTTCTGTCCATTTCTTTAATATAGGGCTTATCTTTCGATCCTTAAATCGCGTATCAAAAACAATACTATTATGCGCTACTGCATTTCTCAATGCTTTAACAGTATATAACAAAATGGATAATAACTTTCTATCCGTATCAATAGACGAATTATACATACTTAATTGTTTTAAAATTCCCTCCCTAACTGACTTATTAAGGCATTCAAAATAGCTGGCCAAATCACTTAAATACAAAATCTCAAACACTACCCATATAGGAGCATCTTCTCCTCTATTATAAAAATGACGAACCATTTGATTCTCTTTTCCATCTTCTTCGATATAACGGGCAGACAATTTAGAGTATACAGCATTCCGCAATCGCAACCGTTTTGATTGAAGCTTAGTATTAGACGGGAAGTCACTCATTCTTTCCTTGTATACGTGTTCAAATGTGCCTATTTTTAATCCTGTTACAGACTCATTACATACAATATTCTTAATAGCGGTCTCAATAAACATCAATTCTGGATATAAAGCTGCTTTCAGATTGTTGTCATACTCTATTACCGCAACCACCTCGCTAAAATCTGAATATGCTATTTGATTATTGCTATTTTTAAAGAAACGATAGCCTTTATAGCCATGGTAATAACCATAACTTACCAATTGTCTTTTTTGGTAACTTCCATTAATTTGAATATTACAATTGTTCCGTAAATGTCTCATCAGTCCATTTACTGTTTGTGGAGTATTGTGTCCCATAACTTTCTCCTTTGTCTGCCTTTTCATTAGTATATCAAGCAAATAATATATAAACAATCCCTTTTATTTTTTATTTCCTTTATTTTCTGCTTCAGTCTACTTACTATACTATATCTCAACAAATATAGAGTCATCAATTTAATTAAAAAAATTATTGAATTTATATTCTGCAGCTTTTTTCATTCAAGTTGATTTTCTGTTCCCCTTCATACATTTTCCTGCTCTATTCTTCGTTCAGATATTTCGATAAAGCTCCATTAAAAAAGATCGGAAAATATATTGACACAGTGTCAGAACAATGCTATACTAACAATGCTGACACGTTGTCAGAATAGATTTGCAAGTTAGGAAAGTTCCGAATCATGAAGAAATCGGAAACTGCCTGTCTTTCAAAAAGGCGCCGGAAAAATAAGGAGGACGCAAGATGCCAAAAGGATCCCCGGAACTGACAGAGGCCCGCAGGGAGGAAATCATCAACGCCTGCGAAAAGCTCTATCAGACGATGAGCTTCAAAGAGATCACCATCAAGGAGATCGGAAACGTAACCAGCTTCACACGCACCTCTATTTATAATTACTTTCAGACGAAGGAAGAAATCTTCCTGGCCCTGCTGCAACGGGAATATGAACTGTGGATCGCTTCGCTGAAAGAAAAAATGGAGCAGGCCGAAACCATGACCAAGGATGAATTTGCCGATATGATGGCACATTCCCTGGAGGCCCGCGCCCAGCTTTTGAAAATTATGTCCATGAACCATTATGATATGGAGACCGGCAGCCGACCGGAGCATCTGGCGGCGTTCAAAGTGGTATATGGGGAGTCGATCCGCACTGTGATGGCTGGCCTTAATAAATATTTCCCGGATATGGCGGTTTCCGAGAAACAGAACTTCCTTTACACATTCTTCCCGTTTATGTTCGGTATTTATCCCTACACCTACGTTACGGAAAAACAGCGGACTGCCATGGAAAAAGCGAATGTCAACTATGTGTTTCTGACTATTTATGAGATCACATTCAACTGCGTAAAAAGGCTGTTGAACGGATGAATCCTTACATGCTGCCAATCATTGGCGTGACACTGACCGTGGAATAAGAAAGGAGTGCAGCAAATGAAAATTGTAATCATCAAGGGCAGCCCACACAAAAAGGGGTCCTCGAATATGCTGGCGGAACAATTTGCAAAGGGCGCACAGGAGGCCGGGCATACTGTCATAGAGATGGACGCGGCACACATGAACATCCACCCCTGCCTTGGCTGTGAGCATTGCGGCATGAATGGGCCATGCGCGTGGGAAGACGATATAGATGAGATCAGAGGCGCCCTTCTCTCTGCGGATATGGCGGTTTTCGTCACACCGGTCTATTATTTCGGGATGTCAGCGCAGCTTAAAATGGTGATCGACCGTTTTTACAGCTACACCATGAAGCTCTCCGGCAAGCACATGAAAACAGCGCTGATTGCCGCCGCGTGGGATTCCAATGCAGACGTCATGCCCTATCTTGCGGAGCATTACAAGAAGCTGTGCCGGTACATGAATTTCACAGACTGTGGACAAATCCTGGGAACCGGCTGCGGAACCCCGTCTATGACGAAACACAGTCCCCACATGAACGAAGCCTATCAGCTTGGAAAATCTTTATAAGGATTGGAGGAAAACATGAACAAAACATTAGTTGCCTATTTCAGCGCCAGCGGAACGACGGCGCGTGTCGCAAAGGAACTGGCACAGGCCGCAGGAGCGGACATCTATGAAATCAAGCCAGCAGTACCCTACACGAGAGCAGACCTCAACTGGATGGATAAGAAATCCCGCAGTTCGATAGAAATGAACGACAAATCCAGCCGCCCTGCATTGGCCGACCGAAGCGCCAACATTGCTGCCTATGATACCATTCTGCTGGGGTTCCCCATCTGGTGGTATGTGGCGCCCACCATCATCAACACCTTTTTAGAGAGCTATGATTTTTCCAGTAAAAAAATCGTGCTGTTTGCCACCTCCGGCGGCAGCGGGTTCGGGAAGGCTGTTGCAGGATTAAAGCCATCCGTTGCGGCGGACACCGTGATTACCGAGGGGAAAGTGCTGAACGGCCAACAGACGGCGGACAGCCTGAAAGCATGGGTTGCGACAATTCTTTAAGGGGGCGGGAAAATGAAGTACACGAAACTCGGCAAATCCGATTTGAACGTTTCCCGTATCTGCATGGGCTGTATGGGCTTCGGAAACGCCGCAACAGGACAGCATAGCTGGACGGTGGACGAGGCGCAGACCCGCGAGATCATCCGGCATGGATTGGATGTGGGAATCAACTTCTACGATACCGCCATTGCCTACCAAAACGGCACCAGCGAGCAGTATGTAGGCAGGGCGCTGCGGGATTTTGCAAAGCGGGACGATTTCGTGATCGCCACCAAATTCACGCCCAGGACACAGGACGAGATCGACGCAGGCGTCAGCGGGCAGGAACACATCGAGAACTATCTGAACCAGAGCCTCCGCAATCTCGGCATGGACTATGTGGACCTTTATATCTACCATATGTGGGACTACCACACGCCCATGGAGGAGATCATGGAAGGGCTGCATAATGCGGTGAAGTCCGGAAAGGCCCGGTACATCGGCATTTCCAACTGCTTTGCGTGGCAGCTTGCCAAGGCAAACTTTTATGCAAGAGAACACGGGCTGACAGAATTTGTATCCATCCAGGGGCATTACAACCTGATCGCCCGCGAGGAAGAACGGGAAATGGCTCCCTTCTGCGCCGATCAGAATATCGCCATGACGCCCTACAGCGCCCTGGCCGGCGGGCGGCTCTCCAGGCGTCCCGGCGAAACCTCCAGGCGACTGGAACAGGACGCCTACGCAAAATTCAAATACGACGCGACAGCCGAGGCGGACGGTCGAGTCATCGCCCGCGTGGCAAAACTGGCCGACAAGCGCGGCGTCACCATGACGGAAATTTCTCTCGCGTGGCTGCTCACGAAAGTGACCTCGCCCGTTGTCGGGGCGACAAAGTTTTCCCATGTGGACGGCGCGGCAAAGGCGGTTGATTTGGAACTGACGCAGGACGAGAT
>CANRGX010000078.1 GCA_947630215.1 uncultured Eisenbergiella sp. | reverse complement strand
AAATTCTCCTCCGGGAAATTCCTTCCTTTATCCTATTGCATTCCCGCGGACATGTCAATGACGGCTTCGCATTTTTAGACCGGCCCTGCTTTTTCGTCCGGCATCAGTTTGGAAACAGTTCGTTCCAGATCTCGTCCAGCTTCTGATCGGCCGCTTCCCGATCCGCCTTGGCCTTGTCTAACGGCAGATCAAACAGGGCGTTGACACCTTCATAGTCCGGGTTCCGGCTGATGACGCCGGTGTTTTCGTCAAAAAGATATGCGTTCTTGTCATACAACGTGCCGGAGCTGGCGCACAAATAAAGTCCGCGATCCGCAAATATTTCCATGTTATCGCACTCGGTGATCCGGTACTGAACGCCATCGACCACCACTTCACAATAGCCCCCGTCCAATACCACAAGGTTGATCCATTTCGGATCCTGCCCGCGAATCAGAGGGGAAACAAAGAAGGACTGTTCCCCATAGGCATCGTCCGCCGTCCCCGGCATAGGCGTTTTATCCGTTCGTTCAATGGCAACCACCGTATAAGTGGAATCCTCGTCCACCGCATTCGCCATCTCCTCGTACCGCGTCAGATTTTCTCCGGATACGACGCCCAGAAACGTCACCGTATAATCCCGGAATGTCTGTGTCGCATTGACGAGAATTGCATTGTCCCCGGAAAATGCCTCCTGCAGACCGACATTTCCAATTTCTTCCGCCACCTGTTCCGGCCGCAGATACCTCCACACGCCAAATGCGGTCAACACTCCCATCGTCAGTACCGCGGCAGCCAGCACGGCATATCTCGCCTTTCTTTTGTACCGCTTATTTTTTTCTGTCTTCATTGTCACACTTCCTTTCGCCTTTTTCATGATCTGTGCACAAAGCCGCTCATCCGGCTCCTGTGTCGGAGAAAGGGCATCTTTTAAAAGCTGATCCATTTCTTTATCTGTCATCTTTTAAAACCTCCAGTTTTTTGCGCAATAAAATTCTGGCCTTATACAGCCTGCTTTTCACTGTGCCGGGCGGAATCCCGAGGATTTTCCCGATCTCCTCCACCGGACATCCCGCTATATAGTATAGATATACGGGAAGACGCAGCCTTTCCTCCAGCGCGTCCACTGCCTGCCGGATCAGCCGGCGCTGTTGTGCAAGGAGAAACGCTTCCTCCGCCCCCGCGCCAAAACGGGAGACTTCTCCGGTTTCCTCCCCGGAAAAACGTTCCTGTTCGATTCGTCTGCGCCAGGCAAATTTCCGTCTTTTGTTTTTCCAGATGCGCAGGGCAATGGAAATCAGATAGCTCTTTGGATTCTGATTTATATCCATCCGCTCCCTTTTTTCAAACGCTTTCAGAAACGTTTCCTGATATAAATCCTCCGCTTCCTGCCGGTTCTTCGTCAACTGACTGCAGAACGCATATACTTCCTTTCCATATTCCCCGATACATCCTTCCAGCTGCGCCAAGTCCATTTTGCGTGATCCTCCGGTTACCAAGTCGACTCTTTTCCTATGATCCGCTGCCCTTCACCCATACATTGTAATGATCGAAAAAACGGTTCAAAGCGACAGATATTTTCTGCTGCTTTGAACCGTTTTTTGCAAAAATCCTTATTCTTCCGCCTGTATGGCAGCGCCAAGCAGATCCGAAAGCTGCGCAAACTGTGCCAATGTCAGCGCCTCGCCCCGCACATTTTCCGATACGCCCATCGATAACAACGCGCTGCGCACCGCCTCTTTGTCAAAGGGCAGCCCCGGCGCATTGTGCAGACTGTTGATCAACATTTTCCGCCGCTGGTTGAAGGACGCCCGAATGAGAGAAAACAACAGCTCCTCATCCTGAACCGAAACCGGCGGCTCCTCATACAGGGTCAGCCGTATCACGGAGCTTTCCACACCGGGACGCGGCAAAAAACAGTTCGGCGGAACCTTCGCCACAACCTCGGCTCTGGCGTAATACTGCACGGCCAGAGAAAGCGCCCCGTAATCCTTTCCTCCCGGCCCCGCCTGCATCCGCTGTGCCACTTCCTTCTGCACCATGACGGTAATGGAAGAAAACGGCAGCCTTTCCTCCAAAAGGCGCATGACTATCGGCGTGGTGATATAATACGGAAGGTTTGCCACCACCTTGACCGGCCTGCCGCCGTTTTTCTCCTCCACCAGCCGCCTCAGATCCACCTTTAGAATATCGTCGTTGATAAGCTCCACATTTTCATACTCCGACAGCGTATCTTCCAGCACCGGCATCAGCGCCCGGTCGATCTCCACCGCGATCACGCGCCCTGCTCTTTCCGCCAGATACTGCGTCATGGCCCCCAGACCCGGGCCAATCTCCACCACGCAATCCTGTTTCTCTATCTGCGCGGCTTCCGTGATCTTTTCCAGCACCCGCGAATCGATCAGAAAATTCTGGCCAAATTTTTTCTGTATTGTCACATGATGCTTCTGCAGCACTGCAATCGTCTGCGAAGGTATGCCCAGTTTTTCCATTATCTCTCCCGCCTCCGCGGAGATTCCCCCTTTTTTTGATACATTTTTCGATCCGCTTCTTTATAGAGCGCCATCATGTCCACCGAATCCTCCTGCGCCCCACAGCAGGCACACCCATACGCCAGCGACAGCTCGGCCGGGCCGGTATCCTCCATCTCTTTCATCCTTTTCTCCAGCCGTTCGCACAGGATTTCCTCCGTCACGTTGCGATCATGCAAAATGACGGCAAATTCATCTCCTCCGATCCGGTATACGCTGCCGAGATCACAATAGGCCTTCTCAATGCAGGAAGCGGCGCATATTAACATGTTATCCCCGATACCGTGCCCCAGGTTATCGTTGATCCACTTCAGTCCGTTCATATCCAGCATCACAAGCCAGACAGATTCCCCCGGCCTGCGCTTCTTTTCCAGATCGGCCATATCCCGTTCAAAGGCGGCGCGATTGCCGCATCCCGTCATGACATCCAGAAACGCCAGTTTTCCGTAGGCTGCGTTTCTGGCGTTTTCCTCCTCCAATAAAAGCAGCGCTTTCGCCGCGGAATATACCAGAGAGACGGAATACAGGGCGATACCCGTCCGCACATATACGCTGTAATGATCCTGCTTCAAATAATAATCCGCCAACCCAAGAAGCACGAAGACAAACAAAACGAACATGGCATTCAGCATCCAGCGGGTATACCCGGCGTGGCTTTTCCGGTACTCCCGCACCAGATACCAGACGGCGCACACAACGCTCACGGCCATGAGAAAATGCGTGACATACAGCATAGAATACAGATTGAGCCCAAATACCACCAGCAAAAACATCTGCGCCAGATAATTGAAAATGTACGCATACCGCAGAATGGTAATGCCCCCAAAGGGGTTGCCCCTAAAGGGTTTGCCCCCGATACTTTCCAAAAAAGAAAGCAGGGGCAGCGGAAACAGCATAAAGCTGGAAAAGCAGGCGAAGAAAATCACTTCCGTCCTGGCGGCAAATATCCGCAGCACAAGGGAATCCGTCAACACCCATGTATTGACCAGCAGAATAAACCAGGCGGCATGGCAGAACATGACCGCGCCCTCCTGCCGCCCGTGCAGGATGAGCAAAAGCGTAATCCCGAGAAGGGAAAATCCAAACAGATACATGGTGATGGAAAACAGGAGAACGCCCACATTTTTCTCCAAAATGAAGGCGAACACATCACTTTCCGCCCCTATATAAATGTTGTCCAGCGTCCGCACTCTGTTTTCCTTGCTGTCCATCCGGATCTCCAGCCTGTGCGTCCCCTCCAGCGTCCCCAGCCGGACATAACAGCCGGTCTCCGGCAGGGCCGGCCCCCAGAGACGCGAATTGACTCCATAGCTGTAAATGCAGGAACCGTCCAGAAAAACGCGGACGGCCTGTCGATCATTTTTAAAATAAAGCGCCTGCGGGACATTCCCTTCTCCGGTCAGCGTGTGGGACAAAACGGTCGCCCCTTCTCTTACGGAAAACGGCAGAGATACCTCCCGCTCTCCTTCCGGGCCCTCCTCATACCAGCCGTCCTCAAGCAGGGACAGGCTGTCGGTCCGACGGTCTGTCTCCACAAAATCCGAGGCCTTCCATTGCCACGCGGCCAGACAAAACGCGACCAGGAAAATCACTCCGCACAGGATCAAATAGATATATTTTCGTAACCCTTTTTTCTCTATCCCAGCCATCAGATTCCAAACAGCTCCCGGGCATTTTGCCGGGTCACTTCCTCCACCTCATCGTCCCCAATCCCTTTCAGCCGGGCAATTTCATGCACCACATAAGGCAGATTCAGGGAACTGTTTCTTTTGCCCCGGTTCGGCTCCGGCGACAGATAGGGGCTGTCCGTCTCCAGCAAAATCCGATCCAGCGGCGCATATTGCACCGTTTCTTTTATTTTCCGGGCATTTTTAAATGTCACGACGCCGCCGATGCCCAGATAATAGCCCCACTCCAGATAACGGGCCGCCGTCTCTTTTGAATAGGAAAAGCAATGCACTACGCCGCGCAGATCCCTGCCGTCGTTGGCAGCCAGGACGTCCCAGGTATCCTCCGCCGCATCCCGGGAATGAAGGATCACCGGTTTATGGACTTCCTTTGCCAGGACAAGCTGCCGGGAAAACCACTCTTTCTGCCGTCTTTGGACATCTTCTTCCTTATCCCAATAATAATCCAGCCCGATTTCTCCCACTGCAACGGCCTTGGGATGGGAAAGCTGCTGCTTCAGCCAGAGCATGTCCGCTTCCTCAAGTTCTCCGGTCTCCGACGGATGCACGCCGAGCGCACCATAGAGAAACGGCCATTTTTCCATCAGCTCCAACGTCGTCTTCACCGAAGCAAGGCTGGCCGCCACGTTAATCACGCGCCCGATTCCCGCCGCCGCGAGACTTCCCAGGAGCAGATCCCTGTCCGTATCAAAGGCGCTGTCATCATAATGCGCATGGCTTTCAAATATCATGGCGTTCTCCTTCCCTTTTTTCCATCCTATTGCATTCTTCCGAATGTGTCAATCTCACCAAAAATTTTTTTCTTTTTTGTGAAAAAACTCTTGCAAATAGAAAAGAGTTATGCTATAGTCATTCTTGCGTTGAAAAAAGAGTTATTTTGCACCGCTAGCTCAGTTGGTAGAGCACCTGACTCTTAATCAGGGTGTCCAGGGTTCGAGCCCCTGGCGGTGCACGAAGTACCATTTTTGAGGACGTATGAGCCTTGGGAGTGGTGCTTTTTCTTTATAGCCGATTTTGAGCCATTCACCACAGGAGGAAATTACCCATGGAACTGACACGCGATGAAGCGTTTGCGCTTTTGCGGGAGTACAATGAAGATTCGTTCCATATCAAACACGCTCTCACCGTAGAGGGCGTTATGCGTTATTTCGCAAGGGAACTGGGCTACGGAGACGAAGAAGAATTTTGGGGGATCGTCGGCCTTCTGCACGATCTGGATTTTGAGCGCTACCCCGATCAGCATTGCATTAAGAGCCAGGAAATCCTGCGCGAGCGCGGGGTGGACGAGCGGATCGTCCGCGCCACGGCCAGCCACGGATATGGGTTGACTGTGGACATTAAGCCGAAGCATGAAATGGAAAAGGTGCTTTACGCCGTAGACGAACTGACGGGACTGATCGGCGCGACCGCCCTCATGCGTCCTTCCCGCAGCGTTTCCGATCTGGAATTGAAATCCGTGAAGAAAAAATTTAAAACGCCCAGTTTCGCCGCGGGCTGTTCCCGCCAGGTCATCTCGCAGGGCGCCGATATGCTGGGCTGGAGTCTGGACGATCTGATTTCCCGCACGATTCTTGCCATGCGCGCAACGGATGCGGTGGACTGAACGGATCTATTTCACTTTCGAGGATAACGCATGAAAGTTCTGATCGCCATGAGCGGCGGCGTGGACAGCAGCGTGGCTGCCCGCCTGATGCTTGAGAAGGGTTATGAGTGCATCGGCTGTACGATGAAATTATATCAAAACGAGGACGCCGGAATCCCCCGCTCTCACACCTGCTGTTCCCTGGACGATGTGCAGGATGCCCGCAGCGTGGCGCTCAGCCTGGGGATTCCTTATTATGTGTTCAATTTTTCCCAGGATTTCCGCAAAAAGGTGATCGAAAAATTCGTTCAAAGCTATCAGAGGGGCATTACGCCCAATCCCTGTATTGACTGCAATCGTTATATGAAGTTCGCCAAGCTCTTTGAACGGGCCAATCTGCTGGGCTGCGACTATGTTGTGACCGGCCACTACGCCCGCATCGAATCCGACGGGCAGCGATTTCTGCTCAAAAAAGCGGCGGATCCTGCCAAGGATCAGAGTTATGTCCTATATACCATGACGCAGAACCAGCTGGCCCACACGCTTTTTCCCCTGGGCAAGCTGTGCAAATCCGATACCCGCAGGATCGCGGAAGAAAACGGATTCCTCAACGCGGACAAACCGGACAGTCAGGATATCTGTTTCGTGCCGGACGGCGATTACGCCTCTGTCATTGAACTGCACACGGGGCAGAAATCCGTTCCCGGTCATTTCATTGACAAAACGGGACGGATCCTGGGCACACACAGAGGCGTCATTCATTATACCATCGGCCAGCGCAAAGGACTCGGGCTTTCCCTGCCCGAGCCGCTGTATGTCTGTGAAATCCGTCCCAACGAAAACACCGTCGTACTGGGGAAATCACAGGATCTGTTCCACAGAGAAGCAATGGTGGAGGATTTCAACTGGATATCGGGAGAGCCCCCGCACGGCTCCGTCCGCTGCAAGGCAAAAATACGATACCGTCAGCCGGAGCAGCCAGCGACTGCCTATGTCCTGGAGGACGGGTGCGTGCGCCTTATTTTTGACGAGCCCCAGCGAGCCGTCACGCCGGGACAGGCGGCGGTGCTGTATGACGGGGACGTGGTACTGGGCGGCGGGACGATTGTGTAAGGTGCTTTTTCATATTCCGGGGTGCTTTTAACCGTTCTCCGTTTTTAACTTATCCTCGCTTCTTTTATCCCCTCATTTTCTGATTCAGAGAATGTATCAGGCGTACAAACTCATCCTGTTTGACTGAAATATCAGAAATGGCGCTGGCAGGAGGGAGTATAAGTCCCTTGTCTTCCATATATGCAATCCATTGGGATAAGGCGGACTGTGCCATATCTATCGCATTTGTAATTGTTTTTCCTTCACTCACACATCCAGGAAGATCCGGATAGGTGATCGTGTAGGAACCATCAGCATTTGCATGAAAAAGTGCCGGATATACATATTCTTTCATAAAAATCTCCTTTATATTTTGAGTTTATTTGAGTCTCCCGCTGTTTCTGTGCGTTCCGGTTCTCTATGGTATAGATGCACTCTCTCGTTAATAGAGAGTGTATGAAAGGACATGATTTTGCCACTGAACTTGAAACCATAGGCAGCGGAAGAAACGGCCGTTTTGCGTACAAAGTCAGAGGAAAGGAATATACTGCTTTTGCTGACGGCATGTCCCTTTCAAGAGAGTTTGTACCCATGATAATTGATTTCCCATTATAAAAACGGGAAGGCAAAGCCATCTGCCTATGTTCATTGAATCACAAGATGGGTAGTATATCTGTATCACTCATCTCAGGTACTTTTTCGAGTATGTCGGGGCCTTTCCGACCTTTGTGATTCAATTTATTGTATTCGCATTATAGGGCGTTCCAAAAAATCCAATTCTTAGATGCTTGATTTATTTACACTGAATTTCTTTAATTGCCCTTTCAAGCCCCATGTTGCAATTTTCCGGCTATGATGGGAGATAAAATAATCGTTCTTCCTATCAAGTTTTATTCCGACCTAAATATTTTAGGAAAAGCAAGTAATGAACAAATAGTTTTTTAAATATATTAGTCTTCGCTTCGTGTATGGTACAATGTCTTGTGCTGTATAGCTATAATAATTTGTCTTTAAAAGAAATATCTTTTGTGATATGTCCCTCTCACTTTATCATTTTCAGATGTGCAATTTCGATACCGACATTGGAAATTACATCTTTATTCCCCTAGTGCAAGCCACACCCTTCTTGCGAAGGGTGACATAGATTATCCATCAGGCGCGAAACGGACACTTGAATCCGCTGTGCGGTTGTGCGTGGTGACGTCTATGAACCAGCCGGCGACGCAGGTGACAAACCAATATATTGTTGATAGAAAATGCGAATATGTCCTTATGTCTGAACACTTAGACGCACGAATACAGCAGAAAGGACAGCCGCCGCTTGCCGGACACGACAACTGGCAGGGAAAGGCGTACAAGATTCGGGAGAGTGAACCGGGATTCCCGAACCTGTTAGAGAGTACGGGATATGATATAGACCCGCAAACTGGGAGCGAGACTGTTGTTGATCCGCATGGCTTACATGGCTATAACTGCCGTCACAGTCACCGGCCGTGGGACAAGAGCCTAAAAAACCCCTATATTGACGAAAACGGAAACCATCTGATTGACCGCGAGGAAAGTCGAAAGCGCTACGAACTCCAACAGCGCCAACGGGCAATGGAGCGGGCGATCAGAAAAACGAAGCGGGAACCAGACGGAGATTGATGGAATCGTCGAAACGGATGTTAAGAGTATCCTGCAAGGCGATTATGACAAACTGGCGTACAAATTGCGGACACAGAATAAAACCTATAATGATTTCTGCCAGAAGAACGACTTGCAAAAGCAATACGACCGCATAAAGGTGGCGGGATTCAAACGCAAGCAATCCGCGGCGGCAAATGGAGCCGTGACAAGATACCAGAGTGCAAATGTGTTGAAAAACACCGCTGGGCAAGATATAATAAAGGTGAAAAGAACATCTGTGACAGGGAAACCAAATAGTATCACACAGCACACAAATGCAAAAGGCGGTATAGATCGTAATTATTACGGGAATGACGGAAAACAAACATTGCAGATTAGCAACAATGGGCATGGTCATAAGGCGGAAGAACTGCTAGGAAAGCACGGCGAATATGCTCATGACTATCGCGGGGACAATGCTGGGAATTTTACAAGAAGCGAAGCCAGAGAATTAAATGAACAGGAGCGAGGTGATAACAGTAACATCTTATAAGGCAGAGCAAATTAAAAAAAGACTATTAGAGTTTTGTACTCTCATGGAGTTTGAATATAATGGGTTAGAGTGTCATATAGACCCATTTAATCCCACTCTGTTTCATATTTATTGCAATGGGGATGAAAAGGATGTACACAGTATCGATGATGTTATGAACGCTCCATTATTTGGTGGAAAATGTCTTAATGATATTGCCGATCAGATACAGATATTGGATTGGTAGAAAATTTTAAACTATGTTTCTAAGATAACACCAAATTATTTACTATTTCATTTGTATAATTTTTGTGATATAACAATACATATATATATCATGTAAATATAGTCTATGCAAGTGTTATGAGGGATGTAATTATCACTTATATGAGAAACAAAAGAATATGCACGATACAGTCCGTTTTATCGTACATATAATGTGCTATTATCAGTATTAGTAGTAGATTATCATGTATGGAGAGGACGGATATATGCAGGAGGAGAGAAGAATGGCGCAGACAATTACTGGTAGTAAGATTAAAAAGTTAGTTGAAGAAGGCAAGGTAATTGAAAATGGTTCGCTTGATCATTGTGGTTCATTAAAGTATGACTTTACTTTAAGTGATGAAATTTTGAAGTCAGATTTTAAAACTCCTGTAAAATTGGGTGATTTGTCAGTTGAGGAACGAAGGGAAGCATTAATTCAACCTGGAGAAGTGGTTTATGTTCTATCAAAAGAAAAGGTCAATCTGCCGGCCAATATGTATATGAGCCTTAGTGCAAATCGAGGAATGTCCGAATATGGAGTACTAACTTTAGGGGGATTTGCAGTTGATCCAGGATATTCGGGAAGATTAATGTTTGGATTATTTAATTATTCGAGTACCCCATTCCCATTAATCCCAGAATCCAAATTAATAGGTGGCGTTTTCTATTTGTTTGAAGAAAATGAAACTATTGATATTGGCGATTTAGAAACCCCCAAATCAATTGAAAAATTCCCAGCAAGATTAGTCAACATAATAAGTAAATATTCCCCTACAGGGATGAGTTCCCTAGAAGAATCTATGAAAGCTATATCTAAGCAAGTCGACGCCTTGAGAGAGGAACTTAGTATAAGAAAGGAAGAAGTGTCAAGTTTAAAATATTTAGTAATGGAAACACAGGAACAAACCATTCGCATGAGCAAAACGGTTAATGATCTATCAGATACAGTTGTTACATTAACTACATCAATTAAAGATTTGGGGGCACACGTTTCTGATTTAAAGGATTCACTTACAAAAGAAGCAGAATTGCGTCAAAAAGAAGATAAGAATTTAAAAAATCAGATGGAATTAGTTGAAAAAAGAGTAGATAAGAAACTAATATTTTTACAAGGTATGGTTTGGACTTTCTCAGCATTGGTGGGTATATTAGGTACATTGTTAACTTGTTGGGCGAATGGATGGTTAAAATTTTCGGGTTGATATAGGGGGAAACAAGTTTGATTATAATCTAAAGCAAAATATGGAGAAATGAGGGTGGCGTTTTTTTCGCCACCTTTTGCTATGCTGTAAATGCAGTAATAAGAATAGCCTGGAGATCCCCGGCACATTATTTGAGAAGGATGTAAAATGCTGTCGACGTGTTCCGTCAAGTAGATTGGTTTATCATCGGCGCAGAAACAGGCCGCAGAAAAGATAAGGTTGTGCCGGAAAGAAAGGGGATTGAGGATATTGTAAACGAGTACCGCAAATACGGGAGGCCGGTATTCATGAAATCCAGTCTTGCGCCGATATGGGGAGAAAATCTCATACAGGAATTACCTGCAGGGCTACAGAAAAGCGCTTCGTAAATTCGATACAAATTTTTTCGGGAAGTGTGGTAGTATGTAAATAAGGACGGGTCGCTCCCGTATGATGTGAGAGTACGCAATTTCAATCCACACCCTTCTTGCGAAGGGTGACAAGTCTGATGAAGAATATGGGGATATAATAGGAATTTCAATCCACACCCTTCTTGCGAAGGGTGACGGCGGTGGAGTAAACGTTACTTCCGAGTGTATGAAAAGTTTTCTGTAAATAGCTATAACGGGTCTTCTATGATAAAATAAAAAATCATAGGAGGCCTTTT
>CANRGX010000077.1 GCA_947630215.1 uncultured Eisenbergiella sp. | reverse complement strand
TATTTAAAAGCGAAGTTTGACGAGGACTGTCAAAGTAAAGTAACCGGTGAAAATTCTGCCATAATAGCATTTCTGGAAAAGATGTAAACATAAGAGGAAACGGTCTGATTCAGACTGGTTTTGTTTATTATTTTGATATATTTGTGCTATCCCATCAGTAGAGTTGATCAGCCGCTTTGTAGGTATCAATGTGCCCAATGACTACTCACATTCCAATTTTACGTGTCCATTCACACCGCCCGGTCAAACGCCGCAACGCGAGCAATCGCCACAGCCATACCATAAGGCATCAGCCATTGGTCTCCAGTTTTCGGCGTATGGTGTTGTTTTGTCGCAGAGGTGGTCAACACTTTCCGGCTTCTGGTAATCGGTGTTGACAGCGCCTGTGTCCCTGACCATCTTCCGCAGACGTTCCGGGTTCTCTAACATGGGGCAGGGCCGCAGCATGTTATCATTGAACGGTTGCCCATCATGGTATGCCATGAACAGCGGGCTCTTTAAGGCATCCAGCAGGGAAACCTCATGGATATTGGTGTTAGAATAGTGAATGAATACGCAGGGTTCCACGTCGCCTTTCGCATTGATATGAAGATAATTGCGGCCACCAGCAATACAGCCGCCTACATACTCAGCATCGTTCTGGAAGTCGATACTGAAAATAGGTTTTGTCCTGCGGTATTCCCGGATGCGCCGGTACATTTTCTCCCTCTGCTCAGGTGTGGGCAGCAGATCCAGCGCCGCGTCGTTGCCTACTGGCATATAGTGGAAGAACCATACAAACAACGCTCCGCTGTCAATTATCAGATCAAAATATTTTTCACTGCTCACATCGTCCACATTTTTGCTGGTATAGCAGGTAGAGATACCAAAGGGCAGCTTATGCTGTTTCAGCAGGGACATGGCGTTCTGCACTTTCTGATAGATACCCTGCCCGCGCCGCCCGTCGTTGGCATCCTCGAAACCCTCCAGGGAAATCGCCGGGACAAAATTTCGTACGCGGAGCATTTCCTGACAGAATTCCTCGTCGATCAAGGTGCCGTTGGTGAAAGAGAGAAACTCGCAGTCCGAGTGCATTTCACAGATTTTGATGAGATCTTTTTTCCGTACCAGAGGCTCGCCGCCGGTATAAATGTACATATGGATGCCGAGCCGCTTTCCCTGACGGATAATGGAGTCGATGGTTTCAAGGCTTAGGTTCAGGCGGTTGCCGTACTCTGCCGCCCAACATCCAGTGCAGTGGAGGTTACAGGCGGAAGTAGGGTCAAGCAGGACAGCCCACGGCACATTGCAGCCTTCTTTTTCTTTTATTTCATCTTGCGTCACGCTTCCTTTCAGAGCGGAATTGAACAGGAAGTTTTGGAAGAAAGCCTGACGGACGCCTGAATCAAGATCATATATTTTTAATATAAGCTGATACCAGTTGTTCTTTTCTTCAATGACCTTGCGGATGGCGGCCCGCTGGCCGCTGTACCAGTCGGCGGGCGTATATTTGTCTGCCAGATCCATCAGTTTTGGTATATTTTCCTCCGGGCTGCCTTCAATGTATTTCAAGGCCTGATTGACTGCAAAATTCTGCATTGCGGTTTTCAAAGAGGTATTCATCTTTTTATATGCCTTTCTGCTTGTATGATTATAGTGTCAGTTCAACCCGTGTTCTGTGAGTTTCTCGTTTCCGCTGGTTGATTTATGGAAGGACAGTTTATTGAATAGCATCCGTCCGATAGATGAATTTCACTTGACCGTCCATATCCTCGCCTGCTCCCGCAAAGCTCTTATAGTGGAGGGACACGTCTCTTGTCGCGCGGAGTCTGGTTGTCAGTCCATTGAACTCGCCGTCTACCAGCTTTTGGATACCCTCATCGTAAAATTTAATCACTCCATCATAGAGCTCCGAGGCTCCGGCAGAAAGCTGGGAGGTACCGGCCTTCAGGTCATCCGTACCGGCCTTCAAGGTTCCCGCCCCCGCTGCGGCGTCGGCCACACCGGCCGTGTAGCTTTTGAGGCCGAGATAAAATGTGTTGTAGCTGTCAAGGGAGGCTTTGAGCGTAATGATTGATTTCAAGCCCTCCCTGGCGGCGGCAAGCTGTGCCTGCACCTCATCGGAGGCCATTTGTTCCGAGACAATCTTCTGAATCTGCAGCTCTGTCTGCTCCGCGATTGTCTCAGCTATAGCTTCACTTTGCATTTGCTCACGGGTTTTTACGGAGATGGTATCTTGGATCGTCTGAGCCGCCATCTGCTTGTCTACTTCCGCCTGGATCTGCGCAAGGGCCTGCTCCGCCTGCATCTGCTGATCTATGGCCGCCTCGATCTTTTCCTGCGCCTCTTGATCAATTTGACCGGCGCTGACAGCGGCGTCATAAGATGCTTTATCTATATGTAGAGTTGTCTTTATGACCTGTTCCGCCACGGTATTCCTGACGACCTCGTTGACCTGCGCTGTAACTTCCTCCCTGACGGCGACTGTGACCTGTGCGGCCACTTCCTCCTGAACAGCTGCCGTGACCTGCTGCTCGATCATGCCTCTCTGGGCCTCTACGGCTGCTGTCACCTGGCTCTGTGCCTGCTGATATACGGCGTTCTCGTCCAGCGTCGCGATGACGCCGTTCAAAACCTGTGCGTAGTTGTCCACCGTCAACGCCGGAACGTCCAGTCCCGCAGCGGCAAGCTGGGTATTCGCCGTGGCAAGCAGCGTATCAAATACCTGTTTAGCTCCACCGTTTAAGGTGTCATTGTTGGACACAAGGGTGTCCAGTCCTTCACTCAGTTCAGCCGCACCGGTTTGAAGCTCGGCCGCCCCGGTATTCAGGCTCTCGGCTCCGCTTTTGAGGCTCTCGGTCCCGGCAGTCAGCTGATTCATAGCGTCCGTCAGTTCTTCCATGGAAGCGCCAAGTTCCGAGACGGAATCAAATCTTTCCGCGTCGAATTCATTGAAAACCTCGTTTGTGGCAAGCGTCACCGTCATATCGAGCTGGAAGTTATTTGTGTCGGCGGTAATCTCCACATAGTTGGGAATTTCCAGCTTGTCTTTGGAAATAGCAAGGTTTTCCTGGAGGCCCGGAAAGGCGATCCCGATCACGACGGTGCGGCTGCCATCATTGATAAGTTTACCGTTCGTGACCTCCACATTTGTAAACACATCGTCATCTAAAAGAATGCCGGTCAGCATGGCAAACGGAACATAGATCTTCTCCTGCTTGCCGTCGATCTCTACGGTTTCATACTGCTTATTTTGATAGTCAAAGCGGATGGTCACCCTGCCGCTCTTTCCAACGAGATCGTCTGCTGAGATAGGCTTTCCATCCAGCTTGTAGGAGACAGACAGATCGACTGGAAGTTCTTTTTCGATATTGCCCTGATAGTAAATATCATTGCCCTGAGCGTCCCATACGCGCATATTGTCGCCGTTCATGGTGTAAGATTCGTCGCCCTTGACATTTTCTACATCTGTCAGTTCAGATTGATCGCTCACCGTGGCATTGCCGAGGGAGTTGCGGAGCCAATCGCTGACGATGATTTTCTGAACGGTTCCGTCCGCTCCGGCCAG
>CANRGX010000076.1 GCA_947630215.1 uncultured Eisenbergiella sp. | reverse complement strand
GTTAAACATGGCGGCAAACGGCCGGAAAGGGTATTGGAGAACATCCGATATGACAACGGTCAGGAGGGCAGCACCAAAAAAAAGACTGATACGGTCTGGCTTTTACGATTGAGCCATTGCGTATCAGTCTTTCTGTTATTTCCTTTTTTCCAGCGGCGTGTAGGGCCTGGTTTCACACAGCGTGCGGTAGGCCGGCCGGATAATTTTGCCGCCGGAGGCCAGCTCCTCTAACCGGTGGGCGCTCCAGCCCACCATACGGGCAATGGCGAAGATGGGTGTATAAAGCTCCATGGGGAGCCCCAGCATTTTGTAGACGAAACCGGAATAGAAATCCACGTTGACGCTGACCCCTTTATACATTTTGCGCTCACCCGCAATGATCTGGGGCGCCAGGCGTTCCACCCGGTTATACAGTTCAAATTCCGCATGCAGTCCCTTTTCCTGGGACAGCTTTTCCACAAAGCTCTTAAAGATTACGGCACGGGGATCCGATTTAGAATAGATCGCGTGTCCCACGCCGTAGATCAGACCCGCGTGATCAAATTCATCCCGGCTGAGCAGGCCTTTTAAGTAACGGCTCACTTCCTCGTCGTCCGTCCAGTCCTTCACTTTTTCTTTCATGTCCTCGAACATCTTGACGACCTTGATGTTGGCGCCGCCGTGACGGGGGCCCTTCAGAGAGCCGATGGCCGCGGCAATGACGGAATAGGTATCGGAGAGGGAGGAGGTGACAACCCGGGTGGTAAAGGTGGAGTTGTTGCCGCCGCCGTGTTCCATGTGCAAAATGAGCGCAATGTCCAGAATCCTGGCCTCCAGCGGGGTGTAGCTGCTGTCCGGACGCAGGATATGAAGGATGTTTTCCGCCATGGACAGCGTCTGGGAAGGCTGATGGATGTAGAGACTGTTGCCGTCATGATAGTGGCTGTAGGCCTGATAGCCGTAGATGGAAAGCATCGGGCACAGACTGATCAGCTGCAGGCACTGGCGCAGAACGTTGGGCATGGATACGTCGTCCGCCCTGTCGTCGTAGGAATAGAGGGTCAGTACGCTGCGCGCCAGCGTATTCATCATATCCTTGCTGGGCGCCTTCATGATGATGTCGCGCACAAAGCTGGTGGGCAGACTGCGGTAGGAAGCCAGCAGTTCCGAAAAGGAGGAAAGCTCTGCCGCGTCGGGAAGCCTGTCAAAGAGCAGAAGATAGGCCACCTCGTCGAAGCCGAAACGGCCGTCGGCGCTGAATCCCCGCACCAGATCCTCCACGTCGTACCCACGGTAATAGAGCTTGCCGTGCGCAGGGACAGAGACACCATCCACAATTTGGGTGGCCTGCACATTGGAAATGCTGGTGAGCCCGGCCAGTACGCCTTTGCCGTTTAAATCGCGCAGTCCGCGCTTGACATCGTATTTCGTATATAATTCCGGATCTACCGCACCGGCCTTTTCGCACAGGCGGGCGAGACGGATGATTTCCTGCGTAACGTCGGAATAATCGTGAGTGTTCTGTAATTCCATATGGATACCGCCTTTCTGTTGCACTTTGCGGGAAGTGGGAACGATGGAAACTGCATTCCCTATGAGAATCGGAACCGTAAACACAGAAGATAAAATTCAATGAATACAAATGTATTTTAGCATAGCCGCATGGCCTGTCACAAGAAAAAATGAGAAATTTTAGAATTTGTTCATATTTTTATGCTATGATACCACTGTGGCAGGAAAGAAACGAAAAAAAGCCGGCAGGGAAGGGCGCCCGGCTTTTGGGGGGACGGATATGGAACTGAAACGGACAGGCAAAGTACCGGTGCTGCAGCAAAACAGACAGGACGGAATCGAATATCTCACCTTTCCGGCGCTGGAGGAAGGACAGGTGGCCCAACATCGGATCAGCACCCGGCTGGGCGGCGTGAGCAGGGGCATATTTGCCACCATGAATTACAGCTATGACAGAGGAGACGAGAAAGCGGCGGTGGATGAAAATTACCGCCGGACGGCCGCCCTGTTCGGGAAAGGGCCGGATGCTTTCGTCTGTTCCGCCCAGACCCATACCACCCATGTGCGCGTGGTGACGAGATCCGACGCGGGCAAGGGCGTCACCAGACCGCTGGATTATACGGATGTGGACGGGCTGATCACCGATGTGCCGGGCCTGATTCTGCGCACTTCCTTTGCGGACTGCGTGCCGCTGCTCTTTCTGGACAAAAAGAGACGGGTCGTGGGCTGTTCCCATTCGGGCTGGCGGGGAACGGCGGGCGAGATGGGACGTGTGACCGTGGAAAAGATGCGGGCCGTCTACGGCTGCGATCCGGCGGATATTCTGGCCGCCATCGGCCCATCTATCTGTAAAAACTGTTACGAGGTCAGCGCAGACGTGGCGGAAGTGTTTCGGACGCTTTTTTCCCGGGAGCCGTACCGTTTTGTCAGCCTGCCGGACATTCTGACAGAAAAGGAAGACGGGAAATTTCTGCTGGATCTGTGGCGGGCCAATGAGGCCATCCTGCTGGCCGC
>CANRGX010000075.1 GCA_947630215.1 uncultured Eisenbergiella sp. | reverse complement strand
TTTCGCGGTGGGTTTTCATTATAGCATCTGTTTTTGGGCTCTGTCAATAACTTTTTGCCAGCTATTGACTGCAAAAAAAAGAAACCTAAATTGCAGGATTCTCTTTTCCTTGACAGAGCTAACGGAGAAAGAGGGATTTGAACCCTCGCGCCGCTTAACGCGACCTACACCCTTAGCAGGGGCGCCTCTTCAGCCTCTTGAGTATTTCTCCACGTGATCTGAACTATAACCTCTGCCAATATGAAGTTGTGCGTCCTTTGACGTAATCATTATTATAACGGCTGCCCCGGCGACTGTCAATCTTTTTTTGGAAATTCTGCGCGGCAGGACAGCAAAACCCGCCGCGCTTTCCGACAGCTCTACGCTTCGGTGTGCGCAGCGATGGCTTCTTCTATGCGCCGTTTTACCTCCTCCGCAAGCTCAACTGTTTTCATGCCCCTGTATTCTTCGTAAGGGATCGGCTCTAAATAGATTACCTTTACCGTGACCTTTTCTATCGTGTTCCTGTCAAACGGGATGAAAGCATTCATCAGCGCTACGGGTACGATGGGGCACCGGGCCTTATAGGCACTCTTAAAACTGCCCCCCTTAAACGTCTGGAGCTTATTCCCCTGGCGGCTCCGCGTCCCTTCCGCAAAAATCAGGAAGTTCTTTCCGTTTCGCACATCCTCCGCCACCTTATTGATAACCTCCAGCGACTGGCGGATATCCTCCCGATCAATGGAATACGCCCCCATAATGCGAAATACCTGTTTTAAAAGCGGAATATTGGTCACTTCCTTTTTATTGACCACCGCAAAAAAACGGGGACAGCTCTCTATCAGGGAAAGCACGTCGAACATCCCCTGATGGTTGGGATAAAAAATGAAACTCCCCTCCCGGGGGATATTTTCCGTCTGGTACGACTCAATCTTCACCCGTCCGCCCTTATTGGCATGACGGGTGATCTTTTGCAGAAGCGCCCAGCGTTTTTCCTGGCTGTAGCTCTCCCCCTTTTTCGCATAATGGCAAAGCTGCCACCACCAGTAGGGAACAAAGGGCAGATTATATAAGGCCATCAAAAGAATCCGCTTCATCCGTTCTCCTCCCGGAACTGCTCCAGTGCCGTATCATACAGGTTATTTCCTTCCGCGTCCATACAGACAATGACGGGAAAATTTTCCACCGTGAGCCTGCGGATCGCCTCCGTTCCCAAATCCTCATAGGCGACAACCTCCGACGCTTTAATGGACTTGGACAGGAGCGCGCCCGCGCCTCCCACCGCCGCAAAATAAACCGCGTGATTTCGGATCACCGCGTCCCGGACGGCTTCTGACCGGCGCCCTTTTCCGATCATACCGGAAAGACCCAGATCCAGAAGCGCCGGCGTGTATTTATCCATACGGCTGGCCGTCGTGGGGCCGGCTGACCCAATCGGCCGGCCTTCCCGGGCCGGTGACGGCCCCATGTAATAGATCACGTTTCCCTTCACCTCAAAGGGCAGCGGCTCTCCTGCATCCAAAGACTCCTGCATCCGCTTATGCGCCGCATCGCGCGCCGTATAAATCGTTCCCGTCAGATAAACATAGTCTCCTGCCTTGAGCGCCTTTGCGGTTGCAGCGTCAAACGGTACAAATATATGCTTTGTCATAGGCAAGACCTCCGTCCGATATCTTGTGTCCGCATAACGTTTCCCATACTATATATATAGAAGAAACGCATCACAACTCTTTCGTCACATGGCGGTTCACATGACAGCAGATGTTTACCGCCACTGGCAGTCCCGCAATATGCGTAGGATAGGTATTGATGTTCACCGCCAGAGCCGTTGTCGTTCCGCCCAGCCCGCCGGGGCCGATTCCGGTCCGGTTGATCCGTTCCAGCAGTTCTTCCTCCATCTGTCTGATGCCGGGAATCGTGGAAGGTTCCTCCAACGGACGCGTCAGCGCCTGCTTCGCCAAAAGCGCGCACTTTTCAAACGTACCTCCGATGCCGACTCCTACCACCATAGGCGGACATGCATTGGGCCCGGCCTCCTTTACCGCCGTCAGAACCGCGTTCTTAACTCCTTCTGCCCCGTCCGCGGGCTTGAGCATAAAAATCCGGCTCATATTTTCACTGCCGAATCCCTTCGGCGCAACGGAAATTTTTACCTTATCTCCGGACACGATCCGATAATGGATCACCCCGGGCGTATTGTCTTTCGTATTCTCTCGAATGAGCGGATCGCCCACCACGGACTTGCGCAGATATCCGTCCTGATATCCTCTCCGGATTCCCTCGTTTACCGCGGTTTCCAAATCTCCGCCCTCAAAATGCACGTCCTGACCAATCTCCAAAAAAACCACGGCCATTCCCGTGTCCTGACAGATGGGGATCCGGTCGGTTTCGGCAATGGAAAGATTTTCGGAAAGCTGATCCAGAATCTGACATCCCAGCCGGGATTTTTCCGACTGCCGCGCCTGCTCAAGCGCCCGGCGCATATCCGCCGACAGACCGTAATTGGCCTCGATACACATTTCCCTGACGGCATCCGTCACAGTTTCAGTCCGTATGGTTCTCATAAATTCTCCTCCGGGAAATTCCTTCCTTTATCCTATTGCATTCCCGCGGACATGTCAATGACGGCTTCGCATTTTTA
>CANRGX010000074.1 GCA_947630215.1 uncultured Eisenbergiella sp. | reverse complement strand
AGGAGATGTATCAGGGAATTTATGAGGAAGCGCAGGCCCATGACGGCCCCTTTATGGAACGGCTGATATTTTACATGGTGAATTTCTCCGGACACATTGAACGGGATGGGCTGAAGCTCTGCCAGGAATGGGTGCGCAACACCGTAGACCCCGATCTCGTGGAGACCCCGTACAACAAGGACAAACTCCATATGGACATCGATTCCATGAAGGGCATGATCGAAAGGGGAATTGAGCGTGGCGAACTGAAAAAAAGCACCCCCGTAGATGCGCTCGCCAACGCGCTGGTAGATGTGATCTACGGTGAAATGCTCTGCTGGGATATGTCCGGCGGTACATACAGCTTTGAGGAGCGCACAAAAGAATTTTGCAGACTGTTTTTACCGGCCACGATACAACCCTATCTCAGCGAGAGCGTTCTTGAAGGCTGATGCGCCTTCCCCAGAAAAGCGACAATGCAGCAGACATCGACCTGGAACAGTTTAAACAGATGGTAGACCTTTTCCTGGAACGTGGATTTACCTACTTTGATACCTCCTATGTGTATGACGACGGCGATTCTGAGCGGGCCGCGAAAGAGGCTTTGGTAGACCGCTATCCCCGCGAGAGTTTTACGCTGGCAACCAAGCTGTGCGCATGGATGGGCGCCCACAATGAGCAGACCGCCAAGCAACAGTTTTATACCAGTCTGGAGCGAACCGGCGCGGGCTATTTCGACTACTATCTGCTCCATGCGTTGCAGGCGGGGAACTACAAAACCTATGACAAATACCACATCTGGGATTTTGTAAAGGAACAGAAAGAAAAAGGGCTGATCCGGCATTGGGGCTTCTCTTTCCATGCCACGCCGGATATTCTGGACGAATTGCTCACTGCCCACCCGGACGCCGAGTTTGTGCAGCTTCAGCTCAATTACGCCGATTGGGAAAATCCAGATGTGACGGCCCGTGAGAATTACGAGGTCGCCAGACGCCACAGCAAATCCATCGTGGTAATGGAGCCGGTCAAAGGCGGCGCGTTGGCAAATCCGCCCGCCGCAGTACAAAAGATATTCCGGGAAGCTGATCCGGACGCTTCCTTTGCTTCCTGGGCGATTCGTTACGCCGCTTCTCTGGACGGGATCATCACGGTGCTGTCCGGCATGAGCAACATAGAACAAATGAGGGATAATCTCTCCTACATGAAAGATTTCAAGCCCTTGGACAGCGCAGAACAGGCCGCCGTCCGCAAGGCACAGGAGATCATGACCGGCGTAAAATCCATTCCCTGTACCGCCTGCCATTACTGCACGGCGGGTTGCCCGAAAAAGATTGCGATTCCTGAGATTTTTGCCGCCCGGAACCAACAGCTCGTATGGGGACAGTTGGAGGAAGGCAGACGCCAGTACGCGGAAGCGGTAAAGAACGGGGGCCGCGCCTCCGATTGTATCGCCTGCGGTCAGTGCGAGCGGGCCTGCCCCCAGCAGATCGATGTGATCACAAGGTTGAAAGACTGTGCGGCACAGTTTGACCGCGTATAAATACTTTAATTGATAGTTGTTGATTTAGAGGAGGCAAAACATGATTTACAAAGATTTCCAGGATTTGAAATTATCGGCTCTGGGTATGGGCGCCATGCGCCTCCCGGTATTTGACGGAGATGATTCCAGGATCGATGAAGCCGCCGCGAAAGAGATGGTCGCTTACGCCATGGAACAGGGCGTGAATTATTACGACACCGCCTGGGGCTACCATGACGGCAATTCCGAGTTGGTGATGGGAAGCGCCTTAAAAGAGTACCCGAGAGATCGTTTCTACCTGGCCACCAAATTTCCGGGATATGATCTGTCCAACATGACAAAGGTGGAAGAAATTTTTGAGAAGCAGCTGCAAAAATGCCAGGTGGAATACTTTGACTTCTATTTGTTCCACAATGTCTGCGAGATGAACGTTGACGCATATCTGGATGAAAAGTACGGGATTTATGACTACTTGATGAAACAGAGAGCAAACGGAAGGATTCGTCATCTCGGATTTTCCGCCCATGGAAGCTATGATGTGATGGAACGTTTCCTGGAGAAATACGGAAAGAGCATGGAATTTTGTCAGATCCAGCTGAATTACCTGGACTGGAGTTTCCAGGACGCCAAAGCAAAGGTGGAGCTTCTGAAAAAATACCGCATCCCGGTTTGGGTGATGGAACCGCTGCGGGGCGGCCGTCTGGCAAACCTTACAGAGGAGGAAGAAGCCGGATTAAAGGCCATGCGCCCCAAGGAAAAAATCCCTGCCTGGGCATTCCGCTTCCTGCAGTCCATCCCTGAGGTGACTGTCGTACTGTCCGGTATGTCCAACATGGAGCAGATAAAAGAAAATATCCAGACCTTCCAGGAAGAAAAACCCCTTTCCGAGGAAGAAATGAAAAGTCTGCTGGCCATGGCGGATGAAATGGTACGGAAGATCGTCCTGCCCTGTACCGCCTGCCATTACTGTATGAGCCACTGTCCTCGGGGACTGGATATCCCGACCTTGCTGGCGTTCTACAATGAGCACTGCTTCACCAACGGCGGATTTATCGCACCGATGGCACTGTCCTCGTATCCGAAAGACAAGCTGCCGAGCGTCTGTATAGGATGCAGAAGCTGCGAGGCCGTCTGTCCGCAGCGGATCAGGATATCTGAGGCTATGGCTGATTTCGCCGAAAAATTAAATCAAACAGAATAAATCATATGGAGGGAAAAAATGAGGACGCTATATTTGGACTGCGGAATGGGCGCTGCGGGCGATATGCTGACTGCTGCGCTGTTGGAGCTC
>CANRGX010000073.1 GCA_947630215.1 uncultured Eisenbergiella sp. | reverse complement strand
TTTCTCCATTCCGACGGCTGCCTGTTTGTCCGTTAAAACTCAGGACAGATGAAGCAGCGTCGCGGCAAACCGGAAATAGACCATCAGGGAAAGGGCATCCACAATCGTGGTGATGAACGGACTGGCCATCACCGCCGGATCGAAGCCGATTCGCTTGGCCGCCATGGGCAGCGTACAGCCCACCGCCTTGGCAAGCACCACCGTGACCACCAGTGTCAGACAGACCACTGCCGCCACGGTCAGCCCCACCCGGTCAAACAGCATCAGCTTTAAAAAGTTGCAGGCCGCCAGCGTGAGCCCGCACAGCGCCGCCACCCTGATCTCCTTCCAGATCACGCGGAAGATATCTGAAAATCCTATATCATTTAAAGACAGTCCGCGGATAATCGTGGCGCTGGCCTGTCCTCCGGCATTTCCCCCGGTATCCATCAGCATCGGGATAAAAGCGGTCAGCACCACATACTGGCGCAGGGAATCCTCAAAGGAGGTGATGATGCCGCCGGTAAAGGTGGCGGAAATCATCAGCAGAAGCAGCCAGGGAATCCGTTTTTTCCAGGTTTCCCAGACACCCGTCCGCATATAGGGTTTATCGCCCGGAAGAATGGCGTTCATCTTTTCGATATCTTCCGTGGCCTCCTCCTCCATGATATCCATGATATCATCGACGGTAATGATCCCCACCAGGCGGTTTTCATTGTCCACCACGGGCATGGCCGTAAAGTCGTATTTCTTAAACAGCTCGGCGACTTCCTCCTGGTCCGTCAATGTATTGACGGACACCACGTTTTCATTCATGAAATCGCCGATTACCTCTGCGCTTTCGTGCAGCAGCAGATAGCGCAGGGACACGGTGCCGATCAGACGTCTTTTGCTGTCCAGTACATAACAGATATTGACGGTCTCCCGATCCAGCCCCACCCTGCGGATACGGGCAATGGCCTCCTCCACCGTGAGATTTTCTTTCAGATCCACATATTCCACCGTCATGATGCTGCCGGCGGAATCCTCCGGATAGCGCAGCAGATGATTGACATCGCGCCGGGTTTCGGGACTGACGTTGGCTAAGATCCGCTTCACCACATTGGCCGGCATTTCATCCATCAAATCCGCCGCATCGTCTGCCATCAGATTATCCATGATGAGCCCGGCGTCCTTATCGGACAGGGAAGTGATGATATATTGCTGGGCGTCCACATCCAGATAGGAAAAGACCTCCGCCGCCTGATCCTTTGGCAGAATCCGGAAGACCTTGAGCATATCCTCCTCATCCAACTCCCCCAGCGAAGCCGCCACGTCAGCGTCCAGTTCCTCCTCCAGCGCCTGACGCAGCTTCGTATACTGCTTGCTGTCCAGCAGTTCCTTTAAATACTCCGTTCCTCTGCTTTCTTCCAAAGCAATCCTCCTTTCGGGAAAACGCCATAAAAGGACACGGACAGATAAGCCGTCTGCTCCTTTTGGCGTTTCCCGACAAAAAGGGCGGCTTTATGACATCTGTCTTCTTTCGTTCGTCGGGGTACCGTACTGTCACCGATTGTCATAAAACCACCTCCTTTTCGGAATTGCCTTTACTTTCTTGATTTCTCCCTATGTTCACTATACGGCAGGCGTCAATTTTTGTCAATGAAATAGCACTTTTCCAACTCCCGCACCTCTGCCCTGCCGCCGGTAAGCTCTGTGATCTGCCGGCAAAACTGCGCCGCCCTCTCCTGCGGCAAAGTCACCGTATAACATACCCGGTCCGTATAACGGATATCCTCCGGCACGATGCTCTCCTGTCCCAGATAATACTGGATCCTGCCGCTTCCGCCATAGTCTGTGTCAACCGCATAGCGTATGCCGTAGCGCATGGTTCCCGTTTTGCAGGCCAAAAGTCCTTCTTTTACCGCACCTGAATAGGCCCGCACCAGTCCGCCTGTCCCCAGCAGCGTGCCGCCAAAATAACGGGTCACCACCACGGCCACGTCCCGCAGCCCCTCCCCCAGCAGCACCTCCAGCATCGGCCGGCCCGCTGTCTGGGGCGGTTCCCCGTCGTCGCTGCACCTTGTCAGTTCCGCCCGTTTGCCGATCACAAAGGCAGAGCAGTTGTGCCGGGCGTCCCAGTACTTTTTTTTCATTTCTTCAATAAAAGAGGCCGCTTCCCCTTCTGTCCGCACCGGACGGATCGTGGCGATAAACCGGGATTTTTTCTCCACCAGTTCGCCCTGTCCGCCCTCCAGCACCACCCGGTACGGCTCCTGTTTCTGCACTTCTCCCATGCGTTTGTCTCCTTTATCCCCACTTTTGCCTGTCCATATTTTAACATTTCCTGCAGGAGCGGTAAAGCATAAAGCGGGATTGAAAACCTTCTTTCAATATGTTATTTTAGAATCACCCCTTCGGGGGTGGGCTCCCAAAACGGGTAAGCGGTTGGCCTTTTGCCGGATTTACATCCGAGAACTTCCGGAATCATACCATGGTTCTATCAACGGAGGTGATTCAGATGGAAAATAAAGCGAAAGGTACATAGGATGAATACGATTCTCCGCATTATGGAGATTGCAGCGTCCCTGATCGGCTCTGCCGTCAAGATCGTTGAAATCCTTCAGCGGACGAAGAATAAACATCAAAAAAGCAACCGCCCCGGGCAAAGGTAAGGTTGCTTTTCTGAAAAGTAACTGTTAACTGAGGCCAACCGTTTGCTTTACGGGAGCCTTTTCATCTATAATACTATCACTGCCCTATCCTTTTGTCAATGCAATTCCTTTCCCTTCGCCCATTGTCTTTATGTTTTCATAAGTAAACCAGGAAGCATCCCAAATCTCACAATGAGATACTTTCCAGAAGTGCATAGAGGAGCGATAACCACTTTACCTCTCGGAGAGCACACGGATCCGGATATAAGACGGGCTGCTTGCGCCGCAACA
>CANRGX010000072.1 GCA_947630215.1 uncultured Eisenbergiella sp. | reverse complement strand
AAGCCCATTCCCGGCAGACGTCAATCCATTCCAGGAATCCGGAGTACTTCTCCAGCTCCGGTATGGAAAGCTCGATGGCGCTGTTGCTGCTGCCGCAGGCGGGAAATACGGTTTCAAACCGTTTCAGAGAAATATCAAGATATACGACAACGCCGTCGTTGACCGCAAACGGACAGACCCCGCCGACCGCATGGCCGATCCGGGCCGCCGCTTCGTCCGGAGAGAGCATTTTTGCCTTTTTACCAAACCGCGCCTTGTATTTGTGATTGTCGATCCTGGCGTCCCCCGCCGTCACAATCAGAATCGGGCCGTTTTCTCCCGCAAAGGAAAGCGTCTTGGCAATCCGGCAGGGCGCACAGTGCAGCGCTTCGGCAGCCAGTTCCACCGTCGCGCTGGAAACGGCAAACTCCTGTATCCGATCCTGCAATCCAAATTTTTTGAAATAGGCTTTTACCCTCTCTACCGACATTTTGCTTCCTCCGTTTTCCGTCCGTATCCTGCCGCCTTTGGGCCAGAACCGGAAATTTCCCTTGTCTCGTTTGACCGGTTACAGCTGTTTTAAAAGAGCGGCGGTCTTTTCACACGCCCGGACATGGTTTCTCAGCTTCTGAATGGAAAGCGCCCTGGAAAGAAATTCCCTGGCACTGTCCGCGTCGCGCAGGGCAAAATACGTTTCCCCGATGGCAAACAGGATATCCGCCGTATAGGCGTGCTCCTCCCCCAGAACGGTCTGGCGGATCGCAAGGCACTTTCCGTAATAATCCAGGGCCTCCCGGTATTTTTCCTGATAAAAATACCATCTTCCGATGCTGTAATAAGACCACGCCGTATCCGGGTGATTTTCCCCCAGGGTGGTTTTCCGGATTGCAAGTCCTTCCTCAAAGTAAGGCTTCGCGTCCTGAAAGTCATAATTTTGATCCTGATGAGCGGCCTCCGTGTAGTCGTTTCCTATCATGGTCAGAGAGGAAGCGAGAATCGGCTCGTTGGAAGGATAGACCTCCCGGCGGATTTCAAGCGCTTTCTTATGCTGCCGGATGGCCTGCGCAAACTTCCCCTGACGCTGATAGACGGTGCCGATATTGTGATACGAGTACGCGATCTGCTTTTTGTCCGGAAAGGCCGCGTTTTCCCGGATTTCCAGTCCCTTCCGGTAATTTTCCATGGCCTTATCGTAAAGATGCAGGTTGATGTATATGACTCCCATGTCGTTGTAGATGTTCGCGGTAAGCTCCGGCGCGTCCACACGGTGCGTCTCAATAATCGTCTGCGCCCTGGTCAGGTAAGCGAGGGCTTCTTCATATTTCGACGATTTCCGCATGACAGATCCCAGATCGTCGTATAACAGGGCAAGGCTCTTTGCATCGTCAAGGGACTGGCCCTCGAGGATGGAAATTGCCGTTTTGTAATGCAAAACCGCGCTTTCATAATCCGCCAGACGAACCGCTATCTGCCCGGCCTTCTGATACAGGGACACCTTCTGCCCGGCCGTAACCTCTATAGCGTCCCGGGCCAGGGAAATCCCCAGACGGCAGTACTCGTACGCCGGAGCGTACAGGACATGATCCCAGAGAATATCCGCGGCAAGCAGGATAAAATCAAGCTGCGCTGCGCAAAACCGAAACATCGTGCGGGCGTTGATCAGAATGTCGCACAGATCCGCCACGTCTACCTCTTGACAGATCCTCTCCTTTGCGGTCAGATCCCGTACAATCCGGGAAAGAAAAGGCCCGCATTTTTCTATGGACGGCTCCGTATTGTAAATGACAGCGGATCGGATGACGGGGTGCAGATGGATTTTCGTCGCTTCCGGCCCGGACTGGCTGACTTTTATGATCCAGCTCTGGTTGATCAGACTGTTGATATCCGCCACAGAACATTCCAGATACTTGCAGAACAGCTTCCGGCGGATCCCGCCCACAGAAGCTAAGGACAGGTGCATCAGAAGGTTTCTCGACCGTTCCTCCAGACCGCCGGTATCGAACAGCTTGGATACAAAATGATTCATCTTTTCCTGGCGGAAAGTATTGTCCTTCTCAATCGAAACCTTATCGATTTCCTCGTCCGCCGTGTTGGACAGAATTTCCATCATCTCGGCGGGCGTCACATCGGAAGAAGACATGGTTTTAGAGATAAGCTCCAACAGCAGCGTATGTCCCTCCACCATCTCAAAAAGCCGGTAGTATACCGGCAGCTGATCGGGACTGATTTCAAATTCGCAGAAATGTCTGAACAGCTCCAGCTGCTCCTGCCGGGACAAGGGTTCTATGGGAATCTGATATTTGCCCGCGTCGATCTCCTTTTCCCGCGTGGTAAACAAAACATGAATGGGCAGCTTCTTTAACCGTTCATAATTCTCCCGGTCCCGCGGCTTGGCGTCCATGTTGTCAATAATAAGCAGCGTATCTTCGGAAAAGGACGCCAGCAGGGAAAACCGTTTCTCCAGTTTCTCGTCTTCCCCACAGTGGGATTCGTCCAATCCGTCGAAAGGGATTTTTAAAATCGTACTCCTGATATCGGAGGAGAAAAAAACCTGTTGTATCTGGGCGTACCGATCCGCATAAAGCTCCGCGTACTTTAGGGAACAGTAGGATTTTCCCATCCCGCCGATCCCGGAAAGAATGCAAATCCCCGACTGGGTCAGAAGCTCCCGTATTTTTTCAAAAATATCCTCCCGTCCGAAGAAAACGTTATTGCGTATGGGATTGATAAATCTGGCAAACGCAGGTCGGGGGGCCGCCGGGACTGCCGGCTCTGTCTGCAGGGCAGCTTCCGGCTCTGCGGCAGGATCCTCTTTTTCATAGGAGGTTTCCAGAAGGAGAAGCAGCAGAAACTCCTTCGCGCGCTCCGTCTGATCGACGCCCGCCTTTTGACAGTATGCAAGATACGCCTCCTGCACTTTGGGCGTGACGCGGTTTTTCTCTTTTAAGTCGTCGTAAAGCATACGGATATGATAGTCGTCCGTCAGATCCGGCCTGTGAAAGCCCTTCCTGGAAAAGATAGCCTCATAGAAAGTCTCGGGATCGATGGGAATCATATTCCGTTTATTCGCTTTGATTTTGCTTATGGTAGCCGGATCCACATGCAGCTGCCGGGCCAGTTCCTTCCCCTGGATGTTGTTTCTTTTTGTCAAAAAATCCAGCAGCATGGCGTAATTGGGTTTCATGTGCGCGCTCCTTCTCTCCCGTCCTGTCAATTCCTGTCAATTTCCTGCCATTTTCCACGGCAAGACCTGGCAACAGGCAGCCAACCAAAAGAAATCGCTTTTGCTGTATGATGAGGGTGCAGACGGGAAATAACCCGAAAAAATTATA
>CANRGX010000071.1 GCA_947630215.1 uncultured Eisenbergiella sp. | reverse complement strand
CCGCCCTGTCCTCATAAACTATAGCAAGAAAAACGCAGGAATCCCCAAATGAAAGATTTTTTCCGCCTGATCCAGAACAAATGCCGGCACTATGCCTTCGGCCCCATGCTGCAGGACGCCGTCCATACGCAGACCTTCAAAAACTGTCTGTTTCTGCTGGGCATACTGGCCTTTGCCAGAGCCTGCTTCCTGCTGGCCCCCCAGGCCGCCGTCACCACCACCTCCAATTCCGTCAACGGCCGGGAGCTGCCCATCTACTGCGTACAGACCGATCAGAAAAAGGTGGCCTTAAGCTTCGACGCCGCCTGGGGCAACGAAGACACTCAGAAAATTCTGGAAATTCTGAAAAACAAAAACGTACACGTCACTTTTTTCATGACCGGCGGCTGGGTCAAAAATTACCCGGACGACGTGAAAGCCATTCTGGCGGCCGGTCACGATCTGGGCAATCACAGTGAAAATCATAAAAACATGAGCCAGCTTTCCGCACAGGAGCAGGAACAGGAGCTGATGAGCGTCCATGACCGCGTGAAGGAGCTGACCGGCTACGAAATGTTTCTGTTTCGGCCGCCCTACGGCGACTATGACAATTCCGTCATCCTCACCGCCAGAAAATGCGGCTATTATCCCATCCAATGGGACGTGGATTCCCTGGACTGGAAGGACTACGGCACAGACGCCATTCTGGATAAGGTGCTCAACCACAAGCATCTGGGCAACGGCAGCATCATTCTCTGCCACAACGGCGCAAAATACACCGCGGAAGCGCTGGATTCTCTGATCACGGGCCTGCAGGAAAAGGGCTATCAGATCGTACCTGTCTCCGAACTGATCCTGCGGGACAATTACCACATGGATGCGGAGGGACGGCAGATTGCAAACTAAAAAACCGGCGGACGGCCCCGGGGCCGCCCGCCGTCTCGTTTATTCCGCCAGATAAATGGCCATTTCCCGCTTGATCTGATCCACGATGCTATCCACGTTCCCATTCCCGTTTCCCTGCAAAACCAGGGTTCCGTACTGATGCACCGCTTCCTCCAGAACAGGGTTCCCCACCAGACAGGTATCCGCCGACTCTGCCAGCTCCTTGAAGCGGGCAATCGCCTTTTCTTCCGGGCATTCATAGTGATATTCCAGATCCAGGCTGTTCCAGCTGCCGCCGCCCGAATACTCCTTCTGCTGTTCAAAGAGCGCGTCCAGCGCTGCCCGGTTTACCGGGAACCCGGCTCCCAGGTTGGCCTGCTGAATCTGTTCCGAAAGCATCAGCCGCACAAAGTTCTCCGCCAGGTCGGGACTCTTGGTTCCGGCGGCCACCGCGATCTGATCCATCGGGATAAAACTGCTGCCGCCCTGTCCGTCAAAAATGACAAACTCATACTCGTCGCTGTCTTTGTAAAAGAAGTCTATCGCTCCCAGATCGGAAAGGACGGTTTTCGCCCGGCCATAGGCCAGCTGCGCATATCCCGTCTGCATCATAATCGCCGGGGTTCCTATGGGCACCGCGCCGTCATATTCGCTGCTGCCCACCAGCAGTTCCAGCTCCTCGCTGCTCAAGGCCGCCATATCCGCCTGATAAATCCGCTTGGCCTGTATCAAAAACTCCCGGATCGCATCCTCGTTTAGCGTCCGGTCGGACAGCCAGCCCGGGCTGCAGATCTCCGTCAGCTGGGCAAGCTGCCGCCCCGGCATCCATATGCCGGTGACGCCTCCCTTTTCTGTCTCCCTGCTCAGACGCTCCACCGCGTCCGCCAGCGTTTTCAGATCCGTAATCCCCTCTATGTCCTCTTTTTTCCCAAACAGAAGGGGCAGGGAAAAGTTGGTGGGAATCACAAACGTCCCCTCCTGCGTGCGGCAGGCGTTTACCATATTCTCAAACAGTTCACCCGGCGCAAAGCCATCGATTACCCCGCTCAGATCGTAGAGCATGCCGCTCTGGATGTAGGGTTCTGTCTCGATGCCGTCCATCAGGATCACATCCGGCCCGTCCCCCGCCAGCAGTTTCACATTCAGCGATTTGACGGCGTCCGTCAGGGTGACGGCGGAATTGTCCGGCATCCCCACCTCATAGGAAACGAAAACATCCGGATATTCCTTCTGATAGGCGCTGACCGCCTGCCGCAGCCGGCTGCTTTCCGAAAGGCTGTACAGCTTCAACTGTTTTTCCGGCAGCGTAGGCTCGTCGGGATCGTAGGTAAACCGGGTAAACGTATCCCCGGTGGTCACCCGCAGAAATTCGCCGCCCTCCAAAAGCAGAACCGCGCACATCCCCTGGGTCGGATCTCCGAAGGAGGAGTATTGCCCGTCGATGATCTGCTCCATGACGCTTCCGTAGAGCACATGGCGGTACACGCCGCCCCTGTAGGCCAGATAGAAAACGCCATCCTTATCCGGGATCAGATCCGCGCCGATGCTGTCCGTACTGACACCGAGCCCTCCGGCAATATTTTCCCGGACAAATTCGTCCAGCACCGCATCCCCTTCCTGTAAGACACCCTGCTCCAGATCATATATTTCCACCCCATAGTTATGCAAAAGGAACATGGATTTCTCTGAAAACGTGATTACCTCCGGACTTTCCAGCGCCGTAAAAAGCTGGGTCAGACCGGTTTCCCCGCCGTCGAACCGGCAGATTTTTCCCTTTAAGCTGGCCGCGTACAGCGTACCGTCCTTTCCGTAGACCAGCTTCGTGATCCAGTCTCCATCCGGAAAGACCCCCTCTGCCGTGACCAGTCCGTTTTCATCCGAAACCAGCAGCGTGCATCCGACGTCATGGTTTTCTCCGAAGGTCTGCATCAGACCCGCCGTCTGCCTTCCGTCGGGAGACACGGCCAGTTTCGGAATGTATTCCTGCGCGTATTCCCTGAACAGATCCGACATACTGTTTTTTTGCTGCCAGCTTTTCCCCTGATCCGTGGAAAGCCAAAGCCCCAGCGTAACGTCCGCATAGGCATAGGTGCCGTCCTCCAGAATCCGCATATAGCGGCCAAAGCTGCCGGCCCCTTCGGGATAGTCATATTCGGTCTCCATATAGCGGCCCATGGCCTTTTCGCCCTCCCCTTCCGCCGTGCTCTCCTGCTCTGTTCCCGGCAGGGAAGCGGTTTCCGGGACCGAAACGTCCCCGTTTGTTCCACTGTCCGGCGCGCTGCCGCCGCAGGCCGTCAGGGCCGTCATCATCCAGATTCCCAAAAGGAGCGCTGCCAGCGTCTGCCCTTTCCGGAAAACGTGAGGGCTCCCTGCCTGTTTTCTTTTGCGTTTGCCGCGTTCTGTCTTCATTCTCTTTCCTCCTTTTTCATCGTACCCGCCGGGCATGCCGCTGTCAACCG
>CANRGX010000070.1 GCA_947630215.1 uncultured Eisenbergiella sp. | reverse complement strand
GTATCGCGCCGCCAATCCGCGGCTGCTTGATTAGTATACAAAAAACGTCCTGAAAAGTCAAGCCATATTTCAAAAAATTTGTATCCGTCCCTGCTGCCCTTATCAGACCCTCATCAGGCCCTCATCAGGCCCTTATCAGGCCGCCACCGCCGCCTGCTGTGCCAGCCCGGCCAGCCATGCCTGGAACTCGGAAAGAATATCCCCATAGGGAACTGCCCAGCAGACACCGTAGGTATCCCCGCCGGAAACGATCCCTACCCATACGCCCTCCTGACTGTAGACACCGCCCCCGCTGGAACCGTAGGAAACGGTGGAAAGAAACTGCAGTACCCGCTGGTTCGGATTGTTGGGATAGACCACGCTGAAGCTGTCAAGCACCCCGCCTACAACCTGGCCGTTGGGCGACAGGACCGAATTGACAATACACAGCGGTTCGCCCTGCTTTTTCCCAATCTGGGCCGCATCCGCTCCTGCCGCGGGCAGAATGGCTGCCCGCGTTTCCGGCGCCAGCTGCGCGCAGGGCACCAGCAAAAACCCCACGTCTTTTTCCGGATTGAGATAGGCCAGAAACGCCTCGTACTCTGCCCCGTCCGCAAACTGCACTACCGTATGGGCGCGCCGCAGACAGTGGGCCGCCGACACGATATACGCCATATTCCCGTCTACCGCCATGACGACGCCGCTGCCTTCGCTGACGTAAATCAGGCCCATGCTGTCGGCGTCGCTGTAGTTGCGCACTCTCACATTGTGCCCGGCTATGCGCGCCGCCGTTTCGTCCGTCAGCGGCTGCAGCGCCTGTACCGTCTGCCGGATTTGCTCCAGCTGCGTCTCCTTTTCCGTTTGCTCCCTTTCCCCCGATCCGTAGGACGGCGGAGCCGCCTGCGCTGTGGCGGGCGCAAGGAAAAACAGAACCGCCGCAAAGGCGAACAGGAATTTCTTCATAAAGAACCTCCCCGGCGCCCGGAAATAGCGCCGTCCCTTAACTGATAATACCGGTTTCCTTCTTCCGTTTTCAAAATAAACATTTCCCCATAGGCTACGCAGTCAAGCACCGGTCCCAGTTCTTCCAGCTTCTCAAAGGATTCATCCATCAGATAGCCCATCCCGTTTTCTATCACCACAGCATAACCGTTTATAAATTCAGAGGCCTTCTCGTACAGATGTTGGATATTTCCGTCCTGATCGATAAAACCCCATTTTCCTTCCGTCTGAACCAGCCAGTACTTTCCGATTCCCATGAACAGATTGTCATAGAATCCGAGAATGCAGTCGAGAGACGCAAGATCCCCGGAGGTATCATTCCGGCTCACGTCCGCCAGGATACAGCCCAACAATTCGTTCGTATCGGGATCATAATACCGGAGGCCGACTTTCGTTCCGTAATTATAACTGAATCCCCCGTGATGCAGGATGGATACCCGTCTCACATTCATGGACCAGACATCCCCCTTCTGATCCCCCCAATATTTCTCCGCCAACGGCCATGGATCTATGCCCCCTGCTATCTTCCCGCCGTCCATCAGGCAAAACTCCTCCGTGATAGCCCAGTCGTCCGCATAACAGCCGTTCAAAACAGCGCCGCCCGGCACATGAAAAAGATCGGCGTCGGATTCGCCGCTGCCCTCCCACTCTCCTTCTTCATACGCCACTTCCTCTCTGCCCGGGAGAAACTCCTGCACGCTTCCGTCCCTGCCCACTCGGATCAAGCGGGTAGGATCGCCGAGATAAGCGGCGTCGGAATCTCCAAATCCAACCACGCCGAAGGAATACTCCACCGAATCCATCTGGGCCAGCACAGTGCCATCCAGCTTCGCAATGACGCCGCGTCTTATTTCGTCTCCATACTCATCATAGCTGCCCGTCCGGTTTATCATCGTCACATAATCCCCGTAAACGGATGTAATATCATTGGCCTGCGCAATCAGGTTGCCCTCTTTATCAAACGCATATTCCGTATCCTCATCCCCCAGAATAAACTGTCCCAATTCATTCGGTGCCATTCTCCCGTAGGCATACTCGCAGGGCACAATGAGTTCTCCTTCATAGTTGATCGCGCCCCAGAGTCCATCCCTCTCAATAGGTACGACGCCGCCTCCACCGTTGAGCAAAGAGTCCATCTCAGTCCGTTCCACCGCTTCCAGTTCCTTCAGATACCGGTATTCTCCCTCCGGTATTTCCTCCCCGGTTTCCGTCTCCGGCGCTTCGTTTTCTGCCGTCTCTGCCACGGCCGCCAGGGAAGCGGCCTCTGTCGCTGCAGGCATTTTTCCTTCTACCGCACTTTCCGTCTCCACCACGCTGACCGGGCTTTCGGTTTCCTGCTGCCCCTGGATATGGGATACTACGCCCCAGGCAATCCCTCCTACCGCTGCAATCCCTGCGACCGCCAGGCCCAGTTTCACGGCCAGCCCGGTTTTTACCAGACCGTTTTTTGCCATCCCGGCGGCAGCGCCGGCCGTTTTGCGCGCCGCTTCTGCCGCTTCCTCCGGTTCTGTCTCCTTCCCGGGAGAGCCGAAGGTTTCATCCTGTTCGATTTGCAGAATTTTACTGCCAAGCGCAGACGGCACTTCGCAGGCCTGGGCTTCGTCTCCAAACACAAAGAACAAAAACGCGGGCAGACCCACCGTATAGAGCTTCGTCCCCTTTTCCTTTTCCAGACGCAAAATCTCCTGTTTCAGTTTTTCTTTTCCTCTGTACAGATGACTTTTGACCGTATTTTCCGGAATCCCGAAGATCTCTGCGATCTCTGGGATCGACATCTGGTTATAGTAAAACGCCAAAATCACCTGCCGCTGCGGCTCGGATAAGCCATTGATGATCTCGCCGATCAGGCGCCTTACCTCCCTGTTTTCCGCCGCTTCTTCCGGCATCAGCGCTTCGTCTGTCTGCTCTATCTCAGAAAATACATCTTCTTCTCCGTTTTCCTGCAGAAAAAATCCCTGCGATTTGCTCAGATAATGATAGATGCAATGATGCGCAATCTTTCCGATCCAGTTCTTTATCGCCCCTTTGTTTTGCAGCACAGGCAGGCCCCTGTAAACCTCCAGATAGGTTTCCTGCATAATATCTTCTGCTAAAGAGGGATCCTGAACGCTTTTATAGATCGTATAGTAGACATACTTCTTCGTCTTGTCATATATCCCGGCAAACGCTTCTTTATTTCCCTGTTGGAAATCCGCCACTGCCTGCAGCAGATCGTCCTGCTGTTCTTTTTCTCTTTCTGTACCCATGTCCATTTCTCCTGTTTGCATTCATTATACCGTTTTCAGAGTCAGATTGCTATCCCCTTTTTCCGCAGCAAAAAATTGGAAACCCAACACCGTGAAATATAGTTGGAAAAAACCGGATCTCGTTGTATACTATATTTACTTCTAAAAAAAGGAAACGAATTTATGAAAAG
>CANRGX010000069.1 GCA_947630215.1 uncultured Eisenbergiella sp. | reverse complement strand
TCAGCAAAAAAGGAAGGACAACCATTCGGAAGAAAAGCGCCCGCGCCGGTGAAATGCGGCCCGTGGAGCTGTCCCACAACCGGACGAAGCAGTATCTTCTGCCGGAGGGCACCCCGGTGCCGTTTCTGGTGGATCTGGGCGTGATGACCCCGGAGGGGAAGGTGGTCAGGAGCCGCTATGACAAGTTCCGCCAGATCAACCGTTTTCTGGAGTTTGTGGCGGACGTGCTCCCTTCCCTCCCGGCAGAGCGGCCCGTGCGTATTTTGGACTTTGGATGCGGAAAGTCCTATCTGACCTTCGCGATGTACTATTATCTGCATGAGCGGCGGGGGCTTACGCTGGAGATGACGGGACTGGATCTGAAAAAGGACGTGATCGAAACCTGCAGCGCACTGGCGGAAAAGTACGGCTATGAGGGCCTGCGGTTTTTGTGCGGGGATATAGCGGATCACGCGCAGGAGGGCCCTGTGGATATGGTGGTGGCGCTGCACGCCTGCGATACGGCCACCGATTATGCACTGTATCAGGCGATCCGGCGGCAGGCGGGGGTGATTTTGTGCGTACCGTGCTGCCAGCATGAGATGAACGGGCAGATGGAGAATAAGGGCCTGGAGGGTGCGCTGAAATACGGCCTGATCCGGGAACGTCTGTCCGCCCTGTTTACTGACGCGCTGCGCGCCGATCTGCTGGAGGAGCAGGGATACGATACCCAGATCCTGGAGTTTATCGAGATGGAGCATACGCCCAAAAACGTTCTGATCCGGGCGGTGAAGCGCCCCGGCGCGGTCAGGGAAAACGGCGGCCGGGAGCGGGACAGAGAGATCCTTTCCGATACCCTGCACGCCAGGATCACACTGCAGCGGCTTTTGGAGAAGGAAAAGGGAGAAGCGGTTTGAAGAAAGCAATAGCAAAGATCAGCACCTTTGTCTGCGTTTTTCTGCTGACCGTGCTGGGAACGGGTTTTATCATGAACCAGGGGAACCTGGATATGACGGCGCAGATGGGACGGGCCACCCTGCCGACGGTGGGTATTTTGGAGCAGGGCCGGGAGATCAACCTGATGCGCGGCTATCTGGAAAAAATGGATACCGCCGGTATGCGGGAGGGGATCACTCCACTGGGGCCCCAGCGGGAAGTGAACGCGGTGATCCACACCTATGGGAGAAAGGTGGACGCCATATCCTTTGAGGTGCGCAGCGTGGACGGCGGCCGTCTGGTGGAAGATACCCCGGTTACGTCGCGCACGCAGAACGGATCGGATATTTCCCTTTCTTTCCGGTTAAAGGATCTGATTGCGGAGGGTGAAGAATACAGTCTGTTGTTCCGGCTGACGATGGACGACGGAATGCAGGTCAACTACTATACGCGGGTGGTGCAGGCCGAGTACGATTTGAACAGGAAGCTGGATTTTATCACCCAGTTTTCCGAGGCCACGCTGGATTACGCCCGCCTGCAGGAGGGCGGCTTTGTGCGCAAGCTGGAGCCCAACGCCGACGGCGACAATTCGACGCTGGCGCATGTCACCATCCACAGCAGCGCCCGTCAGGTGGCCTGGGCAGGGCTGCCGGTCGTGCGCGAGACGGAACCGGAGATTCAGATCCGGGAAATCGCGCCCCAGACCGCTTCCGCAGTACTGTCCTATATGGTGCGGTATCCCTATAATGAAAAGGACGTCTTCGCCTGGGTGGAGGAATACTTCCGGGTGCGCTGTGTAGGGGAAAATACGTATCTGCTGGATTATGAGAGAACGGCGGAACAGTTGTTTTCGGAGAACGCCGACAGTTTCAGCGGCAATAAGATCAGTCTGGGCATTGCAGGTCAAGATGTGGAACTGAGGGAGAACGACGGCGGATCGGTGTTCGCATTTTCCCAGGCGGGGTCGCTCTACAGCTATAACAGCGCGGACGGCCGGATGGCGCGCCTGTTTTCCTTTTATGATGAGGAGGGAAACGATGCCAGAACCCTGTATCCCAATCACGGCTATAAGATTCTGCACGTGGATGAGACCGGCAACGTGACCTTTCTGGTGTACGGATATATGAACCGCGGCTCTCACGAGGGACACTGCGGCGTTCAGATCTGTTCCTACAGCAGTACGCTGAACGTGGTGGAGGAAATGGCGTTTTTGCCCTATGATAAGTCCGCCGATCTTTTAAAGGCGGAGATCGAGAACCTGTCCTATCTGAACGGGGCCGGCAATCTGTATCTGATGCTGGGCGGCAGTATTTTTTATCTGAACCTGGAGAACAGAGAGAGCATCATTGTGGCGGAAAACCTGAGCGAAAGCAATTACCGGGTGGCGGACGACGGGAGCATGATCGTCTGGCAGGAGGACGGTGGGGAATTTGGAGGAAGCTCCCTGGCGTTCATGGATTTGAGTACCGGCAGGATTTCCCGGGTGGACGCGGGCACGGGCAGCCGTATCCGGCCGCTGGGCTTTATGAAGGAAGATTTGATTTACGGTATTGCTTCGGGGGCCGATATCCGGGAGGATTCCCTGGGATATACCATATTTCCCATGTATAGTATCAGAATACGGGATTTTGAGGGAAATATATTAAAGAACTACCAGCAGGAGGGCATCTATGTCACGGACTGTCATATTTCCGGAAACCAGATCCATCTGGAGAGAGTGGAAAGGACGGAGACGGGATATGCGCAGACCGAGCCCGATCAGATCCTTTACAGCGATCTGACACAAGACGGCATCAATCAAGTGGAAACCGCCGTGACGGAGAAGGCGCAGACCGTGGTGCAGATCGCCATGCGCAGTCAGGCGGATGGGAAAAAGGTGTTGTTTCTGACGCCCCGGGAAGTTTTGTTTGAAGGGAGCAGGGAGATCGCGCTGGAGCCGGGTCGTCTGCTGGAGCGGTATTACGTCTACGGGAAAAAGGGAATTGTGGATATCGTTTCCTCCTCCGCGGAGGCGGCGCAGATTGCCCATGAGAACGCGGGCGCCGCGACAGCCACGGACGGCAGTTATATTTATAAGCGGGATCGCCTGCATACCGCCAATCAGATCATGGCAATCACAGGCAGGACGGCAGAGGAAGGGGAGAACAGTCTGTCCGTGTGTCTTGACGCCATTTTACAGCTGGAGGGACGGGCGCAGGACAGTGTAGCCCGGCTGGAGACGGGTATGGATGTGATGTCCATTTTGGAGGAGGGGCTGGATGACAGACGTATCCTAAGCTTGCAGGGATGCGGGCTGGATACCGTATTATATTATCCGGACAGGGAAATCCCCGTCCTGGCTGTGCTGCAGGACGGCAGCGCAGTGCTGATCACCGGCTTTAACGAGCAGAATGTGGTGATCATGGATCCGCGGGAGGGAACCGTTTCTAAAATGGGCCTGAACGACGCGCGGGAGTGGTTTGCGGAAAACGGGAACCGGTTTATGGCGTATGGGTGAGGGGAATGCAGGGG
>CANRGX010000068.1 GCA_947630215.1 uncultured Eisenbergiella sp. | reverse complement strand
GCCGTTTTCCATATCGATCTGGCGTTTCAACTCATCCATCTCGCGGTTGAGTTCGTTGATGGTTTGCTGGATCTGTTTCAGACGCGCCCTTTTGTCGTTGCCCGCGTTGAGATAGTTCTTCTGTACGGCCAGCCGGGGAATGTGATACCCCTTGAAGATGGCGTCGGGGTTGACGATCAGATCCCCGCCGGATCTGCGCAGAAAGTCCGCGTCCTGCAAAATGCGGATGGTCTTCGCCACGGTCTGGTAAGAAACGCCCGTTTTTTTGGCGATCTGGCGATAGGAGTATTTCAACTCGTTGTCGTTGTTCAGGTTTTTTAAGATCCAGTAGGCGACTTTGGATTTTTGGTTGCCGATCATGCCCATGGCGGGCAGGAACTTTTTTAGGAAAACCTTATGGAAATTGCTGTCCTGCGTCCGTTCCGTTTTGCCGGAATACGGGAAAAGGGATACTTCTCCGGTTTCCTGATTGATTGCCTGAACCACATATTTCGGTTTGCTTGTCTGCGTATCCATAGAAACTCTTCTTTCCTGCGGACGTCTGTCTATGCGCCCCATCTTTGATTCCATTTTTCCATTAGAAAACCCTATAGTCTGGATTGTAACCGTTTTGGTTTTGGACGTCAAGATATGATATGGAAAATCATATCAATTTTAATAAAAAATCATATCAACAAAAAAGAGCGGGAAACCGCATAAAATAAGGGCCTACAGGTATTTTGAGGATCTTGCTCTTTCTATATCTTCTATCTATAACCTATCTTTGCTGTTTTGGCGGTATATATTCATTCGTTCAGGGAACTTCTGTCCGGCTGGCCCTCTTTATGCGGATATAGCGGAGGTTTTGGCAGGCCGGAGGGTTTTGGTGTGCTCCCGCACACCGGTTACAAAAGTGAAAAAGAAGGAAATATGCGCTTCAAATCAGAAAAAGGAGGAAACGTAAATGAAGAAAAAAACAGAAGGAATGTTGGTTGTGTGCGGCGGACGGGAGAAGGCTTACCTGCTGCGCTTTCAGGATCCCGCGGCCCGGCGCTCTCCTGCGTTGACGGTAAAGCAGGCCGTACACAGGGCGGCACTGGCGTATGGCAGGACAGCAGAAGGATACGGGATCTTTCGGATGGGCAATCGCCTGACTTATGAAACCTTTCTGGCACATGTGCCGGAACAGATTCTGGAAAAATACGGTCTTGTCCGGGAAACCATTTCCGGATCGGATCTGATCGTAGAGGGCAGAGAAACAGTGGTGTCCGCCCAGGAGGCAGAGGTTCTCCGGGAAGCGGAAGGGTCCCCCATGGATAGGACAGAGCGGGAATGGGGGAGCCGGGAGGCTGCGGTACAGATGGGAATGATGTGGGGGATAATGTCGACCCTACAGAATCTGGACGTCAGCAGCCTTCCGGTGGGCTGTCTGTCCGCCTGGGCAGAGGAATTTACCCTGGGAGAAAAGGATACACAGGAAAAGACGTTGGTGGATTTCTTCTGGCAAAAGCTGGAGGGCCGCCTGAAAGAAAAAGAGGAAGGAGGAACCTCAGATGGTGTTAAATAAGATCCCGTTGTCTGTCCGCCTGGAGCGGATCAAGAAAGGATATGCCGGCGATCCGGCCTATGTGACCAGCGCCATTCGGCGGATGGCCGATATGCCGGTGTCCGTTTATATGGATGCGTTTCCGGAGGAAAAAAAGATAGTATTCTGCTTTGCGCACCGTATGGGCATAGAGGCGGAGGATATTACCTATAAGGAACTGGTCTGGCACATCCAAAAGCTGTATAAAAGCCTGGGGCCCCAGGCAGATATGATAGACAGGGCGTGGCTGAATCAGGGAGTGTTGGCTCTGGCCGCGCCGTTGGTAAAATATTGGAACGAGAGAGGAGGAAAGGCTCGTGAGTAAAGAAAAAGAATCACTGGAAAGCAGGCTGCGCCGGGTACATGGCAGCAGCGGATGTCAAATTGCCGCGTTTTCCCTGTTTATGGAGGATTTCCTTCAGGAAGCGTCCCAAATGGGAAAGATCGATCTACAGCAGGACGCTTTTCAAAGGAAGATCCAGCCCCTGGTCAGTTGGCTGGGACATGAACCCCGCATGGCGGAGTTGGTTGATCTGCTCTGCAAAAAGGACGGCCCGGAAGGACCCATGAATCGGATCGGAAGGGAAAAGATGCCGCTGCTTGGCCATATTCTGGTGAAACCTTTTGCGGCGTTGTATCAAACGGAAGAAGAAAAGGAGGAACAGACAAAATGTATAACGGATTGATTCAGATGCCGAATATCCTGCGGGAGAGCAGCAGCGGATATCTGAAATGCTCTATCCTGGAAGAAATGTTCCGGGACAGGGAAATGGAATGCGTGGGGGAGATCACCCGGGAGTCGGTGTATTCCCTCATTCTGCAGCTGCGGTACTTACAGAAGGAAGACCCGGACAGCCCGATCACCATGTATATCAATTCTCCCGGCGGCGAGGTATCCAGCGGTCTGGCGCTCTATGACGTGATGCAGGCGGTGACGTGCCCCATTCGGACGGTGTGCGTGGGGCGTGCGGACAGCATGGCGGCGCTCCTGTTCATGTCCGGGGACAAGGGACGAAGGGAGATGCTGCCCCACGCGCGCCTCATGATACACGACCCGCTGATCGCCGGCGACGTCGGGGGAAGCGCCCTGACCGTAAACGCGGTAGCCCAGGATCTGATGAAGACGCGGGAGATAGCGGCATCGGTCATTGCCAGACATACGGGCCATTCGCTGGAAGAAGTCCTGGCAAAAACGGCTGTAGACAGCAGTTTTGACGCAGAGGAAGCCCTGGCCTGGGGGCTGGCAGACCGGGTGATTGATAAAATCTGAAAAGGAGGAACACATAATATGAAAAAGGAAAAATATCGGATCCTGGCGGCGGGAGAAACCGCCGACAGCGATACCCGGCGGACAGGCCTGAATAACAACGATCTGGTGATCGGCCCGTCCGGGGCGGGAAAGAGCAGGGGGTATGTGCTGCCCAACATCATGCAGTGCAATGAAAGCATTATCGTTTCCGACAGCAAGAACAGCCTGTGGCACAAAACAGAAAAGCTTTTGCGGCAGGCGGGTTATCAGGTGTTCTGTCTGGATCTACGGGACTGCGAAAAGAGTTGTGGGTATAACCCGTTAGACTATATCGGCTTCGATCCGGACAGCGGCCGGTATCGGGAGCAGGATATTCTGACCATTGCGGCGGTCCTGTCGCCGGTGACGACAAAGCACGATCCTTTCTGGGAACTGGCCGCACGCACGGTCCTGGAATGCCTGATCGCCTATACGCTGGAATGTCTGCCCGTGGAGGAACACACCTTGAGCAGCGTGGTAACACTGTTTCAGGAAATAAGTGCCGGGTATTTCCAATTGCTGATCAAGGAACTGGAAGAACTGGATCCGGACAGCTTCGCCCTGCAGCGGTGGCAAATGTTTCGGACCATGGCGGCCGCGGACAGGACGACGGCATCGGTGATGGGGATTCTCACAGAGAAACTCGCGCCGCTGGCCTTTCATGGGACGGAAACGATGTTCACCCGGACGGACAGGATTCGCATTGCAGATATCGGCCGCAGGAAAACGGCGGTGTTTGTCAACGTCAGCGATACGGATCGCTCGCTTGACCGGATGGTGTCCCTGTTTTATACCCAGGTGCTGCAAGAATTGTGCAACCAGGCAGATCGGATGCCGGACGGCCGTCTTGAGATGCCTGTGCGGCTGATTCTGGATGATTTTGCGGCCAACGTCAGCATTCCGGACTTCGATAAGATCATCTCTGTGATCCGGAGCCGGGAGATTTCGGTCAGCATCATTTTGCAGAGCATTTCCCAACTGGAGGATATCTACGGGCTCCAAAAAGCGATGACCATTATCAACAACTGCGATTCCCTGCTGTATCTGGGAGGCCTGGACGTGCAGACGGCAAGCTATATCGCGGTAAAGGCAAACAAAGCGGCCAGCACCATTCTGAATATGCCGCTGGATCAGGCACAGCTTTT
>CANRGX010000067.1 GCA_947630215.1 uncultured Eisenbergiella sp. | reverse complement strand
ACGACTTCATTTTAGGGTATGGAATTTTGGCACAGGAAATGATATACTGATACAAATATAGGCTTAACGGCGGCGGACAGGCGCCGCCTGCAGGGGGATATGGGAGCGGATATGAAGAAAAAGAGAATCAGACTGAAGGGCAGGCTGCGGATTTATATGCAGACATCCCTCTACCTGGGCATCCTTCTTTTGGTGGTAAACATAGGGATTTATTTTCTGGACTATCGGGCAGGGCTTTTGCTGACCTGTTTTCTGGCCCTGTATTTTATTCTGATCCTGCTGCTGATGTTTTACAACCGGCCGGTCATTATCAATGAGCTGGTGAGCTTTGCCACCCAGTACGGACAGATCCAGAAGACGCTGCTGCGGGACATGGCGATCCCCTACGCGCTGCTGGACGAAGACGGCAGGGTCATTTGGTGCAATACCGCGTTTAAGAGCGCGATTCACACGGAAAAACGATTTTCTAAATCCATTACCTATGTATTCCCTTCCATCACCCGGGACAAGCTGCCGCAGGGGGATCAGGAGGAGGAGTTTGAAACCTCTTTTGAGGACAGCGAGTACATCGCCCATATCACAAGAATTTCCCTGCGCGGGATCGCCGAGGACAGCGATATCATCGGAGAAGAAGATTACGACGGCTGTCTGTACGCGGTTTATCTCTACGATGAGACGGCGCTGAAGATTGCGCTGCGGGAGAACGATTCCCAGTCCCTGGCCGTAGGATTGATTTATCTGGACAATTACGAGGAGGCGCTGGCCAGTGTGGAGGAAGTGCGGCGTTCCCTGCTGACGGCCCTGATCGACAGAAAGGTCAATAAATATGTTTCCGCCTTTGACGGAATCTGCCAGAAGATAGAAAAAGACAAGTACCTGATCATCCTGAAAAAGCGGGCGGTGCTCCAGATGCAGGGACAGCGTTTCGATCTGCTGGATGATGTGAAGACGGTCAACATCGGAAATGAGATGGCGGTGACGATCAGCATCGGGATTGGTCTGGACGGGCTTGTATACGCCCAGAACCATGAGTTTGCCCGCACGGCCATCGACCTGGCGCTGGGCAGGGGCGGCGATCAGGCTGTGGTAAAGACCCCGGAGCACATCAGCTACTACGGCGGCAAGAGCCAGCAGGTAGAAAAGAGCACCCGGGTAAAGGCACGGGTGAAGGCCCACGCCCTGCGCGAGATCATCACCAGCAAGGATCATGTGCTGATTATGGGGCACGCCAACGGGGATGTGGACAGCTTTGGCGCTTCTATCGGGATCTACCGGATCGCCCGGACGCTGGAGCGGAGAGCGCAGATTGTGCTCAACGACGTATCGGCCTCCCTGCAGCCGATTGTGGATCTGTTCAGGGACAATCCGGAGTATGACGGGAATATGCTGATCAACAGCGCGCAGGCGCTGGAGAGCGCCGGACAAAATACCGTGCTGGTGGTGGTGGATGTCAATAAGCCTTCCATTACGGAGTGCCCGGAGCTTCTGCGGATATGCAAATCCATTGTGGTACTGGATCATCACAGGGCCGGTACGGAAACCATAGAAAATGCCACGCTCTCTTATGTGGAGACCTACGCCTCCTCCGCCTGCGAAATGGTATCCGAGATTTTGCAGTATATCAGCGACGGACTGCGGATCCGCAGCGAGGAAGCCGACAGTATGTATGCCGGTATGGTGATCGACACCAATAATTTTGTTTCCAAGACCGGTGTGCGTACCTTTGAGGCGGCGGCCTTCCTGCGCCGGAACGGGGCGGATGTGACCCGGGTGCGCAAGCTGTTTCGGGAGAACGCGCTGGAGTATAAGGCCAGGGCGGACGCGGTCAGCCGTGCCGAGATCTACCGGGGCTCCTACGCCATTTCCGAATGCAGCAGCGAAGGCGTGGCAAGTCCCACCATTCTGGGGGCTCAGGCTGCCAACGAGCTCCTTAACATCCGGGGCGTGAAGGCCAGCTTTGTGCTTACCGATTTTCACGGGAAGATCTTTTTTTCCGCCCGTTCCATCGACGAGGTAAACGTACAGGTCATTATGGAGCGGATGGGCGGCGGCGGGCACTTGAATATGGCCGGCTGCCAGATGGAAAACGTCACGCTTGAGGAGGGCAAAAACGCTCTGAAGCGGACGCTGGATAAAATGATGGAGGAAGGGGAGATATCATGAAAGTAATTTTACTGGAAGATGTGAAGGCGCTGGGGAAAAAGGGACAGGTAGTCGATATCAGCGACGGCTACGCCAAGAATTTTATTCTGAAAAAGAAGCTGGGCCTGGAGGCCAACAGCGCGAATATGAATGAACTGAAGCTGCAGAAGGCCCGCGAGGAGAAAATTGCGAAGCAGCAGCTGGAAGCCGCCAGGGAACTGGCGGCCGCCCTGGAGGGAAAATCCGTCACCGTGCAAATCAAAGCCGGAGAAAACGGGAAAGCTTTCGGATCCGTGTCCAGCAAGGAGATTGCCGCCGCTTATCAGCAGCAGTGCGGCCTGGAGCTCGATAAAAAGAAAATCCAGCTTCCCGAGGCCATCCGGACGTTCGGCGTGCATGAGGTCCCTGTGAAGCTGCACCCCCAGGTTACGGGAAAGCTGACGGTAAAGGTACAGGAAGCATAATCGGGAAGGATACGGGAAGATGGCAGCAGAGGAGGCTATTTTAAAAAGAGTGCTTCCGCACAGCATAGAGGCAGAGCAGTCCGTTATCGGTTCCATGATCATGGATCGGGAGGCCATTGTGATCGCGTCCGAAATCATAACCGACGCGGATTTTTACAACCGGCAGTACGGCGTGCTTTTTGCTTCCATGGTGGAGCTAAACGACGCAGGGCGTCCGGTGGATCTGGTCACGCTGCAGGATAAGCTGCGGGAAAAGGACGTCCCGCCGGAGGTGTCCAGCCTGGAGTTTATCCGGGATCTGATCACCGCCGTTCCCACCTCCGCCAACATCAGATATTATGCCAATATTGTGGCGGAAAAATCTACTCTGAGAAAGCTCATCCGCCTCAACGAGGAAATCGCCAATACCTGCTACGCGGGCAGCGAACCGCTGGAGCAGATACTGGAATCCACCGAAAAAAAGGTGTTTGACCTGATACAGCGCCGGAATCTCAGCGACTTTATTCCGATCAATCAGATCGTGGTGGAGGCCATGGAGCGGATTGAAAGGGCCTCCCGGACGAAGGGAAACGTGACGGGGATTGCCACGGGCTTTATCGATTTGGACTATAAAACCGCGGGCTTTCAGCCGTCGGATCTGATTCTGATCGCCGCCAGACCCTCCATGGGCAAAACCGCTTTTGTGCTCAATATTGCGGAATATGTGGCCTTCCGGCAGAATCAGACGGTGGCCATGTTCAGCCTGGAAATGAGCCGGGAGCAGTTTGTGAACCGTCTCTTTTCCATGGAAGCCCGGGTGGATTCCCAGCATATCCGCACGGGTAACCTGACCGATGCGGAATGGGAGAGTCTGATTGAAAGTGCCGGCGTCATTGGAAAATCCAAACTGATCATCGATGACACGCCGGGCATTTCGATTCCGGAGCTGCGGTCCAAATGCAGAAAATATAAACTGGAGTATGATCTGCAGATGGTGATTATCGATTACCTGCAGCTGATGAGCGGCAGCGGCGGCCGGGGCAATGATTCCCGGCAGCAGGAGATTTCGGAGATTTCCCGATCCTTAAAGGCTCTGGCGAGGGAACTGAAAGTGCCGGTGGTGGCGCTCTCCCAGTTGTCCCGCGCGGTAGAGCAGCGGCCGGAGCACCGGCCCATGCTCTCGGATCTGAGGGAGTCCGGCGCCATCGAACAGGACGCGGATGTGGTCATGTTTTTGTACCGGGACGATTATTACAATCCCGACACCGAAAAGAAGGGGATCATGGAGGTGATCCTGGCCAAGCAGAGAAACGGCCCTATCGGGACGGTGGAACTGGTGTGGCTGCCGGATTATACAAAATTTGCGAATCTGCAGAAATAGGGACGTTGTTCTCCTTTCAAAAAGACTGTCCCAATGGAAAGAAATGGAAACAGGGTGCGCTCTTTTCAGAGCGCACCCTGTGTTTGGATCAAAAAGGTTTCTTCCTTACCCTTCTCTGTCCGGAAGAAGGGACGTATGTGTCAGCCTTCGGAAATCGCGCCGACAGGGCAGACCCCTGCGCAGGAGCCGCAGTCGATGCACATACCGGGATCGATCTCGAATTTGCCGTCCCCCATGCTGATCGCGCCGACAGGGCACTGACCTTCGCAGGAACCGCAGGCCACACAGGAACCGCCGATTACGTATGCCATAGTAGTATCCTCCTTGTAAAGTGAATATA
>CANRGX010000066.1 GCA_947630215.1 uncultured Eisenbergiella sp. | reverse complement strand
GAGAATTATCTGGAAACCATTCTGATTTTGAGTAAAAGCCGCCCTGTGGTACGCTCCGTGGATATCGCCGAGGAGCTGGGCTTTAAAAAATCCAGCGTCAGCGTGGCCATGAAAAATCTGCGGGAAAAGCATCAAATCACCGTCACCCGCGAGGGATTCATTTACCTGACAGAGACCGGAAAGCAAATCGCCGAAATGATTTATGAACGGCATCAGTTCCTTTCCGAATGGCTCATCAGCCTGGGCGTGGATCCGCAGATCGCCGTGCGGGACGCCTGCAGAATGGAACACGTAATCAGTCCGGAGAGCTTTGAAGCGGTCAAGCGGCACGTCGCGGCCTCCGAACCAAAAACGGAATAGAAAGGGGCGCCATCCCCTTTTTGATAACGCAAATACGCCGCCCATCGGGGCGGCGTATTTGCGTCTTCTTTCCGTCTTTCTTTTCTCACCTGCGGCTTTCTGTTCAGAGGCCTTTGACCGCATCCGAGAAACAATCCAGACGGCTCGTAACCTGTTCCTCCACTTCTTCCGCGCTCATATGCAGCGCCAGAGAAAGCTCCGTGTAAAGATTCTCCTCTGCCATGCGCAGATACTTGGAATCCATTGCCGTCAGCTTGCGTCCCAGCCTCATCCGCTCTTTCCTGCGCAGGTACAGGGAACGGATCATGGCAAGCATCGCTTTGGCATCGCTCTGACTCAGCGACGCCCGGTATCCCGCTTCTCTCTCCCGGTCGTCCGAAATCCAGATCTCGTCCATCTCTCCCAGACATTCCAGCAGATCACAGGCTTCTTCTTCCGTAAGCAAAAGCCGCATCCGGTTCTTTTCCGTCTCATGTTCCACCGGTGTAAAGATCCTGCTGCCGGCATCGCGCACCATCTGCAGCTCGTAATACAGCCTATCCTTCGGAATCCCGTCCATCTTCAGCGTCGTGATATCCTTGATCTCACATACGCCTTTACAGCCATAGGTGACAAAATCTCCTTTCTGATACATAGATACCTCGTCTTTCCTGAGTATACACGGCAGCCATAAAAAATATGGCTGCCCCCTGCATCTTTATTATACCCCAAAAATCGGATCTACGCTAACAAAATTTTTCAATACCGATGATTTTTGTGAAGTTTTGCCTATGGCCTGCGGGAATAGATTCGTATTTTTTTACAAAAAAAGGGCGGGATCGGAACCATCCGCCCGCCGCCTGCCAATATCCTGTTACTTTTTTTCTTCCGCCCCGGCCTTGTCCTCCGTCTGGGCCTTGCGCCTGCGGTAATCCTCCAGTGCGGCCTGTACCGCCTCCTCCGCCAGAACGGAACAGTGTACCTTCACCGGCGGCAGGCCGTCCAGCGCTTCCACCACAGCCTTGTTCGTCAGCTGCGCGGCCTCCTCAATGGACTTTCCCTTGATCATCTCCGTCGCCATGGAACTGGTGGCGATGGCGGCGCCGCATCCGAAGGTGTTGAATTTCACATCTTCGATAATGCCGTCGTCATTGATCTTGAGATACATTTTCATAATATCGCCGCAGACTGCATTCCCCACTTCGCCTACGCCGTTGGCATCCTCAATGGTGCCCACATTTCTGGGATTGGCAAAATGATCCCTCACCTTTTCACTGTATGTCATTGCCATGGTCAAATCCGCTCCTTCCTCTCAGCCTTTTTCAACGCTATCAGTCCCTGCCGTCGTGCCAGATGGGGGACATGGCGCGCAGCCGTTCCACCACCGCCGGCAGCTTCTCTATCATATAATCCACTTCTTCTTCCGTATTCGTCTCGTCCAGGCTCAGACGCAGGGAGCCGTGGGCGACCTCCGCCGGAAGCCCCAGCGCTAAAAGCACGTGGCTGGGATCCAGAGAACCCGACGTACACGCGGAACCGGAGGAAGCGCAGATCCCCTGCAAATCCAGGTACAACAGCAGGGATTCTCCCTCGATCCCCTCGAAGCAGAAGTTCAGATTCCCTGCGATCCGGTTTTTGCGGTCCCCGTTTAAACGCGTCTTGGGAATCTGCAGGATGGCGTCTGCCAGCTTCTCCCGCATTTGCAGCACCCGGGCGTTCTTTTGGGCGCGATCCTCCAGGCTTTCCCGCAGGGCCTCCGCCATACCGACGATCCCCGGCACATTTTCCGTCCCGGCACGCTTTCCCCGCTCCTGTCCGCCGCCGTAGATCAGATTTCCAATGGGAATCCCCTTTCTGACATACAGGGCGCCCACACCTCTGGGCCCATGGAACTTATGGGCGGCCAGCGACAGCATATCTATCTTCCCGGCCTCTACATCTATGGGCAGATGCCCTGCCGCCTGTACCGCGTCGGTGTGGAACAGGACGCCTTTTCTGCGGCAGATCTCCCCGATTTGGGCAATGGGGGCCACCGTCCCCACCTCGTTGTTCACATACATGACGGACACCAGCGCCGTATCCTCCCGAATGGCGGCTTCCAATTCGTCCGGCCGGACAAGGCCGTCCTCATGCACCGGCAGAAGGGTCACCTCGAAGCCCTGCTTTTGCAGCGCCTCCAGCGTATGCAGCACCGCATGGTGTTCAAAGGCCGTGGAAATCAAATGCTTTTTCCCTTTTTTGGTCCCTAGGGCAGCGGCCTGCGTAATGGCCCAGTTGTCCGCTTCGCTCCCGCCGGAGGTAAAATAGATCTCCGCCGGTTTCGCGTGAAGCATGGCTGCGATCTCGCTTCTGGCCTTCTCCAGCACCGCCTCGGCGTCCCTGCCCGCTTCATGCAGGCTGGAGGGATTGCCCGGGTGTTCCTTGCAGCAGTCCATCATCGCCTGCAGAGAACGGCTGCTGATCTTCGTGGTCGCCGCCTGATCTGCATAAACTCTCATAATTTCCCTCTTTTCTCTTATTTAACCTATCGGCTTACTAGGATTATAGATCTGTCCCCTGCTTTTGTCAACAGGAATTTGTCATGCCTAACCGCCGCCGTGCAGGACTAATCAAGTTTTAACAGCATACCCAGAATCCGCTTCACACATTCCGCCAGATCCGCCCTGCAAAGCTCTCCGGACGCCATCGCGTCCTGCAGCCGTTTCGTATTGCCGGCGGGCATTTTCAAATCGTTCCCCGCCAGCACTTCCCTTTCATGGCGCGCCAGATTCCACCAGTCCGTCGTCACCATTCCCTCAAATCCCCATTCCTTGCGCAGGATATCCGTCAAAAGCTCCCTGTTTTCGGAGGCCCGGACACCGTTTATGATATTGTAGGAGGACATGATGGTCCAGGGCTGGGCCTCCTTCACCGCAATTTCAAACCCCTTGAGATAGATTTCCCGCAGCGCGCGCTCGGAAAGACGGGAATCGCTGTTCTGCCGGTTCGTCTCCTTATTGTTGCAGGCAAAATGCTTGGCCGAGGCCGCGATATGGACGGACTGGATCCCCCGGATCATGGCGGCGCCCATTTTCCCCGCCACATAAGGGTCCTCGGAATAATATTCAAAATTCCGGCCGCAAAGGGGGCTTCTGTGTATGTTCATGGCCGGTGTCAGCCATACGCCGATGTTGTTCTCCTTTACCTCCAGGGCGCCGGCGCGGCCGACTTCTTCCACCAGTTCTTCGTTAAAGCTGGACGCCAGCAGGGTGGCGCAGGGCCAGGCGGTGGTGCAGACACCGCATTCGGGTCTGATCCGCAGTCCGGCAGGCCCGTCCGCCGTCATGACATTGGGAACGCCGGCCTTTGGCAGATTGCCGATGCCGAAGGTATTGGCGACGCCGGTATTGGGCTGTCCGCCCGCCAGCTGCATCAGTTCCTCGTCACTTAGGCTGTCCAGAAAAGCGTCCAGGGACAGCTTTCCGTCCGCCACCTCAGAAAACAGCGGCCGTTCTTTCTTTCCTTCCTCATAACCCCAGGACAGCAGGACCGGTTCTGTGGCTTTCCCGGCGGGCGTGTAAGGCCGCCCGATGTTCTCGTCATAACAGACCGGCTCCGGCGTTCCGGCAGGCGCAGGCAGCCCTTCCATGCTCCCATCCGCCGTCATGCGGCAGGCAAGCGCAGAGGGCGCGCACTTTTCGGAAAGCTGCTCTACCACCTCCGTCTCCGAAACGGAAAGCGTCAGCCCGCAGTCCTGTGTCTCCCGCACGGAAGTGCCCAGATAGAAACGGTACGTTCCGGCCTCCAGAATCCAGGCGGATTTGACCACTTTTCCCACATCGTCGTAGGAAGCCAACGCACGCCTGGGAACCGTCATATGCAGCCGCTGACTCTCTCCCGGCAAAAGCTCCCGGGTTTTGGCAAATGCCTTCAGTTCCCTGGCCGGCTTTCCCAGTCTGCCCTGAGGGGCGCTGACATATACCTGGAGCACCTGTTTGCCGGCCCGGTGTCCCAGATTGGTCACCGTGGCGTAAAAATCGATCTGTTCCTCTCCGCCGTCCGGCCTCCGGCAGACGGCGCGGATATCCTCCAGCCCAAACTGCGTATAGGAAAGCCCGTAGCCAAAGCAATAGTTGACCTTTTGCGC
>CANRGX010000065.1 GCA_947630215.1 uncultured Eisenbergiella sp. | reverse complement strand
TACGGTACCGCCACGGCCCCGATCTATCTGGGGCAGGAGAGGGGATACGGCTTTCGGGTCTATGCGGATGAAACGCGTCCCCTTTTGCAGGGCGCGCGCCTGACCGCCTTTGAACTGCAGGCCGCGGGTGTGGACGTGACGCTGATCTGTGACAATATGTCCGCTGCGGTCATGAAAAAAGGCTGGATCGACGCGGTCTTTGTGGGGTGCGACCGGGTGGCGGCCAACGGGGACGCCGCCAATAAGATCGGGACGTCCGTCGTGGCGGCGGTGGCAAAACAGTACCGCGTTCCGTTTTACGTCTGCGCGCCCACATCCACCATCGATATGGATACGCCGACGGGCGATGCGATCTGTATCGAACAGCGTCCGGCGGAGGAAGTCACGCAGATGTGGTACAAGGAACGGATGGCGCCGGAGGGGATCCGGGTGTTCAATCCGGCCTTTGATGTGACGGATCATACGCTGATAACCGGGATCGTGACGGAATACGGCGTGGCCCGGGCACCTTACGCCAAATCGCTGGGAGAGATTTTTGCCCGGAAGACCGGAACAGAACATTAAATGGGAAAGAAAAAGAGAGGAGGAATGGATATGGATTCCATCAAAAAGTATGTTGCAGAGTGTATCGGTACCTTTGTACTGGTATTTTTTGCCTGTGGGACGGCCGCGCTGGTGGGCTGCTCGTCTGAAAACGGGACGGGCTATCTTCTGACCGCGCTGGCCTTCGGCCTGGTGATCGTGGCTATGGCCTATTCCATCGGCAACATCTCCGGCTGTCACATCAATCCCGCGGTTTCCATCGCCATGCTGGTCAGCAAGCGGATGAGCGTTTCGGATTTCGCAGGCTATGTGATCGCGCAGTTTGTGGGCGCAATCGTAGGCGCGGCGGCTCTGATGGCGGTAGCGGGAAAGGAAAGCGGTCTGGGGGCAAACGCCCTGTATAACGGAAATATAGGGGCCTCTTTTCTCATTGAGGTTATCCTTACTTTTGTTTTTGTCATCGCCGTCTTGGGCGTGACCGCAAAGGAAAGCAACAGCGCGGTGGCCGGGCTGGTCATCGGTCTTTCGCTGACGCTGGTGCATATCCTGGGCATTTCGCTCACGGGTACTTCGGTCAATCCGGCCAGGAGCTTTGGCCCCGCTCTGTTCGTGGGCGGCGAGGCGCTGTCCTGCGTATGGGTATTTATTCTGGCCCCTCTGGTGGGCGGCGTGCTGGCGGCTCTGGTCTATCAGTTCCTGAGCAAGAGCGCGGACTGAAAAAAAGAGGACGTTCGGATTTTTCAGATTGCTTTATCAAAACGGCTCCCAGGCCAGACCCGGGGGTCGTTTTCTGATCTGGGACGGTTTGGGGCAAAAGCGATCTTGACCCCTGTAGGACGAAGTGCTATGATTCTAATGATAGGCAGAAATGGCACAGAACCGGTTTTGGCCTGTAAATTTATCGGAATGAGGTATGGACAAATGATCACGAATTTTGACGGACTGATCTCCAGAGTAAAGGAGTGCAGCAAGAAGAAGGTGGCCGTGGCGGTGGCCGAGGATCTGGCGGTGCTGGAGGCCGTGCAGGAAGCGCGGCGGCAGGGAATCGCGGACGCCATTCTGGTGGGAGACGAGGAACAGATCCGAAAGCTGGGCGCGCAGCTTGGTATGGATATGGACGCCTATGAGATTCTCCACGAGCCGGATCACTGGCAGGCGGCGCTGACCGCCGTGAAGCTGGCCCATGACGGCGTGGCGGATATGTATATGAAGGGCCTGATCGATACCAAGTCCTTTTTAAAGAGCATTCTGGACAAGGAAGTGGGGCTGAGAACCGGACGGCCGCTGTCCCATGTGGCAGTGTTTGAGGTGGAAGGAATCCGGCAGCTTCTGTTTTTGACCGACGTGGCGTTTATGACCTATCCCACGCTGGAGGATAAGGTGCACATCATCGAAAATACCGTGGAGGTGGCTCACGCCTGCGGGCTGGAGTGTCCCAAGGTTGCTCCCCTGGCCGCTGTGGAGGTGGTCAATTCCAAGATGCCGGCCACGGTGGAGGCCGCGGAACTGACAAAGATGAACGAGGAAGGCAAGATCACCGGCTGTATTGTGGACGGCCCTCTTTCCATGGATATCGCCATCGATCCGGAAGCGGCTGCCCATAAGGGCGCGTCCGGCAGGAAAATAGCGGGCGACGCGGATATCCTGCTTTTCCCGGATATCCACGCGGGCAATTTGGTCTATAAAACACTGGTGCATACGGCAAAGGTAGAAAACGGCTGTATTCTGACGGGCACGAAGGTCCCCGCGATTCTGACCAGCCGTTCCGACAGCTTCCAAACCAAGGTCAATTCCATCGCGCTGGCAGCCGTGGTTGCGGAAGGCATGAAAAAGTGAGAAAAGGAGAGTACATATCATGGCAATTAAAAGTTTGATCCTCAATCCGGGATCCACTTCCACCAAGCTGGGCGTGTTCGAGGAGGAAACCCTGCTCTTTGAGGAGACCCTGCGCCATCCCACAGAGGAGATCGCAAAGTATGCTTCCGTCATCGATCAGAAGGATTTCCGCAAGGACATCATCCTTGCCTTTCTGAAAGAGAAGGACTGCGATATCCATTCCTTCGATGTGGTCGTGGGACGCGGCGGTATGCTCAAGCCCGTGGCGGGCGGTACCTATGCGGTGACGGATGCACTGTTAGCGGACCTGAAGGTTGGCGTGCAGGGACAGCACGCTTCCAATCTGGGCGGTATCCTGGCGCGGGAGATCGGCGACGCAATCGGCGTGCCCTCCTATATTGTCGATCCGGTGGTGGTGGACGAGCTGACGGATGTGGCCCGTATTTCCGGTATGCCGGAGCTTCCCAGAAGAAGCATTTTCCACGCGCTCAATCAGAAGGCGGTAGCCAGGAGATACGCGAAGGAACAGGGGAAGAAGTACGAGGATTTGAATCTGCTGGTCATCCATATGGGCGGCGGCGTTTCCGTGGGCGCTCATGAAAAGGGACGCGTGGTGGATGTCAATAACATTTTGGACGGCGAGGGCGCTTTTTCGCCCGAGCGCGCAGGCACCGTTCCGGTAGGGGATCTGATCAAGCTGTGTTTCTCCGGAAAGTATACGCAGAAGGAGCTGTATCAGAAGATTTGCGGCAAGGGCGGCTATAACGCGTATCTGGGCACCAACGACGCCCGAGATGTGGAAAAGATGGCGGCGGAAGGCGACGAGAAGGCGAAGCTGGTGCTGGAAGCGTTCTATTATCAGATCGCCAAAGACGCAGGCGCAATGGCGGCCGTGCTCAAAGGAAAGGTGGATCAGATCATTCTGACCGGCGGCATCGCCTATTCTCAGCGGACGAAGGACGAACTGACGGATCGGCTGGGCTGGATCGCGCCGATTACGGTGTATCCCGGCGAGGATGAACTGTTGGCGCTGGCGCAGGGGGCGCTGCGTGTGATGCACGGGGAAGAAGCGGCGAAGGAATATTGAGCCGCCTGAAATAGCCCGGGAAAGGCAGGGAGGAAAGGTGTCCAGAACAGCATATCTTTTATTGACGGCGGTATGCGCAGCGCTGGGCTTTTCCTCCGTCCTGCCGGCAGGCGGGGACGCTCCTGTGCCGCACGGTTTTTTGCAGGAAGGGCAGAACGTCAGATGGATGGACGCGGACGGGGTCTGGGCGCAGGACGAGTGGCAAAAACAGAACGGGAAACGGTATTATTTCGGGCCGGACGGATATCTGCGAACCGGTTTTCTGCATCTGGACGGGGAAACCTATTATCTGGATCCGTATGTGAAAACCGGCTGGCTGCGTTCCGGAAAGGATTACTATTATTTTTATGAGGACGGCACCATGGCCCGCAACGTGACCATGGGAAATCTGCAGATCGATGCGGACGGGAAAATGAGCTACATTCCCCCGGAGCCGGAGGAAACGCCGCTGCAGGCGGTTGTGAGGGGTATCCTGAAACAGATCGTCACGGAGGATATGGAGCCGGAGGAAAAGATACGCGCCTGCTACCGGTATCTGATTGACCATACCGTTTATGAACGCTTTCATGAAGCGCCGTCCGGGGAATGGACGTGGACGCGCGATTACGCCGAATATGTACTGACCACGGGACAGGGGAACTGTTACCGGTACGCTTCCGGTCTGGCCTATCTTGTGAAGGAACTGGGATTCGATGTAAAAGTGATTACGGGAGAGGTCAAGGCGCGGCGGGGCGGAACAACGCCGCATTCCTGGGTAGAGATTCTTCTGGACGGAGAGTGGTTTATTTTTGACTGCGAACTGGAGGATGCCAACGGAACGGATCTGTTCCGAAAGACCTACCGGAGTTACCCCATCAAACCGCTGAACAAGCTGCAGGAATGGCGGGTGGACTTTTATGACTGAGGCCGTGCGGTTTTGAAAATTAAGGTTGACCGTGACAGAAAAATCTGATATTCTATTCTGGTAAGAAAACGGAGACATAGCTCAGCTGGGAGAGCATTTGCTTGACGTGTAAAGGGTCGCAGGTTCGAGTCCTGTTGTCTCCA
>CANRGX010000064.1 GCA_947630215.1 uncultured Eisenbergiella sp. | reverse complement strand
TTCCTCCTTAGCTCAGTCGGTAGAGCATGCGGCTGTTAACCGCAGTGTCGTTGGTTCGAGTCCAACAGGGGGAGCGAGCGCGGGAAGAAATTTTGCCATCCGCAGCGGGGCTTCCCGGCAGGGCCGCCCATAAGGCTCCGTGGTCAAGCGGTTAAGACATCGCCCTTTCACGGCGGTAACACGGGTTCGATTCCCGTCGGAGTCATTTCAGAGAAAGAAACCGTTCAAAAGTATGGCGCGATAGCCAAGTGGTAAGGCACGGGTCTGCAACACCCTTATCACCGGTTCAAATCCGGTTCGCGCCTCTGCAAAAAGATATCCCATGGTTCTCAGGTTTTAAATGCCTGGTGACCATGGGATATTTTCGTTGCGCAAAAACGGCAGGATTGTCCATTTCTGCAATTTTGTCAATATGATATGATGATAAAAAAGGATATCGGAGCAAAAAGGAGGCTGTTATGAAATTTCACAATGGTTGCTGGTTATTTCAAGAGGGCGTCGGATGCTTTTCGCCCCAACAGGCGTACGAGGTGCAGATACGGGAAACGGAGGTGCTTATCTGCGCGCCTACGACGCGGATCGAAAAAAAGGGAGATACACTGGGGCTGGTCAATCTGACGCTGCGGATCACCTCGCCCGCGCCGGAGGTAATCCGGGTGCAGACCTGGCATTATAAGGGCGTAAAAAAGAAAGCGCCGGAATTTGAACTGCAGCTGTCCCAAGAACGGAAACTGGAGGTGGCGCAGGAGGGCGATCTGCTGACCGTAAGGAGCGGCGGCCTGGCGTTGGAAATTGACCGGGAGCACTGGGTCATGCGCTATATGCGGGATGGGCAGGTACTGACAAAGAGCGGCGCGAAGGACCTGTGTTATGTAAAAAAGGACTGGAAGGGTCTGCCCTATGATAAGGGCGGGAACGCCTGGATGTGCCAGCAGCTTGGTTTATCCGTTGACGAACTGATTTACGGCTTTGGGGAACAGTTTACTCCCTTTGTGAAAAACGGACAGTCCGTCTATATCTGGAACGAGGATGGCGGCACCAGCACGGAGCAGGCCTATAAAAATATTCCGTTTTATCTTTCCAGCCGTGGATACGGCGTTTTTGTGAACCATCCGGAGCGGGTGGAGTTTGAGGTGGCCACGGAGCAGGTGAGCAAGGTAGCGTTTGCGGTGGAAGGAGAGAGCCTGGACTATTTCTTCTTTAACGGCCCCACCATGAAAGAAGCGCTGATGCGGTATACGGATCTGACGGGAAAACCGTCCCTGCCGCCCCAGTGGTCCTTCGGTCTGTGGCTGTCCACCTCCTTTACCACCAACTACGATGAAAAAACGGTAATGAGCTTTATTGACGGCATGCACGAAAGGGGCATCCCGCTGTCCGTGTTCCACTTTGACTGCTGTTGGATGCGGGAGTTCCACTGGACGGATTTTATCTGGGACGAGAGGATTTTCCCCGATCCGGCCGGTATGCTTTCCCGTATCAAGCAGAAAAACGTAAAAATCTGCGTTTGGATCAATCCCTATATCGGACAGGATTCCGCGCTGTTTGAGGAGGGAGCACAAAAGGGGTATTTCTTAAAGCGTGCAAACGGCGATGTGTGGCAGTGGGATATGTGGCAGCCGGGGCTTGCCATTGTGGACTTTACCAATCCGCAGGCCTGCCGGTGGTATCAGGAAAAGCTGGAAGCGCTGCTGGATATGGGCGTGGACTGCTTCAAAACGGATTTTGGAGAGCGGATTCCTACGGACTGCGTTTATTACGACGGGTCGGATCCGGTGAAGATGCACAATTATTATACCTATTTATACAATAAGACAGTGTACGAGGTAATCGAAAGAAAACGCGGGCGCAGGGACGCGCTTCTGTTCGCCCGTTCTGCTACGGCCGGCGGTCAGAAGTTCCCCGTCCATTGGGGCGGCGACTGCTGGTCCGATTATGTGTCCATGGGAGAGAGCCTGCGGGGAGGTCTGTCTCTGACCAGCAGCGGCTTTGGTTTCTGGAGTCATGACATCGGCGGCTTTGAAAACACCTCGACGCCGGACGTCTATAAGAGATGGGCGGCGTTCGGTCTTTTGTCCACCCACAGCCGTCTGCACGGCAGCAGCTCCTATCGGGTGCCGTGGGTTTATGATGAGGAAGCGGTGGATGTGGTGCGCCATTTTACGGCGTTAAAGCACAGCCTGGTGCCGTATCTTTACAGCGGCGCGGTGGTGACGTCCAGGACGGGGATTCCGCTGATGCGCAGCATGGCGCTGGAGTTTGAAGGGGAGGAAAACTGCCGCTATCTGGATAAGCAGTATATGCTGGGAGACAGTCTGCTGGTGGCGCCGATCTTCAATGAGGAGGGCATGGCCCATTACTATCTGCCAAAGGGTCGCTGGGTAAACTATTTTACAAAAGAGGAGACTGACGGAAATGTCTGGCGGAAGGAGAAGCACGACTATTTGTCCATTCCGCTCTGGGTACGGGAAAACAGTGTTATTCCCACCGGGATTACCTTTGAACGGGCGGACTATACGTTTACACAAAACCTGGAATTTCAGGTGTTTGGACTGACGGATAAGGCGGAAACCGTTGTGTATCAGGAGGAAAAGAAACTCGCAAGGGCGTCCTTTGTCCGGGAGAAAAACACGATCCGGATGCAGATTGGCGGCGCCGCCGGCTGCAGAGTGCGGCTGGTCAACTGCCATCTTCAGGAGGCGGCAGGCGCGCGGATGGAGATACAGGACGCCGATACGCTGCTGTTTTTGGATACGGCAGAAATTTGTGTGCTGGCTGTTCTGGAATAAAAAACATCAAAAAAAGTTGACTTTTTATGCCAAATCGCCTACAATAAAGATAGATACCACAAAAGAAACGGAGGACACAACGCAGAAAAGAGGGAAAGGCGATGAAGGGACCGGGGATCATCTTTTTGGCAGCGGTTTTTCTATTGTTGGTGGTGGCTTATCTGGCCAAGGATCCGCAGACGGGGGAACGTCTGGGGAAGAAGGGATATCATCTGCTTTTGCTGGGAATGATGCGGCTGGACATTGCGCTGTCTTATGGCGTGCGGTATGTAAAGCTGGGTCTGGAGCGTATTTTTGCGGGATACCATATGCAGGGTGTGGACGAGAAAATTTACCGCAAGGAGCAGCGCATGAGGGAATACCGCAGGGGATATGAGACGGACTATGCCGGACGGAAACGCTATAAGAGGAAGATACTGGAATGAGAACGCGCCCGGAAGGCGTTATGGCCTGCGCTTCCTGCATCTGAATACGAGGGGATCTTTCTAAACGGCGCAGCCTTGCAGGCGCGCCGTTTTTCTGCTTTTTGGATCCGAATGGATCGGCTCTTTTGGGGCATACTTTAACATCGGCAATTTTGCAAAAATGCAAAACAGGAGGAAAACGATGAACCTAAAGGGGACAAAAACAGAAAAGAACCTGTTGACCGCCTTTGCCGGGGAATGCCAGGCGACCAATAAATACACTTATTTTGCGGGACAGGCAAGGAAGGACGGCTATGTGCAGATCGCTAAAATTTTTGAGGAAACGGCGTCCAATGAACGGCAGCACGCGAAGATCTGGTTCAAGCTGCTAAGCGGCGGAATCAAGGATACGGCCGCGAATTTAAAGGAAGCGGCGGAGGGCGAAAACTATGAGTGGACGGATATGTATGCCGTTTTCGCCAAGGAAGCGCGGGAGGAAGGCTTTGCGTATGTGGCAAAGCTGTTTGAACAGGTGGGAGAGATTGAGAAGGAACATGAGCAGCGGTATCTGAAGCTGCTGGCCAATGTGAAAAACGGACTTGTTTTTTCCAGGGAGGGGGACAGGATTTGGCAGTGCTCCAACTGCGGCCATGTGGTGATCGGCAAGAAGGCGCCGGAGGTCTGTCCGGTGTGCTCCCATCCCCAGGCGTATTTTGAACTGAAGGCGGAAAACTATTAAGCGGTGTGTCTGTCTGGGACAGAAGGCCCTTTTCACACAGGAGGAAACCAAATGAAGTACGATTTTACAACCGTTCTGGATCGAACCGGCAGGGACGCCCTGGCGGTGGAGGTGATCCCTTTTGCGGGAGCGCAGATCAAGGAAGGCTTCAGCCGGCTGCCCATGTGGGTGGCGGACATGAATTTTGCCACGGCGCCGGCGATCCGGGAGCGGATTATGGAACGGGCAGAGCATCCGATATTCGGCTATTTTAATCCGTCGGCGGCATATTATGACAGCATCATCGACTGGCAGAGATGGCGCAATGGTGTGACCGGGCTGACCGCAGAGGCGATTGGGTATGAAAACGGCGTTCTCGGCTGTCTGTGCAGCGCCCTACAGGCCTTTACCGCACCGGGCGATCCGGTTTTGGTGCATTCGCCTGTCTATGTGGGCTTCACCGGTGTGCTGGAGGGAAACGGAAGAAAGATCGTCCATTCCGAACTGAAGCCGGATAAAAACGGAGTCTGGCGTATGGACTATGCGGATATGGACCAGAAAATCAGGGCGAACCGGATTCATTTTGTCATTTTCTGCTCCCCCCACAATCCCACCGGCAGGGTGTGGGAAAGGGAGGAGATAGAGACGGCCATGGAGATCTTTTGCCGAAACAACTGCGTGGTGTTCTCGGATGAGATCTGGTCCGATTTGACACTGGAAGGGTATCGCCATATCCCGACCCAGAGCGTGTCGGAGGATGCCAGACGCCGTACCATTGCGGTATACGCGCCGTCCAAGACCTTCAATCTGGCAGGGCTGATCGGATCCTATCATATCGTTTACGAAGCCTATCTGCGGGATCGGCTGCGCAAGCAGGCGTCTCTGTCCCATTACAACAGCATGAACGTGCTGTCCATGCACGCGCTGATCGGCGCCTACAGCGACCGGGGGGAGGAGTGGCTGGACGAGCTGCGTCAGGTGCTGACCCAAAACACGCAGTATGCATATGATTTTATCCGCGCCCACTGGAAAGGCGTCCGTCTGGCAAAGCCCCAGGGAACCTATATGCTTTATCTGGACTGCGCCGAATGGTGCAGACAGAACAACAAAACCATAGAGGAACTGATTCGATCCGGCATCGAGATAGGCGTAATCTGGCAGGATGGCCGTCCGTTTCAGAGACCGGATACCATCCGGATGAATCTGGCGCTGCCCTTCCATCTGGTGCAGGAAGCCTTTGACCGGCTGGAGAAGTACGTTTTT
>CANRGX010000063.1 GCA_947630215.1 uncultured Eisenbergiella sp. | reverse complement strand
TACTGGGAGATCATGATCCCCGCCACAGCGCCCACGGCGGAGACCACCACGTTATAAATCCCCGTGAATTTCCCGGCCATACCTACAGCGGCCACCTCCACGCCCCCGAGCTGACCGATCATGACCTGATCCACCACGCCGAAGGACGCCTGGAGTATGGACTGCAGCGCCACAGGAACGGCCACAGCGCAGACGGAACGGAGAAAAGACTGCTCTTTTGAATGCATCATTTTCTGTTCTCCCTGATCCATCTGACTGCGAAATCCACCAGATCCCTTTGGCGCATAAAGGTCACGGTCCCATTCCCCAGGGCGGCTTTGGCGATGTAACAGCTGGCCTCAAAAGCCTGACCGATCCGGTCAAAATCCTCTCCATCCACAAAAAGCGTCTCGTAGGACTTCCAGACGCGCACGCCGTTTTCCAGGATCGCACTGCTCTCCACGGTGTTGTGCTTGCCGGGGTAATCAGCCCGCACATCGGCCAGGTGGAGAGAGGTGTTCTTGTCGTAGCCAACACCGATCAACAGCACATAGCCGTCCAGCTCGTAAAGCTTGCCGATGGGTGAGCCGTCTCCGAAGATGTTGGACAGGTCGTGGTTCTCTGTCAGGAACTGGGCGTACCGGCCCCAGGCCGGCCAGTTGTCCCGGATGAGCTGCCACCATTCCTGGGGCTCCTGCCAATGGACGCCGGAGGTGGGGTCCAGGTTTTTCCAGGATTGAGTGGGCATCATCAGGGTCCCGTCCTCCCCGACGCTCTCCATCAGGGCCTCGATCACCACCTGAGCCCCGCCGCAGACGAAGCCCAGGGCGCTCAGGGAGCAGTGGACCATGACCGTCTGCCCGGCCTTCACGCCTACCTTTTGAAAGGCGTCAAGAAGATCCTTTTTCAGTACGATTTTTCGTTCCATGTCAGCCTCCATGATTGTAAAAATTCCTTTATTCGTCCATTATAAGCGAATGGAGGAATTCTTTTCAAAACTTAAATCTGTAAGCTGTGACAAAAATGGAACGTAATTTTTGTAGAAAATGACAATACAATGGCAAAATCAATCCGTTCAGCAATTCCTTGTGCTGCCCCGGATCACCAGGGATGTGGAGAGAGTAATGACTGATTCCACCGGTTCACCGGCCCGCATTTTTGCAATCGCGTCCAGCGCCGTCCTTGCGCGTTCCGCATTGTCCTGACGGACCGTGGTGAGGGCAGGGTAGACCAACCCGCAGAGGGGTGTGTCGTCAAATCCGGCGACAGATATTTCGTCCGGTATATCCACGCCACTGCTTTGCAAAAAATGGATGAGATCAACGGCATAATAGTCCGATACGGCGAAAACAGCCGTGAAGCTCCTGATCTCCGGCAGCTTCTCCCGGTAGAAGGACATCCGCTCTGTTTTGGTCATCGGGATCTTCATAAACGCTGCGCCAGGGCCGAAGCCCTCCCGAAAGCCCTTCCAGCGTTCCAGGTCCATGTCGATCTCGTTGTCGGACAGGCACAGGGCGCGGCGATGCCCGCAAAGGCGGAAATACTCGCCCACCTGAAACCCCCCGTGCCGGTCGTCGATGTTCACGGCGCAGACCCGCTCCGCTGTGACGCCGCAGGCGTCGTAGACCGCAAAGGGTACGCGGACGCTCTCTCTGAGGCGCCCGTAATCCGCGCTGCAAAAGCCGATGAGCACCAGCCCCTCCAGGTTCCACATGGTGGCGAAAGAGACGATCTCGTCCAGGTCGTTCACAGCCCTCACCATCATCTGCAATCCGCGCCGGGCCGTCTCCGCGCTCAGGGCGTTGAGCGCGGAGGCGATGAAGGCGTCCTCGATCACGTGGGCCTCATATTTCTCGTGGGCATTGATGACCACCCCCACGATCTTCGCCGGATTCTCCGCCAGCAGCACCTCCGCCGCCCGCGGCAGGTACCCCCGCTCCTCCAGGGCGCGGCGCACCCTGACCGCCGTTCGCTCCGACACCATGCCGGTCTTGCCGTGGAGCACATACGACACCGCCGCCGTACTGAGCCCCAGTTCCGAAGCAATATCCGAAAGCCGCACTTTTTCTTCCATGTTACACCTCTGTTCCACTTCCCGTTAAACGGGAATTGACCGAGCAAAGCGAGGGATGCTTCTTGAACGACAGTTCAAGAAGATATCCTCCACAAACAGGAACTGTCACAGCCGAAATATACTTTTGATCAGCTGCTTCCCTGTACTTGTTTTGGCGATTCGATTAAGAAAATTTTCTATGGTCTTCCCATCATATCCATTTTCTGAAGCATTGACGATATAATCTGCTTCTACAAGAATTTGATAATCTATTCCGTCAATACCCGATAATGTGTGATGATGGCCCACGAGATATTTTATCCTCTCCATCTGATGTGCACTCATACCCGCATCGTTTAAGAACGCTTCTACTATTGGCATCCCTTCCGCTTCCTGATGCTTTCCATCGGTGTTGCCATACTTTTCACGGCAAAATGGGCAAGCAATATCGTGGGTAATTGCTGCAACCTCAAGGATATACTGCGTTTCACTGTCCAACTGCTCCAATTCTGCAATCGTTTTAGCGTAAGTCCAGACTCGAATGAAGTGGTCTATATCGTGAATGTTGCCTTCCGAGAAGGCAATCATCTTGTTCATAATCTGCGAAACGGTCATCTCCTGCACCTCCATAAATTTCCGATTTTTCGCTCCGATCCATATATTATTGACTCACTGCCTTTTCATCTGCCGCAAAAACGCAAATACCGCTATGGCAGTCACGGCGGCTGCATAGCCTATTACCCACCAGAGGTGAGGGAACACCCCCGCATAATCGCCCTGAAGGACTGCCCGCTCCATCTCCACGGCGTGGACAAACGGCAACAAATTTGCGATCTTTTGGAACGCGCCGCCCACCAGCTCCAGGTCAAACCAGATGCCGGAGAGCCACGCCGTCAGGTTTGTGAGTAAAGCCCCGCAGATGCCGCCCACCTGTTTATCCGTGAAAATGCTGCCGCAAAAGAGCCCTAACGACACGAACAGCAGCGCGACGGGGAGGGCAAAAAGGACAGAAGTCGCAATATGGATCGTCACTTCCAGTCCCAGAAGTACGGCAACCGCAAAGCAGATGACCGACTGCGCAATACAGATGGGCAAAATTGGCAGGAGATAGCCCAAAATAAAGTTTCCCGCCGTCAGGGGCGTGGTGTACAGCCTTTGCAGGAAGGAACTGCCCCTGTCCTTTGCGATAAGCGTGGCGGAGAACAGCGTCATAAACGACAGCCCGAATACGACGATTCCCGGTGCCAGATGCTCAATTTCAAACAGCGCCGCCGGGATATTCCTCTGGATGACGGTCAAAAGGAGCAGCAGGACGATGGGAAAGCCCACGCCGAAAAACAGGTTCAGCGGGTCGCGCAAAATTTCCAGATCGTTCCGCTTGGAAAAAGCAAATACTTTCATACAACCGCCTCCTTTACAATCCGCACGAACGCCTCGTCGAATTTGTCCGTACCCGCCTGGGCTTTGATCTCCGCAGGGGTGCCGATGAGCAGGAGCCGTCCGCTTTTCATGATCGCCACACGGTCGGAAAGTGCCTCGGCTTCTTCCATGTAATGGGTCGTCAGGATCACAGTCATTTTTCCTTTGAGAGCGCGGATCATGTCCCATAAATCGCTTCTGGCCAGCACGTCCAGCCCCAGGGTGGGCTCGTCCAGAAACAGGATCTGCGGATCGCTGATGAGCGCCATAGCGATGCTGAGCCGCCGCTGCCAGCCGCCGGACAGCTTTCCGGCTCTTTTGTTTGCGACCTCCCCCAAACCGAAACGGCTGCTCAATTCTGCAACCTTGTTTTTGGCCTCGTCTTTGGGAAATCCGTGAACGCCAGCCATCAGCTCCAGATTCTCCCAGACTGTCAGATTCGGCGCTACTGCCGTTTCCTGCGGAGACACAGCGATCATGTTCTTTACCGCCGCGCTGTCCGTCAAAATACTTTTTCCGTTCAGAAAAGCATCGCCAGAGGTGGGCCGTGTGAGGCTCGTCAGCATCTTGATAGTCGTGGTCTTGCCCGCGCCGTTGACGCCCAGCAGGGACAGCAGCTCACCCTGCCGGACAGTGAGATTCAGCCCATCCACAGCGGTCAAATCCTTGTAATTTTTCGTGAGTTTGACTGTTTTGATGGCGTCCATATTAGTTCCCTGCCTCTCCACAAAAACGTGTTTTCAGACCCATGTAGGCGTCCGTCAGGACATCGCTGACGGTTTCCATTTCCCAATCCAGATACGAGGTGGCGATCATGGATGCGACGCCATGTACGAAGATCCACATTTCCAGATGAAACAGCTCCGCTTTTTCTCTGGTAAGTCCTGTGTTCTTCATGATAAGAGGAATAATCACATCCATTTCCTTGCCCGGCTTGGGCGGCTCCCCTTTACGGTCACACATGAAAAGCAGCTTGAACAGCTCTTTTTCCTCTCTGGCAAAACGGATATAGCCCATGCCGCTGGCCTTGTAGGTCGGATATTTCCCTGCAGCCATATCCTCGGCAAGATAGCTCTGGTACAGGTTCTGCGCGGCGGACAGAACCGCGCCCTGCACCTCCTCCATGTTCTTGAACAGCCCGAAAATCGGCTTGACCGAACAGCCAAGTTCTGCAGCCAGCGCCCGTGCGGTGAGCCCACCGGAGCCGGCCTTGCGTGTCAGGTTCAGTGCAGCGCTTGTGATCTCATCCCGTGTGTATTTGAATTTCGGCGGCATACTTATTTTCCTCCCATCATAGCGCATCTGCCGTTGTGTAACTTATGTTACTTATTATACGCAATTTTTTGGAAAAGTCAAGGGAGGAGGAAAAGGTCCGCCAAATCTTTTTTGCCGGCTGAAAAATATAATAGCAATTACAGTTCAAAGCCAGTATCCAGGCACAATTACTATAACATTTCCTTATTAAATCCCGTAAAATCAAGGAAAACTGGATGCAGCTTGCGTTTCAAATACGGCATCCTATGTCCCTGACAGTTGTAAAAGGAAAAATATAAAGTACAATAGTCTCAAAGTCAGTTATTCATGGCAAAGGAAGCGGATGAGGTTTATGAATCTGATTTTCGGCTCTATGAGCTGGAAGGGCAGCTTGAGGAGTTCGGATTCCTGCGCGTAAGCAAATCTTTCCTGATTCCTTTACAGAAGGGACTAAATGAGTCATTTTTGGCCGCCGCATAAAAATTTCTCATTCCAAATTTTTATGGGTGTAATAAACATGATTGTGGTATTATGATAATGGAGCAAATCGGTATTTACGGAGGCAGTCTGTGTGAACGGTGCTGAAACCTTTCTTGATGGTTTTATCCAGCTAACTATCATGTATTTGCTTTGCGGTTTGTCCCGTAAAGGCGATAGAAAAACGAGGATAACATGACGCAAACCGAAAAAAGAACATTTCTCATTCAAAAGCTGATTGATGAACAGCCCCGGTATCGGAATTTACAGATTCCTGTCGAGGAAACGGAGCAGAAAACGCTGCTGCGCTCTCTGATGAACGTTCGCCCGCCGCTGCCTGTGGAGGCTGATTTCCTGACGGTGCAGGACGCATATCTGCGGGAGGAAACCGTCCGGAAAGGCGTCACGGACATCGCCGATCTTACGCCCGTGGAGCCGGGGATTTTTCTCTGGCAGGGCGACATCACGACCCTGAGATGCGGCGCCGTTGTGAACGCTGCCAACAGTGGCATGACCGGCTGCTATGTTCCCTGTCACGGCTGCATCGACAATGCCATTCACACCTATGCCGGGGTGCAGCTCCGGCTGGCGTGCGCGGAACTGATGGAGAAACAAGGGCATGAGGAACCCACCGGGCAGGCAAAATTCACGCCTGCTTACAATCTGCCCTGCGAGTATGTTCTCCATACCGTCGGCCCCATCGTATACGGCCGTGTGACGCAAAATGACCGGGAACTGCTCGCCTCCTGTTACCGTTCCTGTTTAGAACTGGCACAGCAGAACGGAATCGGGAGTGTGGCGTTCTGCTGTATTTCCACAGGGGAATTTCATTTTCCAAATCAAGAAGCCGCGAAAATAGCTGTGGACACGGTGCGGCAATACAGAAGGAACACGGAGGTGGTCTTCAATGTTTTCAAGGATGTCGATTACGAAATCTACCGGGCGTTACTCGGATAATGTGAACCGCCTTCGGGAGGCACTGGACAAAGCGGACGCCGTCGTGGTGGGCGCGGGAGCAGGCTTGTCTACCGCAGCGGGTCTCACCTATACCGGGGATCGGTTTCGACGGTATTTTTCCGATTTTGCAGACAAATACGGCTTCCGGGATATGTATTCCGGCGGCTTTTATCCTTTCCCCTCGCAGGAGGAATTTTGGGCGTATTGGAGCCGGTATATTTTCATCAACCGCTACATGGACGCGCCAAAGCCGGTCTATAGCGATCTGCTGGCGCTGGTGCAGGACAAGGACTACTTTGTAATCACCACGAATGTCGATCACTGTTTTCAAAAGGCGGGATTCGATAAGAAACGGCTGTTCTACACGCAGGGCGACTACGGCCTGCTTCAATGCTCCGGGCCCTGCTGCCAGGAGACCTTTGACAACGAGGACACGATCCGGCAGATGATGGAGCGCCAGGAAGGTATGCGTATCCCCTCCGGGCTTGTGCCGGTTTGTCCCCATTGCGGAAAGCCCCTGACCATGAATCTGCGCGCTGACGAAAAATTTGTGGAGGACGAGGGCTGGCACCGGGCGGCACAGCGGTACGAGAACTTTCTGGGGACGAGGGAAAATCAAAGGATTCTGTTTCTGGAACTGGGTGTCGGATACAACACCCCGGTTATTATCAAATACCCGTTCTGGCGCATGACGGCGGAAAATCCAAAGGCCACGTATGTGTGTATCAATTATGGAGAAGCGTCCTG
>CANRGX010000062.1 GCA_947630215.1 uncultured Eisenbergiella sp. | reverse complement strand
AAGTTAGTAAAACCCCTTGCATGAGGGGTTTTCTTATGCTATAATCCAAAATGCTATGACAAAAAACACGTATGCGGATCCGTCAATGGTGTCCGGGACGCTTGGGATGACTGGCGGGCGTGACGCATACGGAAGAACAAACCAGACGGAGGTAAGAACATGAGCGTTATTTCCATGAAGCAGCTGCTTGAAGCAGGTGTCCATTTCGGACACCAGACCAGAAGATGGAACCCTAAGATGGCTCCTTATATCTTCACCGAGAGAAACGGCATCCACATCATCGATCTGCAGAAGTCCGTGGGCAAAGTGGACGAGGCCTACAAGGCCGTGTTCGAGATTGCGGCCCAGGGCGGCACGATCCTGTTTGTGGGAACCAAGAAGCAGGCGCAGGATGCGATTAAAACCGAGGCAGAGCGCTGCGGGATGTTCTATGTGAACGAAAGATGGCTGGGCGGTATGCTCACCAATTTCAGGACCATCCGCAGCAGGATCGACAGACTCAAGGCCATCGAGACCATGTCCGTGGACGGCACCTTCGATGTCCTTCCCAAGAAGGAAGTTATCCAGATCCGCAAGGAGTGGGAGAAGCTGGAGAAGAATCTGGGCGGCATCAAAGGGATGACCCGGATTCCCGACGCGATTTTCGTCGTCGATCCCAAAAAGGAGAGAATCTGCGTACAGGAAGCGCACACCCTCGGCATTACGCTGATCGGGATTGGCGATACCAACTGCGATCCGGAAGAACTGGATTACGTGATCCCCGGCAATGACGATGCCATTCGCGCCGTGAAACTGATCACTTCCAAGATGGCGGACGCGGTCATCGAAGCAAATCAGGGCGAGGAGGTCTATACCCCTGAGGAGGTTGCGCAGGCGGCGGAGGAAGCCACCGATATAGAGGAGATTGCGACGGAGGCTTAACAGCCTCGCCGTAAGTATGAGACAACAGGCGGAATCGAATTTGGAGGGATAGAATATGGTTATTACGGCAGCAATGGTAAAAGAATTGAGAGAGATGACCGGCGCGGGCATGATGGACTGCAAAAAAGCCCTGACCGAGACGGACGGCAACATGGACGAGGCCGTGGAATATCTGCGGAAGAAGGGACAGGCGAAGGCGGAAAAGAAGGCCAGCAGGATTGCGGCCGAGGGTATCTGCCGGATTGTTTCCAAGGACGACTCCACCGCGGCTGTGGTAGAGGTCAATTCGGAGACGGACTTTGTGGCCAAGAACGAGAAGTTCCAGAAGTACGTGGAAGCGGTAGCTGCGCAGGCGGTTCAGTCCGATGCGGCGGATCTCGATGCGTTCATGGCGGAGCCCTGGCACGAGGATACCACAAAGACCGTGAAGGACGCGCTGGTGGAGCAGATTGCGGTCATCGGCGAGAATCTGAAGATCAGAAGGTTTGAAAAGGTAGTTGCACAGCACGGCTGCGTGGTTTCCTATACCCACGGCGGCGGCCGGATCGGCGTGCTGGTAGAGGCGGATACCGATGTGGTGAACGACGCGGTGAAGGAAGCGCTGGTGAACGTGGCGATGCAGGTTGCGGCGCTGTATCCGAAATATGTGTCCACTTCGGATATTTCCGAAGAATACAAGGCGCATGAGAAGGAGATCCTCAAGGCGCAGATTGCCAACGATCCCAAGATGGCCGGCAAGCCCGAAAAGGTAATCGAGGGCGCGGTGCAGGGACGTCTGAACAAGGAACTCAAGGAAATCTGCCTGCTGGAGCAGATCTATGTGAAGGCGGAGGACGGCAAGCAGACCGTCGGCCAGTATATCGCACAGGTTGCCAAGGAGACCGGCGCTGCGCTTTCTGTGAAGCGCTTTGTCCGTTTTGAGACCGGAGAAGGACTGGAAAAGAAGAACGAGGACTTCGCGGCGGAGGTTGCGGCACAGCTGGGCTGAGCTGTCCGGAAGCGGAGCAACAGATTTTTGTAAAAAACAAGCGGGCGTCATGCACAACAGCATGACGCCCGCTTTTCATGTGTTTTGATTTTACAGCTTGCGCTTCATGACGTCCACGTTGGAAGCGTAGGTTAAAGCGATATCCGGGGTGATGCGTCCCGCGTGCACCAGATTGATCAGGCTCTGATCCATGGAGATCATGCCGGGCGAGGAAGCGCCCGCCAGCAGGCCGTCGATCTGCGGGATTTTCCCGTCGCGGATCATATTGCGGATGGCGGGGGTCAGGGTCATGATTTCAAACGCGGGCACCCGGCCGCCGTTCACATCCGGGACGAGCTGCTGGGAAACCACTGCCTGCAGGGTCATGGAGAGCTGCAGCGCAATCTGATGCTGCTGGTTGGCCGGGAACACGTCGATGATACGGTCAATGGTTTTGGCCGCGCCCAGCGTATGCAGGGTAGAAAAGATCAAATGTCCGGTTTCCGCGGCCGTCATCGCCACATTGATGGTTTCGTAATCGCGCATTTCCCCCAGCAGTATGACGTCGGGGCTCTGCCGCAGGGAAGCGCGCAGGGCGGCGATGTAGCTTTCCGTATCGGCGGAAATTTCCCGCTGGCTGACGATGCTGTTTTTGTGGGAGTGAAGAAACTCCAGCGGATCCTCCAGCGTGATAATATGATATTTTTTGGTCTGATTGATGTAGTCGATGATACAGGCCAGCGTGGTGGATTTGCCGCTGCCGGCAGGGCCCGTGACCAGTACCATGCCCTTGGAGAGATCGCCCAACTGCAGAATCTGATCGGGAATGCTCAGCTGCTTCGCGTCCGGCAGCGTGAAATTGATGACCCGGATAACGGCCGCGAAGGAACCGCGCTGTTTATAGGTGCTGACACGGAACCGGGCCACGCCGCGCAGGGCGAAGGAAAAATCGTCGTCGCCGTGATGGAGGAAATTGCTGATGTCCCTGCCGCCGGCCAGTTCATAGATGATGTTGACCAGCGCGTTGGTGTTTTCCGGCATGAGCCGTTCCGCTACCTCCACCACCGTGTTGTTTTTTTTGTAGGAAAAGGGACGGCCGGCTACGATAAAAATATCCGAGGCGTTGTCCGCCACCGCGTCCGTAAGTAATTTGGTTAAATCCATGAAAGATTCCTCCTTGCGCTGTAAAAAACCGGTTCTTCTATGCTGTCTGTCAAGGCGCTTCCTGCAGGACGGGAAGCGAATCGTCTACCTCCCAGGACCCGGAAGAGACCACCTGCCATTTCTGAATATCGAAAAAGGACGTCTGTCCGCCGTCAGGCTGGCGGACGGAAAGCTCCACCAGAAGGGCCTGGGCATCCCCCAGGGGTTCATAAAAGGTACAGACATAGGCCCCGTCCTCCTGGCGAATGGAATAGTCGGGCAGGGTATCGTCCGGATAGGCGCCGCTCTCATTGAGACTGCTTTCCAGCAGGACAGGGAGCATATCCTCACAGACCAAAGAAAAAGCGTCCGTCTTTTCCCCGGACAGATCCCGGCAGGCTTCCTGCAGTCCGGCGTCCAGTGCCGTCAGGCATCTGTGCGCCGCCAGATCCGCTTCATAATAAAGACGGGTGCGTTCCGCCGTTTTTTGGGCCAGAGAATAATCCCGCATGGCGCTGACATAGGACAGCACCGCAAAGGTCACCAGACACAGCACAATGAAGATGACCAGCAGAGAGGGAAGGCCGGTATTGACAAGTGGATTTTTTTTATTCTTCATAAACAGCTCCTATCTTCTGCCGGTTCAATAGGCCACAGAGACGTGATACAAAGCTTGTGGGACGGCGTCTCCGAAAGAAGCAGAGGGACAGGGGAACACGAAAAAATCGGCGGTGCGCACCGGATCGTCCTCGTTTTTCCCCGGAATGACCATGACGCGCCAGGCGGGCACGGCATCTTTTTCACACGGAGCAAAGCTGCTGTCGTAATTGGTCACGGAAAACTCTGCCAACGCGTCCCCGTTGCGAAGCTGGGATGCCATGCTGTCGCAGAGCATGGCCGCCCAGGTCAGGGCTTCGGCGTCCTGTTCCCTGCGGTAGGCCGCGACAAAAAGCTGGACGCAGACCGCGCTGCACAGGGAGAACAGCAGGATGGAGAGGATCAGCTCCATCAGAAATAAACTGGTTTTATTGTGTCGTTTCATACTGCCTCCTGATCATTGGACGCTGTTTAACTGCAGTGTGAGCTCCGAACGGGCGCCGGATTTGTCGGTGACGGCAAAGTACAGAAGGGAGTCGGAAAGCTGTTTCATTTCCAGACCGTCCACCGACAGGATCTGTTGTCCGGCCGAAAGAGGCAGATCGTAGCCCTCCTGCTGGTAAAGCTCCCTGAGCGCTCCGTCCTGCCAGTAGATATAGGTGACATAGGAGCGGTCGTTTACGCTGCTCTTTAAACAGAGCACGTCCGTATCCTCTATCTGCAGAATGGAAACGCTGTCCGCCGTATCGTTCTGCCGGATCTTTTCCCGGATATAGGAGAGGGAAGTGCCCGCTTCGTAGATACTGCTGGATTTCGCCACGATTTTCTCGTAGGTATTGGCGCCGAAAACGGTGACCAGCAGAGCGGAGATGGCGAATACGCCGAGCAAAGACAGCGTGAACAGGGAATCCACGGTGTGCTGCCGGCTGCTGTGAGAGGTCATCATCTGGTGTGGCTCCTTTCCACCACCGTGACGTCCGGCATCAGATTGGAAGCCACGGGCTGATAGTAGATAATATAACGGTCTTCATCATAAAGAATCGGATAATTCTGAAGAAGATAGTCCAGACTTTCCGGATAAAACCCATTCACCGTATAGCAGTACACGATGTTCCTGTGTATGGCTTCCTCCAGACTGCGTCTCTGTTCCTCGTCGGAACGGGCGGATATGGCGCCCAGCCCGCGGATGAAAAGAAACAGCAGGACGATGAGAAGAAGGACGGAAAGGGCCAGCTTTCTGCCCGGATGGATCTGCTTCATATGGCAAGCCTCCTTTACAGGCACTCAGTTCACATTCCCACGCCGGTCATAATGCCCAGAAGCGGCAACATGACGGACAGCAGGATCAGGCCGACGATACAGGAAAGGATCGCCACCAGGGTAGGTTCCAGAATCGAAATGAACTGGGAAATGCGTTCGTCGCTTTCCTGTGCGCTGCGATCCGCAATTTTGCGCAGTACGCCTTCCGTGGCGCCCGCCTGAAAGCCCACCGCCAGCATCTTGGCGTACAGGCCGGAAAAGATCTGAGAGGACGTGACCGCGTCGGGGAAAGAGGCGCCTTCCCGGTAGGTTTGGGTGCAGGTTTCAATTTTTGCCTTTACTTCCGGGTCTGTGGCCAGATTCCCGGCAATCTGCAGGCCGTCCTCCACGCTCAGGCCGCTGGAGAGGGCAATGGAGAGACCGTCCGCGAACCGGCCCGCGGAAAGCTGCTGCTGCAGTCTGCGGATGGGCGGAATGGCGCGCGCCATTTTCTGCCGCAGGGCCTGGCCCTTCCGGGTGCGCACAAGAAGGAAGAAAAGGACAGCGCAGACTGCCAGCAGAATCACCAGCAGGATGGAATAGCGGCTGATGAGGACGCCCAGATCCATGAGTCCCTTGGACATACCGGTCAGCCCGCTTCCCAGCTGTAGAAACACCTGGTTGAAAATCGGAAGCACCTGTGTGATCAGAACCAGTACCACGGCGAACATCATGCCGATCATGACGGCCGGATAGGTGACGGCGCTGCGGATGGAGGACGCGATTTCCTCCTCCCGTTCATAGTGATTCACCAGCGCGTCCATCACTTCGTCGGTACGTCCCGCCTGGACGCCGATTTCGATCATGTCGCAGGCGTAATCCGGAAACATCCCGGTTTTTTTCAGCGCGCTGCCAAGCGACAGTCCTTCCTCCAGGGAGGCGCTGATTTGACTGTAAAAATCTTTTCGTTCGCCTGAGGCGTCCTGCCCCAGGATCGCGATGCCCTCGGAGGCGGAAATTCCGGATTTCAGAATCAGCGCCATCTGGGAACAGAAAGCGGAGATTTCCAGGTTGGAAAACGGGTTTTGTTGTGTAGCCATGCCAATCCTCTCCTTACTCGGTTATTTGTATGTTAATAGGAAAATTTGATGAAGTAACTCTGCTCGTTGTTCACGTACTGGTTGAGATTGTCTCCCTGCTTCGCCGTAGAGGTAAAGGTGGGATCCATCATATTCCATTCCGTCCCGTCAAATTCAATGGCGTTGTAGAGCCAGCCCTCCTGTTCGCTCCAAATGGAAATCCAGGCGTGGTACACATCGCCGATGTAGCCGATATCCAGTCTGGTGGGAATCTGCTGGGAACGCAGCATACAGGCCATCAGCGCGGCATAATCAAAACAGATCCCCTTGCCCTGCGCCAGTGTGTCGTCCACGTTGGGCAGATAGCCGCTGCGGACGGTTTTGGCCTTGTCATAGTCGTAATCAATATTGGAAACTACATAATAGAAAACCGAGGTAATGACGTCCAAATCGGTATCGGAGCTTTCCGCCAGCTGTTCCGCCAGCGCCACCGCCTGCGTGTCGGAATTGAAATTCACGTATTCGTTGGGATACAAAAAGGGCAGGACATCGTCGGAGAGCCGGACGGTTAGCGCCTGGGCAAAGGCCTGGGAATACTGGTTGTCCACCACATTCTCAAATACGCCCATGGTATAGGTGCCGTTGCCCTCCGTCAGCGGGAAGGTGTGCCACTGGTTGTCCGAAATGAGATTATACGTGTAGGTATTGTTTTTGGGACCGGAGATCTGGAGCTTGAGCTTGTTCTGCGCGCCCAGCCATTTGAGCATAATATAACCCTGGTCACTGTGGGAAGCGTCAAGCGTGACCTGATCATTGCCGAATGTAATGGTGCCGCCGGCCTCCGGACGGAGTACGCGGCGGGTGCTGCCCCGGGTCCCGTTTCCCTGCGCAGGCGCCTGCAGCGGCGTGATAGGTTTCGCCGAACAACCGCACAGAGCCACGGAAAGGAACAGAACCAATATAAGTCGAAAATGGGTTTTCATGGAGTCCCTTTCTGGTGTAAAAAGCATTTACC
>CANRGX010000061.1 GCA_947630215.1 uncultured Eisenbergiella sp. | reverse complement strand
AGGAACCGTCCTGCGTCCTTCTCTATCATTGTATATCCGGCAGTAAAAAAATAGCAAGTCCCTTATTCTTTTTTCTTGGCCACAGCAAATGCCTGTTATCCGCGCTTGGCCGGTAACAGGCATTTTTTCAAGGTAATATGGGATTGTCCGGGGCAGTTTTTCAGGCTTCCCCCTGCAGATCGTATTTCACCAGATCCATCCGCAGGGCCCCATCCGCATAAAAGGAAATCTCGTCCGCTTCCTGTCTGGTATACACGATGGCGGTCAGCACCTGTTCCCCGTCGTTTACAAAGACCTCCGCGCTGAAGCGATCCAGGATCAGACGCAGCTTCAGTCTGCCGTCCCGGCTGCGCACCAGGCAGCGTCTCTGATGAATGATCGCCCTTCTCGATCCGGAGAATTTCCGATCAATTTTCAAAATGGAATCGCCCGGGTGAAAACTCAGCGAAGTCCAGAACCTGTCGTTTTGGGCGAAACGGATCGCAAACTTCCGGTAAAGCGGGGCGCCGTCCTGCGGGCCAATCGTTATTTCCATATCCACCGTCCGGCCGCTGACCCCCTGCAGCCTGCGTTCCCCGGAAATGGGCACGTCCGTATACTCCACCCTGCCGCGCCGCAGCTTTTCCAATTCCCTCACCGGGCGCTGGTACAATCTCCCGTTTTCTATGGACAATTCGCGGGGCAGGCTCAGCTGTCCGAACCAGGAAAGATTCTGCGCTCTGAAATCGCAGGTATCCCAGTTTTGCATCCAGCCAATCATAATCCGCCGGCCGTCGGGCGCCAGTATCGTCTGCGCGGCATAAAAATCAATTCCGTAATCCACGGCCTGATCCCGGCGTTCCGTAAACGTTTCCGTTTCCTCGTCAAACTCTCCGATCAGGCAAAGCGTCCCGTTTCCGTTGTGATATTCAAATCCGGAGGGCAGCATATCCTGCGGACTGGTCAGAAGCACCCATTTATCCCCCAGCGGGAAAAAGTCCGGGCACTCCCACATTTTTCCAAAACGATCTCCGTTGTATACCAGCACTTTTTCGTACTTCCAGGAAAAACCGTCCGGGCTGGAAAACAGCAGAATCTGTCCCGTACCGTCCGCGGGACGGTTTCCGACGACGCAGCGATAGGTGCCGTCCGCCATCTGCCATATCTTGGGATCTCTAAAGTCCTGTGCGCTGCATCCTTCCGGCAGATCCGCAGCGGTTATCACCGGATTTTTTTCAAATTTCTCATAATCTGTGCCGTCTCCCACCGCAAGACACTGTGTCTGCGTTTCCCGGAAACCGCCGTTTTTTTGCTGTTCCCGGATCACACCCGTATACATCAGCAGGTGCCGGCCGTCGGGGAGCGTCAGCGCGCTCCCCGAAAAACAACCGTTTCTGTCGTACATCTCATCCGGCGCGAGGGCGGCCGGAAGATATTCCCAGTGCAGCAGATCCCGGCTCACCGCATGCCCCCAGTGCATCGGGCCCCAATGACAGTCATAGGGATGATACTGATAAAAAATATGATACACTCCGCCATAAAATGAGAATCCGTTGGGATCGTTCATCCAGCCTGTTCGCGCGGACAAATGAAACGCCGGCCGTTCTTCCTTTCGTATGGATTTTTCCGCGACCTCCTCATATTTGCGCGCTTCCCGTAATGTCTGACTCATCATGGCTTTCATCCTTTTCCCGATTTTTTATTCCGCATAGTAGGCATCCAGATATTTCTGGAAGATTGCCAACAGATCCTCCAATCCGTATGCGTCCAGGCTCTGTAAATATTCGTCCCAGTCCGCATCCGAAAATCCGTTCATGATCCACTCGGATCGGGTGGCATTGATCTTCTTTGTAATATCCGTCTGGAGATTGGACAGCTCCTCTGTATCCTCCTGGCTCATAAACACGTTGGGATAGACATATTTCATCTTCATATCCGGCGTATAATAGTCCCGGATCCAATCCAGGCGGTACTGCGCGTCGTCCGGGCAGGTCACATAGACGTCATAATACTCATCCAGAACCGCCAGAGGGCCGTTGACGCTTTCCGCTTCCCTTACTTCCACGGGAGAAGCGTCCCCGAGAGGCGCATGCTTGAGCATTCTCTCGCCCTGCGCGTTTTCGCTCAGCTCAAAGATATCGAAGTCGTCGTCTTCCCCATAAGTGCCCCAGTTATTCTGCGGGGACTGGAAGGGATCGTACATCTGATCCAGCCATGCGCAGACTAGCGCGGGATTTTTGGCCACCGCCGTCACCACGCAGCGCCCACGGTCAAAGCCGCTGGTAAAGGAACCGTTTTCCGGCGTCACGTTCCTGGTGTCCGCGGTCAGCGCCGGCAGAGGTACCCATCCGCTAAAATCGTCTACAATGTTGGCGTCGTCCCAGCTGAAGCACACTCCGTAACGGCCGGATTTTCCCTTGGACACATAGGTAGACCATTCCTGGGTAAAGGCTTCCGGATCCAGAAGGCCTTCCGTATACAGCTTATGCAGCCAGGCAATTCCATCCTTAAAGCCCTGCTGCGTCGCGGTGCAGATCACCTGCTTGTCGTCCGTGACGGCAATGTGTCTTCCCTGATCGTTGTCGCCGTAGCCCTCGCCGAATCCGTTGATCAAAAGCGCCATATCCTGACTGCCGTCGTTTACGATACAGGACATGGGAATGATGCTCCCGTCGATATGGAACTGCTCCTGCAGTTCATCTGCATGGTCGCGGAACGCCATCAGCACCTGTTCAAATTCGTCTACCGTCTGGGGAACTTCCAAATTCAGATAATCCAGCCATTTCTTATTGATAAATCCCATCTCGCTGACCGTCTGAATTGCGGTTTTTTCCGAACCCAGCTGTTCGATCCAGGGCAGCGCCCAGATATGTCCGTTGACGTCCGTGCACATTTTCCGGTATTCCGGATACTTGTCAAATACCGCTTTCAGCTTCGGCATATAGGCGTCGATATACTGCTCCAGCGGAATGATTACACCCTGATCGGCGTAGCGGAGCAGATCGTTGTCGGAAAAATTCGCCGTAAAGATGAAGTCCGTCAACGTGCCCAGGTTCGCCATTGCCAGCGTGATTTTATCGCCCCACTGGTCGGCCTGAATCGCCGTCCACTCAATTTCCACATTCGTCTCCTCCTGCAGCCGCTTGAAAATCGTGCGGTTATTCGGATTGGACTCCGTATTGGCCGGATAGCTGATCATACCGGTCAGCGTCGCCTTTTCTTTCAGCGGAAATTCCAGTTCGGCCAAATCCACCTGCTGCATTTCTCCATTATTGAGTTCCACGTTTCCGCCGTTCCCGCATGCCGCAAGGCCAAACGCCATTGCCGCCGACAGTATGGCCGCGCAAATGCGCCGATAAACTTTGTTTTTCATTCTGTCTCTCCTTTTTATAATCATGATGGATTGCGCCCTGTATGTATCCCAAACGCGGTCAGCCTTTCACCGAACCGGCCATGATCCCGCTGTCAAAATATTTCTGGAAGAAGGGATACATCACCAACAGCGGCAGGCTGGAAATAATGATCGTGGCGTACTTTAACAACTCCGCCAGCTGCGCGCGCTCCGCCGTGCTCTGCATATCGGAGATCATGCCGGATTCCGGCTGGTTCTGAATCAAAATGGCGCGCAGCACCAGCTGCAGCGGCTGCTTAGACGCGTCGTTGAGATAAATCATGGCGTCAAAGTAACTGTTCCACATCCCAACAAACTGCCACAGGGCCAGCGTCGCTATGATTGGCGTACACACCGGCATCAGAATCCGGAAAAAGAAAACCAGTTCGTTGGCGCCGTCCACATCCGCTGCTTCCCTCAGTTCGCCGGGGATCCCCTGATAATACGTCCTTGCAATGATCATGTTCCAGACGCTGAACGCGCCGGGAAGGATAACGGCCCACATACTGTCCAGCAGATTCATCTTACTGATCAACAGGTAGGTCGGGATCAGGCCGCCGCCGAAAAACATGGTAATCACAAAAATTACATTGAAGAAACCTCTCCCCCTGAAATCCGCTCTTGACATGGGGTAAGCCGCCAGCATGGTGACCAGGACAGAAAGGACGGTAAACAGCACGGAATAAATCACCGCGTTTTTAAAGCCGACCCAAATCTGTTTATTGGAAAGCACACGCTTGTAAGCCGTTACCGTCCACTTGCTGAAATCAAAGGTGATGCCCTTGTTCTGCAGCGTAACCGGGTCGATAAAGGAAGCCACGATAACGTAAATCATAGGAATGACTATCGCAACCACAAACAGTCCGAGCAGGAGAAACCCCAGCGTAAGCAACGCCTTATCCTGCAGGGAATATCTGGCAAATCTGCTTTTTTTCTTCATGACGCTCCTCCTTTACAGTCCCTGGCCGTCATTCATCTTCGCCACGATCTTGTTTACCGCCACCAGCAGAATCACGTTGATTACGGTATTGAACAGACCCACTGCCGTGGAGAAGCTGTAGTCCCCGTCAATCAGACCTCTTTTATATACGTAGGTGGAAATGATTTCCGAAGACGCCAGATTTAAGTCGGTCTGCAGCGCATAGGCCTTTTCAAATCCGATGCTCATGATATTGCCCGCCTGCATGATAAACTGAATAATGACCGTACCCTTGATCGCGGGCCACTCCACCGCCTTGATCTGCTGGAAAATGTTAGCGCCGTCAATCACCGCCGCCTCCTTTAATTCCGTACTGGCGTTGGAAAGGGCGGCCGTATAAATGATGGAACCCCAGCCTGCCCCCTGCCAGATTCCGCTGGCAATATAAATGCTTCGCCATGCCTCCGGCATTGTCATAAAGTTAATCTGCGTTCCCAGCAGCAGATTGACAGGCCCCGTAACCGACAGGAAAATCCGCACAAGACCGCACAGAACGATGACGGAGATAAAATTGGGAAGATACAGCGCAAGCTGAATCTTCTTCTTTACCCCGACGCTTTCGATCCGGTTCAGTAAAAAAGCCAGAAGAATCGGAACCGGGAAGCCCCACAGCAGCCCAAACACACTCAGCTTCAGCGTATTTGCCAGATAGCTCAAAAAATCCGGCGACGACAGAAAACGCTGGAAATGTTTGAAGCCGACCCATTCGCTTCCCAAAATGCCTTTGATCGGATTATACCGTTCAAAAGCAATCAGGATGCCGCCCATTGGAATGTACCGGAAAATGATTGTCAGCGCCAGGGCGGGCAACAGGAAAAACACATACAGCTGCCAGTGCTGGCTCACGTAGACCAGCCCGTTGTGCAGTCCGGTGCTTTTCTTTTTTGGTGTGCTCATAAACCTTTCTCCTTTCTTTTCTTTTTTGCATTTTACACACGTTATTGTGCATTTGTAAAATGCTGCTGTTCTTTTTTGATACATTAACCTTACCACCGCTTTTACATTTAGTCAACTATTATTTATTCAAATGCACAATTTATTTTTTGCATTTTTTACACGTGAAACGTCATATCTTGTATTTATGCCCGTATGGGGGCCAATTTTATAAATATTTTTATAGAATCTGTCTTTTGCGGGAATTTTACATTTGACACATTTTGTTTTGTGCATTATAATAGAAAAGAGAAAATTGACTCAGAAAGAGAGGAACTATGGCAGATCGCGTTACGATTCAGGACATTGCCGACGAACTCGGCGTTTCCCGCAATACCGTTTCCAAAGCAATCAACAATACCGGCATTCTCGCTGACGCCACCCGGGAAAGGGTGCTGAAAAAAGCGGTGGAGATGGGATATAAGCAGTTTTCCTATGTAAATCTCCCCGCTCTGGAAAAGGGAGGTCCCATACTCCCTGCCACGGCCAAAAAAGAGATTGCCTTATTTACTTCCAATTTTATTGGAAATTCCCACTTTGCCTCTACCATGCTGGACAAATTCCAGAGGGAATTGTCCGTTTTTGGCTACAGCTTTACCATGCACCGGCTGCCGGAGCACGAAATTGCCCAGCTCCAGCTTCCCGCCTCCTATGATCGGGAGCGGACTGCCGGGATCATCTGTATTGAAATGTTTGATCGGGAGTACTGTTCCATGCTCTGCAGGCTGGACACGCCCCTGCTCTTTGTGGATTCCCCCGTTTACGACCGGATGCCTCCCCTCAAGGCCGATCACCTCTATATGGATAACCAATCCCATATCCAGCAGATTGTCCGGGAAATGATCCGCCGCGGAAAAACGCGGATCGGGTTTGTCGGGGACATTTCTCATTGTCAGTCCTTTTTTGAACGATTCATGGCTTATCAGAACGCCATGTACCTGGCCGGTCTGCCCTGTCCTGCAGAATGCTGCATTACGGAAAAAGGGCCCGGCGTAAAAACGCCCGGCTACGCGGCGTACCGGGATTATCTGGCGGAAAAATTCTCCAAAATGAAACAGCTGCCGGAGGTGCTTCTGTGTGCCAATGATTTTGTCGCAATGGACGTCCTGATGGTGTTTCGTGACCTGGGGATCCGCGTCCCAAAGGACGTTTACCTGTGCGGGTTCGACGATTCTCCGGAATCCAGAGTGATTTCCCCATCCCTGACCACCGTACACATCCACAGTCAGATCATGGGAGTCTCCGCCGTACAGCTTTTGTTATCCAGAATCAAGGAGCCGTCCTTAAATTACCGTACGGTTCATACAGAAACCAGCCTGATCTACCGGGAATCCACCAACGGCTGAAAACGGAGGCAGCATATGCGCAGTTTATTCGATCCGGAAAGTCCGCTCATGAATTTTCTTACCAAACTGACCTACAGCGCTTACCTGAACCTCTTATGGTTCGTTTGCTGCCTGCCGGTCGTCACCGTGGGCGCTTCCACCACCGCTCTGTTCTATGTCACGCTGAAAATGGCCAAAAATGAAGAAGGGAACCTGACGAAAGCCTTCTTTTTTTCTTTCCGGCAGAATTTCAGACAGTCCACCATAATCTGGCTGATCCTGCTGGCCGCGGGCATCGTGCTGGGAATCGACGGGTATGTTCTGTATCATGTCCGCTTTTCCAATGCCTTCTGGGCCATCATAACCGCCATATTTCTAGTGGCCCTGGCCGCCTACGCCATCCTACTGATGTATATTTTCCCTCTGCTCGCCCGGTTTCAAAATACCACCGCCGCCATGTTTCGAAACGCCATTATGATAGGGATGCGGTTTTTGCTGTGCACGGTGCTGATGGCCGTCATCTACTTTCTTATGATTCTGGTGATTGTCAGATTTTTCACCCCCGCCGTCGTCTTCGGCGAGGGCCTGTGTGCCTTTCTATGCTCCTACCCGCTTTCCAACATTTTGCTGCTTTGCCAGAAAAACGAAGATCCGGAAAACAAAGACGACAAGGAGGGTGTTTTGGATGAAAGATTATAGCAGGCAGAACAAAAAAGCATGGGAATATAACGCTTATGAGTTTTGGACAAAGACAGCGGGAAA
>CANRGX010000060.1 GCA_947630215.1 uncultured Eisenbergiella sp. | reverse complement strand
TAGAACCTTTCAAAAATGCGTTCCTGATGTTTAGGCAAAATGCCAATCCCCGTATCGGCAACGGACAGTATCACGCAATTTTTTTCCGGCTTCACAGTGACCGTCACATTCCCATTGGAACGGTTGTACTTAATGGCGTTGTCACAGAGATTAAAAACAATACTCTGCACCAGCTGCAAAACTCCATAGATAACCGCGTGTTCTCCGTCAAGCTTCACGGTAACATGCGCGCTTTCTGCTTCGGCCTGCAGAGAGTTTACCGTTTCGTCCGCCAGGGCAAAAAGATCCAGCTCCTCCCATTTCATATCCTCTGCGCCTTCATCCAAATGGGAAAGGCGGATAATATCTTCTACCAGCTGGATCATTCGCTGTGCCTCCCCCTGAATCCGGGTATAAAATCCCATGCGATCCTTCTCCTGGACAATGCCACCGGACAAAAGCTCAGCGGAACCGGCAATAATCTGCAGCGGCGTTTTCAATTCATGGGAAACATTCGCGGTAAATTCCCGGCGCATTTGCTCCGCCTGCTCTTTTTCCGTTACGTCAAGTATGAGAAGTACCGCGCCGGTTACGCTTCCGTCCTCTGATACGGGACTTTCGTCCAGCTGATATTTTCTGCCTTTTAGCTGGATGGTTTTTTCCGCCCGGACGCCCTTTTCCATCTCCGAAAGAAGATCCGAAATTTCAATGCTCCGATTGACGGACAGCATATGCTGTCCCATACAGGCGCGCGTGGTTTCAAACAGCCTTGCCGCGGCACGGTTGATGCTCAAGATGATACCCTTTATATTAAGAACAACGATCCCTTCCGCCATATTTTCTGTGACGGCTTCAAATTCCTCCTGCCTTTTTCTCAGCTCATCCGTTTGGATCTTAATCTGCCGCTGCTGGGCATCGAGCCGGCGCAGAAGCGGGGAAAGCTCATCATAACCCTCGTTATTTAAGGGATCATCCAGATTCAGGCGGTTCAAGGGCTCTGTAATATGTCTGGAAAGCCGGTACGCTAAGAAGAAAGAAAGCGCAATTGCAGCGACAATGATAATGGCGATAGGCTGCGACATTCCAAGGAGCAATGTCAGCAACGTATTTTGAGCGATGGAAAGGCGTACTACCGTGTTGTCCGCCAGGCGCACGGCGCTATACAAAGTGCGTTCCATCAGAGTTGCCGAATAACGTGAGCTTTCCCCATACCCGGTCTCTATGGCTTCTTTAATTTCCTCCCGTTCCAGATGGTTTTCCATATCTGCGGCAAAGGCGCCGCTATCAAAAAGCACTTCGCCGTCCGCAGCGATCCAGGTAATGCGGTACCCTTTGGGATCCAGTCCTTCCAAATAATCCGCCCCGGCACTTTCCACGCCCTGCGCGGCAAGCTCTGTCTGCGTTCTCAGCTGATTTTGCTGGACATTCCCAAAATAATCATAAAGTACGAAAAGAAAGAGCGCCACAGACGCAAGAAAAACCGCGATTGCCGCAAGACAGATGGATCTGAAGATTCGCTTTGTCATTTTTCCGCCTCCACACGATACCCGACGCCGCGAACGGTTTTAATGTAATCGCCGCAGCGGCCCAGCTTTGTGCGCAGTGTGCCCACATGGACATCCACGGTCCGTGTCTCACTGGCATATTCGTCTCCCCAAACGCTGATGCGAAGCTGATCCCGCGTAAACGCTTTTCCGGGATTCTCCATGAATTTGCGGAGCAGTTCATATTCTTTGAGAGTCAGTTCCACGCGTTTTCCGTCGGATAATACAATATGCTGCACCGTATCCATCTGTATTTGCCCCAGCAGGAGCAGCCTGCGGTCCTGCATGGGGCGGGTGCGACGCAAAAGCGCCTTTACCCGTGACACCAGTTCCATCATGCCGAAAGGCTTGGCCAAATAGTCGTCGGCTCCAAGGTCAAGACCAATTACCTTGTCATATTCCGTCCCTTTTGCCGTGGCCATAATGACCGGAACCGTGTTTCCCTCCGCCCGCAGTCTTTTCAGAATCCGGATGCCGTCCTCGCCAGGGAGCATGATATCCAAAAGGAACAATTCCGGATCGCTTTGGGAAAGCGCTTCATAAAGCGACTCGCCATCCGAAAAACCTTTTGCTTCAAATCCGGCGGCATTTAGGGCGTATATCATTAAATCCCGGATTCCGTTGTCATCTTCAACGCAGAAAATCATCGTAAACCTTTCCCTTCCACAGAGCGGAGCGAATCCAATTATGAACGACTTGCCTTTATCATCCCAAATTATATCATTCTCCGCACTTTTTTCAATCGACTTCCGGCAGGGCAGCTTTCTCTCCGGTGACGGAAAACAGCACCCAGCCGGCAATATTCGTGGCATGATCTCCGATCCGCTCAAAGTATTTCGCAACCATCAAAAGGTCAAGGGCATACTCCCCCTCGTTGGGATTTTGCGCAATCAGGGAAATCAGGCTGTTTTTGATCGCAATAAAATAATCGTCCACCGTATCGTCGGAAGCGATGACCGCTTCGGCTATGGAGGTGTCCTGTTTTACAAAGGCGTCCACGCTGTCCGTTACCATCCGGATCGTCGCTTTCGCCATTTCCCGGATTTCAATATGCTCGGGAAGCGTCCTGCCATTCAGAAAGGGAAGAATTTCCGCAATGTCCTCCGCCTGATCCCCGATCCGCTCCATGTCCGTTACCATTTTCAGGGCGGCCGAGATTTGTCTGAGATCCCGCGCCACCGGCTGCTGCTGTAAGAAAAGCCGCAGGCAGATAGACTCGATCTGCCGTTCTTTTTCATCGATCTCGTGATCCAGCGGCGCGATCTTTGCCGCCAGCGCATCGTCCTTTTGAAGGAGCGCGGAAACCGCCAGAGAGATCACTTCCTCGCACAGCGCCCCCATCCGGATAAGCTCCTGGTGAAGCGTGTTCAACTGCTCGTCAAACCGTGTCCTCATTATCCAAACCTCCCCGTGATATAATCCTCGGTGCGCTTATCTTCCGGCTGGGAGAACATCTTCTCCGTGTCCCCGAACTCTATGAGTTCCCCCAAAAGGAAGAATGCCGTTTTGTCTGAAATTCGCACCGCCTGCTGCATATTGTGCGTCACGATGACGATGGTGTATGCTTTTTTCAGCTCCATCGTCAAATCTTCAATTTTGGAAGTAGAGATCGGATCCAGAGCCGAGGTGGACTCATCCATCAGAAGAACGTCCGGCCTGACCGCCAGCGCGCGTGCAATGCAAAGCCGCTGCTGCTGGCCGCCGGAAAGTCCCAGCGCGTTCTTCTTCAGCCGGTCTTTTACTTCGTCCCAGATCGCTGCGTCCCGCAGAGATTGTTCCACAATATCGTCCAGCTTCGCCTTCGCACGGATCCCATGGGTACGCGGGCCGTAGGCCACATTGTCGTAAATGGACATGGGGAACGGGTTGGGCTTCTGGAATACCATACCGATATTTTTGCGAAGATCCGTCACATCCCGGTCGGGAGCATAGATTTCTTCGCCTCGATAAGTAAGGGAACCGATCACCTTTACGCCCTCGATCAGGTCGTTCATTCGGTTGATCGTCCGCAGAAAGGTGGATTTTCCACAGCCGGACGGCCCAATCAAAGCGGTGATATTGTGTTCGGGAATATCGAGACAGATGTCTTTCAAGGCGTGCGTTTCGCCGTAATAAAAGTCCAGATTCCTTGCGGAAAGAATGGGTGCGTCCATAGGTCAGCTCCTTTTTAGTTTTCCGCCGAGAAAACTTGCGGCGGAATTGATGATCACCGTCAGGATCAGCAGAATGGCCGCGATGGAAAAGGCAACCGAAAAATCCGCGTTTTCTTTGGCGTAATGATAAAGCGCGACCGTGAGGGTAGCGCCCGACGCGCCTGCCAGCCGGTTTGGGGAGAAGCTCTGCATGGCCATACTCATTCCGGCCGTATACATCAGCACCGCGCTTTCTCCCACCACACGGCCAACGGCGAGAATACAACCCGTGACAATCCCGTCAATGGAGGAGGGCAGCACGACCGTGCGGATCATATGCCATTTTCCGCTTCCCAGGCCAAGAGCGCCCTCCCGGTAGGACTGGGGCACGGTTTTCAGGCTCTCCTGCGTGGATCGTATGATGGTTGGCAGAATCATGATCACCAGCGTCAGGGAACCGGCCAACAGTGTCTTTTGCAGTTTCAGCGCCGTGCAGAAGAGAATGACGCCGACAAGGGCGTAGATGATGGACGGGATCCCCGCCAGCGTTTCGGAAGCGAACTCAATCGCCGCCACGAACCGCCGGTTCCGGGCGTATTCGGTAAGATAGACTGCCGCACCCACTCCCAGCGGGAGCGCTGCCATCAGAGATACCAGAATCACAAAAACCGTATTTTTGATGGCCGGAAGAATACCCACCGTACCGTGGATGACGCTCTCTGCGGTGGATAAAAACCGCCAGCTGATTCCTCCTGCGCCCCGCAAAAGGATATAGCCGATGAGAAACAGGAGCAGTCCGGCCGTGATCGCCGTACATCCGTACAGGAGGATCCGGCCTGTCATTTCATAGAGCTTTCGTCTCATGTCAGTCCTCCTTTTCCCGTTTCAGAACAAGGTTCAAAAAAGCATTGATCAGCATGATAAAAAAGAACAGCACAAGCCCGATGGAAAATAACGCCTGTCTTTGTAAGCTCCCGTCCTGGGAATAGTTCAACTCAATGGAGATACCGGTGGTGAGAAAGCGCACGGATCGCGTAAGGGCCGGCATATTGGCCACATTTCCGGCCACCATCATAATGGCCATGGCCTCCCCGATGGCGCGCCCGATGCCCAGTACCACCGCCGCCGCAATACCGCTCTTTGCCGCGGGCGCGGAAACCCGGAAATACGTTTCCAGTTTTGTGGCGCCCAGGGCCAGGGACGCTTCCTCATATTCCCTCGGCACCGCTTCCAGGGCTGTCTCCGAAAGAGAAATAATGGAGGGTAAAATCATAACCGCCAGTACGATAATCGCCGCGAGCAAACTGTCTCCGGCAGGCAGATGAAGCCAGTTACGGAGCGCCGGAACCAGGACGCACATTCCCACCAGACCATATACTACCGATGGAATACCGGCCAGCAGACTCACCGCCGGGCGGATGACATTCGCCACCTTCCTGGGCGCCACCTTGGCAAGAAAGACTGCCGTGAAAAAACCGATGGGTACGCCGATGACGATAGCTCCGGCCGTACCGTATAGGGAGGTAAGGATCAGCGGGAGAATCCCGTACTGGTTCTGACCGGCAGCCCATGTCTTTCCGAAAAGGAACCGGAAAAGACCAATTTTCCGGATTGCCGGAATGCCGGAGATGACAAGATAGATGGTGATGAGCAGTACAAACCCTACCGCTATCAGTCCGCACAGGGTAAAGAGGACCTGCATGGCCCTCTCTATCATTTTGAATTTTGCCTTTTTCATATCAGTTCGGATACACAGCGCCGGCTGCGGTAATATACTCCGCCGCTTCCTCGCCGGACGCGAAATCAAGGAAGGCCTGTGCCGCTTCGGAGAGCTTCACCCCTTCTTTCGTCACCATCACAAAGGGGCGCTGGATGGTGTAGCTGCCGTCCTTGACAGTGGCTTCGCCGGGCGTCACACCGTTCACCTTCACGGCCGTGACGCTGCTGTCCACAGCGGAGAGGGAGGCATACCCGATGGCATTTTCATTGGAAGCAACATTGCCGATGACATCGCCGGTGGATCCGTACTCATTGGTGTATACGCAGGCGCCTTCTACTCCCACGATCTCCTCAAAAGCGCTGCGCGTGCCGGAACCGTCCTCACGGCCATATACCGCAATGGGTGCGTCCGACCCGCCAAGTTCAGACCAATTTGTAATCTTTCCGGTGAAAATGTCCGCAATCTGTTCTGTAGTCAGATCCGATACGGCATTTTGAGGATTCACCACAACCGCGACGCCATCCAGGGCCACCACATGGGCCACGGCACCCTGATCCATTTCCTCCTGTTTCAGTTCACGGCTGGAAAGGCCAATGTCACAGGTGCCGTCCAGCACGCCGCTGATGCCGGATCCGGAACCGGTGCCGGAGTAGTTGACGGTAATATTCGGTTCTTTCTCTTTGAATGCCTCGGTCAGCGCGCCCATCACGTCCGCCATAGAGGTGGAGCCATCCGTGTTGACCGTACCGCCCTTTCCGTTTCCGGAACATCCGGTAAGCGTCGAGACTGCCAGGGCTGCGACAAGCATGACTGAAAATACTTTCTTCATTTTGAAATTCTCCTTTGCCTATTTTTGTTTCCCTTCAGGTCACAACTATAGGATAGCGCCGGAAAATCAAATCCTCTATCATGCTTGTGTAAAATGGATGTAAAATCGGGCCGGGGAATCACTTTTTATTTCATATTGGCAAGCGCATGCTTCAAATCCTTTTTTATCATATCTATCGCTGCCCCATAGTAGCACGTAAGGATAACCAAAATCAGCAGACAGGGAATCCATACCCCAAATTGGAAACCTATGCTGCCCATATAGGTAAATACTTTATATCCATATCGAACCATGAAGGAGTAAATCAGCAGCAGCGCCACAACAAGAGCTGCGACACAGGGCAGGAAAAAGTACACGGCGCTCTGTCGGCTTACCATCTTTACAATATCCTGCGGATCCGTTCCGAGCTGGAATAAAGTACGATATTGAGCGCGCTGGTTGATCGTATCTGTTGTAAGATGCAGGGCCAGAACGGTCATACAGAGGATAAAGAAAACAATGCCGGAGTAAATCCCCAGCAGACGCATACTGGTTGCGGTCAAAGCAATATCGTTCTGCTCCTGTGTCAGAAAACGAATCGGTCCAATAAAGGTCATGTAATTTTTATCAGATTGATATTTTGTCTCGTACCGGTCAAACAAATACGCATATCTATCATGGAAAGCGGCCGAAATCTCATCGCTGATGGTGCCGCAGAGACTGTACGGAATAGCTTCCCCGGTATTGGCATAATAGCAGGTACAGGCCAGGTGAAGCTTCTGACAAACGGCATCCGGAAAAATGAGGATCGAGTCGTCAGAGTGAAACAGGTATTGTCCCAATGGATCATGATAAACCGCCGGCTCCGCCAGATTCAAAATCGTCCCGTCATCTAAGCGAATGGCCCTGCTGCCGCTGCCCAGAGTATCCTCGAAAGCGTCCCTGTCCATTTCATAATCAAGATGAACGAAAAACGCATTGTCGGCCAGAGGAACCGGTTCCATTCCTGCCATTTCCCGCATACGGTTGTAATCGGAAATACACATAGCCAGCCTCGGCAGATCGCGCCAGTTTTCTCTCTCGGCCACCGTATTAAAATCCCGTTCCCATATAAAAAAGCTTCGCTGGGAAATCTCCTCCGAAACTGTGATATGATGTTCCCCCAGAATATCTCCTACAAAGGAATAGTCAATCTGAGGGATGTCATCCAATTCATCAATATACCGATAGGTATTGTAAATCATCAGGTCATAGGGCATACGGTAGTCCAGAAAGCCCGTGGAGATCTCTGCCAATATTGGCATGATCACAAAGGCCACCAGTGAGATCGTGATTGCCAAAGTTGAAACAGAAAGAATCTTTGCCGTAGAATAAACCTTTTGCGAGAGATTGCCAAGCAGCACAGAATTTGTTCCGCGATTTTTCCATTTTTTTCGGCCCCGGATGATTGCTAATATCCATACGATGGAATGATACATAGAGAATATGCCGGTAATCGCAGCCACAATCGCGACAGTCTGAAAGCGGTTGCTGATTTCCTCCGGAATGTTTCCGGCATAAACACCGTTTTGACGGGTAAACAAAACCAACACCGCTCCGGTAATCCCGAAGCTCACAATCGTGATAAGAACAGAAAGAAAATTCTGTTTCTTTTTTGTATTCTGACTCTCGCCGTTTTTCTTTTCATTCAGCAGATCGATCAGCTTTATCTTACTGATTTTGCGGCTGTCCGCCATCCCCACGAAAAGAAACGCCGTGCAAAAAAATAGAACGGTTAAACCTACGGTATCCGGATAAAACGCAAATTGAAATTGCGCCGTTTCCGTGAGGGTTCGCATGACAAACGTCGTAATAACACCGGACAACAGCGTTCCGGTCAGACACCCCAAAAGCACCGCGCCCATGCCAAAGAGAAGGGTTTCACCAAAAAAATGCTTTGCCACAATCCGCTGTTCCATGCCCAGAATCAGATAGACAGAAAATTCCCGGCTGCGCTGTCTGAGCATATAGTTGTTGATATAGCGAATTAGGGCAAAAAAGATAACGGATATTGCCAACACAGCATATCGGATTGTATTTTGAAACAGGGAGAGGGAATAGTTCCCATTCCCATCCAAAATATCGTTGTAGCTGCTTGTTAAGGACAGAAAGGCAAAAAACAGGGTGCTGCTGATCACCAGGGTAAAAAAATAGAGACAATAGTCCCGCAATGCTTTTTTGATATTATTCCTGAAAAGTTTAGCGTACATCGCCCTGTCCTCCCAGCATGGTAAGAACCCCCAGTATCTTTTCAAAAAAGGCTTTTCGGGAATCGCGCCCCTTTCTGATTTCCGTAAATATCGCCCCATCCCGCAAAAACAGGATACGGTTTGCATAGCTGGCGGAAAAAGCGTCGTGCGTCACCATCAGAATCGTTGCCCCCAACTGTTCATGGATGCTCTGCATGGTGCTAAGCAGCATTTGGGAAGAATGGCTGTCCAGGGCTCCGGTGGGCTCATCGGCAAGGATCAGCTTCGGTTGATTGACAATGGCTCTGGCACAGGCGCAGCGCTGCTTTTGGCCGCCGGACACCTGATAGGGATATTTATTCAGAATGTCCGTAATATTGAGAGTACCGGCCATTTCCGCCACTTTTCCTTCAATCTGTGAGGCGGGCACATGGTTGATCGTCAAAGCCAGCGCGATATTTTCGGAGATTGTCAACGTGTCCAGAAGGTTAAAGTCCTGAAAGATAAATCCAAGATTTTCCCTGCGGAACCGTGCCAGTTCCTTTTCCTGGAGTTCCGTTACGTCGTTTCCGTCCAGATAGATATGGCCCGCACTGACAGTATCTATCGTAGAGATGCAGTTCAGCAGCGTTGTTTTGCCGGAGCCGGACGCGCCCATAATCCCTACAAACTCACCTTCGCTGACAGAAAAGCTGATATCGCTCACGGCTTTCGTAAGGTTCCCCCGGTTGCCGTAATACTTCTGGATATGCTCCAGACGCAATATTTCTTTCATAGTCTGCTCCTTCCCGATTGTCTTATAAATAGAATAACGACAATGCCGGATCGTTTGTATCGAATTTTCTTACAAAGTTCTAACAAAAAAGTAAGAAGGGGCTGTCGGGAAATAACCAGCCCTAAGACAGGGAGATATGAGAACCAGCCGGATCTCATATCTCCCTAAATTT
>CANRGX010000059.1 GCA_947630215.1 uncultured Eisenbergiella sp. | reverse complement strand
GTGGATTCCCGATATTCCTGCCAGCTTTGCAGATGCTCGGAGTAGACCGTCATCCGGTCTCCCAGTTGGGACGCAAGACGCAGCACCAGGGAAAAGTCGATGGTTCCCTTCCCCGGCATCACTTCCCGGATCACACAGGGCAGCCCCTGCTCCATTATCACATCCTTTGCGTGTATGCTTTTGATGTAGGGCCCCAGCAGGCGGAAGCACTCCCGGATAAAATCCGAGCTGCGCAGATACCTCTCCGGGTTGGAGATCATGTTGGTATAGTCCAGATGCACCGCAAAGCGTTCCCGATCCACGTCCTTTAACAGCTTCAGATAGCGCTCCGGCGAATCAGGCACCATCCAGGGCATGGGCTCCGCCGTATAAAAGGTATGCTTCGGATGCACGCCATCCAGAATCTCCCGGATGCTGTCCACGATCAGCGCATAGGTGTCCGCGCTGTAATTCTCTGCATATGCGCCGTCCCAAATCTCCCCGGGACAGCCCACGATGTTCACACAGCAGTTGGCTTCCATTTCCTCCGCCAGGGCAAGCTGATTCTGGCAGTAAGCAATATTTTTCCTGCGCACCCCGTCATCCGGATGCAGGGGATTTACCCAGGCGCCCACTTCTCCCAAAACCAGATCGTTTTGCGCTATCACCCGCTTAAAAGCGGCCCGGGTATCCGCATCCGCCGCAGCGTCTATGGGGCAGACCACCGCCGTGTACTGCATCTGCTTTATGATCTCCAGCCACTCCTGCGGCGTGGTCCATGTCCGTCCGTCGATTCCTCCTCCGATACGTACCACTGTCTTTCCCCCTTTCGCCGGTTTTGCTCCCCCGATCAGTACGCTTTTCCCCAGTACACCATTTTCTTTGCCGGCTTTCCACAGCAGACGCACACGTCCGACAGTGTTTCCTGTTCAAAGGGCATACAGCGGCTGGTGGCGGCAAACTTCTCCTTGATCGTATCCTCGCATTCCTGACAGCCGCACCACATGGCCTTGACAAACCCGGGGGTACGACTCAGAATGTCTCCCATTTCTTCCATGTTCCGGGCCACGTAAGTATGCGCGTCCCGATGCGCCCTTGCCCGCTCCAGCATTTCTTTCTGTATCGTCTCCAGCAGCTCTCCTACCTTTTCTTCCAGGCCGTCCAGCGCGCATTCCTGCTTTTCTCCGGTATCTCTGCGCACCAGCACGCATTTTCCGGCTTCCATATCCTTGGGGCCGATCTCTGCGCGCACCGGAATGCCGCGCATCTCCGCCTCCGAAAACTTCCAGCCGGGGCTCTTATCCGTATCGTCCACCTTCACGCGGAAGCTAGAGAGGCGATCTCGCAGCGTATAGGCCATGTCCAGAACGCCCTCCTTGCGCTGCTGAATGGGCACGATCACCACCTGTGTGGGCGCCACCCTGGGCGGCAGTACCAGCCCGGAATTGTCGCCGTGCACCATGATGAGGGCGCCGATCAGCCGGGTGGTCATGCCCCAGGAAGTCTGATGCACATATTTTAAGGTATTGTCCTTATCGGTATACTGAATCTCAAAGGCCCTGGCAAAGCCGTCCCCAAAATTATGGCTGGTGCCGGACTGCAGCGCCTTACCGTCGTGCATCAGCGCTTCGATGGTATAAGTGGCTTCCGCGCCCGCAAACTTCTCCTTCTCAGTCTTGCGTCCCTGAATCACAGGAATCGCCAGCACCTCCTCACAGAAATCCGCATAGACGTGGAGCATCTGAATGGTGCGCTCCTCCGCCTCCTGCGCCGTGGCATGGGCGGTATGCCCCTCCTGCCACAGAAACTCCCGGGAACGTAAGAAGGGCCGCGTCTCCTTTTCCCATCTCACCACGGAACACCACTGGTTGTAAACCTTCGGCAAATCGCGGTAGGAATGAATATCGTTTTTGTAAAAGTCACAGAACAGCGTTTCGGAAGTGGGCCGGACGCAAAGCCGTTCCTGTAACGGCTGCAGACCGCCGGATGTCACCCAGGCGACCTCCGGTGCAAACCCCTCCACATGATCTTTTTCCTTCTGCAGCAGGCTCTCGGGAATGAACATGGGCATATACACGTTCTGCACTCCCGTTTCCTTAAAACGCTCGTCGAGCTGCTTCTGGATCAGCTCCCAGATCGCGTATCCCGCAGGCTTGATTGCCATACAGCCCTTTACGCTGGTGTAGCCGATGAGCTCCGCTTTGATGACCACATCCGTATACCACTGGGCAAAATCTTCCTCCATGGATGTAATCTGTTCTACCAGTTTCTTGTCTGCCATGATCCTGTCCTCCTGAAACGGCGGGCGGCACACTGTGGGCCGTCCTGATATAAATAAAATACGCCGGACATCCAATCCTGTTTAGGACCGGAGTTCCGGCGGTACCACCTAATTTAACGCGTCTGCACGCGCTCTCTCTTTTTTCGTTAACGCCGAAAATACGCCGCTTTCTGGGCGGGACTCCGAGGGCCGGTTCGGAATGCGCATCGCGGACACGTCTCACCGTTCGTATCCTCTCTGGGGCGCTGATACATTCCTACTATTCCTCATCCGCGTCACGTTCTGTATGGTACTGATAATAGGAGATAACGGCGGTTTTGTCAACCCAAAAATGATTTTCCCGCAAAATTTGCCGCGGCCATGGCCCCAAAATTCTCTTTTCAACGGCTCCGCCAGACCTCCCGCACCCCTTCCCGAAACAGCACGGCATAGAGAGGGCCCAGAAAGATACCGCCCAGGCCGAACAGCTTTACCCCGGCATACACGGAGAACAGCATGACCACCGGGTACATACCGGCCTGCTTTCCCAACAGACGCGGCTCCAGCAGTTCACGCCCCGTGACGCACACCGCAAAGGACACCACCGCGCACCCGGCTCCCCAGAAATTGCCCTTGAGAAGCTGCCAGAGCGCAACCGGCATCAGCACCAGACCGGATCCGATAAAGGGGAGGGCATCCAGAAGTCCCGTCAGTATGGCCAGCCAGACGGCGTTTTGTACCCGCCCCAAAAGCAGTCCGGCCGCGGCCGCCGCCATAACCAGAAGCATCAGCGTCCCCTGGGCCCGCAGATAGCCACCCACAGCCGATACCGTTTTTTTGGCAAACCGCCGCGCCGTATCAAAAACCGGGACATTCTGCAGAACGCCCAGAATGCTTTCATAGTCCCGGCACAACAGCAGGGTAGACAAAAAGCTCACCCCTATAAAAGCGGCCGCGCCGGCAATCTGCTTCCCGTATTGCCAGGTGCGCCTGGTCATTTCGGGCAGCACCGTTTCTTCCCAGTCCGTGCAAAAAGTGTTCACCCGCTCCCAGAGTGTTCTTTCGACCTGCGCCCCGTCCCACCCCCAGTTTTTTTCCAGAAAAAGACAGCAGTGATGCAGCGCGGTTTCCATCCGGCCCTGCAGGACGCCCATTTCTTCTCCGATTTGGGCCGCGTGTACGCTGCTCCAGGAAACCAGACCCCACAGACCGGAAAAAAGCAGCGCCGCAAAAGACACCAGAATCCCGCCCAAAAGAATTTCCTTTCGGATATGCGTGCGCTTCTGGAGCTTTTTTAACCGGGGATAGCTGAGCGATACCAGAAAAAAGGCGATCAAAAAAGGAGCGGCAAACCCAAAACAATACCGCAGGCACACATAGAGCCCAGCCGCGTAAAGTACCGTATATAACGTTTTTTTCCCGTTTTTTTGCAGAAAAAAATCCATACCGCTTCCCCCTTTGTAAAAGACCGCCATTTGGGAATAGTATGGATTTGCAAAAAAAGAACTATGTATCGTTCCGTCACGTCCCTCTTTCCGATTTCTGGTTCATTCGCACCAGATTTTCCGCCGCTCCCAAAATCAGGAAAAGATAGGGCGCGCAGCACACCTGCTGATAACAGAAGAAATTGTGCGCGCCATAGACCAGCACGGCCAGCGCGCCGGCAAAGGCCAGCGGCGTCTTCTCCCGCGCTCCCAAAAACCGGCGAAATGCCGCCGCAAAAAGCGCCGCATAGGCCAGAAGCCCTGCTGCTCCCATGCAAAAGAGCATATTTAAAAATTCGTTGTGCGCATTGGTCAGCACCTGATTCTGCCCGAAAAAATGATTCAGATAGGCCTGCAGTTCTGCGTTCCCGTAGCAATACGCGGAAAAGCAGTCGCATCCCACGCCGAATAATTTGCGCACAGGGGAAAAGTCCCGGATGCTATCCGCCGCAAATGTCCAGGTAAATCCCCGGGAATTACCCCAGTATTTGTCAAAAAACAGATAGGGATTCTGGCTGCTTACGCCAAACCAGTCCTGCAGCCGTCCCGTGGTATTCAGCCACACGAACAGCACATAGCCTGTCAGAAGCGCCGCCAGCATACCCACCGCCAGGGCCCGCATCCGTTCCCCGTGCCAGGCCCTTTGCCATCTGCGCCGCCCGTACAAAAAGGCCGTATAGCCAAGGCAGAGCAGAAAGAACAGAAACCAGGTCTGGCGGCTTTGGGACAAAAATTCCGACAGACCGCCCAGTTTCACGGCCCGATCCGCAAAAAGAACCTGAAAAACCCCCACCGCTTTAAAGCTCCCCAGCATCAAAAGCGCCAGCTCCCAAAAACATTCCATCCGAACCGGACTGTCGCAGGCCGCCAGAAACGCGCCAAACAGCAGGAAAGCCATGGCCGCGTAGGCGCTGTCACTGTTCTGGGTCACAACGGTGGCAAACCCCAGCGCACAGTGCGCGCCCGCCGCCAACCGTACCAACGGTTTCCTGCTCAGGAAAAATAACGTCACCCCCGGCACCAGCGCGATACAGACATAACTGGAATACCAGGAAGCCTGCCCCACCGTAGACAGAAACAAAAGCCGGTAGGATGCGTCGATTCCCTCGTACAGTCCCAGGGGATCGACCCCGAAACGGTGCAGCAGTCCCAGCGCAAATACTGCCCCGGATCCCAGGAAATGCCCGGTCAGCACAATTTTCCGGAAGGAAAACAGACGGGATACCAGAAAATAAGACAGAACGAACAGCAGCTGGGAACGGAGCCCCATGGACCAGCCCTCCGCTCCCGTCCAGGCGCGGGTCCGATCCACGCTGCAGGCCCACGACAGAAAAGCTGCCGCCAGATAAACCAGCATGGCGGTATCCAGAACGCTCCAGCCGTCCGGCCGGATGGCCGGACGCCGCAGCTTCTCCTGCCGCATCCGGACGTACAGCCCGCGAAGAACGTACCATCCGTACAGCGCGGCCGCAGGAAGCAGGCAGGCCAGGCTCAGGTATAAAAAAAAGGAATATTTGTGCACACCAAGACGCGAATAACGGTTTTTCATATAGAGAGGAAAAACCGTTACCAGTACAAAGCTCCACACCGCCGTCAGCAGCTGCGCCGCCGTCCGGTCGATTCCCTTTTCAGATAAATTCCATTTTTTCATCCAGTTCATAACAAACCCGTTTCCCGGTGGCGGGGTGGAAAAAACACAGTCCGACGGCCTGCAGACGAATCCCACGCACGCCGCACCGGTCGGAAAACGCCCGGCTTTCCGGCGTCCCGTAACGATTGTCCCCCAGGATCGGCAGCCCCGCGTGAGACAGCTGCAGGCGGATCTGGTGATACCGTCCGGTGAGAAGCTCGATCTCCAAAAGCGCGCGATTCTGCTTTCGTTCCAAGACCCGGTATTTCAGCCGCGCCCGTTTTGCGCCCTTTGTCCCGTCCGGCACAATGCGCGCGGTCCCGTCCGGCCCTTTTTCCATGGTGTCTTCCAGCTCCACATATCCGTCCGCCGCAGGCAGGAAAAGCCCTATCCCGTTATCTTCGCTTCCCGTTTCGGGCAGCGCCACCTCGGCCCGGTATATCTTTTGCATTCTGTGATCCGAAGCCTGCGCGCTCAGGGACGCGGCGCTCTTTGCGTTTTTGGCAAAAACCAGAATGCCGGAAACCGGCTGATCCAGCCTGTGCACCACGCCCAGATACACCGGAGCGGTTGTGCGCTGCATCCTGCCCGCCGCTTCCTTCTCGCGCTTTCCGGCCAGATAATTTTTCAGTTCGCTCACCATATCCGGCTGGGATACCCTGCCGCTTTGCACCGCCAGCCCCGCCGGTTTAAAGCAGACCAGAATATCCGCATCCTCGTATAGAATCTCTGTCTTCATCTTTTTGCATATCCGTCAGATCTTAAAGCGGTAGCCCACGCCCCAGATGGTTTCGATATATTGCGGGTTTGCGGTATCAAACTCCACCTTCTCCCGGATCTTCTTGATATGGACGGTCACGGTGGCAATGTCTCCGATGGATTCCATATCCCAGATTTCCCGGAACAGTTCTTCCTTGGTATACACATGATTCGGATTTTCCGCCAGGAAGGTCAGCAGATCAAATTCTTTGGTGGTAAAGGCTTTTTCTTCTCCGTCCACCCAGACGCGGCGCGCGGTCTTATCGATCTTCAGGCCCCGGATCTCGATGATGTCGTTGGCTTTCTGGTGCGTGCTGGTCAGGCGCTCATAACGCGCCATATGGGCCTTGACTCTGGCCACCAGCTCGCTGGGGGAAAAGGGCTTGGTCATATAGTCGTCGGCTCCCAGTCCCAGTCCCCGGATCTTATCGATGTCGTCCTTCTTGGCGCTGACCATGAGGATCGGCACATTCTTCTCATCGCGGATGCGCCTGCATACCTCAAACCCGTCCATGCCGGGCAGCATCAGATCCAGCACGATCAGGTTGAAGTCTTCCTTCAGCGCCCGCAGAAGACCGGTGTCCCCCGCGTTCTCGATCTCCACCTCAAACCCGCTCAGTTCCAGATAGTCCTTCTCCAAATCCGCGATGGCCACTTCGTCTTCAATGATCAATATTCTGCTCATGCGTATCCGCCTCCCTGTATTTCCGGATCACAAAATGCAGGCACGTCCCTTCGCCTTCCTTGCTGGTGGCCCAGATATAGCCGCTGTGATCCTCAATGATCTTTTTTACTATCGAAAGCCCGATGCCGCTTCCGCCCTGCCGGGAATTACGGGACGCATCCGTGCGGTAAAACCGCTCGAATATATTGGCCAGATCCTTTGCCGCGATTCCCTTGCCGTTGTCCTCGATCTCCACCCGGATGGAATCCACCTCATCCAGCAGGCGGATGTCGATGACGCCCTTTTCCTTATCCATATATTTGATGCTGTTGCCTATGATGTTATTGATAACTTTCTTCAGCTGCTCCGGATCGGCGATGATCCGCGTACCCGGCTCCACCAGATTGGAATAGTTGAGCTGAATGTCCTTGGACTCCAGATCCAGGCCCACGTCCTCCACACAGTCCGCGAAAAACTCCGCCACATCGATGCGGTGGAAATTGTAGGGGATCCGGTTGTTGTCAATGCTGGAATAGTAGGTCAGTTCATTGATCAGCCGATCCATATCGTTGGCCTTGGTATATATGGTGCGCAAATATTTTTCCCGGCGCTCCGGCGTATCCGCCACCCCGTCGATAATTCCCTCCACATAGCCCTTGATGGCGGTGATAGGCGTCTTGAGATCGTGGGTGATGTTGCTGATCAGCTCCCGGTTCTGCCGCTCGTTGGAGAGCTTCTCCTCGATGGACTCCTTCAGGCGCAGCCGCATATCCTCATAGTTGCGGTACAGTTCCCCGATTTCATTCTTATCCTGCGATTCCAGCCGGTAATCAAAATTTCCGTCCGCGATTTTCTGCATTGCCAGATTCAGGGCGCTGATCGGCAAAATGACGCTCCGGTGGATCCAGCGGATGAGCACCACCGCCGTCAGCACCAGGATCAGCACGATAGCCAGGAACATATCCGCCAGAAAAGAGCGGGAAAAAATACTGGTGATCCGCGTGATAATAAAAACGCTGCCCGGCGAACCGTCGGCAAACTCAAAATCGATCTGCTTGACCAGCTTGCGCAGATCGTTTAAATAATAGCCGGAATCCGCCCGGTCGCTCTCCTGTCCGTAGGGCGGCAGCCTGTCAAAAATAACGGACGACGCCGTGGCGTTCCCCGTATAGTACTGCTCCGTCCCCCTGCGCACAATAAGATAGGAAGACTTTTCCATCGCCACGGTATTGAGGGAATCCAGGTACGCAGCATCCTCCAGAAGGGCCGGATCTTCGTTGGCCGTATCCGAGATCCGCGAAAAAAGTTCATCCGTATTGCGGCTGAACGCATCTATAGAATCGGATATCATTCTGAAATCCGTCGTCTTCATCCCATAGCTTTCATCCGCGGAACGAATCATCATCGTGCCGATGGTCAGAAAGGCCACCAGCAGCAACAGCACCGGCAGCAGGATGATCGTGAAAAATGTGATCGCCAGCTTCGTTTTGAATTTCATCCCAGCTCTCCCCCAGTCTGAAATTAAGTATATCATAAATAGCGCCCCATTTTGTAAAAAGGAACCAATTTTATTATAAAAGTTTTATAAAACGGTTTGACAAACGAATCCGTATCTTCTAAAATAAAATCAGTAATGATTCTCGATTTCATATGAGGAAATCTTATGCCTGCGATCAAGTACAGCCGTCAGCGGGAAGCGATCCAACGCTTTCTCATGACCCGAAGGGATCATCCCACAGCGGATGTGGTTTACAGCGCTGTCAAACGGGAATTTCCCAACATCAGCCTCGGGACGGTATACCGGAATCTGACCCTTTTGGCGGATCTGGGAGAAATCGCCCGGCTCCGGATCGGGGACGGCGCGGATCATTTCGATCCCGACACCTCTGTGCACTGTCATTTTGTCTGCACACAGTGCGGGCGTGTCCTTGATCTGCACCTGGAAAAAGAGATGGCGGACTCCCTTACCGGTCTTGCCGGCACAGCCATCGACGGCAACCGGATCGACGGCGGCACCGCCTACTGCTACGGCGTATGCTCCCGCTGCCGCCGCCTCTGAATCGCGCTTTTTGTCAACTGCCGGAAAATTTTCCGGTTGGAATAAAGAAAAAGGAGAACAAAATTATGAAATTCGTATGTCAGGTATGCGGTTATGTCCATGAAGGGGATACCGCCCCGGCGTCCTGCCCCATCTGTAAGGCTCCCGCGGACAAATTCACCGCGCAGTCCGAGGAGAAGGTCTGGGCCGCGGAACACGTTGTCGGCGTAGCGCAGGGCGCTCCCGAGGACATTATGGCGGATCTGAGAGCCAATTTCGCAGGCGAATGCTCCGAGGTCGGAATGTATCTGGCGATGGCCAGAGTGGCGCACAGGGAAGGCTATCCGGAAATCGGCCTGTACTGGGAGAAAGCCGCCTATGAGGAAGCCGAGCACGCCGCCAAGTTTGCGGAGCTTTTGGGCGAAGTCGTCACCGATTCCACCAAAAAGAATCTGGAAATGAGAGTGGACGCTGAGAACGGGGCTACCGCCGGGAAATTCGATCTGGCCAAGAGAGCAAAGGCTCTGAACCTGGACGCGATCCACGATACCGTACATGAAATGGCCCGCGACGAGGCCCGTCACGGCAAGGCCTTTGAAGGACTGTTAAAGAGGTACTT
>CANRGX010000058.1 GCA_947630215.1 uncultured Eisenbergiella sp. | reverse complement strand
ATTGTAAAATCTCGACAAATATCTATTGACTGTAGGGAAAAAACAGGGTAAAATCAGAGATGTAAGGGCTTACATGGCGTTCTGCCAAATTCATGGAAAACAGAGAGGGTAAAGCGATGGAATTATTGAACAAGGAAAAGACAGGCAAAAAAGAGCGGCCCGTGAAGGTGCTGCAGTTTGGGGAGGGGAATTTCCTCCGCGGTTTCGTGGATTATATGATCGATATTGCCAATGAAAAGGGGTATTTTGACGGCGATATCGTCCTGGTCAAGCCCATCGAGTTCGGGACACTGGAGCGCCTGCACAGGCAGGACTGCCAGTATACGGTTTCCCTGCGGGGGATTGTGGACGGGAAGCCCACCGTGCAGAACCGCATTATCACCAGCGTGACGGACGCGGTGGCGGCGGTAGAGGATTATGAGAAATACAGCGCGTACGCCAGGCTGGATACGCTGCGTTTCATTGTTTCCAACACCACAGAGGCGGGCATTGTCTACGATGAAAACGACCGGCTGGAAATGACGCCGCCCCACAGCTATCCGGGCAAACTGGCGAAGTTTTTATACGAGAGATACCAGCATTTTGACGGCGCCCTGGACAAGGGGCTGATCATGCTGCCCGTGGAGCTCATCGACGACAACGGCATCCATCTGAAGGAGTGCGTGCTTGCACAGGCGGACAACTGGGGACTGGAGGAAGGCTTTAAGACCTGGCTGAACGAAGCCTGCGTATTCACCTCCACGCTGGTGGATCGGATCATCACCGGATACCCCAGGGAGGAAGCGGCAAAGCTCTGGGAGGAATGGGGCTACGAGGACGATAATATTGTGACCGGCGAACCCTTCGCCCTGTGGGTGATCGAGAGCGATAAGGATATCAGCGGCGAACTGCCTCTGCCGGCGGCGGGACTGCCCGTGATCTTTACGGACAATCAGAAGCCCTATAAGCAGCGGAAGGTACGCATCTTAAACGGCGCGCACACCTCCTTTGTGCTGGCCTCCTATCTGGCGGGCAACGACTATGTGCTGGAGTCCATGCAGGATAAGCTGGTGTTCGATTTCATGTATCATACCATTTATGACGAAGTGATTCCCACGCTGACGCTTCCCAGGCAGGAGCTGGAAGACTTTGCGCAGGCGGTGATCACCCGGTTCAATAACCCTTATGTGAAGCACGCGCTGTTGTCCATTTCCTTAAATTCCGTTTCCAAGTGGCGCGCCAGATGTCTGCCCAGCTTGTTGGGCTATGTGGAGAAAACCGGAAAGCTGCCGGCGCATCTGACCTTCTCCATCGCGGCTCTGATGGCGTTTTACTCTGCGACAGAGCGGGAAGGAAAGGCGTTGATCGGAAAGCGCGGCGACGGCACATATCAGATTCTGGACGATGAGGCGGTGCTTGCTTTCTTTGCCGCCAACTGCGAAAAGGATACGGCGGAGTTTGTAAACTGCTACCTGTCCAATACAGAGTTCCACGGACAGGATCTGACCCAGGTGGAAGGCCTGGCCAAACAGGTGGCCGCGTATCTGGACGATATCCGTACGCTGGGTATGCGCAAAGCCATGGAAAAGAACTTCGGCGCATAAGGCCGTCCGGATTTGGGGGATTATATGGCGAACATTATCAAAATCCATAAAAACGACAATGTGGCGGTGGCCATCGAGGAACTCAGAAAGGGCGACGTCTTTTACGTGGACAGTCAGCCTGTCACCGCCGTGACGGACATTCCGGCGGGCCACAAGGTGGCGCTGGAAGACCTGGACGAAAAGACGCCGGTCATCAAGTACGGCTGTCCTATCGGCAAGACCGTCTGTAAGGTGGCCAAAGGGGAATGGATCCATACGCACAATTTAAAGACCGGTCTGGGCGATCTGCTGGACTATACCTATGAACCGGTTGAGGCCAGGCTGGAAAAGAAGGAGGAAGCCTTCTTCCAGGGGTACGAGAGACCCGATGGCAGCGTGGGCGTGCGCAATGAGATCTGGATCATTCCCACGGTAGGCTGTGTGAATAATATTGCAACCGCCCTGGCAGCCCGGGCGTCCGGGCTGGTAAAGGGCTCCGTGGAGGGAGTGGCGGCCTTTCCCCACCCCTACGGCTGTTCCCAGATGGGGGACGATCAGGAGCACACCAGAACCATTCTGGCGGATCTGATCCGGCATCCCAACGCCGGCGGCGTGCTGGTTTTGGGGCTGGGCTGTGAAAACAGCAACATTGAGGTGTTAAAGGGCTATCTTGGCGAATACGATGAAAAACGGGTGAAATTCCTGGTCTGCCAGGAGAGCGACGACGAGATGGAAGACGGTCTGGCGCTGATCCGGGAGCTGATTGAGAACGTGTGCGATTTAAAACGGACAAAAATCAGCGCCTCCCGGTTGATCGTGGGCTTAAAATGCGGCGGCAGCGACGGCTTTTCCGGCATCACGGCAAATCCGCTGGTGGGGCGTTTCTCGGATCTGCTGATCGGACGGGGCGGCACCACGATTCTGACGGAAGTGCCGGAGATGTTCGGTGCAGAGACGCTTCTGATGAACCGCTGTGAAAACGAGGCGCTGTTTGAACAGACCGTGAACCTGATCAACGATTTTAAACTGTATTTCAAGAGACACGACCAGACCATCTATGAGAACCCGTCTCCCGGCAACAAAAAGGGCGGTATTTCCACGCTGGAGGATAAATCTCTGGGCTGTACGCAGAAATCCGGCTCCGCGCCGGTGAAGGGCGTGCTGGCCTATGGGGATCGGGTTAAAAACGCGGGGCTGAATCTGCTGAGCGCGCCGGGTAACGACCTGGTGGCGGCCACGGCCCTGGCGTCCGCGGGAGCGCATATCGTACTGTTTACTACGGGCAGGGGAACGCCGTTTGCCTCTCCCGTACCGACGGTGAAGATTGCCAGCAATTCCCGGCTGGCGGGCAAAAAGGGCGGCTGGATCGATTTTAACGCGGGCGTGCTGACACAGGGGGCGGACATGGAGGAAACTGCGGAGCAGTTCTTTGATTTCGTCCTCCAGGTGGCTTCCGGCAAAAAGGTGCGCAGCGAAGAAGCAGGATTTCACGATATGGCGATCTTTAAGCAGGGCGTGACGCTTTGATCACAAACCGCCGTCCTGTGCACGGCGGTTTTTTCCCTGTTTTGGGAGAAAGGAAGGTTTGCAGTGCAGTTAGGGATTCGGTTGCATGACGTGGCGGGCGAAACGCTGGAGGAAAAGCTGGCCCATGCCAGGGCCCAGGGTTTTTCCTGCGGCCATGTGGCACTGTCCAAGGTAATCAGTCAGTACAGTGTAAAAGACAGCGCCCTGACCCCGGGCTTTGCCATGTATTTAAAAAGGCTGTTTGCAAAATATGATCTGGATATTGCGGTGCTGGGCAACTATCTGAATCTGGCCCATCCCGATCCGCAGAAGCTGGCGGCTATTCAGAAGCGCTATCTGGCCCACATCCGCTTTGCGTCCCTGCTGGGATGCGGCGTGGTTGGGACGGAGACGGGCGCGCCCAATCCGGCTTATCAATATGAGCCCGCCTGCCGCAGCGACGAGGCGCTGGATACTTTCATCACCAATTTAAAGCCGGTGGTGCGGTATGCCGAGCAGATGGGCGTCATTGTGGCCATCGAGCCGGTGATCCGCCATATCGTTTACAATCCCAGGCGGGCCCGGCAGGTGCTGGACGCCATCGGTTCCCCGAATCTGCAGATCATTCTCGATCCGGTCAATCTGCTGGATGAAAACAACGCAGCCGATCACCGGGCCGTTATACAGGAGGCCATCGAGCTTCTGGGAGAGGATGTGGCAGTGATCCATCTGAAGGACTTCCAGGTGCAGGACGGGAAAATTGTGTCCGTAGGGGCCGGTATGGGAGAGATGGACTATACCGGGGTGATGCAGTTTATCAAAAAGGAGAAACCCTATATCCATGCGACGCTGGAGAACACCAGGCCGGACAATGCCGTGGCGGCCAGACTGTTTGTGCAGAAGCAGTGGGAACAGGCATAGGAAGTCCGGGATAAAGCGTTTTTTCTTGCGGCAGGAAGCCATTATTCCTGCCGTTTCTTTTTGGGCAAAAATGACTTGCAAAATCCCCCGTATGTAGTACAATGAACTATATAACAAAATATAAAAACCGAGTCACAAAGTTTATCACACGAGAAAAAGAGGGGGATTTATGTATCAGATTATCAGTGACGGGTCGTGCGATCTGCCCGAGCAGTTGGTGAAGGAAAAGGGCGTGGAAGTGGTTCCGTTTTACGTTTCTTTCGATGAAAAGACGTATTATAAGGAAATCGAGGAAATGCCCATACGGAAGTTCTATGATCTGATGGTGGAAAAGGAAAATGTCGTTTTTCCCAAATCTTCCCTTCCGTCGATAGAGGATTATATTTCGGCCTTTGAAAAGTACGTCAGACAGGGGATCCCCATTATCTGCATCTGTATTACCGTAAAGTTCAGCGGTTCTTACCAGGCGGCGATGAACGCAAAGAACATTTTGCGGGAGACCTACCCGAATGCAAAAATAGAGGTCATCGATTGTACGGTAAACACGGTTTTGCAGGGAATGTATGTGCTGGAGGCGGTCAAGCTGAAGGAACAGGGCGTGGCCTATGAGGAGGCCGTCAGACGGCTGCTTGGGATCCGGGAGACGGGCAGGATATTTTTTACGGTGGGAAATGTGGACTATTTAAAGCACGGGGGACGAATCGGAAAGCTCTCCGGTATCGCCGCCACCGTGTTGAGGATCCGGCCGCTGATCACGCTGAAGGAAGGGGAGATTTTCCCCTCCGGGCTGGCGAGGAGCCGCAGAAGATCGCTGGAAGCGGTGATCAATCTGCTGGACAACCATGTGAAATCCCTGCTGGCCGCCGGAGAAAATCTGGCGGATTATGTGGTGGACGTGGGATATGGGTATGACATTTCGGAGGCGGAAGCTTTTCTTGCCGAGATCAAAGAAAAGTTTCGCGGCGTTTTGGATGTGGATCAGATCCAACTGTATCAGATTGGCGCCACCATCGCCGTGCATACCGGCCCTTATCCTCTGGGAGTGGGTTTCCTTAAAAAAGCGTAAACCCGGGGTTTTTGAAAGGTCAGTGTCAGTCCAGGCTTGCAAAGACGGTTTCCAAAGTGAAGGACGCTGCTTCTGCCGCGGTCAGGGCGCGCACGAAGGACGCGCGTCTGTCTGTTGCGGCGCCCGCGCCCGTGCAGTTGTATTCCCCGTAAAAAACGGTATCGTGAGATTCCGGCTTGTTCCAGTCATGGAATCCTGCAGGGTGGATGCTTTCATCCATACTGCAGTTTAAGAAGACGGTTTTGGCCCAGCTGCGCCAGGGACGTCCCAGGTAGACGCTGCCGGGCGGGCAGTCTTTGGCGGTAATGCGGCATTGGTCGAACACATAGCCAAAGCGCTGTCCTTCGGGTGTGGAGGCGGCCGTCAGATATGCGCAGACCGGCGGTCTGTTGCCCGAATCCTGCAGTTCTTCCGGAGAAAGACTGTTTTTGGCTTCGATATGGCAGCTTCGGAAATAGGCGGTGGCGCTTCCGAAAATAAAGTCGATGTCGCCGCAGATATAGCAGTTTTCATAGAATTGCCTGCCGTTTTTGCGGACGTCAAATTCCTTCGGGCCGGTGAAGCCCCCGATCTGGTTGGGCGCAGGGGGGAGCGGGCCGGTAAAGAGTGTATCCTGACTGCCGAGAAACCGGCAGTTTTTAAAATGCAGCCAGTCTCCGTCGGCATAGAGGGCAATGGCCTGTCCAACCTGTCTGCGGGGGGCGGCTGTATTTTCTATGGTAAGGTTTTCCATGGTGACGTGATGGGCGTCCAGCAGGACGGTATAAGAACGGAACGTGCCCCGCTTACTTTTGTCGGGCATGAGGGCGTTGGCGTAATCGCCATAGGAGATCACGGTATTTTGTGCGTCTTCCCCGATAAGGTGCAGATACGGGCGGTCGATGACAGTTTTTTCCCGGTAGATGCCGCAAGAAAGGCGGATCTGGATTTCCTCCCGATTATCGGCGGGAATTTGACAGAGCAGTTCGTTGAGGGAGTCGCCGGGGCGCAGGGTGAACGTTTTCATCTTTTCCTCCATGCAGTTTTTTTCTCTATTATACCAGATGGCCGGCGGGAAAGCAAATCTGCGGCTGTGTCCTGAGTTTGCCGCATAAAAGCGGTACGATCCGTTTTTTATAAAACCGTAGTGAAATCTCCCAAAGTGTGTTATACTGCTCTTTGGAAACAGACGATGCGATAGAGCACAACAGGACGGAGCCCATAAGGAAAAGAATGAGAATCATATTTGTTACCCGGCATCTGACCAACGGGGGCGCGGAACGGGAGGTGGCCGCCTTTGCCAATGCGCTTGTGCAGATTGGTCAGGATGTCTGTATTACATATCGGCATAACATCGGAATCGACTATGCCCTGGATCCGAGGGTACAGACATTCTGGCAGTATCCTTCCAGGGTCTCTATACCCAAACTTAAGGGGCTGTGTAATATTGTCCTGTATATAAAGCAGCTGCGCAGCCTTTCGGGAGACGTTCTGATTTCCAACAATTCGTCCCTGGAACACAACTGGCGTATCCGGGTTTCGACTCTTTTTTCAAAGACCAAAATGGTATATGCGATCCGGAACAATGTGGAGCAAAAATATCCCGAAAAAAGGAGAAGAAGACGGCACGAACGGATTTGCCGTCTGGCAGACGCAATCTGGATACAGACAGAGGAGCAAAGGAAGCTTTTGCCCGCCGGCGTGCAGGAGAAAATTTTTGAAGTGCGAAATATTCTGGACAGGAAGTTTTTGGATACCCGAAAGAGGTACCGTGGAGAAATCGTCCATTTTATCAGTGCGGGAAGGCTGCATCCGCAGAAGAACCAGGCGCTGTTAATTGAGGCGTTCGCAAAAATGGTGGAACGGACGGCAAACGATAAGGCGACCCTCACGATCTATGGGAAAGAGAAAGAAGATATCTCCGGAACAGAAAAGAAGCTGAGGGAGTTGATCCGGAAATATCATCTGGAAAAACGCGTTTTTCTTGCAGGGTGGGTGAAGGACATTGAAGTCCGGTACGCGCAGGCGGATGCCTTTGTGTTTGGCTCCGATTATGAGGGAATGCCAAACGCCCTGATGGAAGCGATGGCCTCCGGCCTTCCCTGTATTTCTACAGATTGTCCCACCGGCCCTTCCACCCTGATCACAAGCGGGGAGAACGGACTGCTGGTGCCGGTGGGAGACATAGAGGCGATGTCTGCCGCCATGCAGTATTTTATGGAAAATCCCCGGGAGGCAGAACAGATGGGGATGGCGGCGAGACAGAGGATGGAACGGTGGGTAAATCCGGAGGAAATCGCGGGACAGCTTTTGTTTTACTTGGAAAAAATCTGTCACGGATAAGGAGACCCAGATGAGAATTGTTTTTGTGACGGATCAACTGCAGAACGGAGGCGCGGAGAGGGAAACTGCCGCATTTGCAAATGAGCTGGCAGAGCTGGGACAGGAGGTTCATATCGCCTGCTTCAGAGATATGGCAAGTGATTATGAAATAGATCCCCGGATACGCCTGCATCGCCTGTTGCTTGTCTCCCGCGTGAATATTCCAAAGGTACGGGTATGGTTTCGATGGCGCAGAACGCTACTGGAATTGCGAAACCTGCGAGGGGATATTATCCTTCCGATCAGTCTGCCGCTAAGCTATTTTACCTGTCTTTGGTTTGCCGCTTTCCTTTCGGGCGCAAAGATTCTGTATGTGGTGCGCAATAATCCGGAAAAGCGGTATACGGCCAAAAGGGAAAACCGCAGGTGGAAACGGGCGGCCCGCCGGGCGGACGGTATCTGGCTCCAGACAGAGGAACAACGCATATTTTTCCCGGAGTCGTATGCAAAAAAAATATTTGTCGTCCCCAATATTTTAACGCAGCGGTTTCTTCAAATACAGAGACAGGAACGAAAGGCTGTCTTTCGTTTCATCAGCGTAGGAAGGATCCACGCCCAGAAAAATCAAAAAATGTTGATTGAGGCGTTCGCAAAAATGGCAGAAAGTACAGCGGATCCCTGCACGACGCTGGTCATTTATGGGAAGGCGCTGCCGGAGTGCTGTCAGCTTGAGGAGGAATTACGATCCCTGATACACAAGTACCATTTGGAAGAACGCATATTTCTGCCCGGGCGCATACAGGAGATTGAACAATGTTATGCAGAAGCGGACGCCTTTGTGTTCAGCTCCGATTATGAGGGATTGCCCAATGCCCTGATGGAGGCAATGGCGGCGGGCCTGCCCTGTATCTCCACAGATTGTCCCACCGGCCCTTCCACTCTGATCACAAGCGGGGAGAACGGTCTGCTGGTACCGGTGGGGGATGTGGAGGCGATGGCAAGGGCCATGGAATATTTTGTCAATCATCCCCAGGAGGCCTCGAGGATGGGAGCGGCGGCCAGGAAGAAAATGCAGGACTGGGAGAGTCAGGAAGAACTGGCCGGGAAGCTGTTGGAAAACTTAAGGAGGATTTGCAAATAATTTTATGCGGATCGTGTTTATCGTAAAACAGCTGGCAAACGGGGGCGCGGAGAGGGAGGCGGCGGCTTTTGCAAATGAGCTTGTCAGGATGGGAGAGGAAGTCCATATGGTATGTATTGCCGACACAAAGGACGAGTATCCCATAGATCCGCGGATCCACAGACATCTGCTGCGGGGCACTTCGGTAACGGTGCCCAGACTGAAAGGCGCGTGCAATCAGTTTTTAATGGCGGCGCTGCTGAAAAAAATCCACGGCGACGTGGTTCTGCCGTTTTATGTGACGTTCCATCTGGCGGTCCTTCTCTCCGGGTGCAGACTGATCTATGCGGTCCGGACGAATCTGGATAAGGAGCTTCCGAATAAAAGCGACAGTCTCCGTAGAAAACTTATATGCAGATTTGCGAAGGGCATCTGGATTCAGACGCAGGAGCAGCGGTTCCTTTTTCCAAAGAAGGTTCAGGGCAAACTGTTTGAAGTACCGAATATCCTTGACGACCGGTTCCTGCAAATCCATAGGCAGACAGGAAAGAGGATTTTGCATTTTATCAGTGTGGGCAGGCTGCAGCCACAGAAAAACCAGCGGATGCTGATTGAAGCATTTGGGCAAATGGTTCGCCGAAAGGGCGATACGCTGGCCACTCTGACTATTTATGGTCAGGCAAATAAAGACTTCCTCTGGCAGGAAAAAGAGCTGAGAGAACAGATCGGGGAACTGGGGCTGAAGGACAGGGTATTCCTTCGAGGCTGGGTGAAGGATATTGAAAAACAATATGCCAGGTCAGATGCTTTTGTCCTTAGTTCGGACTATGAAGGGTGTCCCAACGCCCTGATGGAGGCCATGGCCGCAGGGCTGCCCTGTGTTTCTACGGACTGTCCCACGGGTCCCTCTATGCTGATCGAGAACGGAAAAAATGGACTTCTGGTACCGGTGGGAGACGCAGAGGACATGTCACATGCCATGGAATATCTCATGGATCATCCTGAAGAAGCCAACCGGCTCGGCCGGGCGGCCAGGCAGAAAATGCAAGAGTGGGGAAGTGCCCGGGAACACGCGGAGCTGCTTCTGGAAAATCTGCGCAGGATTTGTTTGAAATAGGAGGAATCTGGTGAAAATCGTTTTCGTGACAGAATGCTTAGGAGATGGCGGATCGGAGAGAGAGATTACCGCATTTGCCAGTGCATTTGTAAAGATGGGACAAGAGGTTCATATTGTCTGTTCCAAAGGTCTGAAAAAAGATTATGAACTTGATCCGGGGGTATGCCTGCATTATATCCCGCTGATTCCACGCGTTAAAAATACCAGATTTCGGGTTTTGTCCAGGTGGAGAAATGTGGTGCCAAAACTGCGTCGTCTGCGTGCGGATATCCTGCTGCCGGTTAATCTGTCACCGCCTTATTATCCGTGTCTTCGGCTTGCCGCAATGTTTTCCGGCACGAAGCTTTTGTATGCGGTTCGGAATAATCTGGAAAAAAAATACGTGGATGAAAAAAACAGTAAAAGGTGGAGAAATGCGGCCCGCGCGGCGGATGGCATCTGGATCCAGACGGAAGCGCAGCGTATGTTCTTTCCCAAAAAAATGCAAAAAAAAATATTTGTAGTACCAAATATTTTGAACGAGCATTTTCTGGACATTCCGTCCCGTGAACGGAAAACCGTCTGCCGGTTCATCAGTGTGGGGCGGCTTCATCCGCAAAAAAATCAGAAGATGCTGATAGAGGCATTTGCAGAAATGGTCAGTCGAACCGGAAATTCCCAGGCAACACTTGCTATATATGGAAGGGTAAATCCGGCGGACCCTTCCATAAAAGAGGAATTGGAGACGTTGATACATAGCAATCATCTGGAAGAACGTATTTTTTTGCCCGGACGCATACAGGAGATTGAAAAAAAATATGCCGAAGCAGATGTTTTTGTATTCAGTTCGGATTATGAAGGAATGCCAAACGCCCTGATGGAGGCGATGGCGGCAGGGCTTCCCTGTATCTCTACGGACTGTCCGACAGGGCCGTCCGCCTTGATTGAGAACGGAGAAAACGGGCTGCTGGTGCCTGTCGGGGACGTGGCGGCAATGGCGTTTGCAATGCAATATCTGGTCGAGCATCCCCAGGAGGCTGACCGGCTCGGCCGGTCGGCAAAGCAGAGAATGCAGGAGTGGGGAACTGCCCAGGAACACGCGGAGCAGCTTCTGGAAAACCTGTACAGGATCC
>CANRGX010000057.1 GCA_947630215.1 uncultured Eisenbergiella sp. | reverse complement strand
ATAGAGGAGCGATAACCACTTTACCTCTCGGAGAGCACACGGATCCGGATATAAGACGGGCTGCTTGCGCCGCAACAGGACGTATGAAAAAAGAGCAGATTTCTGCCGCCCTCTTTTTTCACTTATTTGCTATCTGACCGCCCGACAAGATAATCAAGCGATACATAATAATATTCGGCAAGTGTTATCGCCTAGGGCAATGGCAGTTCGCGGGTTCCCTTTTCATATCGACGATATACTTCCCTCCGGCAATGCAGAATCTCTGCAATCTCTTGTTGCGTCTTATCGTTATCTATCCATAGGTTTCCCAATCTCGGAAAATACAACTTCACCACTCTCCCTTATTGAAATATTCAATCAAAATGAGTCGTAAACACAAAGCTCTTGTCCTGCCGACCCGGATCTCATGTTTGGGTTATGAGGGGAGTCCTTCAGATAGCAGCACACAAATAGCACACAAAATCCCCAAAATCAAGAAACTGTAAATTTTGTGGCATCAAAAAAGCCCGATTTTATCGGGCTTTTTTGCAGCTGCCGACGGGAATCGGACCCGTGACCTCCGCATTACCAATGCGACGCTCTACCGCCTGAGCCACGGCAGCACTTCCGGCTGTCTGTTTCACAACCGAATTTTATGATAGCATAGGAGCATTGGCTTGTCAACCATATTTTTCTCCGGATCCGCCGTCCTGATCAGCCCTCTCCTCCGCTGTCGGAAGAAGGCGCGCCCTGTGCGGCCTGCGCGGCCACGGCGGCATTCTGTGCGGCCTGCAAAAGCTGAAGCTGTTCGTTGAGCCGGTCGATTTCCGCCTGCGCTTCGTCGGATTCCAACTGCGCCAGCGCCCTCTGCGTCTCGTCCGCCGCGTTCGCCAGACGGTTGTCCGCTTCGGCCTTTTCTGCCATCGCATCCTGAATCTGCTGCTGAAGCTGTGCGAAGCGCTGCTCATAAGAGCCCTGGTTCGCACGCAGCTCCAGTTCCAGACGCTGCTGCTCGATCACCGCTTCCGCTCCCGGCTGTGCCATGAACTGCGCATCGTGCATACACACATTGGAAACCGTGCCGTCTTCTTCCAGAACGGCCTGACCGGTGAGCAGCCGTTCATTTTCCGGCGGCATCTCCAGAACACCGGGCGCGGCAAACGGACATTCCGCCGCGGCGGGCAAGGCGCTGTAGGCGCAGACGATGCCCTGATAATGCACATCACAGGTTTCCGTGGGCACCGTATCCGGCGTGAAGTACTCCACCTTCAGCGTCGCCTGGCAAAGTTCGTTCGGCAGCTTTCCGGATTTGGCGCAGACCGTCTCCGTCACAATATCGGTAGGTTTGTTGAACGGAATGTTGTTGAGCCCCTCATGCACCCTGGACATGACGGCCTTCCAGAGCGTTTTTGCCAGATTCCGTTCCGCTCCCCGGCGGAGTTTAAAGCTGCTGCCATAGCTGTTGTCATAGCCCGTCCAGACGCTGCAGGTATAATAGGGCGTAAAACCGGAAAACCAAACATCGTTATAATCGGAGGTGGTCCCGGTCTTGCCGGCGATGGACATACCGCCAAAATTCACCGCTGATCCCGTACCGGAGGTCACCACATCCACCATGGCGTCCGTCAGCAGAAACGCGGTGGAAGGCTTGATGACCTGTCTGCTTTCCGTACCCGTGTTGTCCAGAATAATGTTCCCGTCGTGATCCTTGACGATGCTGTAGAGCTTGGGTTTGATATACTGACCGCCGTTGGCAACGGTAGCGTAAGCCGCATTCAGTTCCAGATTGGTGACGCCGTTTGTAATGCCGCCCAGCGCCAGCGGCTGGCGGATATCGGAGTAAATTTTGCCGTTGCGCTCCATGCCATCCACCAGTGTGGTGAACCCGAAATTGAGCAGATATTCATACCCCAGCCGGGGCGTGATCTGGGTCAGCGCCTTGACTGTCACAATATTCAGGGAATCCCGGATACCGTCCCGGAAAGAACAGATCCCCCTATACCCCGTATCGTACCAGTTGGAGACCGGCTTGCCGTCTTCATAATTGAAGGGGCCGTCCACCTCCACGTCCGCCAGCGTCATCCCGGCGCTGTCCAGCGCGGGCGCGTAAGTAGACAGGATTTTAAAGGTGGAACCTGGCTGGCGCACCGTATCGGTGGCGCGGTTTAAGGTACGGTTCCCCTCTTTCACACCGCGGCCTCCCACCATGGCCACCACATAGCCCGTGGTCTGATCCTCAATGACCAAAGACAGCTGCGGCTGCGGCGTCAGGGTAACGGTTTCCCCGACGATTTCCGCCCCTTCCGGAAGGGTGTCGGCCTTATATTCTTCAATGGCCGCATAGGCATCCTCCTGAGAAGGGTACAGCAGATTAAAGTTCGGATTCCCATTTTCCTGCTGATAGGTTTTAAACATCTCGGTACTGATATTGACAACGCTGCCATCTGCTCCCGTTCCCTTGTCCTGATAGGAAAGGCGGTAGCTTAAAAGCCACTGCACGTTGTCCGGATAGTTTTCCTCATCGGAACAGACCTCGTCACAGATCCGCTGGATATCGGGATCCTGCGCGGCGTAGATGCTCAGACCGCCGGAATACACCATGACATAGGCCTGCGTCTCGCTGTAGCCGACCGCGATCAGATCGTCGATCACAACCTCCTTCACCGCGTCGGCGTAATAGGAATCGATAGAAGATTCCTCCACTTCGGCATTGGCCATCTGGATACGCTCGTACAGATCCTCCGTATCGCTTTTTGCTTCGTCGTACTCCGCCTGCGTGATATATCCCTGCTCCTTCATGTCATCCAGCACTTTGTCGCGCCGCTTTACGTTTTTCTCCGGATGGCTGATCGGGTTATACCGGGAAGGATTCTGGGTAATCCCGGCGATGGCCGCGCACTCGGACAGCGTCAGATCCCATACGTTCTTATTGAAATACCGTTTGGCCGCTGCCTGGACGCCCAGCGTACTCTGCCCCAGGTTGATGGTATTCATATACTGTTCCAGGATTTTGGACTTGTCCTGCGTATTTTTCTCCAGCTGGATCGCCAGATACTGCTCCTGCACTTTCCGCTTCGCCTGCTCCGGCAGAGTCTTTTCCTGCGTCCAGGTGGTCAGAACCGTATTCTTGATGAGCTGCTGGGTGATGGTGCTGGCGCCCTCCTTCCGCTGAAAGCCGCTGGAAACGGCCACATAGGCGGCACGCATGAGGCCCTGAATATCGATTCCGTTATGCTCATAAAAACGAGCGTCCTCCACGGCGATAAAAGCGTCCGCCAGATCCTGCGGGATCTGATCCATGGTCACGGGGACCCGGTTGGAATCCTCCGCCACCAGCTTTGCGATCTGATTGCCTTCCGAATCATAGATAAAGGAAGAAAAACGGCTGGGTGTCGCGTCCTCCAGATTGATGGTGGGTGCGGAATCTATAATACCCTTAAAAACGCCCAGGGCGCCGCTTATGCCGATAATTCCAAGGGCCAGCACACACATAAGCAGCGCTTTGGCGATGGCCAAAAGGAATTTACGACCCCAGCGCACGGAGGATGACTGGAGCTGTCTTTGTTTTTCTCTTACGCTTTCTTTGCTGTAATCCATGCAAATGCGCCTCCTTGTCCGTCTGAGTAAACGGGCGGCAAAAAAGAAGATACCTCCCCATTTTTGGACATTATCTTTATTATAGCAAAAACCCGATCAAGAATAAAGGTTTTTCTTCCATATTAAGATATTATTCACATCCTTTGCAGGAATATCCAGCCCTTTTCCAGAGAAAACCGGGACAGATTACTGCCAAATATGGGTTTACAAATTCCCGTCTAAGTGTTACTCTAAATACAGAGGATATTTCATTTGCTGTGATATCCGGATGAAAAACGTAAACAAACGAAGGAGGATTTTGGAATGCCCAGAGGACCCAAGAAAGAAATCGTATATACCGGCAAGGCCGCTAAGATCAATGAGAAGGTTCTGAAGCTGGACGCAGAGTTAAAGGCCGCGAAAGTAGAACTTAAGGCCGCCTATAAGGAACAGATCAAAACCGAGAAGGCGCTGGCGAAAAAAGCGCAGAAGGAAGCCGCGCTGGCTGCGAAAAAGACATTGAAGGAAAACAAGACCAAACTGTTGAAGGCGATAGAGGTTTCCGGCAAAACCCCGGAGGAAATCCTGGAATTTCTCAACAAATAATTTTTCTGCCATTTTACAGGGACGCCCCATATGCGGCGTCCCTTGTTTTGTTTTATGCCCGGGCAGCGGCAAAAGCCGGATTCTTGACAAAGAAGCCGGATTTGCTATAATATTGGAAAAGGCCGTATCACACACATCTTCTGCGAAAAAGAAAGGAAACAGCCATGGGATTGAGATTCCGCAAAAGCTTTAACATCCTGCCCGGCGTCAAGATAAACCTGAACAAAAAGAGCGCCGGCGTCACCGTCGGCACAAAGGGACTGCACTATACCGTCAACACCTCCGGCAAGCGCACCGCCAGCGTCGGCCTGCCCGGCACAGGACTTTCCTACTCCACCACCTCCGGCGGCGGGAAAAAGGGAAAGGAAAAAAAGCCGTCGGCGAAATCGGTTTTCAACAAATGGCTGGGCATTGTCATCGCGGTCATCGCCGTCGTTTGTGTGATCGTCGCGGTCAAAAGCGCCCTGGACAAGGGAAACTCTGACAATCCCGTTCTCAAGGCGGTATCTTCCATCACACAGCAGGATACCGGAGCCTCAGACACAGCCGCCGGTACCGCTGCGGGCACCGCTGTCAATACTGCCGGGGACGCTGCCGCGGAAACGATGGTGTGGGTTTCCGGTTCCGGGAAAAAATATCACACCAAATCGGACTGCAGCGGTATGGAGGGCGCTGTCCAGATCACGCTGCAGGAAGCGCTGGATCAGGGAAAGGAACCATGCAAACGGTGTAACTGATCCGCTTTGGGGGTTCCATTACTCTCCTGCCTCTACCAGCATCCCCTCAATCACTTTCTGTACATCCAAAAGCGTGCGCAGCAGCCGGGTCCCGTACCCATCCAGTCTTTCATCCATATCGGAAAGGCCGGATATCCGGATCCGCAAAGGTTGCGCCCGCTCTGTCAGTACATCGTAAAGCGCGTCCAGGGTAGCGCCGTAATACTCCGGCAGCTCCCACGTCTCCTTCAGATATTCATGCAGCTCCCGTCTTGACGCAAACCGGGACAGATCCAGTTCAAACATGTCCCCCTCCATCCCCTTCCTGTTCCCATAACGGTTCAAAGGATCCATAATGATCCTCGGTATAAAAAATCAGGCCGTCGTTGGAAAAAATAATCCGTTTGGCGTTGCGGCCGCCGCCGTCATAATCAATATCGCACTCATAATACTGCCGTCCCTTTGCCTCCGGCAGAAGTCCTTCATAGTTGCCGAAGCGGTCTCCGCCGATACTCATGCCGGGCGCCACCTCCCACAGATTCTTTTTGGAGGGCTCCCAGCCCAGGGCCTGCGCCTCTTTTTTGGTGAGGTAATTGTCCGGCAGGTGTCCGTATAGATGAAGGTAAAGCGCCACCTCCTCCTTGCCGGAATACGTGCCGTCCTCTACGACGGCGGCAGCCGTTTCTGTCTCCAGCGTTTCCGTCTCCAGCGTTTCCGTCTCCTGGGTTTTTACGCTTTCCGTTGCCGGAACGGTTTCTTCCAAAATAGCCGCCGCTTCCGGAGCGCATGCCGCCAGTAATCCCAGCGTCAGAATCATCCACAAAAGCAGAAGGCCGCGTATCCATCTCTGTTTTTTCTTCATTTTGCCCCGTCGCTCCTTTTTCCTTCTCTGGCAGACGTCCGGTATGTCAGTTTGCCGCCGGCGCGTCTGCGCCATTCAGCCGCTGGCGCACGATCTCGTAGGCCAGCACGCCCGCCGCCACAGAAGCATTGAGAGAATTGATCCGGCCCTTCATCGGAATGGAAGCCGTCATATCGCAGGCCTCCCGCACCAGGCGCCCCACGCCTTCTCCCTCGCTGCCGATCACCAGGCCGATGGGGCCTTTCAGATCCAGATCATACATCCGGGTGCCGTCCATATCCGCGCACACAAACCAGATGCCCTCTTTTTTCAGTTCCTCTATGGTTTTGGAAAGATTGGTCACCCGGGCCACCGGGATATAGTTCAGCGCGCCCGCCGAAGCCTTGGCCGCAGACGCGGTCAGCCCGACGGCCCTGTTTTTCGGAATGATCACACCGTGGGCCCCCGCCAGGTGGGCGGTTCTGATGATGGCTCCCAGGTTGTGCGGATCCTCAATATTGTCCAGCAAAAATAAAAAGGGCGGCTCCCCTTTTTGCCTGGCCGCCTCCAGCATCTCCTCCACCCCGGCGTATTCGTAGGCGGCGGCATACGCGATGACGCCCTGATGCCTGCCGGTTTCGGACATCTGATCCAGACGCTCCCGCGTCACAAACTTGATCGGCGTCCCCTTTTTCTTCGCTTCCTTCCGGATGGTCAAAACGGGGCCGTCCTGACAGCCGTCCAGCAAAAAAAGCCTGTCTATGGGCCGGCCGGCGCGGTACGCTTCAATGACGGCGTTGCGCCCTTCGATAGTAAACTCCTCGTATCGCATAAAAATCCTTTCAAATCCGCAGATCCGTCAGTTCCAGGCTTTTTTGCACCAGCTCCAAAATCCGATCCATCCGATCCGTCAGATATAAAAACCCGTACAGCGCTTCCAGCCCCGTGGCCTTGCGGTAATCCGTCACCGGGGCGTTTTTTGCCGTCGAATGGGAGTGAGCATTGCGCCCCCTTTTATATATGGCCAGTTCTTCCGGCGTCAGTTCCGCAAGCAGCGCGTCTGCACAGGCCGCCTGCGACACGGCGCACACCACCTGGCTTTTCCTTTTGTGGAGCGTGTTGGGAGACACATTCGCGCGCTCCACGGCGAGGGTACGGATCAGCAGATCATAGACGCAGTCGCCCACAAAGGCCAGCGCCAGCGGCGAATACATCCGCACGTCCGGACTGTCACAGCCAAAGCGCCGCCGGATTTCTTCCGGCAGGCTCATACCCGTTTCCATTTCACGCCCTCGCGGGTATCCTCCAGCAGGATCCCCTTCTCCAGCAGCTCCCTGCGGATTTCATCGGCCCGCGCAAAATTCTTCTCCTTGCGCGCCGCCTGTCTCTCCGCAATCAGATTCTCAATATCGGTATCCAGCAGCGCTTCCTCTTTCTCCACGATCAGGCCGCAGATATCCGAAAGCGCCAGAATTTCCTCCAGCAGCGCCTGCAGAAATGCCCGGCTGCGCTCCGCGCTCGCGTTGGTATTGACGAATTTCACCAGTTCAAAAACAGCGGAAATCGCATCCGCCGTGTTGAAATCGTCCTCCATGGCGGCGTCAAACTTCTCTGAAAACTCCTTTGCCTGATCCAGCAGCGCTTTTTCTGCATCATTTAATTCATTTTCTTTTGCATTCTGAATCATAAAATGCAGGTTGGAAACCGCGGTGCGGATCCGATCCAGACCGTTTGCGGCCGCCTCCATCAGCTCCGCACTGAAGTTCAGCGGGCTCCTGTAATGGGCCGAAAGCATGAAGAACCGCAGCACCATGGGATCGTATTTTTGCAGAATATCCCGCACCGTAAAAAAGTTGCCCGCGGATTTGCTCATCTTCCGGTTGTCGATATTCAAAAAGGCGTTATGCATCCAGTAACGCGCGAAGGTCTTTCCGTTGGCCGCCTCGGACTGTGCAATCTCGTTTTCGTGATGCGGGAAAATCAGATCCTCGCCGCCGGCGTGGATGTCGATCTCATCGCCCAGATACCGCTTGCTCATCACCGAGCATTCGATGTGCCAGCCGGGCCGCCCGTCGCACCAGGGAGATTCCCAGAAGGGCTCCCCTTCCTTTTTGGGTTTCCAGAGCACGAAGTCCAGCGGATCCTCCTTCTGATCCATGCCGGATACCAGCAGGGAACGCTTGCCGCCTTCCAGTTCGTCCAGATTCTTATGGGACAGCTTGCCGTATTCGGGGAAGCTGTTCACCCTGAAGTAGACCGTTCCGTCCGCCGCCACATAGGCATGGCCCTTTTCAATCAGCGTCCCGATCATTTCCTCCATGCCGGCAATCTCCCGGGTGGCCAGCGGATGGGTCGTGGCGGGACGAACGTTTAAAGCCTGCATATCCTTTTTGCATTCCGCAATATAACGTTCCGAGATCTCGCTGGCTTTTACGCCTTCCTCCGCCGCCTTTTTGATGATCTTGTCATCCACGTCCGTAAAATTGCTGACATAGTTCACCACATATCCCTTATGCTCCATATAGCGGCGGACGGTGTCGAACACGATCATCGGCCGCGCGTTGCCGATATGGATCAGATTATAAACCGTGGGGCCGCAGACATACATCCGCACCTTCCCGGGTTCAATCGGAACAAACTCCTCTTTTTTCTTCGTCAGGGTATTATAAATTTTCATTCTGTCTCCCATCCGCCGCACCTGCGGCTTCTCCTGCTTTCTGCAGACGGCGCACCTGTTCTTCCAGTTCCAGCACCCGGTTAATCAGCTCGGTATTTGCCATCTGCAGATTGGAAATATCCTCCTTCACCGGATCGGGCAGATTCTGATCCATCGTCTCCCGGGGAAGGGGCAGATTCCCCCGGCGCACCACGCGCCCCGGCACGCCCACCACGGTAGAATTGGGCGGCACCGCCGAAAGCACCACGCTCCCCGCACCGATCTTGGAATTTTCTCCCACGGTAAAAGAACCCAGTACCTTCGCTCCGGCACTGATCATCACGTTGTCCCCGATGGTCGGGTGCCGCTTGCCCTGTTCCTTTCCCGTCCCGCCCAGCGTCACGCCCTGATAGAGCGTCACGTTGTTTCCGATCACGGACGTCTCCCCGATGATGACGCCGTTTCCGTGATCGATGAAAAACCCGCTGCCGATCCTGGCGCCGGGATGAATCTCGATCCCCGTTTTGCGCGCGCCCCTCTGGGACACGTACCGCGCCCAGAAATAATGGCCGGACAGGTAGAGCTTATGCGCAATATGATAGTGCATCATCACTCGGAAGCTGGGATACAGGAAAACCTCCCACGCGGAATGAATCGCCGGATCCCGCTCGCGGATGACCCGTACCTCCTCCCGGATATACCGGATTAAACCCATAACAATACCCCCATATGTGTGCGATTCCAGCATAAAGAATAGAGAAAAAAACCGGGTTTGTCAACCGGTTTGCAGGATTTTCACCGGGCCGGACACGCCGTTTAAACGATTTCCTGGATCCAGACCGGAGAAAGAGGCGTCGCCCCCAGGCCGATCCGATCCGCAGCCGAACCATACCCAAACGCTGCCGCGGTCAGAGAAGGGACGTCCACCGACAGCAAGGGGACTCGGGGGTTGATTTCCCGCCCTTCCAGGCGGGTCACCTCCGTTTTCTCCGGCCCCATATGACAAAGATAGACGCCGTTATTTTCCGGCAGCATGGGATCGGACAGGGCAATCGCAACTTTTTGTTCTTCCCGGCTGCGAAGCAGCGATAAAAACGCCTGCGCGCAGACCAGACGCGCCATAATGGCCGGCTGCGTTTCCCTTTTTCTGGGGAAAAACTCTGCTTCCGTCTCCGGCAGGGCCAGCACCTCTAAGATCTCCGGTACATGATCCTCACAGGTATACATACAGATCCCCTGCAGCACCCCGTCCTTTTCCAGGCCGTAAATACAGCCGTTCTGGGCCGCAAGCTCCGCTGCCTGCCGTATATAATATGCTTCGTCGTGTATCACGTAAACGCCCTTGTGCGCTTCCAGAAACGCTCCGGCAAACGCCGCCAGCCTGTCGGCGTCCCGCTCTCCCATCCGGGTCAGTTTTTCCTTTTTCAGAAGAGTTGCGTCCCATACCGGCCTGTCAGAAATATACGTAAATCCAAAGGGCGTATAAATCGCGGGGGATGCAGGCAGGAGAAAAACAAAGGGCATCTTCTCCTGCCAAAGCATCTTCGCCGCTTCCTGCAAGAGCCGCGCCATATATCCCCTGTGCCGGAAGCGCTCCCGGGTCGCCACGCCCACAAGATAGGCGCTGGCAAGGGGTTCTCCCATCACCCGCATCCGTTCCGGCGTCAGATACAGCATGGCCCGGATCCCCTCCGGGCCCTCCAGCACCAGTCCCCGGTTCTCCCGTGCCTTTCGGGCAAAATAGTATTCCGTGAACGCTTCGCTGTCCTCCGAAAAGACCTCCTGCCACAGCGTCCTGGCTTCCAGACAGGCTTCCCCTTCCAGAAGCCGCAGCCGCACCCTGCTCATGCCTTCCGGCATCCGCCGCAGGCGGCACAGTCCGGCCGCAGCACATCTGTGCCGGACAGATCCATGGGACAGGTCAGCAGGCAGACCGCCTGGGCCGAAATGCCCTCCTTACTGCCGGTAAAGCCCAGTCCCTCCTCCGTGGTGGCCTTGACATTGACCTGGGAAAGTTCCAGGTGCAGCGCTTTTGCAATATTCTGCCGCATGACGTCTATATACGGACGCAGCTTCGGCGCCTGGGCAATGATCGTGGCGTCAATGTTTTCAATCAGAAAACAGCCCTCCTCCAGCATCTGTCCCACGCATTCCAAAAGCACCAGGGAACAGATTCCTTCATAGGCGCTGTCCGTATCGGGAAAATGCTTCCCGATATCCCCCAGCGCCGCCGCGCCCAGCAGCGCGTCCATGACAGCGTGCAGCAGCACATCCGCGTCCGAATGCCCCAGCAGCCCCTTTTCATAGGGAATCTCCACACCGCCCAGAATGAGCTTCCTGCCCTCCACGAGCCGGTGTACGTCATAACCCGTTCCGATTCTCATATCGTTTTCCCTTTCCGGCCTTCTCCCCGCCTGTGAAAAAACAGTCCCTTAGAGATAAATCGTAGACGAAAAAGGGAAGCGCTGTCTATACAGGCTTCCCCGTCAATCGTAGCGAGAGGGGGACTTGAACCCTCGACACCGCGGGTATGAACCGCGTGCTCTAGCCAGCTGAGCTATCTCGCCATACCTGATATGGGGCCTACAGGGCTCGAACCTGTGACCCTCTGCTTGTAAGGCAGATGCTCTCCCAGCTGAGCTAAGACCCCGTATCGCGCCGCCAATCCGCGGCTGCTTGATTAGTATACAAAAAACGTCCTGAAAAGTCAAGCCATATTTCAAAAAAGTTTGTGTCAAGTACTCGTTGGCACTTTTTCTGTTTTCTTTATGAGTTCTCTTTTTTAGTGCAATCAATACT
>CANRGX010000056.1 GCA_947630215.1 uncultured Eisenbergiella sp. | reverse complement strand
GAGGATCTGACCCAGGAAACCTTCGAGCGGTTTTTCCTTTCTCTGGATCGGTATTGTCACAGAGGGAAGGCGAAGGCCTATCTGTATACCATCGCCGGGAATCTCTGCCGGGATTATCAGAAAAAAGAAAAAGAGATTCCCCTGCCCCCGGAGGAGGGCGTTTTTGACGGATCAACGGCCGCGGATCCGGCGGACGCCGCAGAAAAGGCGGCCTGTCGTCTGGAGATCAGAAAAGCGGTTTTGGATTTACCAATGCCGCTGCAGCAGGTTGTGATCCTGTATTATTTTCACGGACTGAAGCAGAGGGAAATCGCAAAAGTCCTTCAAATCGGTCTGCCGTTGGTAAAATATCGGCTCCGCCAGGCAAAGAACCTGTTGGCGGAACGCTTGAAAGGAAGGGGATAGAAAAGAAAATGAGAAGAAAAGAAAAAAGGGACACCGATATGCGGGAGCTGTTTTTGGTGCCGCGGGAGGAACGGATAGCGCAGGCGGTGGAAATCTCCCGAAGGCGCTTTTTAGAAGGGGAGACGCACAGGACGCTGTCCCGCACCGAGTTTTTTCTTTGGCAGATTTCGTATGTTCAAAAGCGCTGGTGGGCTGCGCAGTTTTTTCTTCTGTTGTTTTTGGGCGGCGCGCTCCTTTCTGCGGGGGACGGCCGGTACGCGCCGCATCTGCTGGGCGTGCTGGGCACGGATTTTGTCATCCTACTGATTCCGGAGCTTTTTAAGAATAAGGCGTCTGCCGCTGTGGAAATTGAGGGGGCGGCCTACTATTCCCTGCGACAGATATACGCCGCCCGGATTTTGGCCTTCGGTCTGGCGGATATTATCCTGCTGGCATTGTTTGGCGCCGTCGCGGTGTGGGGGGCCCATATGGATCCCGGAGGGCTGCTGGTACATTTTTTCCTGCCGCTGACGGTGACGGGGTGTATCTGTTTCCGGGTTTTGACCAGCCGTCGGATTTCATCGGAACCGATTGCAATTCTGTTGTGTCTGCTTTGGTCCGCGGTATGGTACATGACGACGCTGTATCTGGATTGGCAGGAGAAGGTAGGCACGCCCGTGTGGGCAATGGTGTTTCTTCTGTGCTGCGGGTATTTATGGTATGCGGTGCAGAGGGCGCTGACGGCGCGGGAAGTGATGGCATAAAGGAGGGAGTATGGAACTTAGGTTGGAGCAGGTGACAAAGCGGTTTTCTGATCTGACCGCTGTGCACAGCGTGTCCGCTGTGCTGGACAGCGGGGTGTATGGACTGCTGGGCGTCAACGGAGCGGGGAAGACAACGCTGATGCGAATGCTGTGTACGCTCACCAGGCCTACTGCAGGACAGATCCTGTGGGACGGGGAGGATATTTTTGAAATGGATATGCGCTACCGGAAGCTGCTGGGCTATCTGCCGCAGGATTTCGGATTTTATCCGGATTTCAGCGTGCAGGATTATCTGATGTATGTGGCGTCGCTCAAGGGCCTGCGGCCGGCGGTGGCAAGGGCGCGGACGGAGGAAATGCTGCACAGGGTGGGGCTGTACCAGGTGCGGCAGAAGAAGATGAAAAAATTCTCCGGGGGAATGAAACGCCGGGCGGGCATTGCCCAGGCGGTGCTCAACGATCCCAAACTGCTGATACTGGATGAGCCCACGGCGGGGCTGGATCCCAATGAACGGATCCGGTTCCGCAACCTGATTGGTGAGTTGTCCCGGGATCGGATTGTGCTTTTGTCCACGCATATCGTTTCGGATGTGGCCTATATTGCGAAAGGATTTTTCCTGATGAAGGACGGGCAGATCCGGCACAGAGGAAGCATGGAGGAGATTCTGAAGGAAGCGCCCATAAAGGCGTGGCGCTGTCTTGTCCCGGGGGAAAAAACGGACGCTTTACGAAACCGGTACCAGGTGGCAAATTTCAAAACAAACGCCGGTGGATGCGAACTGCGGATTTTGTCGGATCAGAAGCCGGCGGAGGACGCGGTGGAGGAGGTTCTGACGCTGGAGGACGTGTTTTTGTACTATTTTGGAGAGAAGGCGGAGAAGGAAGATGCTGCTGTATTATGAGCTGAAGAAAATTTTTTCTGGGACAGGCAACCGGATCGCGCTGCTGTTTTTGATTATCTTTTTGGGCGTCAGCTGTTACTGTGCCGTCACCGACATTAACGTCCGGTATACGAATGAGCAGGGAGAAGACGAACGCGGCTTTTCTGCGGCGCAAAAGCTGCGGAAGGCGCAGCTGACGTGGGCGGGCCCGCTGACGGAGGATACCGTGGCCGCAGTCATCGAAAAGAACGCCCGTATCATTGCCACACCGGAGTATCAATCGGACGATGTGACCCAGAACAACATTGCCTACGGATGGACGATGGATTACCGGGCGCTCCGGGACGTGATTACCCGTTCCTTTTGCGAATTTCGATCCTATGACTATTACCGGATCAATTCCCTTACGCCCGCCGATGCGGCGGATTTCTACCCGAACCGGCTGAAAACGCTCAAAACCTGGCTGGATACGGAGGCAAAGGATCAGTACAGCCAGGAGGAAAAGGCGTTTTTTATAGCGCGGTATCAGGAGATGGAGACACCGCTTTATTTTACCTGGAAGCAGGGATGGGAGAGTTTGCTGGAATATGCCGTCATGGCGCAGATGTTTTTGGTTTTGACGCTGAGCTTTGCGGCCGCCGGATTATTTGCGGGAGAATTTTCCAACAGAGCGGATGCGGTCTTTTTCTCCGCCTGTCACGGAAGGGGGAAGGCGATAAAGGCCAAAATCGGCGCGGGCATCCTTTTTGTAACCGGCGCATACTGGATCTACTGGGGCGCCTATTCCCTCTTTGTACTGGGTATGCTGGGAGGTGACGGCGCGTCCTGCATGATCCAGGTGGGAATGGGCTGGAAAAGCATTTATAATATAACCTACGGGCAGCTTTATCTGTTGGTGTCGGCCGGCGGCTATGTGGGAACTTTGTTTTTCCTTTTCCTGACCATGCTGGTTTCCGCCTGGACCGGATCCGCCGTGGTAGCGGTGACCGTCCCTTTTCTGCTGATTTTTCTGCCCTCTGTTTTGGGCAATATGCAGGCGGATTGGCTGGCAAAGCTGACGGCGCTTCTGCCGGATCAGCTTTTTCAGCTGCACCTGGGCGTGCAGTATTTCTATCTGTACCGTGCGGGCGGGCATTTGGTCGGGACGCTGCCGATCCTGTTTGTCCTTTACACGGTTCTGGCGCTTCTTTTCCTGCCCTGTCTTTATCGTGTGTTTCGACGGGCAGGAAAAAGATAGGAAAAGATCCGGCCACAAACGGCGGACTGCCGTTTATTTTCCTTCTTCCATGGCGGCAAAGAACAGCTCCCGGATGGCGTCGTCCGGATAGGCGCCCAGCCGGGGCAGATTTTCCATACCGATGGTTCCGCCGGCCATTTCCCTGTGGCCGCCGCCGTTTCCCAGCCCCTGCAGGGCCCGGTTGATTAGATCCCCGGCGTGGACGTCAGGCATTTCGGAGCGCACGGAAAATTTGATTTCTTTTTCGCGATAGGAATAGATGATGGCAATTTCCACTTCCTCCAAATTGAGAATGAAATCCGCCACCAGGGCAATCAGCGCGTCCGGGCAGGCAAAGGGAATGGAGGCGATCCCGATTTTGTCGTACACCTGAATGTTTTCGATGGCGGAACCGTAGGCCTTCAGATCGCTGAATTCCATCGTGTTTTTTTCCAGCTCGATTAGCTGCTGTTCTATTGCCATGGGGAACAAATACCGGAACATATCGATGTCCAACAGCGTAACGCCCCGCGTAAACTGGGCCGTATCCATCTTCAGCCCATAGAGCAGGGCAGTGGCCACCTCAGCCGTCATGGGCACGTTCAGATTTTGATAATACTGCGCGATCAGCGTGGCGCAGCTGCCCGTCATCCGGATATCCGAATAGAGATATTCTGCCGCGGCATAGGTAGGATGGTGGTCGATGCAGGCCACCTCCTTTCCAATCATATCCAGGATATTTCCGCCGCTTTTCTGAGAGTCCACACAGATGATAAAGTCTTCGGGACGCATCTGTTCTTTCAGCTCGGCATAGGAAAAAAGATGAATGTGCAAAAGCTCCGTCATTCTCCGGGTGCTGAGCTTGTCAATTTTCCCATAGTAGCAAAGCTGCGCGTCGATTCCGAAATGGGCCAGCAGCGCCTGTAAGCCGAAAGCGGAGGCGATGGCGTCGGGATCGGGAAAATTGTGGGTTTGGATGTATATCTTTTTTGAGCGGCACTGTTCGATTAGTTTAAGAAATGTTTCCATGGTTTGCAGAGTCCTTTCCTTAATCAGAACTATACACAAATTGCAGGCGGTTTGCAAGTCTGTATCGGGAGTTGTTTTTTTGCGCGGTTTTTCTTGCGCAAAGCTCCCGGGCAAGGTAGAATGAAAAAAAGGCGTATTTCCGGGGCGGGGGCAAACATGGATCGAAAGTACAAGAAAATTCTTCTGCGGGGGATCAAAATTGCGCTGGGCAGCAGCTTTGCCATTTTTCTGGCGCATTTCCTCCATCTTAACCACGATATTTCGGCGGGCACCATTACGCTTCTGACGATTGTTTCCACCAAATGGGAGACCGTGAAACTGTCGGTCTACCGGGTTCTGACCATGCTGTTTACCATCGGCATGACCTGGCTTTTCTTTCTGCATATTTCCAATCAATGGGTGGCCTACGGCTGTTTTATTTTCCTGCTGGTGGTCGTCTGTGAGCTTCTGGGGTGGGGCGCCACCATTTCCGTGAACGCCGTGATTGCGGCGCATTTTCTGGCGAATCTGGATTTTAGCGCGCGCACGGTTGGCAACGAGATTGCGCTGGTCGTCATCGGGATTACGGTGGCGATTGTCCTGAATCTGTTCCACGATAACGGAAATTTCCGCAAAGAGCTGGTCTGGCATATGCGCTGTGTGGAATGGCAGATGCAGGCGATTCTCGGGGAAATTGCGGCCTACCTGTCCCGTCCGGACGCCGCGGAAGATGTCTGGAACGAACTGGAGGAGCTGGAAGGGCAGATCCGGCAGTATGTGGTAGACGCCTGTGACTATCAGAACAACACGTTTGCGTCCCACCCGGGGTACTATATCGATTATTTTGAAATGCGTCTGCAGCAGTGCAGCGTGCTGCTCAATCTGCACTACGAAATGCAAAAGCTCCGGAACATACCGGAGCAGGCAAAGATTGCGGCGGATTATATCCTTTATATGAAAGAGTACATAAAGGAGGTCAATTCCCCGGAGGAGCAGATAGCGCGTCTGAAGCACATCATCGCCGGCATGGCGGATTCTCCCGTGCCGGGCAACTGGAAAGAGTTTTCGGGCAAAGCCATTCTGTATCATGTTCTGATCGATATGGAAGATTTCCTGTATTATAATAAACGATTCGTGGACGGACTGGATGAACGGCAGCGGCGGATTTACTGGAAAGAGGAACAGAGCCAGGACAAAGGAGGAAAAAAGAAGGCATGATATTGAAGGATTGTGTCCGGTGTTTTGTCTATATGCCGGATGGGCGGATTGCGGCCAGCGGCCGGGTGAACGTGGTAGGGGAGTATATTTTCCTCTATTTTCAGGAGATTGCAAACTTCCGGGATGCCCGGGTAAGGGCGTCGGTGGAGTTTTTTGACAGCATCGCCGGAATCGTCCGGGCCGGCTGTGAGCTTTTGATCCAGGAAAACCGCTATTACGGAGAGATGGTGGAGCCCTGGATGGCCCGGTGCCGGATCCTGAAGGTGGATAAGATCGTGCAGAGACAGAAGGATCCCCGCGTCAGGACGGAGCTGGAGGTGGCCGCTGTTTCCCTGGATTACGGACCGTTTGTGGGCGTTGTCCGAAACATCAGCGCGGGCGGCGTCTACCTGACCACGGATCAGCGGATGGAGGAGCGGAATACCTTTGTTTTCAGTCATACCTTTTTTTCGGAGCGGTGTCGTCTGGAGGCGTCGGTGGTGTGGCTCAAAACGCTGCCGGACAAAGGCTACGGTTACGGTTGTCAGTTTATCCGGCTGGAGGAAGCCGCAAAGCGGGATATCCAGCGATATGTGACCATGCGCCTGGCAAAGCTGGGAAAACAGGACGGCTAATGTGAATCAATAAAAATTTATTGCAAAACGATAAAAATATATTGACTTTCGATTGTGATAGTGGTATTTTAAGGTTACAGACGGATCCGGCCGCCTGTAGCCTTTTTAAATGAAGAAAAACCGGGAAAATGGAGGGAAAGATGAAGGACAGACTGACAGTTTATACCAAGTATCTGTTGGATTTCATGTTTTACGCAGGGATTCTGGTCACGGCCACGCTGCCGTTTTCCATCCGCTTTTATGGAAGGAGCCATCCGTATTTTGAGGAGTATTGGATCCAGCTGACCATCCTGTTCGCGGTATCGGGCGTGCTGGCCATTTCGATCATTTATGAGCTGAGAAAAATGTTCCGTTCGGTGCTGGAGGAGAACTGTTTTGTGCGCGCCAATGTGATCAGTCTGCGGCGAATGGGCACCTGCAGTTTTTTGATCGCGCTCGTCACGGCGGGAAGACTGCTGTTTTATCCCACGCCGGCGGTTTTCATCGTGATTCTGGTCTTTCTGATTGCGGGGCTGTTTTCCAAAGTGCTGGCCCGGGTGTTCGACACCGCAGTCAGCTATAAAGAAGAAAATGATCTGACGATTTGAGAAAGCAGGCGAGGGAAAAGAAATGGCAATCATCATCAATCTGGACGTCATGATGGCCAGACGGAAAAAAAGTCTGGGTCAGTTGGCGGGCGAGGTGGACATCACGCTGGCCAATCTGTCAATTTTAAAAAATAATAAGGCAAAAGCGGTGCGGCTTTCCACGTTGGATGCGATCTGCAGGGCGCTGGACTGCCAGCCGGGGGACATTCTGCAGTATGTGGAGGATGAGAAGGGAGAAAACGATCATGGATGAGCAAAAACAGGAAGCGGTCATGGAGTGGGAGGATATGAAACAGCCGGGGACGACCCGGGAAGGAGAGGGAAAAAGAAGACGGTCCGGGCCGCTGCCATCCTACGGGGTCTGCGGCGTCGCCAGTGCGCTTTACGCCCTGTTTTATACCTTTTGCCTTTATCGGAACGCGTCGGGGATCACGTACCCTTTTTTCGTCGCAGGAACCTTGCTCTATTTTTTCTACTGTATGAAAAAGTGCAGGGTTCCCGGGAGAGAAGACGTTGGCTTTCTGCGCGCAGACAGGCTGACGGCAGGCTGGTATACGGCCGGTATTTTGCTGCTGGGGCTGACCGTCTGTCTGACGGACGATAGAAAGCTGTTGTGGATGACCAAGACGGGCATTTTCCTTTTGACGATTACGCTGGTGCTGCGGGGCTTTTACCGGACCGGGAACTGGGATTTCCCCGCTTATCTGAAGGGAATCTGCCGCAGTCTTGCGCAGACGCTGCGCTTTCTGGATACGCCGCTGACGGACGCGGTCTCCTATTTTAAGCACAGGGACGGGACCATTCTGAACCGGAAGGTGCTTTACGCCTTTCTGGGCCTTGCGGCGGCCTGCCCGCTGCTTTTGGTGGTCATGGCGCTTCTGCTGAGTGCCGATGCCGTTTTTTCCGATCTGCTGCTGCGGATGGTACGGAATCTGGATCTTGTCACGCCGGTGCGGATCTGTCTGATGGCCTTTTTCGTATATATGGTCTGCTACAGCTTCGTGCAGGGGCTGACGGCGGGAGGGATGCCCGAGGACGGGAAAAGGAAAAAGAAAGGGGAGCCGGTGGCGGCCATTACCGCCACGCTGCTGGTGGCGCTGGTTTATTTTGCGTTCTGCATCGTTCAGATCGCGGCCCTTTTCCTTGGGAAAATGCGGCTCCCGGACGGCCTGACCTGGGCCGCCTACGCCAGACAGGGATTTTTCCAGCTTTTGTTCGTCTGTCTCATCAATCTGGCGCTGGTGCTCCTCTGTCTGACGTTCTTTCGGGAAAGCAGAGTTTTAAAAGCGATTCTGACGGCCATTTCCCTGATGACGTATATCCTGATCGCTTCCAGCGCGCTTCGGATGATCCTTTATATCCGGAATTATTATCTGACCTTTTTAAGGCTGTTTGTACTGTGGGCGCTGTTGGTGATTGCGGTGATCTTTGCAGGGGTGATTCTATCCATTTATAAACCCCGTTTTCCGCTGTTTGGGTACTGTACGGCGGTGATGACGGTCTGTTATCTCTGCTTTGCCCTGCTGCGCCCGGATTACTGGGTGGCCCGGTACGATCTGGGGCATGCCGCTGTCATGGCGCAGACAGAGACGGGCGGCCATTACAGCGATTATTCTTATCTGTACCGGCTTTCCCTGGACGCCGCCCCCGTTCTGCTGCAAAAAGAGGCGGCAAATTCCCAGGCGTTTTCCTATGAGAGGGAACGTTACTGCGAAAAAATCCGGGAGCGGACGGAAGATATGGGACTGCGGAATTTCAATTTTTCCAGATGGGCGGCGAAGAAAAGTCTGGAAACGGCGCAGGAGCTGTCGGCAGCCGACAGCCTTCCGGATGGGGGAAAACAGGCAAGAAAAGGTTGACACTCCCTTTTTGTGAGAATATAGTGGAAGAAAGGAATCGTGCAGGGAAGGGCAGGGAGGTCGGATGACAGAAAAGTTTACGGCGGAGCAGTTCGTCGCGTTTCTGGATCGGGTGGAAAAGCTGAAATCCGTACCGCGTCACTGTGTCACGTCGGACGGCGTACAGGAGACGGTGGCGGGACATTGCTGGCGGACGGCGCTGATGGCTTATCTGATGAAGGACGAACTGGGGCCGGTGGATATCGATAAGGTGATCCGGATGTGCCTGCTGCACGATCTCGGAGAGGCGCTGACGGGCGATATTCCCACCTTTCTCAAAAACGGGGCGGATGAGGAAACCGAGAAAGAGGCTGTGGACGATCTGCTTGGGGGTCTGCCCGGGCCGCTGTACCGGGAAGTGACGGCGCTGTTTGCGGAGATGGATGCCCAGGAGAGCAAAGAGGCCCGGATTTATAAGGCGCTGGACAAGCTGGAAGCAGTGATTCAGCACAACGAAAGCGATATCCGTACCTGGCTGCCGCTGGAATATGAACTGCAGCAGACTTACGCGGCAAAAAATGTGGAAGGGTTTCCCTTTTTGGAGGGACTGCAGGCGCAGGCGGTGCGCCGGACGAGGGAAAAGATAGCCGGACAGGAAACGGGGGAGTGTTGAAAATGGACGAGGAAATCATAGAAAAAACGGAAGCGGACGTTGTCCCCGGAGAGGACAGCGCAGTTCCGGCGGCAGAGAGTTCGGAAAATTTGACGCCGGAGGGCGGACAGCCGGATTCCCCGGCGTCTGCGGACGACGTAGGAGCTTTGGGACGCAGGGAAGAAAAGGAGCGGCAAAAGCAGCAGCTGAAAGAGGAAAAAGAGCAGAAGCGGGTTGAGAAGAAGACGGCCCGGGAAACGGCCCGGCAGGAGCGCAGGAAGGAAGCGGCCGTTATGCTTCACACCGTAGAGCTTGTCATGCTTCTGGTTTTTATTGTGCTGGCCATCGATCAGGCGGGGCTGTATGGGTTTTTGTTCGTCTGGGTTTTCATTGCGGTGATGGCCGCCAGTATCGCCCTGCTTTTGCTGGGGATTATCCGGCAGATGCGCCATAAAAGAAGCGGGATCATCCTCACCGTCGCGATACTGGGGATTCTTCTGTGTGCTGCGTGGTTTATTTACCTTCTTGTTGCCTACGGCCTGGGTCCGGGGCCTGTTCCGAACTGAGGATAAAAGACAAAGAGAACGGGATTTGCCGGCGGGCAAAAGCTGTGCGGCAGATCCCGTTTTGTGTTTTTCGATCTTTTTAGCAGTTCTGGGCGATCTGCATAAGCATCTGCCGAAAGATCCTGACGTGTACCTGTTCGTCCAGTATAATCCGCTGCAGCAGATCCGTCACGTAAGCGTCGCAGATCTGTCCGGCCTGACAGCGGTACTTGGCGATGGTATCCAGTTCCCCGTCGAGGGAGTTCTGCAAAAGCGCGCGAAGGTCCGTCGGGTATTTGTTGCAGGAGGGAGACCAGTAACAGGGCCTTCCCCCACACGCTGTCCACAGGCGCGGATCCGCGCCCAGCAGAAAGGCCAGCTGGGAGAATATGCCCAGATGGTGCATTTCCACAATGGCAATTTTCTGAAAGATACGGGAAAAGTCCGGTTGAGATTGGGTGAGGATGGTATGATTGTATAGATAAAGGCTCACGGCGGACATTTCCGAGCAGCAGGCGCCGACGTTGGAAAGGATTTCTTCGGCATAACGTTCGTTGGGCCGTTCAATTTTTACGGGCGGCCAGGGTTCGGGTGCACAAAAGGAAGGAATGGGCTGCATCATGTTGCTCCATGTAGAATACGGGGTCGGGCGATCCCTTTTTTTATACGATATGCGGCAAAAAAATCCGTGTGCCGTGAAACCGGAGAAAACAGCCCTGCGTCAGAATAGAGAAAGGGAGGGACCCTTATGGAAGACAACAGGATTATCGATCTTTACTGGGCGCGCCGGGAGGAGGCGATCCTGGAAACGGATCGGAAGTACGGAAGCTATTGCAGGAGTATTTCCCTGCATATTTTGAAAAACCGGGAGGACAGCGAGGAATGTGTCAATGATACCTGGCTGCGGGCATGGGACACGATGCCGCCTAAGCGGCCGGATTTTCTGGCCGCCTTTCTGGGAAAAATCACCCGCAATCTTTCCATTAGCCGTTACCGGATGAATCACGCCCGGAAACGGGGCAGCGGAGAGATGGATCTGCTTCTGATGGAGCTGGAGGAGTGCCTGCCCTCTCCCGGGAGCGTGGAGGAGGAGATAGAGAGCAGGGAAACCGCGAAGGCGATAGATCGGTTTTTATATGATATGGAAGAAGAAAGCCGCAATTTTTTTATCCGCCGCTATTTTTACGTGGATTCGGTGAAGGAAATAGCCGAGCGTTTCGGCGTCAGTGAAAGCAAGGTAAAATCCCAGCTTTTCCGTATCCGTAACCGGCTGAAAAGTCATCTTGAGAAGGAAGGGATCGTGCTGTGAAAAGAAGTGAGAGACTCCTGGATGCCATCGGGCAGATTGACGACGGGCTGGTGGAGGCCGCGGCAAAAGCGGGAAAGGCAGTGGGCGTTCCGGCCAAAACGACCGGCCGCAGGAAAGGGAAAAAAGGAAGAAGAAAGAATTCCGGCAGACCGCGGCTCCTTCTCTGGCAGGGCGCGCTGGCGGCCTGTGCCGGACTGGCAGTATGCGTGGGGCTGATCGGTCTTTTGAACAGAAACGG
>CANRGX010000055.1 GCA_947630215.1 uncultured Eisenbergiella sp. | reverse complement strand
TAATGCTTATTGGTTTTCAATATTTCGTCTCGATTCATTTGTATCCCTGCTCCTTCGGTAATTCGTATTTCGCCATTAGTAAATGTATAGGTTCCGAGTTTGCTCATGTCACGCAACGACACTTATATCATTTTGAAATACTCCAGCGCTGCCCGGATCGCCGCCTCTTTCTCCGGCGGGCATTTGGGCTGCCGGGAATCTTCCGACTTCGGCTTGTTGTAGTTCTCCCGCTCAATGATACCGCACTTCCGCTTCACTTGTGCGATATAAAGGTGGCTGACCTTAATCCCGAATTTCTCCAGCACATACGCCTTGATTTCCTCGTAGCTGGCTTTCTTCTCGGCGGCGGTCAAATCCATCTCGTCCATCGTCAATTCGACCTCGATATGTTGCTTGACATTGAGTTTGGACAATAAGCACACCGTCTCTACATTCGCCGTCCACGGGAACTGATCCACCGGTACGCATTTCACGGCCGCATACCCATTTGCTAAAAACACCTCCAAATCCCGCGCCAGACTTGTAGGCTTGCAGGAAATATAGACCAGGCGCTCCACGCCGTACCCGATAATCTTCTGCAGCGCCTTGGGGTGCACGCCGTCCCGGGGCGGATCCAAAAGAATGAAATCCGGTTTCTCTGCAATAGCATCCAGCACCTTGAGCACGTCGCCTGCGATAAACTCGCAGTTGTCCAGACCGTTCAGGCGGGCGTTCTCCCGCGCCGCTTCCACGGCCTCCTCCACGATCTCCACGCCGATCACCTTCTTCGCCACAGGGGCCATGAGCTGGGCGATGGTGCCCGTTCCGCTGTAAAGGTCATACACCACGCTGTTTGGCCTGCCGTCTTCATCCAGCAGACTTCCCACATAATCCCGGACGGTCTGATAGAGCACCTGGGCCCCATATGTATTCGTCTGGAAAAAGGAAAAGGCGGAAATCTGAAAGCGCAGCCCCAAAAGCTCCTCATAGAAAAATTCCTTGCCGTACAAAACCCTCGTCCGGTCGCTTTTGACAGCGTCGGCGACAGAATCATTTTCCATATGGAGAATCCCGGCAAACCGCCCTTCTAACGGCAGGGACAGCAGCATATCCCGCCAGCCGGAAAGGTCGCACGCCATCTGGGTAGTGGTTACCAGCGCCACCAGAATTTCCCCGGTATGGGCGGCCTTGCGCACCAGAAGATGGCGCAGATAGCCCTGATGGGTATATCGGTGAAAGAAGGGAATGTCCCGCTTTCGGAAATACTCAAGCGTCCCGGCCAGAATCCGGCGGTAGTCCTCGTCCACGATCCGGCAGCCGTCTACCGTCACCACATCGTAAAAGCTGCCCTTCCGGTGCATTCCCAGCGCCAGCGGGCCGTCCTTTACCTCGTCGCCAAAGGAAAATTCCATTTTATTGCGATAGCCGAAAATAACCGGACTCGGTTTGATGGGCTCCCAGGCACAGGGGGAGGCCTGTCCTGCCAGCACCGGCGCCAACAGTTCCCGCACCTGCTGTTCCTTTAGTTTCAGTTCTTCCTCATATGGCATGGAAATATAACTGCAGCCGCCGCAGATCCCAAAATGGCGGCATCCGTTTTCCAGCTCCGTCTCCAGAGGGGAGCGCTCCAGAATTTCCTTCAGCCGCCCTTCTCCCCGTCCCTTGCGCACCTTCGTGACCGCCAAAAGGACGCGCTGGCCCGGTAAAGCGCCCTTGACCACGCAAATCTCCGGCTTTTTCTCCGTTTCCTCCTGTCCTTCCTCCAGAGGATCCAGCCACACCTCCGCCCGGTTCGGAAATTTTAAGGCTGCTGCCCGTCCCGTTCTGATCTGTCCCTTTTTCACCCAAACGCTCCTTTCGCCCTGTTCCAATCCGTGTCCATGGAAAGTTTTATAGAGCAAAAAAGCGGAACCCACCCGGCGGCCGGATACCCTCCGGCCGCTTTTCGTGCATCCCGCTCCTTTCCTTTTTATTGCTCAGAATTTTCTTTCTGTTCAGGACTCATACGCGGATTCATCCGCTTCTTCCTCCGGCTCTTTCTCTCCGGACCCGGCTGCAGCTTCTTCCCCGTCGTCTTCCTCCGGTTCGTCGTCTTCCGGTTCGTCGTCTTCCGGTTCGTCGTCCTCAAAATCATCTTCAAAATCATCGTCGAAATCGTCCAGGTAATCCGGGGTCATATACCGGTATACCGCATACGCGATGCCGACCATTGCCGCAATCGCCGCAATTACCGCCAGAATCAGAAGCAGACAGGTTTTCTTTTCCTCTTTTTTCTTCAAAACATCCAGCAGTTCATCCACTTTTGTCATCTCTCAACCCTTCCTTTCCTCTCAGCGCGATTTAAGTATCCAAAAGAAATACCTTACTTATCTATCATACCACCGATTTGAACATTTTACTATGAAAAGAAAGAAACTTTTATATTTTTTTCAGCTTCGCAAAGCCCGCGTACATAATCTTCTGCCCGTATCCGTCGAACGCAACGGTGACCTTATAGTCCCGGGGCTCCTCTGCCACCGCCAGCACGGTGCCGTCCCCAAATTTCACATGGCGCACCCGATCCCCGGCTCCGTATTCCAGACGTCCCTTGCCGGACGTACCCTTCTGCAGGCCGCCCACGCCGTTTAAGCTGTCCAGTCCCCGCACCAGAAACGGCTTTTTATCCTGCGCGGTGGTCTTGTCCTTTTTCACCGCCTTCGGCCGTTCTGTCCCCGGCCGGACGCCAAAGCCCTTTTTCCCTCTGCCGCCGTCCGTGCCGAAACCGGAAAAGCCGGAAAAACCGGAGAAGCCGCTGTAATCGCTTTCGCTGTCCTCAAAGGAATCCGATTCCCGGAAAGAAAACCGCTTTTCCCCGGGCACCCGCGTATCCAAAAGGTTCGCCGGAATCTCCCGCACGAAACGGCTCACCGGGTTATATTGGGTTTCTCCCCGGTTCATCCGGCTTCTGGCGCAGGTCACGGTCAGTTCATCCTTCGCCCTGGTAATGCCCACATAGGCCAGGCGCCGTTCCTCCTCTATGGCCGTGGGATCTTCATCCACGATACTCATATAGCTTGGGAAAACGCCGTCCTCCAGTCCGGCCAGATAGACATGGGAAAACTCCAGTCCCTTGGCGGAATGCAGCGTCATCAAAAGCACCTTGTCCTCCTGTCCATCCACGTTGTCGATATCCGCCACCAGCGCGACCTCCGCCAGAAAGGATCGCAGCGTCGCCTCCTCGTTTTCCGCTTCAAAGGCCACAATCTTACTGATCAGCTCGTCGATATTGGCAATCCGATCCGGAACGTCCTCCTCGTCGGACTCCTCCATCGCTTTTACATATCCGGTCATTTCAATGAGCTCTTTCATCAGCTTTTCCAGACTGTAAAATTCCAGCTTGGAGCGGAAGGACTGAATCAGGGTCACAAACCCCTCCAGCTTCTGCGCGCTCTTTCCCAGACCCGGTATCTGATCCGCAAACCGCATGGCGTCGTAAAGACTGATCTCCTGCTCGTCCGCGTATGCCTGCACCTTGTTTATGGTGGCCGCGCCGATCCCCCGCTTGGGCACATTGATGATACGGCGCACCTGCAGATCGTCCTGTCCGTTGTCGATGGTCTTTAAATAGGCCAGCATATCCTTGATTTCTTTGCGGGCATAAAAGTTCACGCCGCCCACCACGTCATAGGGAATCCCCTGCATGATAAAATATTCTTCCAACAGTCGGGCCTGGGCATTGGTGCGGTAAAGCACGGCGCAGTCTTTCAGCCGTACCTCCTGCCGCCGTTTCTTTCGGGCGATCTCGTCGGCAATATACTCCGCCTCCTCGCGGGCCGTGTCAAACTGCCGGAAATGGATCTTACTGCCCTGCCCTTTATCCGTCCACAGCGCCTTTTCCTTGCGCTCCCTGTTGTTTCGGATCACCTGGTTGGCCGCGTCCAGAATATTCTGGGTGGAACGGTAATTCTGCTCCAGTTTGATCACACAGGCCTCCGGAAACACCTTTTCAAAATCCAGAATATTACTGATATTGGCCCCGCGGAACTTATAAATGGACTGATCGTCGTCCCCCACCACACAGAGATTGCGGTACTTCTGCGCCAGCAGATGAATCAGTTCAAACTGCGCGGTATTGGTATCCTGATACTCGTCCACCATGATATAACGGAACCGCTCCTGATAGTGTTCCAACACCTCCGGGACTTTCCGGAACAGTTCCACCGTCTTCCCGATGAGGTCATCGAAATCCAGTGCGTTGTTGCGCTTGAGTTCGTTCTGGTACGCCTGATAGACCTCCGCGATCTTCTCCTGTACGAAATCACCCGCCGCGTTACGCAGAAACTCCTGCGGGGAGATCAGTTCATCCTTGGCGGAGGATATGGCCGCCATCAGACTGCGTTCCTTGTACTGCTTCGTATCAAGGGAAAGCTTCTTGCAGACTTCCTTGATGATATTTTTACTGTCGTCCGTATCGTAAATGGTAAAATTCGTATCATATCCGATCCGATCAATAAACCGGCGCAGAATCCGTACACAGGTAGAATGAAAGGTGGAGACCCAGATCTGCTCCGCGCCGTGCCCGACCAGATCGTCTACCCGCTCCCGCATTTCTCCCGCCGCCTTGTTCGTAAAAGTGATGGCGAGAATGTTCCAGGGATTCACACCTTCCTGCTCAATCAGATAGGAGATCCGATACGTCAGTACCCGCGTTTTTCCGCTTCCTGCTCCCGCCAGAATCAAAACAGGCCCGTTTGTTTTAAAAACCGCCTCCCGCTGTTTGTTATTCAGCATATCATAAGTGCCCATAGTACCTCTTTCCCTGCAGGGCCGCCGCGCTGCGGGGTCCTATCCGTTTTGTTATCCGGCGGGCGCGCAAGGGGGCGCGCCCGTCGGCCGTCCCTAAAATTCTACCAGATTTTCAAGGACGGCACAATGTAAAATATTTATTCTTCCAGCGCTTTTTTTGCAAAATCCGTATTCACCAAATCGGCATAGGGCACCCTTTCGGAAAGCTCCCCGCCCTCCTCCAGAATATCCTGCAGCAAAAGGAAAGCGTCCTCCTGGAATATCAGATCCTCTTTCCAGGTATCCTGCTCATAATAACGGGTCACAATGGCAGTCAGCGTCTCCTGATCCGTCTCCGCAAACTGGGGCTGTATCACCGCGGCAATCTCCTCCGGCTTATGGGCCGCCACATATTCCATTCCCTTTTGCAGGGCGTTGGTGAACCCCTGAATGATATCGGGATTTTTTTCTATATAGCTTTTCTTCGCGGAAAAGGCGGTATAGGGCACATAGCCGGATTCCTCTCCCAGAGAAGCTACCACATAACCGTCGCCCTTTTGTTCCAGAGAAGTGGCATGCGGCTCAAATTCTACGGTAAACGTCCCCTGTCCTCCCGAGAAAGCCGCCGCTGTGGAACCGAAATCAATGCTCTGATCGATCTGTACTTCCGTCTTGGGATCGATGCCGTTTTTCTTCAGAATATATTCAAACACCAGCTCCGGCATTCCGCCCGCGCGGCCGCCCAGCACATCCTGCCCCACGAGCATATCCCAGGTAAAATTCTCAATGGGCTCTCTGGAAACCAGGAAATTTCCGGCCCGCTGGGTGAGCTGTGCAAAATTGACCACATAATCGTCCGTATCTCCCAGATAGGTATAAATTGTGGACTCCGATCCCATAAAGCCGATGTCCGCCTCTCCCGACAACACGGCGGTCATGGTCTTGTCGGCGCCAAACCCGGTCACCAGTTCCAGATCAATGCCCTCGTCCGCAAAATACCCTTCTTCCATCGCCACATACATGGGCGCGTAAAAAATGGAATGGGCCACCTCGTTTAACGTTACTTTCACAGCGTCCTTCCCGCCGTTTTCCGCCTTGGTATCCGTCGTCTTTCCGCAGGCGACCAGCCCGACAGCCAGCGCCGCCAGCAGGGAAAAAATCACCAATCGCTTTTTCATCCAATTCTCCCGGATGCAAATTTGGTATATCATATGCCGTCTGAAGACAGGAGGTGAACAAAAGCGCTGCGGCAAAAAACAGGAGTAAGTTCCTGCCGCCGCATAGCTTCTCCTCTGCCGCAGCATACTAATACCGGAGGATCAAAGCATGAAAAAGACAGATACAAATACGCCGATCGATACCATCCCCGACGGCGTGTGGGAAAGCAGCCGGCCCGTTCCCGACAAAAACAAAAAGAGCACCGCGTCCGAATCCACCGATCTGCAGAAAAACGGTTATCCGGACGGCCGGGACGGATAGGCCGTCACAGACGCGCTCCCGCTATTTGGAATCCCGGAACGGCAAAAGATCGTTCCAGACAGAAAAAAACCGGCTGTTTCAGCCGGTTTTTTCTGCTTTCCATAATCACTTAGCTAGTTCGTATTCATTAAACATGAGAAACAAGTTTCTTATTTTAAAGAACAGGCACATAGGTTGATGATTAGTTAGCTATAAGATCCCCCGATCTTATAATTTGGTGACGTTAACAGCCTGGGGGCCCTTTTCACCCTGGACGACGTCATACTCTACGGCAGCGCCTTCTTCCAGAGACTTGAATCCCTCCATGTTCAGCCCGGAGTAATGTACGAATACATCATGTCCGGCTTCATCGGAGATGAATCCATAACCCTTCTGGTTGTTAAACCATTTTACCGTACCTCTGTTCATTTAGATACCTCCAAAAATAGTTGTTGCCAGTAACAGATAAAACATAACACAATATTCAAAAAAAGTAAAGCAAAAATTTCCGTTTATTTCTGCAATTCCTGCCTTTATCCTCACAAAATTTTCATATGTTTCCATTTTTTCCATATGCCGGAATCTATTTTACAGCGTCCCCAAATTCTTGTCCCCCTCCGGGCCCGGGACTGCGTTTCCTGACAGCCTTATTTTTGATCTGTCCCCACATTTTCCGCCATACGGCCAAATACCAGTTCATACCCGTCGTTTCCGTAATTTAACGACCGGTTGACACGGCTGATCGTCGCTGTGGACGCGCCCGTTTTCTCCGCGATATCCAGATAGGTTTTGCCCTCCTTGAGCATGGACGCCACCTCGAACCGCTGGGAAAGGGAAAGCAGTTCATTCACCGTACACAAATCCTCGAAAAAAGCGTAGCACTCCTCCGGGGTTTTCAACTGCAATACCGCATCAAACAGATGATCCACCGCCGATGTTTTAATTTTCTTATTCATCTCCACATACCCCCTTTTGTCAGATGAAACTGTATGTTTATTCTATTTTTCGTGTCTTTCCTATCATGATGCCGTTATATCTGTCGGATCCAACAAACTTCACACAGTTCTCGTCCTTCTTGGTATTTTAGCATACTAAAGTCACAAAGTAAAGCATAGAGGGCCGGTCGGTGAAAAAAAGTTTCCCATACGGTTTTCCTGCCAGTTTGGGCAGGTACATTTTTTCAAAATACCCCTTTTCAACTCCTAAACTTTATGCTATAATCTCAGATATGCAGATGTAGTTCATTGGTAGAACATCAGCTTCCCAAGCTGAGGAGGCGGGTTCGATTCCCGTCATCTGCTTTTTCTTTTTGTCCAAAATTCTGTTATGCGTTTTCTACGTCTATTTGTTTCCACAATATTCAGGTTGATGTAGGGCGCCATACCATGTGCCATAAAGTATCTTTAGGATCAGGAAAGGCCAGCAATAGCTGGCCTCTCTGATGATTTTCCTTACGGAACATTCTCCTCTCATTGAATTTTAGGAAGGCATTTAGGGTGAACTATTGACATTAATTGTAAACGAAACTTGATGTTTCATTATATAATGTTTCTGTCTTACTTCCCCATTTTGCATAATGGGTACAATGAGCTCTATATGAGCGCCCCTTAACAGCACTTGTATATACGGCGCTTCCTCCAAAATGTATGTCATTCGTCGTATGACAATCAGAAAGATTAATATCTCTCCATACACCGTTCACTTTTTCCTGTAATACGATATCTTTACATCCAATTTCATCCGCTTGTTTTGTCGCATCTGTGGAAAGCACAACTTCTACGCCAGAAGATACACCTGCTACACTGATGGAACACCCCGCTAAACTTCCTTCACTTTCCTCCTTTGCATTAACAGGCAAAAGCATACCCATAAGCATAACAATTGATAAAAATAACGATATTCTTTTTTTCATTTTGTAACCAATGTTCCTATAAGGAATAAATCATGCCTTCATTTTCTTATTCCTTTACAAGCACATTAAGTTACAAAAAAAGTAAGGTCTTTTTTTTGACCTTACTTTTTTACTCCATTATCATATCAATTGCCATATTCTTTAGGGTATTTAGATCATTCCATGTGATATCATATACACCACGTTCATGTATGAAAGCAACTCTAAAAACCCCATCTTTCCTATAAAAAAACATTTTTTCTTGCTCGGCGCTCTCTAATTCCTCCCATCCCATATTATTTGTAATGTTAATTTTTCCATAATCATCATGATAATAATTTAATCTTATTACTAGATCTGTATTTTCATTTTCAGATGAATACACGCAAGTAAAGAAATCTACACTATTATACACTTCACGGTATAAGGCTTGCATTTTTAAACCCTTGGGCAGATTCTTAGGAATTAATATATCATCATATTCCTTCTGAACCTCCTCCCAGGAATCATAATATACTCGCTCCCCTTTTGTAGTCGGCACAGATTCAGTTTCACTCTCCCTGCTACTCCCGGTAACTGTTATCCCAAGACTGTGGATTCCATCCCGAACCACTTCAAAAAAAGAATGCTGTCTGTCTGCACTACCATTGATACTAAAAATCCCCACCCCAGCGGCCATGGCGAGAAGCATCAGGCACGCCGCCACTGCAATCCTGCCGGGGCGTCTGGAGAAAAAAGACGTTGTCCTCCCGTTCTTTCCCGCCGTCTCGGCCGAAAAGCCGCTGTCGGAAACCGGAATGGATGCGGGCTCCGGCGTAAAGCCATATTTCATGCTGTCGCCAAAAGACAGCTCCTTCCCAAATTCCACATCGGTATGGGAAACGGAAGCCGCCGTTTTTCCGGCCAGATCCGCATCGCTGATATTGTACTTCTTCTGAAAACGCCGCAGGGCGGCCTGCGCATCATAGATAGAAACCCCTGCTGCCGTATCTTCCTGCGTACCGTCGGAGACGGAAGAATTGTCCCCGGCCGCACCCTCTACGATAGAACCGTCCGGCATCACCCTCGCGTCCGGCAGCGGATCCAGCGCGTCCAGCAGATCCAGGATTGCCTGCACCTGCTTCTCGTCAAATTCTTCTTCCGTTGCCTCATAAGTATACCAGTCCAGTTTCCGGCGAAGGTTTTTGATCAGTTCTTCATCTTTGGAAGTTCTCTTATCCGCCATTTGCCATTCCTTCCCGAATGTTTTCTATCGAACCAGCAGCCATACAATTACCCATTCCCATTTTCCGGCAACATAAACGACCGTCCAGACTATCCGCAGATGTTTCCGGATCTTGTCCCGCATTCTGGCAACGCGAACCTTAAAACAGGATACCGTGACCCCCAGCATCTGCGCCATCTCAGCCGAGGTATAACCATACTCATAATAATAACGAAGGATCAGCAGTTCTTCGCCGGAAAGAATGGTTTCAACAGAACGGTAAAAGTCCACCATATCATAGGGACTTGCCCATTCCGTCTCGCTCTCCTCCCGTAAAAGGGACGCATTCAATTCCTCCTCATCCACCACGAACCGGCGCTGCTGGCGATACCACTTTTTCATCATGTTGCTCGCGGATCGCATCAGAAAACCCGGCACATTCGGATGCAGCGCAACCAAATCCCACTTTTCATAGGCCAGGAAGAAAACGTCCTGTGTCAGATCCTCTGCCAAATCCTCATTGCGGGTCACCCGTCTGACATATCGAAAAACCGGATCACGATAGCGCAGGTATATGTCCACGTAGCTATCGCCCGAATCATATACTCTGCCCATAAATTTCCAGCCGCTTTCCTTCGTATTTCCTTTCGCCGTGCGTCTTTATCTGCAAAGACGCCCCAGGCATTGGACAATTTCGTCCAATACCGGCGCTTTTTCTTTCGGACAGTCACTGAAAATAGAGAGCAGTTCCCTGCCTACCGGCTCCTCTCCCGTCAAAAGATAATTGGGTTCCAATTCCAGCGCCTTGCACAGAATCAGAACGCGCTCCACCGATATTTTGCGGTTGCCGCGCTCGATTTCTCCGTAGTAGGTAACGGATATGCCAAGAATCTCCGCCACATTTTCCTGGGTCAGGCCCATCTTGCGGCGGCGCGCCCGTATTCTCTCACCAATTTCCACAAATAACTGATCTGCCATGAAAATATCCTCTCTCAAAGAAGTCTGTATACCCATGATACGTTTGTCGCACTGTCCTTGAGAGTAACCAGATATTATCTTTTTTACTCAAAAAGGTTCTTCCCTGTTACCATATCATATCAGTTTGTTTGTGTTCTTTTGCGTTTTATAGGAGAATAGCTGGCAAAACGCATCCATTCCGGTACGCGCAGACATCTGCGCGCCCTGCTGTGCCCTGCTTTTTAAGTGAGATGGCGGATACTGCGCCATCTCCATCGATACCCTCAATCCTCGCTCTCGTCTGTCTCCGCGGCGACCGCGGCCGTCACAGACGCCACCACCGCAATCACCACCGCAATGAGAAGGATCAGAAGGCCCCCTGCCAAAATGAAAAACATACCGATTCCTCCGTTCTTTTTAAGAACAGTCCTCAAAAAACACCGGAGCATTGTCCGGCCGGGCCGTCAATCGCCCATCAATCGCCCAGATACGCGATCACTTCCACCTCGCACAACACATTTTTGGGCAGCTGCTTGACCGCGACACAGCTCCGGGCCGGTTTCCCGGTAAAGTATTTCTCATAGACGCCGTTAAACGCACCGAAATCCGCCATGTCCGCCAAAAAACAGGTGGTCTTTACCACATGGGCGTAATCGGTTCCCGCCGCCTCCAGCAGTCCCCCGATATTCTCCATGACCCGTCTGGCCTGCTCCTCAATCCCTGTTCCTTCTATTTCCCCGGTTGCCGGGTTGAGGGGAATCTGACCCGAAGCGAACAGGAATTGACCGGCACAAATTGCCTGCGTATAGGGCCCTATCGCCGCCGGAGCCTTTTGTGTGGAAATTTTTTTCAACATCTTGCTTTCCTCCTGTTTGGATTTTTATTCTTCAAATGCCACGGTCACGTAGAAACCGCGCTCATTTTGTACGATTTTCGTCACTTCGCCCTCCCGGGCCAGCAGGCGCTCCCTAAACGGAAAGTTGCCCGACATGGCCAGGGACGGATCGATGGTATAATAATAGTTGCTGGGCAGAACACCCTCCGTCACCGTCACATGATCCCCTTCCTCCAGAAGGCCCGGGCGCTCCATTTTAAACTCCATCAGTCTCATGACGCACCTCCTCAAATCCTGTACTGTCTGTAGCGCCCGGCGTCGCTTTGGCGGCACTTGAGCCGCAGCAAAACGCCGTCCGCTTCATATTCCATGGACTGTACCACCGCATTTTCTTTCAAATAGGAAACTGCCGTTCCATCCCCGTAGGGAATTTTCATCATGCAGTCCACCATCCCGGCATACAGCTTCTCCTGGATGAGGGATACCAGCGTCTCCACGCCAATTCCCTGTTTGGCCGACAGACAAATTCGATCCTCGGATACTTTGGGAATCTGCTCTGCTTCCATGACCAGATCCGCCTTGTTCATCACCAAAAGGCAGGGAATCTGCTCCGCTCCCAGCTGACGCAGGGTATCCTGGGTGACCTTCATCTGCTCCTTGTAATGCGGATCCGAAAAATCCACTACGTGCAGAAGCAGATCCGCGCTGCAGGCTTCCAAAAGTGTGCTTCGAAAGGCTTTGATAAGCGTATGGGGCAGCTTATCAATAAAGCCCACCGTATCGGACAGCAGAAAATCCCGGTTATCTCCCGGACTGATCCGGCGGACAGTCGTATCCAGCGTGGCAAAAAGCATATCTTTTTCCAGCACTTTTTTCTCGTCTTCCGCCATATACCGATCCAATATCCGATTGAGCAGCGTAGACTTGCCCGCGTTGGTATATCCCACCAGAGCCACGGACGGCAGGCTGCTCTCCCTGCGTTTCTTCTGCTGGGTCTGCCTGTCCTGCTCAATCTGTTCCAGATCCCGGCGCAGCTCGCTGATGCGCTTTTCAATACGCCTGCGATCCAGTTCCAGCTTCGTCTCGCCTGCGCCGCGGTTAGCCAGACCGCCGCCGGCCCCGTAACCGCCGCCAGCGCCCGCGCCGCCGCCCTGACGGGAAAGCGCCTGCCGCATTCCCACCAGCCGGGGCAGCATATACTGGAGACTGGCGCTCTCCACCTGCAGCCGCGCCTCCTTCGTGCGTGCCCGCCGGTTAAAAATCTCCAGAATCAGATTGGTCCGGTCAAGCACGACCGCTTCCAGTTCTTTCTGCAGATTGCGCTGCTGCATGGGCGAAAGGGAATTGTCAAACACCACGCAGTCCGCTCCCGTCATGGAAACCAGATTCCTGACTTCTTCCACTTTTCCGCTTCCGATATACAGCGCGTTATTCACGGCCGGAAGATTCTGCACCACCCGCGCCGCCATCTCCATGTCGCAGGCCTGTGCCAGACTCTCCAACTCCTCCATGGAGCGTTCAAAATCCGGATCCTCTCTCAGATTGACGCCCACCAACACCGCTTTCTGCATCCAGCCTGTCCTCCGTCCCTCCTGTATTCTTTCCTGTTTGCTTTCACTCTAACACGGGAAAGAATCGCCGTCAATGAAGGGTTTCATACCCTGCCCTGTTTCAGACATAATAAGAATTTCTTCTCCAAACCGATTTCTAAACCGACATTTTGTCGGTTTGGTGTTTTTGAACCTGTCACCAATGTCTGTGTCATCATCTTTTTTCAAATATAAATCTTACCATCCTGTGCATGGCAAACCCGCATATCCATTTCAGATACTCATCGTGCGAATAATTATATCATACCGTTTTTTCACCCGCAAGGCCAGAAGTCCTGTCCTTTATTTTCCCAAAATTGAAATTTTAAATTCCACTCTCCAATCCTCTGGTGGAATTTACTCCTGCATGAGTAGGGTTTACCTCTGC
>CANRGX010000054.1 GCA_947630215.1 uncultured Eisenbergiella sp. | reverse complement strand
TTCTTAACTTATTCTGCGATATAAGGCATAAGCGCCAGATGACGCGCTCTTTTGATGGCAACGGTCAGCGCCCTCTGGTGCTTCGCGCAGTTGCCGGTAATCCTTCTGGGAAGAATCTTTCCTCTCTCGGACACATATCTCTTTAACTTGTTGGTGTCCTTATAGTCGATCACGTTATCTTTGCCGCAGAAAACACAAACTTTCTTTCTCCTGCGGACGCCGCCTCTCCTCTTGGCGGGTGCTTCCGGTTTATCGGATTTATTGAATGCCATAGTGGTTTACCTCCTGTTTAAAATCTTAAAACCTTCTCAAACGTTTCGCGTTCGAGAAGTAGCGCAACATTGCTCACCAATGTTCGCAATGCTATTTGGTACCTTCTCAAACGCTTCGCGTTCGAGAAGTAGCGCAACATTGCTCACTAATGTTCGCAATGTTGCTTAGTTGAAGGGTAGTTCTTCGTCAATCCCGTCGGGAATATTCATGAAACCATCTGCCGGAGCGGCGGGCTGCTGGCCCGAAGGGCCTTCCGCAAAACCGCCGTTTTGATAACCCCCATTGTTATATCCGGCATTGTTTGCGCTGTTTTTGCTCTCCGCGAACTCCTGATCCTCTACGACCACATCTGTGGTATACACTCTGACTCCGTCCCGGTTGGTGTAGCTGCCGGTCTGAATCCGGCCGGTCAGTGCGATCTTGGTTCCCTTATGAAGATATTTTTCCGCGAACTCGGCGTTTCTGCCGAAGGCGACACAGCCGATGAAATCGGCGGAATTTTCATCTCCGTTCCGGTTGAATCTGCGATCCACAGCCAGCGTGTATCTTGCAATCGCCGTAGCGTTTTCCCCCTGGGAATACCGGACCTCCGGATCCCGTGTCAGGCGTCCCATAAGAATAACTTTATTCATGCTAACTCTCTTTCTGTGCCCGTCTGTCGGACAGCGGACACGCTGTGCGCTTCTTACTCTCCGTCAGCTTTGACGATTAAGTATCTGAGCACGTTGTCCATGATGCGAACGCGGCTTTCAATCTCCGCGGGAGCGGTGGGCTCCGCATCGAACTGGATGAAGTAATAGAAGCCTTCTCTCATCTTCTGGATTTCGTAGGCAAGTCTTTTCTTGCCCCAGTCGTCCACGTTGGTGACCGTGCCGCCGAATCTTTCGATCAGGGCTTTGCACTTGTCAACAACTGCCGCTCTTTCTTCATCCTCGATTTTTGCACTGACAACAACGGCTAATTCGTACTTGTTCATGCAAATCTACCTCCTTTTGGTCTCTGGCCCCTCTCTGGCGAAAGGAGCAAGGAATATATATCACGGATTAAAATAATAGCATGAAAAATCCCGTATTTCAAGTTTTTCTTTTTAAATCCTTCAAATTTTTTTCCACCAGCTTCCTGGCAATCATAATCTGATGACCGCATCCTGCGCACTTTAAGCGGAAGTCCGCGCCGACGCGCAGCACTTCCCATTCCCGGCTGCCGCAGGGATGCTGTTTCTTTAGGGTTACCACGTCTCCCACCTGGATATCCATACGCCACCTCCCGGCAATCGCGGTCACAGCGCCGCAAAAATCTCTCCGATGCTGCCCGGCACCACCAGATCCGCCATGTTGTCCCTGGGCGTCGGCGTCTTATTCACCAGCACCAGCTTGTGCCCCCGGTAATAATCGATCAGACCTGCAGCAGGATAGACCACCAGAGACGTACCGCCGATGATGAGCACGTCCGCCTGGCTGATAAAGGATATCGCCTCCTGCATGATCCCCATGTCCAGCCCTTCCTCGTAGAGCACCACATCCGGCTTGATGGGGCCGCCGCATTCACAGTGCGGCACGCCCTTGCTCTCCAGAATATAGCGGGCGTCATAAAATCTGTGACAGCGCTCGCAGTAGTTGCGCAGAACGCTGCCGTGCAGCTCCAGAACTTTTTTGCTGCCCGCCGCCTGGTGCAGGCCGTCAATATTCTGTGTGATCACGGCTTTCAGCCTGCCTTCCTGCTCCCACTGGGCCAGCTTCCTGTGCGCGGCATTGGGTTTTGCGTCCAGCACCAGCATTTTGTTGCGGTAAAAGCGGAAAAATTCCTCCGGCTTTCTCCGGTAAAAGGTATGGCTCAAAATGGTTTCCGGCGGATAGTCATACTGCTGGTGATAGAGCCCGTCCGTGCTCCTGAAATCCGGGATGCCGCTCTCCGTGGAGACGCCCGCGCCGCCGAAAAAAACAATGTTATCGCTGTGATCCACAAGTTCCTTTAATTGTAAAATCTTTTCCTCCTGCATGGCTTTCCCCCCTTTTCTTTTCCTGCCGCCCTTCCGGCGTTGGTTTTTCCGCTGTCCTTTGTTTTCAGTATGCCACAGCCGCGGCCTGTTTTCAACGAAAAAAGGAGCCGGCACCAATTTATCTGGCACGCATATTGAAATAAACAGAGAGGAGTTGCCCATGAAAATCGGAATTGCCGGCGTTCCCGCCCTCACCCGCAATTATGTGCAGGCCCTGCGCCTGACCGATCCCGGCGTCGGGATCGAAATTTCCCTTTCCCCTGCCCGGGCCGCGGACTGGGACGCCCTGATTCTGCCCGGCGGAGGCGATATCGACCCGCTTCTGCTGCCCGGAAGGCCCCCGGCGGATCCCTGCTGCCAAGATATCAATCCCCTGCTGGATCGGCAGCAGCTGGCCCTGCTGTCCGCCTTTGTCCGTATGCGGCGTCCCGTGCTGGGAATCTGTAAGGGAATGCAGCTGATCAACCTCTATTTCGGCGGTGGTCTGTGCCAACACCTTCCGGACGCCCAGATCCACCGCTGCAGCGGAGGAGATCGTCTGCACTGCACCAGCGCGGCCTGCGGCAGCTTCCTGGAAACGCTCTATGGCTGTACTTTTCTTGTCAACAGCGCGCACCATCAGGGTTTCTTCTGTTCTCCTCTACAGATGGCGGCATTTGGCTGCCGCCCCGTATCCGACGCTTTCGCAGCAAAAAAAATCGTCGTGGTCCAATGGGCACAAGACGGCGTGGCAGAAGGGATCCGGCACGACTTTCTCCCTATATGGGGCCTTCAATGGCATCCCGAACGGCTCTGCGGACGCTTTTTTCGTCCGGATGCCGCAGACGGCGGCAGGGTTTTTTCGGCCTTTCTGGAAATGGCCCAAAAAAGACGGGGCTGAGCCTTCCGGCGGCCGATGTACCCAGGTGTCCCCTGTCCGGCCCCGTAAAAAGAAAAAGGATGCCCTGTCAATCCCAAGGACATCCCTTCCTTTTTTCATAAAAACGCCCTATCTCGCACGTCCCTTTGTTTCGTTACAGCTTTCTCGTCCTTTCACAGCGTACCTTCCGGCACACCGGGCTCTGCCCCGTCAGGGCCGCGCTCCTTGCATCCGGCTGCTGCATGCCCGCATAGACCGCATACTCGCCAGCCTCCAGCATCCATTCGCCGTTTTCATTATACAGCCCGAATGCGGACTCGGGCAGCGCAATGCGCACCTGTTTCTCCTCGCCCGGCTGTAAGAATATCTTCTTCAGCCCTTTCAGCTGTGCGTTGGGCGTCCCTTCCCGCAGCGCCTTGACATAAACCTGCACGGTCTGGCCGCCGGCCATAGCGCCCGTATTTTTTACGGTAACGGAGACGGTAACCGTCCCGCCCTCCTCCAGGGTCTGCGTATCCAGCGTCGTCTCCCCCTGCGTAAAGGCTGTGTAGGACAGGCCGAAGCCGAAGGGATAGAGCGCATCCTGCTGCATATAGCGGTAGGTTCTCCCCTTCATGGAGTAGTCTTCAAAGTCCGGCAGTTCCTCCGTACTGTAAGGGAAGGTTACCGGCAGCTTTCCTTCCGGACTGTACGCGCCGAAAATCAGTTCCGCTATTGCCCTTCCGCCCTGGGAACCGGGATACCACGCCTGGATAATGGCCGGGATATGTTCCGCTTCCCAGGCCAGCGCCATGGCCGATCCCGTCATGGAAACTAAAATGACCGGTTTCCCGCTTTCATAGGCCGTGCGCAGCACCTCCGGCTGCAGGCCGGGGAACTGCAGATCCCTCTTGTCGCCGCTGGCAAACTCATTGCCCGCGTCGCCCTGTTCTCCTTCTATGCCGCTGTCCAGCCCCAGCACCACCACCAGCACATCGCTGACTTCGCAGACCGCCTTGACCTCGGAGATCCGGTCGTCCGCCTGGGCCAGATTGCTGGTCCGATCCTTATAAAGATGGCAGCCCTCGGAATAATAGACCCGCACCTGTTCTCCCACATAGTCCTCGATGCCTTCCAGCACGGTGATATAGCGGGATGCGGTTCCCTCGTAATTGCCCACCAGCGCCCTGCGGGAATCCGCGTTGGGCCCGATTACGCCGATGGATTTGATTTTCGATTTGTCCAGCGGGAGAAGGTGATTTTCATTTTTCAAAAGCACCAGGCTCTTTCTGGAAATCTCCAGGTTCAGCTCGCGGTTTTCCTTTGTGTCCACCTGATCGTAGCCGATGGCGTCAAAGGGAACGCTGCCTTCCTCCTCGAACAGGCCCAGCTTCATCCGGCACTCCATCAGATTCGTCACGGCCTCGTCCAGCCGCGCCTCGTCCACGTAGCCGCCGCGCACCGCGTCGCGCAGATTGGGGAACATACAGCCGCAGTTTAAGTCGCATCCATTGTTCATCGCCATGGCGGCGGACTCCAGCGGCGTTTTTGTCACTTTATGGTTCTCATGGAAATCCAGGACCGCCCAGCAGTCGCTGACCACATGCCCCTGAAAGCCCCATTCCTTTCGCAGAATATCCTGCAGCAGTGTCCGGCTCCCGCAGCAGGGCTCTCCGTTGGTCCGGTTGTAGGCGCCCATGACGGCTTCCACCCCGGCTTCCTGTACGCAGGCCTTAAAAGCGGGCAGATATGTCTCATACAAATCCTGTTTGGAAACCACGGCATCAAAGGAATGGCGCAGGCCCTCCGGCCCGGAGTGTACGGCAAAATGCTTTGCGCAGGCCGCCGCCTTCAGATAATCGGGATCCTCTCCCTGCAGTCCTTCCACAAAACGCACGCCCATGCGGGAAGTCAGATAGGGATCCTCTCCGTAGGTTTCCTGTCCCCTTCCCCAGCGGGGATCCCGGAAAATGTTTACGTTGGGGGACCAGAAGGTCAGTCCTTTGTAAATATCCCGGTCGCCGGCTTTTTTCTGCGCGTTGTATTTGGCCCTCGCCTCGGTGGCGATGGTCTCCGCCATTTTCCCCACCAGATCCTCATCGAAAGCGGCGGCGATGCCGATGGTCTGGGGAAACAGAGTGGCCGTGCCGGCCCTCGCCACGCCGTGCAGCGCTTCGTTCCACCAGTTGTACGCGGGAATCCCCAGCCGTTCAATAGCGGGCGCGTTGTATAACGTCTGGCTCACTTTTTCTTCTAACGTCATCTGTGCCACGAGCGCAGCGGCCCGGGTACGGTATTTGCTCATTTTGTTGTCCTCCGGATGTCTTGTATAGAGCAGGGGTTCTTCCAATGCGGCAAAGGGGCCTCTGCCTGCCCGTCCGGGCAGGGGAAGCCCCCGGTTTTGCCTGCTGTTTCAGCCTTTCTCCTTACGCAAAAGGATTCTCGGTCGGATAGAGCATGCCCTTGGGCTGGTTAAAGTTCAGATCCTCAAGCGGCACGCCGATGAATTTGAACACCTCGAACAGCGTCTTGCCATAGTGCCCGAACGCTACCGCGCCATGGTGAGGATAGTTCTTCTCGATGAGCACGTGTCTGTAGAAACGGCCCATTTCCGGAATGGCGAATACGCCGATGCCGCCAAAGGAACGGGTTGCCACAGGAAGCACCTCGCCCTGGGCGATGTAAGCGCGCAGCTTCGCATCCGAAGTGCTCTGCAGACGGAAGAAGGTGATGTCGCCGGGTGCGATATCCCCCTCCAGCGTGCCCTGGGTCACTTCCTCCGGCAGGGTTCTTGCCATAATGCGCTGGAACTTCATTTCGCAGAACGCCAGCTTGCTGGAAGGCGTGTTGCCGCAATGGAATCCCATGAAGGTGTCCTTTAAGGTATACTGGCCGTATTTGCCCTTGATTTCCTCGTCGTACATATCCGCAGGCACGGAATTGTTGATATCCAGCAGTGTCACCGCATCCTGGCTGACCACTGTGCCGATGTATTCGCTGAGCGCGCCGTAAATATCCACCTCGCAGGAAACCGGAATGCCCATCTTGGTCAGACGGCTGTTCACGTAGCAGGGAACGAAGCCGAACTGTGTCTGGAACGCGGGCCAGCACTTGCCGGCAATCGCCACAAAGTCGCGGCTTCCCTTGTGCGCTTCCACCCAATCCAGAAGGGTGAGCTCATACTGAGCCAGTTTCTTTAAAATCTCCGGCTTCTTATTGCCGGCGCCCAGCTCTGCGGCCATATCCGCCGCCACCGCCTCAATGCGCGCGTCGCCGTCGTGCTTATGGAAGGCTTCAAACAGATCCAGCTCGGAATTTTCCTCGATTTCAACGCCCAGATTATAGAGCTGCTTGATGGGGGCGTTGCAGGCCAGGAAATCCTGCGGGCGGGGACCGAAGGAAATAATCTTCAGATTATGCAGTGCGATCACGGTTCTTGCGATAGGAGCAAATTCCGCAATCATATCTGCGCACTGGGCCGCCGTGCCCACCGGGTACTCCGGGATATAAGCCTTTAAGTTGCGCAGCTTTAAGTTGTAGCTGGCGTTCAGAACGCCGCAGTAGGCGTCGCCTCTGCCGTCGATCAGGTTATTGCCGGTTTCCTCCGCGGCCGCCACGACCATACAGGGACCGTCAAATTCCTTAATTAGCAGGGTCTCCGAGGATTCCGGGCCAAAGTTGCCCAGATAGACCACCAGCGCGTTACAGCCGGCCTGTTTTACCTCTGCCAGCGCCCTGCGCATATCCTTTTCGTTCTCGATGCAGACGGAGCACTCATAGATGTCTCCGTACTTTTCCTGATAAGCCTTTACCAGGGCCTGTCTTCTGGATACGGACAGCGTCATCGGGAAACAGTCGCGGCTCACGGCCACAACGCCAATTTTTTCCACAGGCATGTTGTTCATTTCTTTTTCCTCCAAAATAAATTTCACAAACGGCGTCCGCCGCCTGCGTTTGAAGCGGAAGGCAGGCTCCCCCCGCCAGCTTCACATCGTCAGAGGGACAGATTCTCCCCCACCAGTCCCATGGGGCTGCCAGCCGGCAGACCGCCTTCGGGATGTCCCAACAGCCACTTGTTCTTTGCCGTCAGATGGCCGTCTTCCCCGTTTGCATGGGCGGCGTCCAAATCCAGGTTGGTGTCCTTCGGGAGCACCACCACGCACCGGAAGCCCTTCTCCTGCACATGGCAGGGCGCGTAATGCAGCGTCGTCGCATACAGCTCCACCGCCGTCCCCGCCGGCACGAGAAACAGCTCCACTTTGGAAGTGTCATAAGTAAAATCATCCGTGATATCCGGCTGCCAGCCCAGCATCAGCACCAGATCGTTTACCGCAATGTCGATCTCGGAGCTTCTGTGATATTCCAGGGCGTTTAACTTCAGGTTGTGTCCGTTGCAATAGCCGATCTGAACGGGCAGCTCCCCGTATGTCTTTTCCGTCAGCTCCCGGAACACCGGCAGAGCCTCCAGCTCCGGCACGGAAGGAACATAGACCACATCCTCCGGCACCGGCGTGGTCTTTTCCATCTTTTCCAGCAGTCCGGAAAAATCAATATCGGAAATGACCCTGCCGTACTTGCGGAACGCGCCGTCCGTAACGTTTAAAATTTTCATGGGAACTTCACTCTCCTTTCCAGTCTTTTTGACGCGGCCTGCTGCGATCACTTCAACAGCGGGAACAGGCCCTTCACCGTAGGATAAATTTGTTTAAACTGCTGATAGCGGGCCTCGTATTTCAGAGCCAGGGCCGGATCGGGTTCCACCGTATCCACCACCTTCACCAGCTTTGCCGCCGCTTCCTCCACCGACGCATACTCGCCGCAGGCGACCGCCGCCAGCATGGCGCCGCCGTAGCCGGGCCCTTCCTCGCTCTCGATCACATCCACCTTAATGTTCATCACATTGGCGATGATCTTTTTCCACAGCGGGCTCTTGGCGCCGCCGCCGCAGATTTTGGTCCGCTCGATCCGGATCCCCAGGGACTTGGCTACCTCAAAGGAATCTCTGAGCGCAAAGGCCACGCCCTCCAGCACCGCCTGGGTCATATCCGCCCGGGTGGTATCCATGGTCATGCCGATAAAAGTGCCGCGGGCGTCCGGATCGTTGTGGGGCGAACGCTCGCCCATCAGATAGGGCAGGAAAAACACGTGATTTTCGCCCAGCTTCCCGATGGCCGCCTGCTCCTTCGCGTACTCCTGCGTGCCGATAATATCGTCCATCCACCACTTGTTGCAGGAGGCCGCGGAAAGCATACACCCCATCAAATGATAATGGCCATCCGCATGGGCAAAGGCATGCAGCGCGTTGTGCTTATCCACTCCGAAATGATCCGAAGAAATGAAAATGGTGCCGCTGGTTCCCAGGGAAATGTTGCACATCCCCTCTCCTACCGTACCGGTGCCCACGGCCGCCGCCGCGTTATCCCCGGCTCCCGCCGCCACCTTTACGGTTTCGGGAATCCCCAGCTCTTTTGCGATGGCGGGCAGAACGCAGCCCACCGTCTCATAGCTTTCATAAATCTTCGCCAGCTGGCTCTCTTTCACGCTGCAAATCTCGCACATCGGCTTCGACCAGCAGCGGTTCTTCACATCGAACAGCAGCATGCCGGACGCGTCGGAAACATCCGTGCAGTGCACCCCGGTCAACCGGTACGCCAGATAGTCCTTGGGCAGCATAATCTTTTCGATCCGGGCAAAATTCTCCGGTTCGTTTTTCTTCACCCAAAGCAGCTTGGACGCCGTAAAACCGGTAAAGGAAATATTCGCCGTATAGGCGGACAGGGTTTCCTTTCCGATCACGTTGTTGAGATAATCGTTCTCCACCGAGGTTCTGCCGTCGTTCCAGAGAATCGCCGGACGAATCACGGCGTCCTGGCTGTCCAGAATTACCAGCCCGTGCATCTGCCCGCCGAAGCTGATGCCTGCTACCTGGCTCTTGGCAAACCCTTCCAGCAGTTCCTTCATTCCCTCCATGGTCTGGGCGTACCAGTCCTCCGGCTTTTGTTCCGACCAGCCGGGATGAGGGAAGTAGAGCGGGTATTCCTTTGACACGACATTGGCAATCTTCCCGTTTCCTTCCATCAACAGCAGCTTCACCGCCGATGTGCCCAGATCAACTCCAATATAATACATCCGTTCCCCTCCTTCCGTGCCCGCGCACGGTATTCTCTGCAAGAATCCCGCAGCACGTACTTTCTTAGTTTCATCATACCTGTCGCACCACGGAAAATCAACACAGAGTTTTATTTTCATCAAAATGCCCAAAAAGTATTTTCCCCCCGCGGCCCTCCGGCTTTTGGTTTGTGCAGTTTCACTTTTTCCCCTGTGCCCGTGCACGGTTCCGGGAACCGCCTGTTTCCGGCTGGTGCTTTCTTTCAAATGCTCTCTGTAAGAAGGGGATCCTAGAGCGCCAGCCTGTAAATCTGTTCCACGTCCTGCTGCTGCAGGCAGACAAAACCGCCGATATGGCCCTGCCTTCCGTTTCCGTAGCAGGCCGTGTGGGCGAGTTTTCCGATATCCTCCTCTCTGGCCCCCAGACCGGACAGCCGGGTCGGCATACCGATGGAAGTCAGGAAATGCTCAAACGCCGCAATACCGGCCAGAGCCGTGCTTTCGGGATTGGCAAAATCCATGGAACATCCCCAGACCCGCACGGCCACCTGGGCAAACCGCATCACGTCCTTTTTATATACATATTTCATCCAGGCCGGGAATACCACTGCCAGTCCCGCTCCGTGGGCGCAGTCATACAACGCGGACAGCTCATGCTCGATGTCGTGGCTGGCCCAGTCCTGATTTCTTCCCACGCCGCAGGAATTGTTGTGGGCCATCATGCCCGCCCACATCAGATTGGCCCGCGCCTCATAATTGTCCGGATCCGCCACGGCCCTGGGCCCTTCGTGGATCAGGGCCAAAAGCAGCCCCTCGATCATGCGGTCCGTCACCTCCACTTCCTTTGTGGTGGTGAAGTAGCGTTCAAACAGATGCGCCATCATATCGGTAATCCCACAGGCGGTCTGATAAGGAGACAGCGTCTGGGTCAGCGCCGGATTCAGAATGGAGAACACCGGCCGCAGCGCCTCGCCGCTGGCGCCCCGTTTCAGCATCCCGTCCTCCCGCGTGATCACACTGTCCGGCGATCCTTCGCTGCCTGCGGCCGCAATGGTCAGCACCGTTCCCACGGGCAGCGCCTTCTCCACCGACTTTCCCTGATAGAACTCCCAGAAATCTCCTTCGTATATCGTCCCCGCCGCAATCGCCTTGGCGGAATCAATGACGCTGCCGCCGCCTACGGCCAGCACAAAATCCACGTTCTCCCTCCGGCACAGTTCGATCCCTTCATAGACCAGGCCGCTCCTGGGATTGGGCTGTACCCCTCCCAACTGGGTAAAGGAAACGCCGTTTTCCTCCAGAGAACGCTTTACCCGATCCAGCAGGCCGGTGCGTACCGCACTGCCGCCGCCATAATGCAGCAGCACCCGCGAACCGCCAAACCGCTTTACCAGCTGGCCCGCCCGCTGCTCCTCTCCTTTTCCGAACGCAAAATAAGTGGGACTGTAAAATGTAAAATTGTTCATCGCAATCCGCTCCCTTCCAATCCGGGTTGTCAGGCTCCAACTCCACTATACAGGAAGCTGTTTTTGCTGTAAAATCATTTGAGAGAACTTTATAAAATTTTTATTTCCGTTGGGTTTCCCGATCCGTTTATGGTATACTCTCCATAGACGGGAACGTTTCGGATTTCCGAAACGCATCCGCAAAGACAAAATCTTACCGGGGGACAGGCTGATGCACAAGAAAACCGACACTCTTTTTCTTCTCCGGCACGGGGAGACGGACTGGAACCGGGCGAAACGCCTGCAGGGGCGCACCGATATTCCGTTAAACGCCCTGGGGCGGCTTCAGGTCCGTCAGGCCGCCGACGCGCTGGCCGCTCTGTGCCCGCACCTGGACCGGATCGTATCCAGTCCCTTAAAGAGGGCATGGGAAAGCGCCCAAATCGTGGCGGACAGGTTTTCCTTCCCCGTATCCGGAATCGAAGCAGACCCGCTCCTGATCGAGCGCTGTTACGGCATGGGAGAAGGGCTGACGGCGGACCAGCGGGCAAAGCAATATCCGGACGGCCAATATCCGGGTATTGAATCCTTTGACGATCTGCAAAAACGAGGGCTTCTGGCCTATGAGCAGATCCGGCAGACCGCTCTCCCAGGTCAGAACATTCTCCTTGTGGCCCACGGCTCCATCCTGCGCGGACTGATTACGGCCGTCACTGCCCAAACCCCGGCCGCAAGAAACTGGGAGATTTTCGGCAACGGCAGCATTTACCGGATCCGGGAAAGAAACGGCATTCCCGAAGTAATGGCAGTCTATTCCCCTACGCGGCCGTCGGAGGTGGCCCGTCTGCTTTCGCCCGGCTCAAATTTTCAGCTCTAACCGCTTTTCAAAGGAAACAGCATGCGTAAAAAAAATAGCAAAACACGTTTCATTGCACTCCTGCTGCTGATTTTAGCGATAGTTTATACCGCCGCAAATGCGATTAGCATCTGGATCTTCAGCCATGAGGATCAAAAGACCAGCGCGGATGCGGCTATTATTCTCGGCGCTTCCACAAAGAACGGCGAGGTTTCGCCTGTGTATCGGGAGCGTATCCGTCACGGAATAGAATTGTATCAGGAAGGCTATGTTGACAAATTGATCGTCACCGGCGGCATGGGAAAGGGCAACGAGATATCCGACGCGGATGCCGCAAAAAATTACGCGGTGTCCTGTGGAATCCCCGAAAGCGATATTCTCGTGGAGGATAAGTCCGTTATTACGCAGGAGAACCTGGTAAATTCCAAGATCCTCATGGACGAAAACAAGTTAAAAACGGCCATCCTGGTAAGCGATCCGCTGCATATGCGCCGCGCCATGCTGCTGGCAAAGGACGCGGGCATCACAGCATACAGTTCCCCCAGCGAGACGACAAGATATGTCAGTCTGAAAACCAAAATCCCGTTCTTGGCAAGAGAAGTCTTTTTTTACATCGGCTATAAATGGTGGAAAATCTTGCCTTCCAATAAATAAGAACCTTCACCCTTTATCGTATCGCCCATATGCTTGCGGCGGGGAGGAAAACATGGCGACAATCAAAGAAATAGCGGAACTGGCCGGCGTTTCCCGGGGCACCGTGGACAGAGTTTTAAACGACCGCGGCAGCGTCAACCCCACCACGGCCGCCCTGATCCGGGACATTGCGCAAAAACTGGATTATAAGCCGAACCGGGCCGGCATCGCGCTGGCCGCCCAGCGTAAAAACCTCAAGCTGGGCGTGCTTTTGTTCGATACGGGCAATCTCTTTTTTGAAGATGTCTGGAAGGGCGTGGAAGAAAAGGCCGACGAACTGGCCGGCTACAACTGCACTGTCCTTTCCCACCGCGTGGGCTTTTCGGCGCAGGCCCAGGCGGACGCCATCCGGGAGCTGGAAGACTGCCATATCGACGGCCTTGTCCTGACTCCCTTCAACGATCCGCTGATCGCAGCCGATATCGACCGGCTCAGTGAAAAGGGCATTCCCGTCATCACCACCAACACGGACATTCTGGGTTCCCGGCGGCTGGCCTTTGTGGGCAGCGATTTTTACCGCTGCGGACAGACGGCCGCGGGCCTGATGCGCCTGATGACATCGGGAGAAATCCGCGTGGGAATTGTCACCGGTTCCTCCCAGGTACTCTGCCATACCGACCGGATCAAGGGCTTCTGCGACGCCATTGCCGCCCGTTATCCTCAGATCCGTGTGGCGGAAACCATCGAAAACAGCGACGATGAATTTGAAAGCTATGATAAGACACTGGATCTGTTGACCCGCCGTCCCGATCTGAACGCGCTTTATTTCACTGCCGGCGGCGTCTACGGGGGATGCCGCGCCATACAGGCCATGGGCCGCACCGACATTCGAGTCATTTCCTACGATAAAATCCCCACCACCCGGGAACTGGTGGAACAGGACGTCATCAGCGCCACTATCTGCCAGCAGCCGAAGCAACAGGGTTCCCGGCCGCTGCAGCTTTTATTCGACTATCTGGTGACCGGAGAAAAACCGGATCGGGAATACTACTATACAGCGGTGGATATCCGGATACGGGAAAATCTGTAGGGCACGAAACTATCATAAGCACACAAAC
>CANRGX010000053.1 GCA_947630215.1 uncultured Eisenbergiella sp. | reverse complement strand
GTAAAATGCCTGCTCCGATAAAACAACCGCTCTCTTTGCGCCCCGCCCTGCCGCAATACTTACCGCTTCATATACAACCGCCTTACCCAGTCCTTTTTCCCGGTGTTCGGGAATCGTCGCCACCGGCTCTATATAGGCGGTTTCGCCGCCGTCATACCACACGCCACAGTGCGCTGCATATATACCGCCTTTTTCCGCAAAAACCTTTATATACGCATTATCATACAATCGCCTTTGTGCTTCCGCAGTCTCTTTGTCCGGCGCTTCGGGTTCTCCATCGTGGTGAAAGCCGTGCCAGATCACCTGCCGCCACTTATATTCGTCTGGTTCATAAATCATTTTGAAGCCATCTGGCAAGATACGGGTATCCAGCTGCTGATCGATAAGCGAGAGTTCTAACACACTTTCGGAATACTGCCCAATAAATCCATCATTTCATGCCACTGGCGGATATGCAGATGCTCGCATTTGGGTACAGATTCTTTAGAGCGGTCTTTGTAGTCTCTCTCCGTCTCATTCTCGTACCAAACGGGATATATCCCGGCCTGCGCCGCCCCCTCAATATCTGCCTGCGGGTTGTCTCCGCAATACCATACTTCGCCGGCGCGCAGACCGGCTTTCCGTAAAGCAATATCAAATAAAATGCGGTTGGGCTTTCGCACAAGATAATCGCTGGAAGTCATAACAAATTCAAATTCATTCCCCGGCAACAGTCTGTTCAGCCGCTCTGACAAAGTAACGCCCGACATCAGCGTATTACTGATTACCGCGCTTCTTATGCCATTCTGATTGAGGAAATCCAGCATGATATCCGCTTCCGGCATGATTGCGCCCGCGGACGCGCCATCCCAAAAAATTTTCTCCATTTCCTGCGGGGTCAGAGAAAACTCTATTCCGAGATACTCATATAACACTTTATTGCCGATTTGACTTCCTATATCGTACCCGATTTTACGAATACTCTCGATATGTTCTCCATAAATCAATTCTGCCGCTCTACTGACATCATCCAGCGTACAGTGATCCGGGTTTTTTGTGGCATACTTCAATAATTCCGCATTTCCTCTGGCAGTATCCCAGCCGGGTTCATACAGGAGCGTATGCCCGTAATCGAATAGAATCATTTTTGGATAATGCAATCGCATCGCCTCCTTACGCTTTATGACACAGCAATATCTGTTATATGCTCTCTGTATTTCGCATTGGTTATCCCATTGACTGACAATAGGTATTCAAAAGATAATTTATATAATCGTTCTTTCCAAACAGCCTCTGACTGGCCGGGTTGCCCTGGGCCTTAACCAGTTCGCAGACCGGCACAGTTATCCGCACAGATTGGGCCAAACTCCGGTTTTTGGCATAATTCTCAAGTACCTTTTCAACGCCGTCTGTCTTTAAGTTTCCCAAAAGCCAAAACGGAGCCGGACAGGTAAGGTTGGGATATACGTCAAAGTGTGCATCCACATAAAACACCGGTTTATCCGTCACATAACTTGCCGTAGAATGATCGGAAAGCAGCGCTTCATACAACTCCTGTTCCGTTTTCCCAAAAACATCGATCAGGTTTTCCTTATGAAAATGCTTTAAGGTATACCCGGCAAGCCGTTTTGGGATTTTTTGTACCTCTGCGGGCGTAACACGGATAGGATACAGCTTTTCATTTTCCCCATCGCAGGTACCCTGATGAATAAAACAGGAAAACTTTTTCTCAAACTCTCTGCAGCGTTCTTCCAACTGCAATTCTGTGATAAGCGCTTCAACAACCGGCATTTCATCGATATTCTCCTGATTTAAAAATATCTGTATGCGCGGAGCAATATGATTCTCAATCAGAATATCCGTTGCCTCAATTATTTCCCGATAGGCGTTTTTCCGCCCGGTATAGGAATCGGTGGTGGTTTCCCCTCCGAATAAGGTGAGCTGTGCCGCTTTCAGTCCCAGAGACGAAAGCCATTTTACATATTCCGGATCCCTCACCAAACGCCATACGCTGAGCAATTCAAAATGCCTCCTTGGCTGATCGGAAAGCGATTCACACAGGTTCCATCGTTCTTTATATCTGGCGTTGAAATCCGGTTCCCGATACCAATCATCCACGATAAGGCTGGCGGTAAAGGGTCGGAACTGTTCCGCGACAAAGCACAGATCGGCATCCGATAAATTGCCGTTGGGAAAGTGCCCCAACCAGCAATGCTTACAGCGATTTGGGCAGCCCGCCATGTCAAGGCAAACCGTGATTTCCGAATATGGCGTTTCCAGTTTTTGTATTTCCATGTCGATCGTTTCTTTCCTTCCATCCATTTCAATTTTTTTCGGTGACGGCAGCTGCCTTTCATAATATTACGCATGGTATGGATATCAAAATTTGCGCTGCTCACAAAAGACCCCCATTATACCGTTATCAGCTCCGATGAACCAGTGAGAAATCTATACTGTTTTTTTACACCGGAAAAACACAAAGTCAGGCCGGTGTATCGTCCCGCCAAACATAGCCGGATACCGCATTCTCATTTCATCGGATATCTGGGATTCCTGACATTCTTCAATGAGAAAACCGGATTTGATTATCGAACGAAGCAAACTGGAAAAGGTTCTATGGTAAAGCTCATACCCATCCAATACCCATTTTATTTTTCTGCACCCTTCCACGAAATAGTTGCTGATATTGGCATATAAACGCTCTCCGGATTCCGAACGGGTGTATCTGGCATAGGTTCCATCCCATGCCGTTGCCATTGGATGAGACATACTGAAAACAAGGTGTGCATTTTCTCTCAGCAACAGGTAGATCTTCTTCAATAGAGCATCCAAATCCTCCACATAATCAAATACCAGCGAACTTGTGATCAGATCAAACTGCCGGCCAATACAGTCAATATCTTCCATCGCCATCCGTTGGTAGGTAATATTTTCCGCACTGTTATGTTCTCTTGCATATCCCAGCATTTTTTCGGAAATATCAATCCCCAGAACGGACGCGGCTCCCATATCGGAGTACTGTTTTGCGTGCTGTCCCATTCCGCAGCCGATATCCAAAATTTCCTTTCCCTGTGGGTCGGGGAGCATGGAAAGCAAAATAGGGGTTTCCATACAATCATTAAAATTGATTTTATTGTCCCTGATCTTTTGAAATTCCTCAAAGAAAACCTCATTGTCGTAGATGTTTTGTTTTGACATGCGTATCTCCTTATTCCACAAAATAATATTATTTTGGCAACATCATATCATAATCGCATGTGCTTTCCTATTACTTTTTCCCGTAAAATCCAACAAAAAAACGACCCTGCACTGTTTCATGCAAGGTCGCTTTTCACTATGTCGGGGCTCATGCTTTTGCCCTGTAAACAGAATAAATCCGATTGCCCTACGACAACATCATCGCCGTTTTATTTGTCCTTCAACGCCGCCTGCGCCGCAGCCAGACGCGCAATGGGCACGCGGAACGGAGAACAGGACACATAATTCAGCCCTACTCTGTGACAGAACTCCACGGAAGAAGGATCTCCGCCGTGCTCGCCGCAGATACCCAGTTTGATGTCGGGTCTGACGGAACGGCCTTTTCTCGCCGCCATCTCCACCAGCTGTCCTACGCCGTTCTGATCCAGTCTGGCAAACGGATCGGACTCGTAAATTTTACTCTTATAATAGTCCACCAGGAACTTGCCCGCATCGTCACGGGAGAACCCGAAGGTCATCTGGGTCAGGTCGTTGGTGCCGAAGGAGAAGAACTCCGCTTCCTCGGCAATCTCGTTGGCCAGAAGCGCCGCCCTGGGGATCTCGATCATGGTGCCGATATGATACGTAATATCGGAATTTTTCTCCGCTTTTACCTTCTCGGCGGTCTCCACGATCACCTTCTTGACAAACTGCAGTTCCTTCTTATCGCCCACCAGCGGAACCATGATCTCGGGCACAATATCGAATCCCTTTTCCTCTCTCACTTCGATGGCCGCTTCCATGACCGCTCTGGTCTGCATCCGCGCGATTTCGGGATAGGTGACGGACAGACGGCAGCCCCGGTGTCCCATCATCGGATTGAACTCGTGTAAGTCGTCGCAGATGGCCTGTACTTCCGCCACGGAGAGGTTCATATCCTTCGCCAGCTCCTCGATATCCTTTTGCTCCGTAGGAACGAACTCATGCAGCGGGGGATCCAGGAAACGAATGGTGACCGGTCTGCCCTCCATCACTTCGTAAATCGCTTTAAAGTCGCCCTTCTGGAAAGGAATCAGTTCTTCCAGCGCTTTCTCCCTGGCCTCTACCGTCTTACTTAAAATCATCTTGCGGATCTTGGGGATCCGTTCCGGCTCAAAGAACATATGCTCTGTCCGGCACAGGCCGATGCCTTCCGCCCCCAGCTTCACGGCATTGGCCGCGTCCTCCGGCGTATCGGCATTGGTGCGCACGCGCAGTCTGCGGAAGGAATCCGCCCAGTCCATAATGCGGCCGAAATTGCCGCTGATCGTGGCTTCCTCCGTCCGAATGTCACCGTCATAAATCTTACCGGTGGAGCCGTCCAGAGAAATATAATCGCCCTCATGATAGGTCTTTCCGCCCAGCGTAAAGAACTTGGCTTCTTCATTGATGATAATGTCGCCACAGCCGGAAATGCAGGCCGTGCCCATGCCGCGGGCCACCACTGCCGCGTGGGAGGTCATGCCGCCGCGCACGGTCAGGATACCTTCCGCCGCGTGCATACCTTCGATGTCCTCCGGGGAAGTCTCCAGACGGACCAGAACGACACGTTCGCCCCGTTCATGCGCGTCCTTGGCCTCCTCGGCGGTGAAATAGACCTTGCCGGCCGCCGCGCCGGGAGAGGCCGGAAGGGCCTGTCCAATCACGGTTCCTGCCTTTAAAGCCGCCGCGTCAAAGGTGGGATGCAGCAGCTGGTCCAGAGACTTGGCTTCGATACGCAACACCGCTTCCTCCGGCGTAATCTTGCCCTCGTCCACCAGATCGCAGGCGATCTGCAGGGCGGCCGGCGCGGTGCGCTTGCCGTTTCTGGTCTGCAGGAAGAACAGCTTGCCGTCCTCGATGGTAAACTCCATATCCTGCATATCGCGGTAATGATCCTCCAGCTTATTGGCGATGTCAATAAACTGCCGGTAGCACTCCGGCAAATCCTGTTCCAGCCGGGTAATGGGCTGCGGCGTGCGGATGCCCGCCACCACATCCTCGCCCTGGGCATTGATCAGATATTCGCCGTAAATGCCCTTGGCGCCGGTGGAAGGGTTACGCGTAAACGCCACGCCCGTTCCGGAGGTATTGCCCATATTGCCAAACACCATGGCCTGTACGTTGACCGCCGTTCCCCAGTCTCCGGGAATATCGTTCATCCTTCTGTATACGATGGCTCTCTCATTGTCCCAGGAACGGAACACCGCCTTGACGGCCTCCATCAGCTGTACGCGGGGCTCCTGTGGGAACTCCTCGCCCATTTTGTCCTTATAAATCTGCTTAAACCGCACGATCACTTCCTGCAGATCCTCTGCCGTCAGCTCCGTGTCAAAATGTACGCCCTTGCCGTCCTTGATCTCATCCAGCACCCGCTCAAAAAGGGACTTGGGAACCTCCATGACAACGTCGGAAAACATCTGGATAAATCTTCTGTAGGAATCGTAGGCAAATCTGGGATTGCCCGATTTTTTTGCGAAGCCCTCCACGGAAATATCGTTCAGCCCAAGGTTGAGGATCGTGTCCATCATACCGGGCATGGAAGCCCGTGCGCCGCTTCTGACGGACACCAGCAGCGGATTGTCCATATCGCCGAATTTCTTCCCCTGCTGCTGTTCCAGAATCGCCAGCGCGTCATAAATCTGTTTCTGGATCTCCTCGGAAATCGTGCGGCCGTTGTTGTAATAATCCGTGCAGGCCTCCGTGGTAACGGTAAAGCCGTGAGGCACGGGCAGGCCGAGGTTGGTCATCTCCGCCAGGTTCGCGCCCTTGCCGCCCAGAAGGTTTCGCATGTCCGCGTTGCCCTCTTGAAATAGATACACCCATTTTGCCATTGATTCGGTTCCCCCTTTGCACGTAATATGGTATCGTCTGCGCCGGGCAGGCGCAATGATCTTGTATTATTATACCACAACTATTTGCACAATGCTACCCAAAACTTTTCCTCTGTTTTCTGCAATCTGAACAAAAACCGGCTGACAGAAGCGGCGGCGGTAATCCGAAGATAGTTTCTTACCAGATATCATCCAAAAACGCCTGCAGCGCTTCTCTTTCCTCCCGGATCCGATCCCTATCTCCGCCCTTTAAGACTTCCTCAAAGCGCTGGATCTGGGCCTCCAGCCTGCGTCTTTCCTCTCCCAGCAGTTCCTCGTAGACCCGTTCCGCCTTCAGCAGCACCAGCTTGTTTTCTTCCCGATCCCGGGGCTGGATTTTCAGATAGGACAGTTCCTTCATGCGTTCGGCAATCTGCTGATCCGTCATCTGATTGTCCTCGCTCTTAATGATGACCTTTTTCGTCTCTCCGGTGGAAAGGACCGTGGCCTCCACCTCCAGAATAGAATTGATATCGTATGTATAGGTGACGTCCACGCTCTCCTTTCCCGCGGGGCCCTGGGGCACTTCTACCTCCAGTTCCCCCAGATACAGGTTGTTTTCCGCAAACCGGCTCTCCCCCTGCAGCACCCGGATACAGATTTTCGTCTGCCGGTCATGGGCCGTATAAAAGCGTTCCGTCCTGCTGGCCGGGATCACCGTGTTGCGCTCGATAATGGGACAGAAATGCCCCGGCTCCTTGACGCCGCCGCCCAGATCTACCACCACGTCGGTCCCCAGCGTAAAGGAACACACATCCGTCAGGATCACCTCCCGCACCTCGTCCCGGCGCTCCTTCATGGCCGCCTGAATCGCAGCGCCCAACGCCACCGCTTCATCGGGATTGATGTTGGTATCGGGAAATTTCCGGAACAGTTTGATCAGGAAATCCCGCACGATCTGCAGCCGGGTGGCCCCGCCGATGAGCACCACCACATCGATATCCGACAGCTTCAGACGGGCGTCCGAAAGACTGCGTTTTACCGGGAGCTTGATTTTTTCCAGCAGGGGCTCGCATTCCTTCTCATATTCCTGATAGGAGATGACCGCCCGCTTTTCCTGCCTTTCTTCTCCCGTCCCCAGGGCGCAGGAAAGCTCTACCTGGCCTTCGTCGTTAAATCTGCGTTTCGCCCGCTCCGCCTCATTGTAAAAGCGCACCTCGTCCCGACGGTCCAGTTCCTCCGGCTTTAGACCGCATTTTTTCAAAAACAGTTTCAAAAGCGTCTGGGTAAAATCCTCTCCGCCCAGATAGTTGTCCCCCGCGACCGCGCGCACCTCCAGGATGTGGTCAAACAGTTCCAGAATGGACACGTCAAAGGTGCCGCCGCCCAGATCGAACACCAGGAAACGGGTATTTTTCTTTCTCTCATAGAGTCCGTAGGCGATAGCGGCCGCCGTAGGCTCGCTGATGATACGCTCCACTTTCAGCCCCGCCATCTCGCCCGCCCGCTTGGTGGCCTTCCTGCGCTTATCGTCAAAATAGGCCGGAACGGAAATGACCGCTTCGGTCACTTCCTCCCCCAGAAAGCTCTCCGCGTCCTCCTTTAAGGCGCGCAGGACAAAAGAGGAAAGCTCCTCGGCCCGGAATTTCCGGCCGCTCAAGTGATATTCCCGTTCGCTTCCCATGCTGCGCTTGAAGGTGGCGGCCACGGTGTCGGGATACAGGGCGCGCCGTTCCTTTGCCGTCTCTCCCACATAAACCGTGCCTTCCTCGTCCACACTGACCACAGACGGAGTCAGTGCCTCTCCCAGCCGGTTGGGAATGATTTTAGGCCCTTCCGGCGTAAAATAGGCCGCCAGACTGTTTGTGGTTCCCAGATCAATGCCGATGATCATATCAAAAACTCCTTTTTACCGTCCGATTCTCTTTTTCAGCAAAGAGATCTTCATGCGCACATCCTGATCCTGCCGGTTGACTTTCAGAATCTTCTCATAGAGACGAATGGCCTGCTCATACTCTCCCTTCGCTACGGCGACGCTGGCTTCCAGTTCAAAGCCGTCCGTGCAGATGCCGTGGCGGCAGTTCAGACAGCGGGGCCTGGACTGAAGCTCCTTTGCTATCGTTAAGGCGGTTTCCACTTCTCCCGCATACAGCTTCAGCGTTCCCATTTCAAAAACCAGGATCAGATTCTGATCCAGACGGTTGAGCCATCTGGAAAAACCGCCGTGTTTCTGATAGTACGCCAGCCCCTCCCTGGCCCAGTGCGCCGCCTCGTCCCGCTTTCCGTTAAAGAAGAAAATATGACCGGCCAGCAGGCACATCCGGGGAAAGGCAAATTCCTCCGGGGACTGTTTCTGCAGCGCCCTGCGAATTTGCTTTTCCGCCTGATCCAGTTCTCCCTGATGCCAGAGAATTTTCGCTCTTTCCTCCGCCATGCGCGCCTGCCCGTAGCCCATGGCCTCCCCGTGCGTGTTCAGATAAAGCAGGGCCTGTGGATACAGTCCCGCCATGCAGTAGATCTCCATCGTCCGCCTGCCCCGCTCCTTTTGTCCGCCGTCTTTTTCCTGGCGGCTGTCGTAGTAACCCGTCATAAAGCGCAGGGCGTCCTGCCATTTGTCCAGCTTGCAGTACTGGTTCAGAATATCGTCCAGAATCGATTCCCTGTAGTCCGGAAAGCGGTTCCAGATTTCCAGATACGCATCCAGCGCCTCCTGATAGGCGCATGTCTGACGACAGACGATTGCCAGCATTTCAAAGTGGTAAACGCCCGGGGAATTGTCCTGCAGTTCCACGGCCCGTTTCGCCTGTGCCTTCGCTTCCTCAAACCGATCCAGTGCCTGATAGGCCTGGGAAAGATTGCTGTAGGCATACGGATCGGTATCGTCCGCTTCCACCGCCCGTTTAAAATCCTCAGCGGCCCGGTCGTATTCCTGGGCCAGCATATACAGCTGCCCCCGTTCGATATAAAAGAAGGCTTCAGGCCGGCAGGAAACCATCAGATCCGCGTAATGCAGCGCCTCCTCCATCTGATCCAGACAATCCGCGCGCTTCATCTTGTCCTTTAAAATCCGCACGATCCAGCAGCAGCAAAGCGGGTTGTCTTCCTTTCGCGCCACCGCTTCCTTCAGGTAGGGAAGCGCTTCCTTTCCCTGCCCCAGCCGGTAATAACATTCTCCCACATTGGCGTAAAAATGCGGCGTCTCATCGTAGTCCGGCGCGCATTCCAGATAGAGTTTGAGCGCTTCATCCGGCTTTTTCTGATCCTTGAGAATGCCCGCCTTCACATAGCGGTATGTGGTGTTTGTACTCTCCCATCTGATGGCGTCGTCAATCAGGGCAACGGCCGGGTCATACTCGCCAAGCCGCCAGTAGTTCCGGGCCAGCTCCGCCGTAAGCTCCGCCTTTTCTTCCGGCTTCCACTCCTCCTCGTCCCAGGTGTTCCGGATCTGTTCGGCCTCTTTTAATGCATCCCGCAGCTCCTGTTTTTTTTCGGCAAGATCGGCTTTCCGGTAAAACGCATACTTTTTCAGGCGTCCGGTGGACAAATTCTGCTTTTCGGCCTCCTCCAGCAGCTGATCCAGATCCTCCGTCCGCTTGAGCTGATAAAACACTTCCGCCGCCAGCTCCCAGGAGCCTGCGTAGTCCGGGTGCATCTGCCGAAGCGTGTAATAGTCTCCGACGACGCCGGCGGCATCATACTGCGCGGCACAGGCCTTCTGGTGAAAAACAATGGGCCAGTCGGAATCCGGATAAGATATGCGCAGTTCGTCACACAGCGCTTCGCATTCGCTGTATTTTTCCCAGTCCAGATAAATCTGACAGCGGCTGAAATCCTGCGCCAGGCTATGGCTGGCTTCTTTTGCCAGATCCAGCTGGGCAAGCGCCTGTTCAAATGCGGCGTCCCGTTCTGCTCCGTTGAGCTCCCTGGCGCGTATCTGTTCCATTTCCGACAACATGGAATGGCCGGTTGCCATGCGCTCCCGGTCCTCCTGCCTGGCCTGTTCCTCTTTTGGCAGATGCTCCTCCAAAAGCGCCAGCCAGCGTCTCACCAAAGGCTGGGCCTTCTCATACTGTTTCGCGTAATAATAGACCTTGCACATCAGGTTGACAAAGTCCTTTTCCTGATCGGCAGAAGGGGTGATCCCCTCCATCAGCCGGATGACGTCCTGGGGTTTTTCGTCCTGCAGGTAACACCAGCCCAGATCCATCCTGGTCTTTACATTCTCCGGATTCTCCTCCAGCCGCTGTCTTAAAATGTCCTCCAGCCCCCGGTTCACCTGTTCCAGCAGGGCGTTCCTTTCGTCGTCCAGCGGATAGGAAAGCAGTCCGTTCACATACTTCTTGGCTTCTTCATAGGCGCCCTGTTTGAGACACCACTGGCCCAGTCTTTTGCAGGCCATATAGTGCCGGTGGTTTTCCTCGAAAATCGGACGGTAGAGCGCTGCCGCCCTCTCCCAGCGGCCGGTGTTCCAGAAATACTCTGCGGCCTGATAACGCACGTTGAGCCGATCCGAAAAGGGGCCCTGCAAAAGCGCTTCCACGATGTCGTCACCCGCCGGCTGATCCCCGGTTTTGCTCAACATCCTGGCCTCCATCATGGACAGTCCGGGATGGGAAAAGCCCTTCTGACCGGCCAGTCGGATCGTCTCGGCCATGGCGTCATACTCCTGATCGCCTTCCTGCTGTCCTGCCTTGGAGTACAGCAAAATCCAGCCGTCCAGATCGCCGTCGTCCGGCCCCTGCAGCTGATCGAACTCAAAGTCCTCTCCCTGCATGGTCTTTCTGACAACGTAATCGATGAAATCCTTTGAAAAGTTTTCGTACAGCTTCTGTTTTTCCTCCGCCACACGCAGCGCCCTGCCGATTACGCGCCAGACGTCCGTGGGCAGATAATAATGATCGGTCAGATAAGAAAGCAGTTTTTCCCGACAGTTCTCGTCCTCCTCCAGATCCAGAAAGACAGGCTCCTCAAACAGGGCCTTCCATGCCTCTGCGTCCTGCCTGCCCCTTAAAGATTGATAAAGCACGTCCGCCTTTTGCACAAAAAGGCCGGAGGGCGTGTCATCTGTGCGCTTTTCCTCCTCCTGCGTCCTGGCGGCATACGCCAGTGCGGTTTCATACGCCTCCCGAAGCTCTTTGAACCCCTCCGGATTGTCCTCCGGGTTCACCGAAGGCAGCTTCCTGTGGTAGGCGGCCCTTACCGCATTCTCATCCTTTTGCTGTTCTATCCCCAATATGGCAAACGCCTTCCTGTCATCCATTTCCTTTTCCTATCCTCTGCCTTATCCTGAAAGAACCGTTTCTATGCTAAAAAGGGCAAAAACTCTGTTTTTGCCCTCTCCTCTCCCTGTTCCTGTCCCAAAATCATCAAAACCGCTTTTCCCAGCGGGCAGTCAGAGCCCTTTTTCTCAGAAAGTGAATTTGTCCGCAAAATAGGCTTCCAAATCGGCAATGGCCACCCGTTCCTGCTCCATGGAATCCCGGAACCGTACCGTGACGCATCCGTCCGTTTCGGAATCAAAATCGTAGGTGATGCAGAAAGGCGTCCCAATCTCATCCTGTCTCCGGTACCGTTTGCCGATGTTTCCGCGGTCGTCATACTCGCAGGAATAGAGCCGGGACAGCCGCGTATAGATCTTTTCGGCGCCTTCGCCCAGCTTTTTGGAAAGCGGCAGCACGCCGATTTTCACAGGCGCCAGCGCAGGGTGGAAATGCAGGACGGTACGCACATCGCCCCCTTCCAGCTCCTCCTCGTCGTAAGCCGCGCACAAAAACGCCAGAACCACGCGATCCGCGCCCAGAGAAGGCTCTATCACGTAAGGAATATATTTTTCTCCCTTGACATCGTCAAAATAACTCATATCCTGTCCGGACACATTGGCATGCTGGGTCAGATCGTAATCCGTCCGATCCGCAATGCCCCACAGCTCGCCCCAGCCGAAGGGGAACAAAAACTCAATGTCCGTGGTCGCTTTGGAATAGAAGGAAAGCTCCTCCGGCTCATGATCGCGCACCCGCATTTCTTCCGGCTTGATGCCCAGACTCTGCAGCCAGTTGATGCAGAATTTTTTCCAATAGGCAAACCATTCCAGATCCGTATCCGGTTCGCAGAAAAACTCCAGTTCCATCTGCTCGAACTCCCTCGTCCGGAAGGTGAAGTTGCCGGGCGTAATTTCATTGCGGAAGGACTTGCCGATCTGGCCGATGCCAAAGGGCACCTTCTTGCGGGAGGTGCGCTGCACATTTTTGAAATTCACAAAAATCCCCTGTGCCGTTTCGGGCCGCAGATAAACCGTATTTTTCGCGTCCTCCGTCACGCCCTGGAAGGTCTTGAACATCAGGTTAAACTGACGGATTTCGGTGAAATTATGTTTGCCGCAGGAAGGACAGGGAACCTGGTTCTCCTCGATGAAGCGCATCATTTCCTCCTGGCTCATGGCGTCCACGGAGGAGGACAACTCGATGCCCTTTTCCGCCGCAAAATCCTCGATGAGTTTATCCGCGCGGAAACGCTCGTGGCATTCCCTGCAGTCCATCAGCGGATCGGAAAAGCCGCCCAGATGCCCCGAGGCCACCCAGGTCTGGGGATTCATCAGAATCGCGCAGTCCACGCCCACGTTATAGGGGTTTTCCTGAATAAACTTCTGCCACCAGGCGCGTTTGACATTGTTCTTCAATTCCACGCCCAGATTGCCGTAATCCCATGTATTGGCCAGTCCGCCGTAAATTTCGGATCCGGGATATACGAACCCCCTGGCCTTTGCCAGTGTCACGATCTTATCCATTGTCTTTTCCATCTGTTCTTTCCCTCTGGCTTTCTATCCGTTTTCTGTCATTTAAACACTACCATGGTCAGCGTCCTGCCGTCCGTCACGGTCAGCGTGCCGTCCTCCTGCAGCGATGCGCCCTCGGAATAGTACAGCACCTTTCCCCACACCCGCACGTCCACGGCTTCGCGTATGACGACAATATGTGCGTCCGGCTGCTCTAAAAGCTCGGCCTTTCCCACGGTTTTTCCGTCCTCCCGCGCGCTGTAAAACGTCCGGTTCAAATCATAGCCGGCCTGACTGGCCTCCTGCACCGTGCCCAGAAAGAGAGCCTGCCGGTTAAAACCCGCGTATGCAGAAGCGCTCTTATAGTCCATGACGGCGGTGAGTACGCCGTTTTCCACAGACGCGTCCGTCAATTTGACCAGCCCGGATCCCATGGCATCGTTGTAAACGCTGCAGGCCTCCTCTATCGTGCTCTTTAACCCGTCCAGATCATAGTAATCTTCTGCAAAATCCTCCACGATAGTATGCACGACATGACCGTTTTTTTTGACTTCCACTGTCGTCGTCCGCACCGCCGGATCCCCGCATCCTGCCAAAAGCAGCAGCATACAGGCCGTCATAAGCAAAAAGATCAAACGCCTGCGCATGTTCCGCCCCTCTCTGTACCGCTATGTAGTCCGCGTCCGAAAAGGAGGCGCGAATCAATCTATCCCATTATAACGAAGTTTTTTTTAGATTTCAACTGTTATTTGCCAAAA
>CANRGX010000052.1 GCA_947630215.1 uncultured Eisenbergiella sp. | reverse complement strand
GAACAGGAAGAAATCAAAAAAATACGGGACAAATATGCAGCGCCAACGAAAGAGGAAATTTCTATGGAACAGCTTCGTCGATTGGATGCCAGCACAACGAGAGCTGCAACGGTGGTATCGTTGATTGTTGGAATTGTCAGCGCCCTGTTGTTTGGCGTAGGGATGTGCTGCACAATGATTTCGGAATGGGAAACATATTTCATTTTCGGCATTATCATCGGTGTCATCGGTATTATCGGTGTGGCTGCCGCTTACCCGATTTATACTCATATGGTGAAACGTAAGAGGGCGCGCCTTGCGCCGGAAATTATGCGGTTGTCAGAAGAATTGTTGAAATAATGAAAGATGAAATTCTGGCTTTTTCTTGTATCGCTTCTGGTGCAGTTTTTTGTAAAATGTGCGGTCTGTTTCCAAAATACAGGGAGCTGCATTTTGCAATTTAGGGGTTAGGGGGGACTTTCCCCTCACGAGCAATTTTTACAGATTTCCATCCTTGGAAAATCTGTAAAAAAACTGTCTGTGGACATCCGCAGGCAGTGCTTGCTGTTCCAGTAAGAATAATAGGGGAATTTTGAAAGTAAGCTGTTCTGTCTCTATATTCCGCTTAAAGTCAGCGAGGTGTTCTTGCCTGATTTTGTCCTGAAATTTCTGAAAAAGTTTTGCAGATGGAAAGAGATTTTCATATTTGTTATTTAAATATAATTGGGATTGAGGAAAGGAGTTGGCAGCATGACACCCGCAGACCGCAGACTGCAGACTGGAAATTATCAGTATTCTTGCGGTCAGCGGTCATAGTACATCAAGAGAACTGGCACAGGAATTGGGCGTTTCCAGAGAAACAATACTGAACGATGTCGCAGCTTTTTCATACGGCTGCCCAATCTATACAAAACAGGGGGCAGGCGGCGGGATCTTCATCATGGCTCACTACAAGCCGTATGTGAACATGCTCACATTCACGGAGCTGGAATGGCTCAGAGGGAAGCATGACGCGGCGGCGGGGGAGGATAGAAAAATGCTGGGGCGCATACTCCGCAAATACGGACCGGACAAACTTAAATTACAGCCAGATTGACGACTTTGCCATAATGAATTGCTGTCAATATCTAATATAACTCCAGAGAATCTTCCGCATCTATCCACATCTGTAAATTACCGTCAAAATCCAGACAACCCAATCGGTTTACCGATTGGGTTTGCACACATCCAATGGCTCATCAATAGCCAGTGCGTTTCATGCACACTCTGAACCGGGAGTGGCCTTTAATTTTTTCCGCTTCCCAACAGTCGATCCGCAGAAGATAGCCTGCGGCAGTTGCTATAAATTTACGGCTATGTATAGCCTTTTCAAGGGTTTGCGGACTTTTTGAAGATATAATATAAAGGTTATTAAACGATAAGAAATAGGTCTTATCAGAATTCGTAGTTTTTGCTTGGGAAATCTTTCCTTGACATTTTTTCGCCCAACCATCAGAATAAGGGCATAGGAAAGAAAACACATTACAGGATGCCGCCCAGGAAAATTTCCAGGCCGATCAGAATTAGAATGACACCGCCGAGAATCTGTGCCCGATTGGACAATCTGGTACCGAACTTTTTGCCGATCCAAAGTCCTGCCGCGCAGAGAAGGAAGGTGACGGCAGCGATAATGAGGCAGGCCGTCAGCGCCATGCCCCACCCGTATTCGGCGATGGTAAACCCGACGGACAGCGCGTCGATAGAGGTGGCGACGCCCTGAAGCAGCAGTTCTCCGAGGGAAAGTCCCGGCTTTTCTGCCGTCTCGTTTTTCCCGTGGATGCCTTCCGCCAGCATTTTCCCGCCGATATAAACCAGGAGGATGAGGGCGATCCAGGGGATGACCTTTTGAAACGCTTTAAAATATTGAAGAATGGTATGGACGCAGATCCACCCGATCAGAGGCATGGCAAACTGGAACCCGGCGAACACACCGGCAATCCCGGCCATTTTCCCCTGTCTCATCTTCGGTTCCCTCAGGCCGTTTGCCATGGATACGGAAAAGGCATCCATCGCCAGCCCCACGCCGAGCAGGACACTGTTTAAAAAAAACACCGCGTTCCCGTCCATTTCTCCTCCGTATGGCAGGCTCATTTCTTTATCTATATTCCGCCTGTCGCTTTAAAATAACAAAAGACCGAATCTGACCGCACGGGCCATACCGGCGGTTTCCTTATTATAGTATGATGCAGAGACAATGTCAATAAAGGGCAGCCGCCCGGACGCCGTATGCGTCTGAAAGGAGAAAGCATGGAACGGGAAGTGGTTTTGGGCAATGTCATGATCGACTGTGCGGATGAAAAGAAGCTGCAGCATTTTTACAGCGCGCTGCTGGGCTGGGAGAAGTGCGAGTTATACGGCCGTCCCGGCGTCCGCAGTCTGTCGGGAATTGTTTTCTTATTTATTGAGGAACCGGATTATGTTCCCCCGGTATGGCCGGAGACGGCAGGGCGGCAGCAAAAGCAGATGCACTTTGATTTCCAGGTTGAAAACCTCCCGGAGACGGTAAAAAAGGCAGAGGATCTGGGGGCGAGGAAAGCGGGTGACCAGTTTGGCGGAGAGGAATGGGTAACCCTGTTCGACCCTGCCGGGCATCCTTTTTGTCTGTGCCGGCAATGAGGTTTGTCGTTTTTTCCTGTCGGGTGCCGGTTTGGATTTGGGGAGAGGAAAAAGCGGGAGGATAAGGAATGCTCCGGGATGTGACGATGGAAGAAATTTCAGACGGAAAGCTGTATCGGGCGGACGATTTGGTCAAGGCAGACTGTCATGACTGTAAGGGCTGCTGGGACTGCTGCTGCGGCATGGGAGAATCCATTCTGCTGGATCCTTACGATGTTTACCGCCTGTCGGAGGGGCTGAAAAAGAGCTTTGAGGAGCTGCTGGAAAACAGTCTGGAACTGCACGTGGTGGACGGTGTGATTCTGCCCAATCTGAAAATGGGCGGAGAAAGGGACTGTTGTGTGTTTCTGGACGGGGAAGGACGGTGCAGCGTGCATGATTTCCGTCCCGGACTGTGCCGCCTGTTTCCTCTGGGGCGGTACTATGAAGGGGATTCCTTTTTGTATTTTCTGCAGACGGGAGAGTGCAGGATGGGGAACCGCTCCAAAATCAAGGTGAAAAAATGGATCGATACGCCGGATTTAAAGCGCTATGATCGGTTTATCCTGGACTGGCACCATTTTGTGCGGACGCTGCAGGAGACGCTGGGACAGGAAGCGGACATGGAAAAGGCGAAGCGGTACAATCTGTATGTGCTGGAAACCTTTTATTTCCGGGGATGGAAGGAAGAAGACGATTTTTACACCGCCTTTGAACGGCGGCTGGCGCAGGCGCGGTCGGTTCTGGCCGGATAAAATACGGGCAAAAAGGGAAAGAAAACAGAGCTGTAAGAGAAAATCTGCGGGCATTTGCCGGCAGATTTTTTAAGTTCCACGATTTTCTGACAGAGACGGTATATTTTTCCCCGGACTGGGAACACTGTTCCCAGAAAACGGCAGGATTGCACGGGAAAGGAAGGATAGTATGGAACGAATAGCAGATCGCATGAAATACCGGATCCGGCTGAAGCCGGATGAGGTGAACCGCTTTGTCGTGGCCGCCGCGCGCTGTGATTTCGACGTGGACATCGCCTATAACAGCTTTGTGGTGGATGCGAAGTCGATTCTCGGTGTGCTGGGGCTGGATTTTAAACGTCCTCTCACAGTGGTATGCCACGGTTATAACGGAGATTTTGACGCTTACCTGAAAAACATCTCCTTTGACGCATAGGACAATATGTAGTATGATATCTGTCAGAAGCAATGCCTTTGGCACAAGCAGCTGTGTCGGGCATGGGAAACACAGCGGACGAAAAAGACGGGGAACGCAACCGTGGAGATCAGGATTTCAGTCCGGGGGCTGGTAGAGTTTCTTCTGCGATCCGGAGATATAGATAACAGAAAAAAAGCGGCGCCGGAGGACGCCATGGCGGAGGGGAGCAGAATCCACCGCATGATCCAGCGCCGCATGGGATCCGAGTACCACGCGGAGGTTCCCCTGCGCTATCGGAGGGAGTATGAGACGTACAGCATTCTGTTGGAGGGGCGCGCCGACGGTGTGATAGACGGGGACGTGACCATCATTGATGAGATCAAGGGGACTTACCGGGATCCGGAACGGATGAAGGAGCCGGAGAGCGTGCATCTGGCGCAGGCGAAGTGCTATGCCTGGATCTATGCGCAGGAACACGGCCGGGACAGGATGAAGGTCCGCATGACCTACTGTAATCTGGATACGGAGGAGGTCAGATATTTCTATTATACATATTCTTTCGGAGAACTGACGGAATGGTTTGAAGATATTCTGTCGCAGTATAAAAGATGGTCGGACGAGGAAACCGCCTGGATTCAAAAAAGACAGGAGTCTATCCGGCAGCTTCGTTTTCCCTTCCCCTATCGGGAGGGACAGCGGGAGCTGGCGGCGCACGTCTATCATACCATATGCCATGGAAAGAAGCTGTTTTTAGAAGCGCCCACCGGCGTGGGCAAGACGATTTCCACTGTGTTTCCGGCGGTGAAGGCGATGGGAGAGAAAAAGGCGGATCGGATTTTTTATCTCACGGCCAAAACCATCACCCGGACGGTGGCGGATCAGACCTTCTCCCTGCTGCGGGAGGGAGGACTGCACTTTAAGACGGTGGTGCTGACGGCCCGGGATAAGATCTGTTTTATGGAGGAAGCGGAGTGCAATCCGGAATACTGTCCCTATGCCAAAGGACATTATGATCGCATCAGGGAAGCCGTTTTTGACCTGCTTACTTCACAGGAGCACTACAGCAGGGAGCAGATCGAAGCCTACGCGCGCAGGCACTGTGTCTGTCCCTTTGAAATGGCGCTGGATATGAGCCTGTTTTCGGACGGCATCATCTGCGACTATAACTATGTGTTCGATCCCCACGTTTATTTGAGGCGCTTTTTCGGAGAGGGCAGTCAGAAGAAAAACCACCTTTTCCTCGTGGACGAAGCGCACAATCTGCTGGATCGGGGCCGGGAAATGTATAGCGCAGTATTATATAAGGAAGATTTCCTGACGCTCAAGCGCACGATCAAGGCATACGATACGCGCATGGAGAAGCTTTTGGAGAGATGCAACCGGGAGATGCTGCTGCTGAAAAAGGAATGCGAGGACTGGTGCGTGGTGGATCAGATCGATTCCCTGGCCCAGGCCGTACAGCGGCTGGCCACAGTGATGGAGGAGTATTTGGAAAATCACGAGGACAGTCCCGTGCGCAGAGAGGTGCTGGATTTTTATTTTACCGTGTCCCATTTCCAGATGATATATGAGCTTTTGGATGAAAAATATGTGATATATACGCAGTTCGACGGGGAAGGACGCTTCTTTGTCCGGTTGTTTAACGTGGATCCTTCGGACAACTTAAAACAGTGCATGGATCGTGGGGTGAGCAGCATTCTTTTCTCCGCCACGCTGCTGCCAATCCAATACTATAAAAAGCTGTTGGGAGGGGAATCGACGGATTATGAGGTGTACGCCCGTTCCACCTTTGATCCCGCCCGTAAGGCGCTGTTTTTGGCGGAAGATGTGACAAGCCGGTACACCCGCAGGACCCAGGAGGAATATTACAGGATTGCAGAGTATATCCACCGGATCGTGCGGACGCGCTATGGCAATTATATGGTATTCTTCCCGTCCCATCTGTTTCTACGGAAGGTTTACGAGATCTATCTGGAGCATTTTGCCGGGGAGGATATGGCGGAATGTATCGTTCAGGAAGAATACATGACCGAGGAAAAGCGGGAACAGTTCATCCGGCGCTTTGAAGGAAATGAGGAAGCGGTGCTTTCCGACGCCATTCGCATGGATATCGAATTGCAGGAGGAGGGCAGTCTGGTCGGATTCTGTGTGCTGGGAGGTATTTTCGCGGAAGGGATCGACTTAAAGGACGACAGACTGATCGGCGCAATCATTGTGGGAACCGGTCTGCCGCAGGTGTGTACGGAGAGGGAAATCCTGAAGGGCTACTTTGAAAAAGCGGGAGAGAACGGATTCGATTATGCGTATCGGTTCCCCGGCATGAATAAAGTGCTGCAGGCGGCGGGCAGGGTGATCCGCACGGCGCAGGATGTGGGACTGGTGGCGCTTCTGGATGAGCGGTTCTGTTTTTCCTCCTATCAGAAGCTGTTTCCGCGGGAGTGGGCGCAATTCGAGATCGTCAATGCGGCCTCCGTGGAGCGCCGGGTAGAGAAATTTTGGGACGACTGGCTGTGACTTCGGAATTTGTTGACATAAGATAATTATGAGAAGAAAAGGCTCTTTTTTTATTTGATTAACGGAATATTGATATAAAATGTAACAGGTCGGTATGTTTTAAAATACCGGCCTGTCTGTTTTATGGGGCTATTCCGGTGCGAAGCCACGCGATTTCCCTTTGATAGGGAGCAAGCGTCCTGGACGGATCCTGGGGATCGGGATACCAGGGTGTCTCCAGAATTTTCGGAATGCCGGAAAAATCGGGGTGGTGGACGATCCGGTAAAGCGGCGAAAAGCCAATCTGTCCTTCTCCGATATCGGCATGGCGGTCCTTTCTGGCTCCCCGTGCGTTTTTACTGTCATTGATATGAAAAACCGCGATCTGCTCTTTCCCCAGAATGCGGTCAAATTCCTCCAGCACCCGATCCGGATCCCGCGCCAGATCGTAGCCCGCGTCATGGACGTGGCAGGTGTCGAAGCAGACCCGAAGACGCTGCGGACAGGTCACTTTTTCATAGATCGCGGCCAGTTCCTCAAAGCGGCTGCCGATTTCCGACCCCTTTCCGGCCATCGTCTCCAGTGCGATACAAACGTCGGAAGGGACAGCGAGCAGTTCGTTCAGTCCCGCGGCAATCTGATCGATCCCGGCCCGGACGCCGGCGCCTACGTGCGCACCCGGATGGAGAATCAGAATACGGCTGCCCATCTTTTCAGCCCGTTCCATTTCCTGCGCCAGAAATGCCACCGACTGCCGGTAAATATCCGGATTTTCTGCATTGCCCAGATTGACGATATATGGGGCATGTATGACAAACTGCTCCATGTGATTTTGCCGCATGAGCTGCCATGCCGCTTCTATATTCAGATCCGCGACGGGCTTGCGCCGGGTGTTCTGGGGTGCGCCGGTATAGAGCATGAACGTATTGGCCCCATAGGACAGCGCCTCCTCCACAGAACCGAGCATCATTTTGCGGCCGCTCATACTGACATGGGACCCGATCAACAGGGAGGCCGGTTCCTTTTGCATGGTATCTCTTCCTTTCGGGTGTATCCAGGCTGTATTGTAGCATGGATTTTGGAATTTGGGAAGGGGGATCGGACGGATTACATAATTTTTTCCTTGTAAGTGAAATGTCGTGCGGACTTTGTAACAAAACGTCTGCTTTTTAGGAAAATGACACACGTGCTTGAATTGCTGACATAGGGAAAAACCGTTTATGACAGAAAAATGTGTGGATAAGTCTGTGGAAAATGGGGATTTCTCAGCCCGCATTCCTCAAAAAAAAGAAAAAGAGAAAAGTTATCCACATATTTGGTACCTTAAACGAAATTTAGTAAAAAAACTGGACTGGTCAATCAATTTATGTTAACATTTAAAGAAGCGCCGAGCCAATCGGCAGTATCCGGAAAGGATGAAAAAGGAGAACATAAGTATGTGGGCATACGAAAGCGTATTTTATCAGATTTATCCGTTGGGCTTCTGCGGAGCGCCGTTTGAAAACGACGGGGTTCTGCAGCACCGCATTTTAAAGGTGATCGACTGGATCCCCCATATCAAGAAGCTGGGAGCCGACGCCATTTATTTCTCCCCGCTGTGGGAATCCGATACGCACGGATACAACGCCAGGGATTACCGCCAGGTAGACTGCCGGCTCGGAACCAATGCGGACTTTCGCCAGGTGTGCGACTGCCTGCACCGGGAGGGCATCCGGGTGGTGCTGGACGGGGTGTTCCATCACGCTGGCAGGGGCTTCTTCGCGTTTCAGGATGTGCTCAAAAACAGGGAGAACAGCCGGTATCTCAACTGGTTCTACATAAATCTGCAGGGCGATTCCGCCTACCATGACGGCCTGTGGTACGAGGGATGGGAAGGAAATTATGACCTGGTGAAGCTGAATCTGCAAAACGAGGAAGTGGTGCAGTATCTTTTGGAGAGCGTGCGGATGTGGACGGAGGAATTTGGGATCGACGGGCTGCGGCTGGATGTGGCCTATTGCCTGGACGAGAACTTCCTGCGCCGGCTGCGCAGTTTCTGCGACGGGCTGAAGGCAGATTTCTTCCTGGTGGGGGAGATGCTGCACGGAGACTATAACCGTCTGATGAACGACGCCATGCTCCATTCCGTCACCAACTATGAATGCTATAAGGGACTGTACTCCAGCTTTAACAGCATGAATCTGTTTGAAATCGTACATTCTCTCCTGCGTCAGTTCGGCCCGGAGAACTGGACGCTTTACCGGGGAAAGCATCTGCTGTCCTTTGTGGACAACCACGATGTGACCCGGATTGCCAGTCTGCTTACCAACGAAAGGCACTTGCCGCTGATCTATGCGCTGATGTTTGGAATGCCGGGGATCCCCTGCGTCTATTACGGCAGCGAATGGGGGGCGAAAGCCCATAAAAGTCAGGGAGATCCCGCTCTCAGGGCCTGTTTTGATGCTCCCGTGGAAAATGGATTGACCGAATGGGTCAGCAAACTGGCTGCGGCGAAAAAAGGGTCGGCCGCGCTTATGTACGGTTCTTTTCGTTCCGTTGTGCTCACCAACCGCCAGTGCATTTTCGAGCGGGCTGTTCAGGGGGAGCGGGTGCTGGTGGCAATCAATGCGGATGACACTCCCTATACGGCGCACTTTGACGCGGGATGCGGACAGGCCGTGGATCTGATTGACGGAAGTCTTCACGACTTTGGGGGCGGGAGCGTGCTGCAGCCCTACAGCGCCCACTTCTGGCGTTGTGAGCGGTGAATCTACGCCGTTTTTGCTTGACCGTTTGGGAGGAATGTTGTAGTCTTATACTGTCACGGCGGCCGGGAATGGACGGCGGAAAGGAGAAGGACACGGCGTATGGAGCTGGAATTTGATGTGAGGGTGAATGCAGGCGTGCTGTATGATTATCTGCTTCGCCACACCTATACCGGATCGGCCGGAATACTGGGCGCGGCGGCAGGCGCGCTGGGCGTGGTGGCCTTTTTTCTGAAGGGATATCCGCTGTATCTGATTCTGGGCCTCGCCATTTTGATCTATCAGCCGGCGGCGCTGTATCTGCGGGCGCGGCGGCAGGCGCTCAATCCGGTTTTTAAGGAGCCCCTGCATTACCGGATGACGGAGGAAGGGGTTTTTGTTTCCCAGGGGGAGACGCAGCAGTTCCAGAAGTGGGAGGATATGTATAAGGCGGTCTCCACGGGGCGCAGTCTGATCCTGTATACCAGCAGAGTGAACGCCTGTATTTTCCCCCGCAGTGATCTGGGGGAAAAGCAGGTCGATGTGATTGCCGCCATTTCCCAGCACATGAAGCCGGGCAGGGTGCAGATCCGAATGTGACAGTAGGATGTGGCAGCAGGATGTGACAGCGCCCGGCGGACGGGCAGACAGACTAAAAAAGGGGTTTGTTGTGGTCGTAGAGAGTTTTTGTGCGCAGGATACGTATGAACTTGGGAGAAAAATCGGGGAAAGCGCAAAGCCGGGACAGGTCTATTGTCTGATCGGGGATCTGGGCGTGGGAAAGACGGTGTTTACGCAGGGACTGGCGGCCGGTCTGGGCATTGAGGAGCCGGTGAACAGCCCCACCTTTACCATTTTGCAGATGTATGAACAGGGGCGTCTGCCCTTTTATCATTTTGATGTTTACCGCATTGCGGATGTGGAAGAAATGGAAGAAATCGGGTATGAGGACTGCTTTTATTCGGAGGGCGTGTGCCTGGTGGAATGGGCGGATCTTGTCCGGGAAATTTTGCCTGCCAAACGCATTGTGGTAAAGATCGAAAAAGATCCGGAAAAAGGCTTTGATTACCGCAGGATCACGGTGACGGATCAAGAGGCCGGGAGGGATGCAGGATGAAAATTCTGGCGCTGGAAAGCTCCGGCCTGGTGGCGGGAGCAGCACTGTTAGAGGATCATGTGCTGGTGGCGGAATATACCACGGACTATAAGAAGACCCATTCCCAGACTTTGCTTCCCATGCTGGCAGAGCTGTGCCGGATGGTGGAGCTGGATTTGAAAACCGTGGATGTGATCGGCGTGGCGGCGGGGCCGGGATCCTTTACCGGTCTGCGGATCGGATCGGCCACGGCCAAGGGACTGGGGCTGGCGCTGGGCGTGCCGCTGGCGGCGGTTCCCACGATGGACGCCATGGCCTATAACCTGTACGGCTGCCAAAGACTGATCTGTCCTATGATGGACGCGCGCCGTGCACAGGTTTATACGGGACTGTATTTTTTTGAAAAAGGAGACGGACAGGACACGCTGCGCAGAGAGATGCCCCAGCGGGCTCTGTCGGTAGCGGATCTGACAGAGGAGATAAACCGCAGGGGAAAAGAAGTGATTTTTCTGGGGGACGGCGCCGATGTCTACCGCAAGGAACTGGAGGCGCGCCTGCGGGTGCCCTACAGTTTCGCCCCGGCTTTCTGCAGCCGGCAGCGGGCCGCTTCGGTGGCGGCGCTGGCGGCGGAATATGCGGCCCAGGGAAAGCTGGTGGGCGCGGCCGCGTTTGTGCCGGAGTATCTGCGGCTGTCTCAGGCGGAGCGGGAGCGGATGCAGGCGGACGAGACGCAGCGGGAACAGATGCGGGTCGGCATTAAGCCGGAAAACCTATCATGAGCGCATCTGACAGGACGGGCGGCAAAGAAAAACGGGACGGGACGGTGATTTTTCGGCGGATGGGCCGGCAGGACGCGCCCGCGGCGGCCCGCCTGGAAGCGGCGGCATCTTCGGAGGCCTGGTCGGAACAGGCCTTTTTGGACGCGGTGGATGCACCGGACGCCATTTATGTTGTGGCGGAGTGCGGCGGACAAATCATCGGCTGCTGCGGCCTTTGGAAATCCTTTGAGGAAGCGGATATCTGCAACGTGGCGGTTCGCGAAGGCTATCGCAGACAGGGCGTGGCGCGGCGGATGCTGCTGTTTTTGATGGACCTGGGAAGCCGGGCAGGGATAGAACACTATACGCTGGAGGTGCGAAGGAACAATCTGCCCGCCCTGCGGCTGTATGAAAAGCTGGGGTTTTCGGTGGAGGCAGTCCGCAGGAATTTCTATGAAAACCCTGCGGAGGATGCGCTTTTGCTCTGGAAGCGCTAAAGGGCAGGACAGCGGCACCGGATCGGGAGGAAAATATGCTGGAGGTTTGTCTTTTGGGAACGGGAGGGATGATGCCCCTGCCCCATCGGTGGCTCACTTCTCTGATGGCCCGTTATAACGGAAAAAGTATTTTGATCGACTGCGGAGAGGGAACGCAGATCGCCATGAAGGAAAAGGGCTGGAGCCCGAAGCCCATAGACGTGATCTGCTTTACCCATTTCCATGCGGATCATATCAGCGGGCTGCCCGGTATGCTTCTGACCATGGGCAATGCGGAACGCACGGAACCGCTTCTGATCATCGGCCCCAGGGGACTGACCAAAACGGTCAACGCCCTGCGCTGCATCGCGCCGGAACTGCCGTTTCCCATTCAGTGTGTGGAAATTGAGGAGAACGAACAGATTTTTTCTTTTGACGGATTTTATATCCGGGCGTTTAAGGTCAATCATAACGTGCTCTGTTACGGCTACAGTATTGTGGTAGAGCGCGCCGGGCGTTTCCTGCCGGATCGGGCGGAAGCGCTGGGACTGGAAAAGCGGTACTGGAACCGGCTGCAGAAGGGAGAGACGCTGGAGCTGGACGGGAAGCTGTTTACACCGGACATGGTCATGGGTGAACCGAGAAAAGGACTGAAGGTGACATACTGTACCGATACCAGGCCGACGGAGAGCATTGTCAGAAACGCGCAGGACGCGGATCTGTTCATCTGCGAGGGAATGTATGGAGAGGCAGAGAAAAAGGACAAGGCAAGAGAATATAAACATATGACCTTCCTGGAGGCCGCCGATCTGGCCAGACGGGCCGGGGCCCGGGAGCTGTGGCTGACCCATTACAGTCCGTCGCTGGTGCGCCCGGAGGAGTTTATGGGCGGCGTGCACCGGATCTTTCCGGAGGCCGTGGCGGCCAGGGACGGCAGAAGCGTGGATCTTTTGTTCGAGGAGGAGTGAGCGTTGGAGGAAAAGGACGGAATGAGACAACAGGAAGACGTGTGGATCCTGGCTGTGGAAACTTCCTGCGACGAGACGGCGGCGGCCGTGGTAAAAAACGGCAGACAGGTGCTTTCCAACGTCATCTACTCCCAGATCGATCTGCATACCCTCTACGGCGGGGTGGTGCCGGAAATCGCTTCGCGCAAGCATATCGAGAAGATTAACCCGGTAATAGAAAAAGCGCTGGCGGATGCCGGCGTCGGGCTGGAACAGATCACCGCGGTGGCCGTGACCTGCGGCCCCGGTCTGGTGGGCGCTCTGCTGGTGGGGGTTTCTGCGGCCAAGGCCATTGCCTTTGCGGCGGGCAAGCCGCTGGTGGGGGTGCACCATATAGAGGGGCATATCTGCGCCAATTATATTGAAAACAAAGAACTGGAACCGCCCTTTTTGTGTCTGGTGGTTTCCGGGGGCCATTCCCATCTGGTCATGGTCAGGGATTATGGCACATATGAGATTTTGGGAAGAACCCGGGACGATGCGGCGGGCGAAGCCTTTGATAAGGTGGCGCGGGCAATCGGGCTGGGGTATCCCGGCGGCCCCAAAATAGATAAGGTGTCCTGTGAAGGCAATCCGGACGCCATTGCATTTCCGCGGGCAAAGGTGGCGGACAACAGCTATGATTTCAGCTTCAGCGGCTTAAAGTCGGCAGTGCTCAACTATCTGAATGCCTGCCGGATGAAGGGAACGCCGGTGGAGCGCGCGGACGTGGCCGCTTCTTTTCAGAAGGCGGTAGTGGATGTGTTGGTGGAGCATTCCAAAAGGGCGCTGGAGGATCTGGGCGTGAAGAAATTTGCCGTGGCCGGGGGCGTGGCCTCCAACAGCCATCTGCGCGCGGCCCTGCAGGCTATGTGCGACGAGACAGGTGTGCTTTTCTACCATCCTTCTCCGGTGTTTTGTACGGACAACGCGGCGATGATAGGTAGCGCCGGTTACTATGAATATTGCAGAGGGGTTCGGCACGGCTGGGATCTGAACGCTGTGCCGGGGCTTAAGCTGGGAGAGCGCATCTAATATGGGAAAAAAGTTTTGTACCGCCGTGGTGCTGGCCGCAGGGCAGGGAAAGCGCATGGGCGGCCGCGTGGCCAAGCAATATCTGGAGGTTGGCGGAAAGCCGCTTTTGTATTATGCCCTTTCCGCATTTGAAAAAGCGCCCTTCATCGATTCCATCGTGCTGACGGTGGGAGACGCCGGGCAGATTTCCTATTGTAAAAGAGAAATTCTGGACGTATACGGATTCCAGAAAGTGGATATCCTTACCGTGGGCGGGAAGGAACGCTTTGATTCCGTGCGGCGCGCGCTGGAAGCCATAGGACATGGCGTACAGGCAGACGGGGCCGCGGTGGGAAGCGCGGCCAGGCTGGAAGCGCTTAGCGCACACGCAAAGGACGGATATGTTTTCATTCACGACGGCGCGCGCCCGGTGGTCAGTCAGGATATCCTGCGGCGCTGTCTGGACGCCGTAGAGAAGTGCGGCGCCTGCGCGGCTGCCATGCCGACAAAGGATACTGTCAAAATTGCAGATGCCCGGGGCTTTGCAGAATATACCCCCAACCGGGATCTGGTCTGGACGATGCAGACCCCCCAGACGTTTGCATTTTCCCTCATTGACAGTGCCTATCAAAAACTGGAGGAGGAAAGACCGCGCTGGGAAAAGGAGGGCCTGCGCATCACGGACGACGCGATGGCGGTGGAAACCTTTCTGAAACAAAAGGTAAAGCTGGTGGAAGGATCCTATGAAAATCTCAAGGTGACCACGCCGGAGGATCTGGTGCTGGCGGAATTATTTTTAAGGAAAAACGGACAGACAGAGCTGTGAAATTTTGTAAAAAATGAGTTGACACTGATAGGAGTTTTTGATAGAATAATTCTTGCGCTGATGTGAAATAACAGATGCAGCGCGTATTTTTATATGACCCGGAGAGGTATCGAAGCGGTCATAACGAGGCGGTCTTGAAAACCGTTTGTCCGAAAGGGCGCGTGGGTTCGAATCCCACCCTCTCCGTTTGATTCAGAAAGCGCAACCGGCGGAGCAGGGGAGCGTTGGATTCCGAATCGGCGAAAGCGGCGGTATGACTCACAGACTGCCGTATCCTTTTATATTATATCCTTATATCCGGTTCGTTTGGGAGATCCCCAGACGGATTTGAATCAGCACATGTGGAGAAGTACCCAAGATGGCTGAAGGGACACCCCTGGAAAGGGTGCAGGTCGTTAATAGCGGCGCGAGGGTTCAAATCCCTCCTTCTCCGTTTGTATGTTTTCATACAAATCTGCATGTTCTCATGCAAATCTGCAAATCTGCATGGTGATATGCACCTGTACCTTGACAAATAAACAGTAATGCAGCCCTGAAAATTCAAAAAGGTTCCCCGTGCTGAAAAGCAGGAAGGG
>CANRGX010000051.1 GCA_947630215.1 uncultured Eisenbergiella sp. | reverse complement strand
AACTTGTATTCCTTGTCTTTCCCGTCGTCGCCCTGCAGGCCTGTGGCTACCTTCTCTACTTTCAGGCTCCCCTGCTCCTGCTCTGCATCACCGATACTCAGCGTATCACCGTTAGCATACTGACCTTCCCCGGTCACAACCTTAACATATTTAAACCGAACCGGATCAACCAGTCCATACCCGTCCGGCGCTTCAATTTCATGCAGCTCATATACATTATCCGGTACAATAAAACCACTCAGTTGCGCAAATCCGTCTGTACCAGTTACAATCGTAACGATATCATCGCCGTTTTTCACAGGCTCAATCTTCTCGAGTCCTTCTTCTCCAGGATTGGTAACCTTATAAAGCTGGAATTTGGCACCGGAAAGCTCGTGACCCGGGTTCAGAATATCGTGTTTGTAAACCTTTAATTCATTAGTAGATCCTCCTCCTGCACCGCTTGACGAAATATCAGCATATTTCTGGTCCGTTTCCTTGTTGTATTTACCGTTCAGAACAACGGAATTTTTGTATTGAACAGATCCGCTTCCCACGATCTTAACTTCATATTCAATCGTCACATGCTTTTTATCCGGGATTGAAAGGCTGAACCCACGATCATGCTCCTTAACCTGGTAAGCGTAATCCTCCTGCAAATCTCCTCCAAGGTATACCTTTAGGCTTCCGCCCACAAGTCGCATACTTTCCTCAAAGGTATCCTCAACAGTGAGAGGGGATCCTCCGTTCAGTTCCAGTTCATTCGGATTGATCTCGATTTTGTATTTCGCAGTATAGTTATTTCCAGAATTAGCTTCCTGGATAAGGGTTTTATCCAGTGGATTTAACTCATATGTGAAACTGGTCTCACCGGAGTGTGTGCCCCAGGAAGCTGTATTGGTATACGTCGCCGTTCCATTGTGACTTGCGGCCTCTGCCTGCAGTTTCTTTAAAGCATCTTTATCCTTTACCTTCAGGAAATACTGCGCCCAATAATACGTATAATAGTTGCCGTCGCTTTTTTTAGGAACGTTCAACTGTAACGTGCCGCCTGCCGGACTCTCATCAACAAAAGAGACTCCATTCAAATTTTTCACGGCCTCATCGGAATTCCAATCCCTATACCACTGGTTATCAGAACCGGCAACATAAGAATTCTTCCATTGGGGATCCTCATTTTTTGCCGCAGAATCAAACTCATAATATTCAAAAACGTCTGTGTCAAAGGCCTCCTTAATCTCCAAAGGATCAGAATCTACGCCTTCCAGTTCAATCCAGAACACATAAACCGGCATTCCATCCTCTGCAGTTATTATTTTACTTGCGCCATCTCCGTTTTTCAGCTTCTTTACAATCTTATGTTCCGACAACTTATAACTGTCTTGGGATTGTTCATTTTTTCCGTCTGCAGTAACATCAACTGTATTGGTTCTTGCGCCTGATACTACCGTTACCGGCATCGGCTTTGTCTTAAACTTTACAATCAGATGACGATCAGCAGACGTTGGAGGAAAGAGTTCTTTCAATTTCTCCTTCTTAAACGTTATTGTCAATTTGGGCGAGTTGTCTTTTTCATCGGTGACAGCATCATAGGCTGAGCTGTCAACAGTATCCCCGTCCTCAAACTGAATACTTAAAGAACCCTCGATAAAGCTGTCAAAATGCAGGGTATCCGTCCATGTGCTCGGTAGCTTATCTACAATAACAAAGGAATCATTGAAACCTGTTTTGGGAATGGTGATATCCAGTATCCATTCGACTTCTTCTTCCGACACTTTCCCGTGCGTCTTTTTAACCCCAAAATCCCCCTGGGACGGAATATTTGCGGTGCCGGTTCCTTTACCCTCACCGGTTGTAACATCATTTTTCAGTTGTGTACCGCCGCCGAACAAATGGGAAACATCTGCCTCGGTCTTATATTTGATCACATACTTATAAGCATTCCCGTCATCGGCCGGAAGTTTATATTCCCAGGAATTTTCATTGTGTGTTATCTCACTCCACTTAACAGTTTTTTTCTCCTTCAAAGAGCCGTCTGCTTTGTATATCTCAACAGTGATATCTTCGTCGGTATAATATTTGTGAGGCACACTGCCTTCCTGCAGGGTATCCTTTACCTTTGTGCCGCCCGCCGGAACCTTGGCGTCGGGATTCACCACGATCTGCCACTCGATGATCTGTTTTCCGCCATTGAGTTCTTTCAGAGTCCCTGTCTTTTGCGGATTAATGTCATATGCTGTACTATGTTCAAAAGTATGGGTGTCTTCTTTAGGTTCTCCACCCTCTGGCGTGGCTTTCACGGTGTTGTCTGTGGAACCCGTAAGCTCCCCGTTCAACTTACTGTAATCCACATCCGCATAATACTTAAACGTCACGGTTTCTCCGTCTTGCATGCTCGGAATTGTGGCAGAAAAACCGTTGTCTCTCTTTTCTGCTTCTGACAAATCGTCCCAGGACGACACACTTCCTTTATCACTTGTCACTGTAATGGATTCTTGATCCAGCTTCAGCACAGAATCCGAAAGGGTATCTTCGACCTTGACATTTTGGGGATTGCCCACGGCCGTCACCGTAACAGTATATTGAATGCGTCCGTTAGCCTTGTCATAGTTGGCTGTCTTCTGAACATCGACCTCCGGTTTATTGTTAATCTCAATCTCTTGCTTGACTTCGGTGCTCCATTCCAGTTCTGATCCTTCTGCACCCTCAGCCAGCTTAGCTCTCAACTCAACTTCCAGCCAGGCGTTTTGCACCTGTTTCATATCATTCCGAAACTGCTCATCGTCCGGAAATGTGATGATCAGTTGTTTGTCCCTGAACTCATACTTTACATTATATTTTTTAATCTCGTCGCCAATCTGCAGATTCATTTCCAGCTCTGAGCCTTCTATAGCAGGTTCAGGTATAAGCTGAGACGGAAAATTATAGACCATCTGGCCCACACCGTCATAATCCTTCAGGAAAGAATAAAACTCATTTCCTTCTTCGCTGAAACTCAGCTTCACGCTGTATTCCCTTCCGGGTCTTAACACCAGTTTCCCATCTTCTGTGTACTCGCCATTCGTAATCTTCGGCTGTCCCGTAAGAAACTGGTTCAAATCACTTGACGATTCTCTTGAATCCGTAAAGGCAACCGTCGAAGGACTATCATTCCCCAACAGCGTAAAGCCGTAAGGGGAGAAAGAACCGGACGTAAAGGACACGGAAGTCACGCCGTCGGTACGGTTGTATGCTTTGGAAGAAATCACATCCGCGCTGCCATCCTGGACATGCACCACTTCCTGCGCCTGCACTTCTACCGTATCATCCTGTGCCAGAACAGGCTGCTTGAAGCTCATGCTCACCTTCACGGTCCCGTCTTCGGGCTCCAGGCGACCCCCGGCCTGCCCTTCGGTGAAGTAAATGTCGTACAGCACATAATCCAGAAGTTCTTCTTCGGAATAAGCGCTCTCCAGTACAGCCGCCGCCTCGCGGTAGGCCGCGCTGCCGGGCGCCAGATAATCCGCGTGCAGCTCGGTGCCCTCAGGGAAATTCACGCCGTCGGACGCGGATGCAAAAACCGACACCTTGTCGTCTTCATACCGGAAGACAATCGCATATTTCTTTGCATCATATGTATTGACGAAGGAAGCTTTCTTATCTACGGAAGCGGTCAGACCGTCTTCCCCTTCTTCCACCGTCACGTGCACGTTGTAAACGCTGCCGTCATATTGAATGCGGTCAATCGTCTTCCCGCCGTTCTTCTGGGAAATCCGGAACGTATATTCTCCCGGCTCATCAAAGGAAACATCGCCAAAATCCACCGCCCCGTTTTCATCGTTCGTCGCGGTGACGTTTACACCGTCTTCCACGTCTTTCTGCTTTAAATAGAAAGTAAACTGTCCGGCGGTCATTTCATGATCCGGATAAGAGACCTGTGCGGTAAGGGAAACCACCGCAGGGGAGAGCGCTTCGTCCTGGCTCTCAGTTTCTAATTCAGTTTCCGTCTCTGTTTCGGTTTCGGTTTCCGTCTCGGATTCGGTTTCGATCTCGGTTTCGGTTTCCGTCTCAGTTTCATCTTCGGAAAGCTCTGTTTCCTCTATCTCTTTATCTTCCGGATCGACTTCGATTCCGTTTCCGGATACGTCTCCGGAAGGTTCTTTTTCAGTTTCTTCATTGACTGGTTCAGTCGATTTTTCTTCTATGTCTTCCGTCACAGTTTCCGTCGGCGTTTCTGTACTCGGCTCGGAAAAGCCGGACTGAGTCTCCTGCAAATCGGCGTCCTGTCCGGATCCGCTCTCGTCCGTATCCGGCTGGGAAGCTGCGGGCACAGTCGAACCAGGCACATCCGTATTCTCCGCCGGAGGCGCCTGCTCGTCCTTATTCAGCTTTTCCTCCGTCTTCTGCTGCGTCTGTCCCGTCTGCTCTGTGGCTTCGCGGTTCCCGGAGGCGCTGGCGTAATCTGTCGGTGCAGACCCCATCACCATCGAGAAGATAAGCAGGAAACACATGATTTTCTTCAAAGTTCTTTTCATGAAAATCCCCTCCTTAAATAAATAATTGCATCAAAAAAGATTATAACACGGGTTATATTTGGGATTATTATAATATATTAAAAAATTAATGTCAATATTTACGAATTTATTTTTTTAATTTTATGCAATCTTTATATTTCGTTGGGCAGTTTCGGAAAATTTGACGAAGGACAAGGGTAAAAATGATAGTTCTGACAAAAAGCCTCCTTTCCCGAATCGTGAGGAAAAGGAGGCCTTATGGTTTGTATAATATTGACTTTATTGGTCAATTTCCAATGTCTGTATGCTATCATTCCGGCGCATCCAGACCCAGATGCAGATAGGCGCGCCGGGTCACCAGCCGTCCCCGCGGCGTGCGGTCGAGAAATCCGTTCATCAAAAGGTAGGGCTCATAGACGTCCTCGATGGTGCCCGCATCCTCTCCCACGGCTGCCGCCAGCGTATCCAGCCCCACGGGCCCGCCGTTAAACTTCTCAATCATGGTATAGAGCAGGTTCCGGTCGATGCGATCCAGTCCCATCTTGTCCACGTCCATCAGATCCAGCGCCACGTTCGCCACCTGTCCGGTGATCACGCCGTCGTACCTGACCTGTGCAAAGTCCCGGACGCGCTTTAGAATGCGGTTTGCCAGTCTCGGCGTGCCGCGGCTTCTGCGCGCCAGCTCCTTTGCGCCCTCCGGGTCGATCTCCACTCCCAGCACCTTGGCGGAATGCAGGACGATGAGCGTCAGCTCCTCCACCGTATAAAACTCCAGCCTGTGAATCATCCCGAAGCGGTCCCGAAGCGGCGCGGTCAGCAGACCCGCCCGCGTGGTGGCGCCCACCAGCGTAAATTTGGGCAGCTCCAGACGGATGGAACGGGCCGTGGCCCCTTTCCCGATCAGAATGTCAATGGCGAAATCCTCCATGGCCGGATACAGAACCTCCTCCACCTGCCGGTTGAGACGGTGGATTTCATCCACAAAGAGCAGATCCCCTTCCTGCAGGTTGTTTAAGATCGCCGCCATTTCTCCCGGTTTTTCGATGGCGGGCCCGCTGGTCACCTTCATATTGACGCCCATTTCATTGGCAATGATGCCGGCCAGCGTGGTTTTCCCCAGGCCGGGCGGGCCGTAAAACAGCACGTGGTCCAACGGTTCGCCCCGCTGTTTGGCCGCCTGGATACCGATGACCAGGCTCTCCTTCGCTTTTCCCTGGCCGATGTAGTCCTTTAAGTACTGGGGACGCAGACTGCCCTCCAGCCGGGTATCTTCCTCTGTGATGTTTGTCTCTATCATTCTCGCCATCTTTGTTCTTCCTTAATAAAGCATACGCAGCGCCGCTTTCAGAAGGCCTTCCACATCCATGTTCTCCTGCTCCACCGCTTTGACCGCGCGCAGCGCATCCGACGCCGGATATCCCAGTGCGGTCAGCGCTTCCACCGCTTCGGTACGCGCCTGATCCAGCGGGCCGGTCTGCGCCGCCGGCATTTCGCCCTTTGGTTCAAACACCTCGCTCAGGGAAATTTTATCCTTCAAATCCAACAGAATCCGCTGGGCCGTCTTACTGCCGATTCCCGGCGCCCTGGCGATGGCCCTGGCGTCCTGGGCGGCCACGGCCATGCGCAGTTCGTTGGCGCTCATGGCCGAAAGGATCGCCAGACCGCCCTTGGGGCCGATGCCGTTGACGTTGATCAGCATCCGGTACATACGCAGATCGTCCTTGGTCAGAAAGCCGAATAACTGCATGGCGTCCTCCCGCACGCTGGTATAGGTATAGATCTTTACTTCGCCGCCGATGGGCGGCAGCTTGGCCGCCACGCTGGCCGGCACCCTGACATTGTATCCGATATTCCCCACTTCCAGCACCAGGTTATCGTCCTCAATTTCCATTACTTTCCCAATCAGATAGGCGTACATATCGTTCCTCCTTGACGCTCAGGACAGCGCCGGCAGTCTTTTTCCCACCTCCCGGGCGCACAGCCCGATGAACGTCCCGGTGAGGCACCCGGCAAACAAAAGCCACGGCAGATAAAAGACGATCCAGACGCTTTGAAGCACAAAAATGGCGACCAGAAGCTGGCCCACATTATGAAAAACCCCGCCGCACACGCTGACGCCGATGATGGACAGTCCGGTTTTCCTTTTGCCCGCCGCCATGACGGCAAAGGACAAAAGCGCGCCGGAAACGCTGTAGAGAAATCCGGACAGGCCGGAAAACAGCAGGGCCGAAAGCAGGATACGGCACAGATTCACCAAAAGCGCCTTCTTTTCCCCATAGCGGTATAGGCAAAGCACCGTCACCAGATTGGGCAGCCCCAGCTTGATACCGGGGATCCCGGGCGCTGCCGGAAGCAGGCTTTCCAGATAGGAAAGCATCAGGGCGGCGCAGATTAGCATCCCGAAAACCGCCGTTTTTCTCATGGTCACTCTCCCTCGATCCGCACGACAATCCGATGCGGCAGACAGACGGCCGTATCCCCCACCCGGGAAAGCCAGCCCTGATGGACGCAGATGAGGTCGGGACAGTCCGCCTCCTCTACCCGTGCCTGCCCATCCGCAATCCGGACACAGTGCGTTCCGCCTGCGCTGCAGGTGATGCAAAACTCCCGCTCCTCCTGCAAAGACAGCCGGCCGATTTCCCTGCCGTCCTGCTCAATCACCGCCCAGCGTTCCTCCCGGCGGGAAGCATAGCGCGCCGTGCAGAGAGCCAGACCAAAGGCCGCCAGCAGGATGCAGGCAATCAGAATCCAATCCTGCCTGTTCATCTTATCACATCCGAACATACGTTTCAAGTCCTATCCCTCCAGGATCTGCAGGGAGCGAATCTGCGGATCCCGGATCTGTTCCGTGGCGGAAATGGCGTGCGGCTCCAGATACGGATCCTCTGCCCGGCTCAATCCCTGTTTTTTCATCTCCCGGATGACAAGCTGGCAGATCGTCTCCATCAAAACCGCCCTTGTGTCCCTGGTGTTGATGACGCCCAGCAGGAAATCTTCTTCCTTCGCTTCTCTCCAGGCGCTGCGGCTGTCAAAGGGCATGGAGAGCTGATCCAGCAGATCGTAAATTTCCGGCAGAACCGGCAGCTCCTTCAGGCTTCGGTGCATCCATTTGTAATAGGGCGTATAGGAACGGTTCAGCAGATGAACCATGGAACAGGTATTTTTGATAAATTCCTGCATAGATAGAAAGGCTGCCGTCCACTCGCCCCGCCGGCAGAGTCTGCCGTAATTATACTGACCCGACTGGGCCATGGCGGCGGCCCGGGCCGCGATTTTTTTGACGCGCACATCCTCGGGATAATAGGCGTTCAGCCGGCGGCGCACCGCGCCAAACAGACCCGGATCGTCCAGAAAAACTTCGCCGTTGACCGCCAGCGCCGCTCTGCTTTCCGGCAGGGCCAGCCACTCCAGGTTTGTTTCCGGCGCGTCCTCCCGCCCGATGAGACCGTAGTAGAAATCCTCCAGGCACAAAACGCCGATTCTGCCCTGTCCGAAAACGCCGGTCCGCCGGGCGGGAAAACCGGCAAACTCCTTGGGCAGTCTGTCATAGGCGTCCTGACAGACTTTTCCGTATTTTTCATAGAGCGGACGGCTCAGCCACAGACAGAAGGCGGGCCCGAAATCGTGATCGCAGGACAGCACGTCGTCGAATCCCAGACACTCCGAACCATGCCCCACCAGACCGGCGGCAAAGCTGTTTTGCAGCTCCGGGAACTGTTTGACCAATTCGGTCAACATCGGTTTCCCATAGGTTTCAAAGTACCTGCGGCTCAGTTCAAGCCCCTTCATGGTTCGCCTCGTTTTCATATTGCTGCGCTTCTTCCAGACGGCCCAGCGTGCGCAGCACGGCAGCGCAGTTGCCACACAGCAGCCGGTAGCTGTCGTTCTTTCCGAAGTGCTTTTTGGTCTCCTCCACCGCCTGTTGATAATAGGAAAAAGAGCGTTCCAGCCGTCCCATCCGGAAGTACGCTTCTCCCATTCCCGCCAGCGCCGCGCTGTAATGGGCATCCGTATTGCCTTCGCTCTCCCGATAGATTCGGATCGCATCCTCCAGAAGCTCCTGCGCCTGCGCTTCCTTTTGCATTTTAAAATACAAAAGCGCCAGGTTCGTCTTGGAGGTCGCCAGATCCATCCTGGCGTCCGGCTGTTTTTCCACAATGGCGATGGCGCGTTCCAGGAAAGCGGCGGCTTTTTCGTTCTCTCCCAACTGTTCCAGCAGAATGCTCACATTGTTATACAGTCCGGCGAACCGATAGTCGTCCGCCGGTATGGTCTTTTCGTAGATCTGCAGCGCCCGCGCATAGTCGGCCAGCGCTTCCCTGGGCTTTCCCGCCGCCCGGTAGGCGGTGGCGGCGTTGAGCAGTGTGGTGGCGAAATGCTCCGTTTCTTCCATATTTAATTCTTCCATCAAAAGCAGAACGTCCTCCGCCATGGCAAACGCTTTTTCATGGGCCGATACGCTGCGGTAATAGCCGATAAGTTCGTTGCCGACGGAAAGATAGGCGCCGTAATCGCCCTCCTCCTTCGCCTGTTCTAAACAGGACAGCAAAAAGGATTCTGCCTCCTGTATCCGGTTTTCGGCAAACAGCCCGTCCAGCCGGGCAAAAATATGCTGCACGTCCATTCTCGGCTCTCCTCTCTGTCTCTATTCCGTTTCTTCCCCGGTCTGTTCCGGCACAAATCCCTGCCAGCCTTCCCCCAGATTGAAGGCCACGCACGTCCAGTTGATTTTCCCGTTTTCATCGCGGGCCACCACGCTGCGCTGCTTCTCAAACGCAATCTCAAACACCAGCTCGACCACCGCGTCGTATTCTTTCTCAAAGGCCGCCGTATAGACCAGGCAGGCTTCCTCGTCCCCGACGCCGATGCTCAGCGGCAGGAAAATATCCTCCCCGTCCGGATTGGAAAAGGTCAGCTTCAGTTCTCTTGGGGGAACTTCTTCTTCCGTCTCTTTCTCCTCTTTTTCTCTCTCCTTTTTTTCTTCCTTTGACAAAGATGTCTCAGACGGCTCTGTCCTGCCCTCCCGCTCATCCAGCACCCGGTTGAGCGCATCCTTGACCTGCTGTGGAATCAGATCCGGCCTGGAAAACAGATCATAGCGCAGCGTCAGCACCTCTTTGCTTTCCAGAAACGCGGCATAGGGGGACCATTCTTTCTGAAAAGCGGCCAGTTCGTCGTTTTTCTCCTGTAGTCCGGCGTTTACGTCTATCATCTTCTGCAGGCTCTCCTGGACGGACTGGGCCTGTTCCTTTGTCTCTGCCGCGTCCCGGCGGGCGCCCTGCAGAGAAATGGCTTCAAAAATCACAATGGCAAACAGAATAAAGACTGTAACAAACGTACAGATTTTCGCAAAGACTTCTTCTCTGAACTTCATAAAAACATCCCCCGTTTTTATTCCTTCATTTTCCCTTACCATCTTACAATAATCTTTTGAAAATGTCACCTGCTTTTTCCGACGCCGGGGCAGCCTGTTTTTGGCCTGCCCTCGGTTGACAGCTCTGGAGGAAATTATTATACTGATTCTGAAAAAAGAACGATAAGACAGGAGAATCTGCCATGAAAAGAATGTCCGAACTGGAAACCATGCTCCGCTCCATCGATCACCGCGGGTATCCCGCCTACAAGTCCCTGGCGGGCAGCTACGACTTTACCGATTTTGTTCTCTCCATCGACCATATCCAGGGAGATCCTTTTGCCTCTCCTTCAAGGTTGACTATTTTAGTCAACAGACGTCGTGCCGCCTTTCCGGAAGAATATCTGGATCAGCCCTGGAAACGGCGGGCGCTGGCCGACTATGTGCTGCGCGCTTTCGGGAAGGCCGTGGGACGGTTTTCCTTTCAGGCGGGCGGTTCCGGCAAAAGCGGCCTGATGGGCGTCAGCCGCCCCGGTCAGGAAGTACTTTCCCGCACGGCCTGCGAATTTACGCCGGAACAGCTGGTGGTTCGTTTCGAGGTGGGCTTTCCCGCTGCGGGCCGTACCGTACTGGCGGGCGAGCTGTCCCGGATCCTGTTTGACTATCTGCCCAAGTGCGTGCAAGCCGCCCTGTTCTACCGTTCCCTGCCGGCCGGTGAGGTACGCCGGGCCGTCTGGCTTTCGGAGGATCAACATTTTATTCGTGACCAGCTCGGTCAACTTAGGTTGGCCGCGTTTGTGGGCGACGGTTCTATCCTGCCCCGGGAAAGCGGCGTGTCGGATCGGCCCATGAAGGAGGCCGTCGCCTTTTCCTCTCCCGACTCCCTGGCCGTCACGCTGCAGCTTCCCCATCACGGCCCGCTGCGGGGCATGGGAATCCGGCGCGGCATCACGCTCATTGCGGGCGGCGGCTATCACGGCAAATCCACCCTCTTAAAGGCGCTGGAACGGGGCGTCTACGACCATATCGCCGGAGACGGCCGGGAATATGTCATCACGGATTCTACCGCTGTCAAGCTGCGCGCGGAGGACGGACGCAAGATTACCGGCGTGGATATTTCCCTGTTTATCAACGATCTGCCAAACGGCTCCGACACCAGACAGTTTTCCACGCTGGACGCCAGCGGATCCACTTCCCAGGCGGCGGCGATTGTGGAAAGTCTGGAAGCGGGCAGCCGCCTGTTTCTGATAGACGAGGACACCTCCGCCACCAACTTTATGGTGCGGGACGCCCTCATGCAGCAGGTGGTGGCGAAGAAAAAAGAGCCCATCACCCCGTTTCTGGAGCGCGCCCGGGATCTGTATGAGAAGGCCGGCGTTTCCACCATTCTGGTGGTGGGAAGCTGCGGATCCTATTTTTACATTGCGGATACGGTGCTGCAGATGGACTGCTACCGCGCGCTGGATATTACCGAAAAAGTGCGGGAAATTCTGGACGGCTTAAAAAAAGGTGAATCAGGCGAACCCTTCCGGGCGGACGGTTTTGTTCTGCCCGCCGCCGGACGGCCCCATACGCTCTCCCACTCCCAGCCTGCCCGGGACAGGGAAAATGCAGGCCGGGGACGCAGGGGCCGGGAGAACGGGCCGCGGGAAGAACACCGGAAGGTAAAGACGCTGGGAAAGACTTCTTTTTCCCTGGATCGGGAAACCGTGGATCTGCGTTATGTGGAACAGCTGGTGGACAGCGAACAGACCGCTGCCCTTTCCTATCTGCTGCGCTACGCAAAAGAGCATTACGAATCCTCCTGGCTCTCCCAGGCACAGGTGATCGACGAACTGGAAGCGCTGATGGCAAAAAAAGGACTCGCAGCGCTGTGCGAGTCCTCCTATGTGCCGGTCAATCTGGCCCTGCCCAGAAGGCAGGAGATCTTTGCCTGCTTCAACCGCTATTAAGGCGCGGACGTTTCGCCCTGATTGATATAATTCACCAGGCCCCCTGCGGCAATGATCTTTTGCATGAAGGGCGGGAACGCCTGTCCTTGAAACTGCGTGCCCTTTGTCTTGTTGGTGATAACGCCCGTATCGAAATCCACCTCCACTTCGTCCCCTTCCTCTATGCCCCGGGAAGCCTCCGGGCATTCGATGATGGGCAGGCCGATGTTGATGGCGTTGCGGTAAAAGATGCGGGCGAAGGTCTGCGCAATGACGCAGCTGACGCCTGCCGCCCGAATGGCGATGGGCGCGTGTTCACGGGAGGATCCGCAGCCGAAATTCTTATCGGCCACGATGATGTCTCCCTTCTGTACTTTCCGGATAAAATCCTTGTCGATATCTTCCATGCAGTGCGCCGCCAGCTCCGCCGGATCGGAGGAATTTAAGTAGCGGGCGGGGATAATCACGTCCGTATCCACGTTGTCCCCATAGCGAAAGACTCTGCCGGTTGCTTTTTTCATCCTGTTTTCCTTCCTTTCCAGAAATTATAGCTGATCGGGGCCCGCAAGCCTGCCCAGCACCGCGCTGGCGGCGGCTACAGCCGGACTTGCCAGATAGATCTCCGAATTGACATGTCCCATACGGCCCACAAAATTGCGGTTGGTGGTGGAAACACACCGCTCTCCCTCGGCCAGAACGCCCATATAGCCGCCCAGACAGGGGCCGCAGGTGGGCGTGCTGACAATGGCGCCCGCCTCGATAAAGGTTTTTAACAGTCCCTCCTCCATGGAGTCCAGATAGACCTTCTGGGTGGCCGGAATCACAATACAACGGACGCCGGGCGCAACCTTCCGGCCTTTGAGCACTTCGGCCGCGGTGCGCATATCTTCCATCCTGCCGTTGGTGCAGGATCCGATGACCACCTGATCGATGGGAATTTCCTCCGTGATCTCGTCGATGGTCCGGGTATTCTCCGGCAGGTGGGGGAACGCCACGGTAGGCCGCAGCGTACTCAGATCGATGGTATATTCCGCCTCGTAGACCGCGTCTTCGTCCGCTTCGTAGACGGTGTAGGGCCGGGAGGAATGCTCCCGCATATAGGCGGCGGCCTTTTCATCCACCGGGAAAATGCCGTTCTTGCCGCCCGCCTCAATCGCCATGTTGGCGATGGTAAAGCGGTCGTCCATGCTCAGATTCGCCACGCCCTCTCCCACAAATTCCATGGACTGATACAGCGCGCCGTCCACGCCGATCTTCCCGATGATATGTAAAATCACGTCCTTGCCGCTCACCCAGCGGGACGGTTTGCCCACCAGGCGAAACCGGATGGCGGAAGGCACTTTAAACCACGCCTTCCCGGTGGCCATGCCGGCCGCCATGTCGGTGCTGCCCACGCCCGTGGAAAACGCGCCCAGCGCGCCGTAGGTACAGGTGTGGGAATCCGCTCCGATCACCACATCGCCCGCCACGGTCAGTCCTTTTTCCGGCAGAAGCGCGTGCTCGATTCCCATTTGTCCCACTTCAAAATAATGGGTGATCTGGTTGCGCCGCGCAAACTCCCGCACGCACTTACAGTGCTCCGCCGACTTGATATCCTTGTTCGGCACAAAATGATCCGGCACCAGGGCGATCTTGTCCTTGTCAAACACCCCGTCCACCTTCATTTTTTCCATTTCCTTAATGGCGACCGGGCTGGTGATATCGTTGCCCAGCACCAGATCCAGCTCTGCCTCGATCAGCTGGCCCGCTTCCACATGATCCAGCCCCGCGTGGGCGGCCAGGATCTTCTGTGTCATCGTCATTCCCATTTTGCTGCTCCTTTCCGGGGCGAAACGGCCCGCGGCATTTTTGTTTTGGGTCCCGGACGGCAGAATCCTCTCTGCCCTGTCCTTTGTCCTCAGTGTAACATAGGACGACGGAAAAGAAAAATACCTATCTTTCATATTTACTATAAACATCGGTTATAGTATAATTATTTATAATATTTTCAAGTTATGGTATGAAAGCCTGAGGAGAATACTATGGAACAGAATTTCAATCTGTATCACATTTTTTACACCGTCGCGCGCTGTCAGAACATATCCGGCGCGGCCCGGGAGCTGTTTATCAGCCAGCCCGCCATCAGCAAGGCCATCTCCAAGCTAGAGGGGAACCTGAATACCACGCTGTTTCTGCGTTCCTCCCGGGGCGTGAAGCTGACCGAGGAAGGGGAACTGCTCTATCGCAGGGTGGAAAGCGCGTTTTCCTCCCTTTCCCAGGGCGAAGAAGAACTGGCGCGCATCCATAAGCTGGGCATGGGCCGTCTTTCCATCGGCGTATCCTCCACGCTGTGCAAATACGTGCTGCTTCCTATCCTGCGTCCCTTCGTGCAGGAAAATCCTCACATTCAGATTTCCATTTCCTGCCAGTCCTCCTATGAAACGATGGACGCGCTCCGCAAGGGCACGGTGGACATCGGTCTGATCGGCGCGGCGGAAAACATGGAGGATCTGACCTTTTTGCCGGTCATGGAGATCCAGGATATTTTCGTCACCACCCGTACCTATTTGAGTCACTTAAAAGAGCGTATCCCCTCCAACGCTTCCCTGTCCTCCAGGGCGCTGTTTTCCGGTTCAACGCTCATGCTTTTAAATAAGGAAAATATCACGCGGCAGTATGTGGATCGGTATCTCTCCCAGGAGAATCTGACCGCCGCACAGATGATCGAGGTGACTTCCCTGGATCTGCTCATTGAATTTGCCAAGACGGATCTGGGAATCGCCTGTGTCATCCGGGACTTTGTCCGGGAGGAACTGGCCAGCGGCCGCCTGCTTCAGTTAAAGATGCCTGTCTCCATCCCGAAACGGCAGGTGGGGTTTGCTTATATCAATCCTGCTCCGCATCCGGCTTCTGTTCGGAAATTTCTGGATTACTTTGGGGACGCGGCCGCCGCACAGACAGCAAAACCACTCCCGCAAGGCACATGAAAATGGCGATAAACTGGGACGTGGATAAAACGCCTACCTTGCCGCGGATCAGATCGCCCCGGAAATATTCCAGTACGAAACGGCCGATGCTGTAAAAGATCAGGTAACAGCCGGCCACCTGTCCGTCCTTTTTCAGCCGCTTCGACAAGAACATCAGGACGCCGAAATGCAGAAAGTCCAGCGCGCTGGAAATCACCTGTGTCGGCAGCAGCGGCACCTCGTTGGGCGCGTAGACCGAATCGTGAAACACAATGGCAATGGGATTGGAGGGATCCACCATAATCCCATAGCAGCACCCGGCCAGCAGACAGCCGATGCGGCCGATCCCCTGTGCCAGCGCCAGCGACGGCGCCACCAGGTCAAACATTCTTAAAAACGGCCACCCTTTCCTTCTGCAGTAGATCCAGGCGCCCAGAATCCCGCCGATGATGCTTCCGTATACCACCCAGCCGTCCTTGATGCTGTCTAAAAGCATCGACGGCTGCGCAATCAGATCCGGAAGTCTTGTGATCAGATATAGAACCTTCGATCCCAAAAGTCCGCCCACCACGGCCCAGATGCCGAA
>CANRGX010000050.1 GCA_947630215.1 uncultured Eisenbergiella sp. | reverse complement strand
GGCGCAAAGGAACGGCTTTTACAGCTGGATCGCCGGGCCGTCCAATCCCTGACCCGTTATCAAAATGCCTATGCAAAAGAAATTGACCGGGAGGGCTATTTCTTCATCGGCTCCAGGGGCGGCCGCCTGACCGATCAGGCGGTCCGGTACATGATCAACAAATATACAGATCAGCTCCCTTACCCAATACACATTACCCCGCATATGTTCCGGCACACCTTTGCAAAATCCCTCCTGGAACAGGATGTGGATATCCGGATCATACAGCCGATCCTGGGACACAGTTCCATTAAGACCACGGAGCGGTACACCTTTGTCAGCTCGTCCAAGCAGAAAGAAGTACTGCAAAAGAAAAATCCGCTTTCGCTTCTGCGTACAGAAAAACTCCTATGACGCAAACAGGGCCGGTTCTCCCGGCCCTGCTTAGCATTCCTCATTCCATACGCCCCTCTAATCTATGGGAGCACGATGTCATTCCCCTACGCGCATTTCACAGCGTCCGTCCGTCAGTTCCTTTTCCTGCACCTTTCCCAGACAGGACACCCGCACACGCCGGTACTTCTTTTCGTATCCGCTGTGGACACAGGCAACCGTCAGCCTGCCGTCCTCCGTCAGACTGCAGTGATACTGGTTATATCCGCCTTCCCGATAGGCAAAACTCTCCCCGTCATCCTGAAAATGCTCCCACTGGCCCGCGCCGGGAAACACCTCCAGCTCCAGGATCTGATCCGTATCCTGTTCTCCCACGAACTGCTGCGCGGGCCACACCGGCAGGACTGTCCCCGCTTTTCCGTAGAGCGGACAGACGTCCAGCGGCGCGTCCTTTATGATCCAGGCCGGGCCCTGCAGCTTCTCCCCGGTCAGATAATCGTACCAGACGCCCTCCGGCAGATAGACCAGCTTCTTTGTGTCGCCCTGGTTTACCACAGGGGCCGCCAGAAGATTTTCTCCCACCAGAAATTCTCCGTTCAGGCTGCGGGCTGTTTCGTCCGTTTCATAATGCAGCACCAGCGGCCGGAGAATGGGGAGACCGGTGGTTTCCCCTGTAAAAAAGAGGTCGTAATAATAGGGCAGAAGATGATACCGAAGCTCCACCGCCTTTCTATAGATGGCTACCGTCTGCTCATCAAACTGCCAGGGCTCCTGATACCGGGTGCCCATGGCGGAATGATTCCGGAACAACGGCGAAAAGCTGCCCATCTGCACCCAGCGGCACAGCAGCTCCTTTGTGCAGTCGGAACCAAAGCCCCCCACGTCCGTACCCACAAAGGGCATCCCGCTCAGCCCCAGATTGCACAGCTGCGGAATCGCCATCTGCAAATGCGCCCAAATGCTGTGATTGTCCCCCGTCCAGGCCGTCGCGTACTTCTGCGTGCCCGCATAACAGGCGCGGGTGATGACAAACGGACGCCGTCTATCCCGTTCCATCAGGCCCTGATAGGCGGCCCTGGCCATATTGTGGCCGTAAAGGTTGTGCATCCGGGCATGGTCCGCCTTTTCCTCCTCGTCAAAAAACACCACATCCGGCGGCAGCTCTCCCCGGAAGCTGGCCGGTTCGTTCATATCGTTCCAGATGCCGCGGACGCCCTTATCGATCAGAAACTGCTGGTTTTGGCCCCACCAGCTGCGCACTTCTTCTCTGCCGAAATCCGGGTACACCGCATCGCCGGGCCACACCTCATTGACATAGATCTCCCCCTCCGGCGTGGTGGCAAAATATCCGTTTTTTACACCGGCATCGTATATGCCGTACCCCTTTTCCACCTTCACGCCGGGATCGATAATGGTCACGATCCGAAAACCGTCCGCCGCCAGATCCCGTATCATTCCTTCCGGGCTGTCATAGCGCTCGCCGTTCCAGGTAAACACCTTATAGGCGTCCATGTAATCGATATCCAGATGGATCACATCGCAGGGGATCCGGTTTTGGCGCATTTTGGCCGCCACCTGCCGCACCTCCCGCTCCGTCATATAGCTCCAGCGGCACTGCTGATAGCCCAGTGTCCATTTCTGGGGCAGCGGCGCCGTCCCGGTCAGATAGGTATACCCGGAAAGCACCTCCGGCATATTGTCCCCGGCAATCAGATAATAGTCCAGGTTGCCGTCCGCAGCGCCGTACCTGTAATAGGCTTCCGATTCCTTTCCCATATCGAAGCTGGAACGGTAAGGATTGTCAAAAAACAGGCCGAACACCACATCCTCACGCAGCGTGATAAAAAAGGGAATGGATTTATACAGAGACGGAAAGCTGTCCACCTGCGGATCGGGATCGTCTGTGTTCCACATCACGTAAGCGTAGCCCCGCTTGTTCAAAAACCCCGTCTTGTCCCCCAGTCCGTAAAAGGCCTCTCCGCCCTCCATCTGCTTAAAGACCTCCAGCGGTTCGGTTTCCTCCTCTCGGGCGCTGTGGCCTTCCGCTTTCAAAAGCGCCCGCATTTCCTCGCTGGCCCGCGCCAGAGGTGTCCGGTCCCCCCGGTAATCCCGGCAGATCACCGTACCGTCGGCACGGTAAAAATCCACCTTGAAATCATCGAATACCTTCGCCGTCACAAATCCGGTGGACACACTGACGCCCGCCGAAAGGGACGCCCCGTTTTTTTGGACGGCAAAGTCCGTTTTTTTCACCTTTTCCCCTTCGATGGCGTAGGATCGGTGTTCCTCGGAAATCACCCCGGCAAACACATTCAGGATCTTCTCCGTAAAAACCTCTATGCGCCCGTCCCCGTTCTCAAAATGAAACCGCACCCGTTGTCCGTCTGTTTCATAAGAAAGCAGCTTTCCGAACCGCATGATCGTACCTCCCTTCCATTTTCTCTCCTGCCGGCTTTTATTCTTCAACTGTTTTGGCAGGACGTATTCATTTCCTTCTTCTTTTGCCAAACACCTTGCAGAAGATCACGCCCGCCAGCGTGCTGACCAGAGTGGCCAGAATCGCAGGCCCCACAACTGCCGTGGGACTGGCGCTGCCGTACTGGCTCCGATAGGCGATGATGCTCACGGGAATCAACTGCAGGGAAGAAATATTCAGAATCAGAAAGTTGCACATTTCATCGCTGGCCACCTTCGGATCCAAACCCGCCTTCCCTGCAAAGCCCTCCGGGAGCTTTTCCGGCGTCTGGATCCCGGCCGCCGCCTGCGCCCGCGCGCACGTCTCCTCGTTCAGCTCCTGCAACGCTTCCATGGCCTTTAATCCCGCGGGCGTACAGGCCCAGCCCAGCCCCAGAATGTTGGCGATGAGGTTGGTGGAAATATATTCCCGCGCCGCATGTTTTTGGGGCAGTCCCGGAAACATAAAGGTCACAAAGGGCTGGATTCCCCGTGTCAGCCGCGCAATCAGCCCCGATTTCCGGGCAATCTCCATCAGCCCTACCCACAGTCCCATGACGCCCAGCATCGTGATGCACAGATCCACGGCTTCCTTGGCGGAGGACAGGGCCGCATCGGATACCGCCTCAATATTGCCCGTAAACGCCCCGTACAAAATCCCTATCGCAATCATAAAGGCCCAGATATAGTTCAGCATAAAAAACCATCCGGCGTTTTTGCATCAGTCTATGCCAACGCCGGATGAAATATGCCTGATTTGACCGGCCTTAAACCCTTCCATACAGCTTACACAGCTGGTTGATTTCCTTGGCCAAGTCCTTGGTCAGATCTTCCTTTTGCATCCGCCAGCGCCAGTTGTCACCCAGCGTGGACGGGAAATTGATGCGGGCGCTGTTGTCAAGTCCCAGATAATCCTGGATTGGAATGACAGCCAGCCGCGCCACACAGGCAATGACGGTACGCACCAGCTCCCGGGCCAGCTCCCTGTCCGTTTCATCCACACGGTTCAGATACCGCCGGATTGCCTTTTTCTCCGCCTGTTGAATGCTGGATAACCAGCCGAATATCGTTTCATTGTCATGCGTACCCGTATAGGCCACGCAGTTGGTATCGTAATTGTGGGGCAGATAGTCGTTGGCACCGCTGGAATCCCGGGAATCAAAGGCAAACTCCAGCACCTTCATATTGGGATATCCGCTTTCTTTCACCATTCGGCGCACGCTGTCCGTCATAAAGCCCAGATCCTCGGCGATGATCTCCTTCTTCCCCAGACGGTTCTCCACGGCGCGGAACAGATCCATGCCCGGCCCCTTTTCCCAGTGTCCGTTCACTGCGGTTTTATCTCCGGCCGGAATCGAATAGTACTCGTCAAATCCTCTGAAATGGTCGATACGCACCACATCATACATTTTAAAACAGTTCTCAATGCGCGCAATCCACCACACATACCCGGTATTGCGATGGTACTCCCAACGATAGAGCGGATTGCCCCAGAGCTGTCCGTCCGCAGAAAATCCGTCCGGCGGGCAGCCTGCCACCGCCGCCGGCGTCCGGTCGTCTTTCAGCTGGAACATCTCGGGATGCGCCCACACGTCCGCGCTGTCATAGGCCACATAGATCGGAATATCCCCAATGATCTTTACGCCCTTTTCATTCGCATAGGTCTTCAGCGCCTTCCACTGCTTTGCAAATATGTACTGCAGCCAGGCGTAAAAGCCAATCTCCTCCGCATAAGTCCCTTTATAATACCAAAGCGCATTGTCCCAACGATAGCGGATATCCTCCGCCCACCGGTCCCAGCTTTCGCCGCCAAAGACGTCCTTTACCGCCATAAACAGCGCGTAGTCATCCAGCCACCAGGCGTTGTCTGTCCAGAACCTTGTAAACTCCGGATCCGGCGTCTTTTTGCTCTTTTGGTACGCCTTCTTCAGCAACGGCAGCCGGGTCCGGTACAGCTTCCCATAATCGATGCTGCGCCCGTCGTCTCCCGGATCCGCTTCCCTGACCTGCTCTCTGGTCAGCAGCTTCTCCTTCACCAGCGTCTCCAAATCAATAAAATAGGGATTTCCCGCATAAGTAGAAAAGGACTGGTAGGGCGAATCCCCGTAGCTGGTAGGCCCCAGCGGCAGGATCTGCCAGTAGCGCTGACCCGCCTTTACCAGAAAATCAACCCATTGATACGCCTCCTTTGAAAAACAACCGATCCCGTGCGGCGACGGAAGGCTGAATATGGGAAGTAAAATCCCGCTCTCTCTCATAAATTCTCTCCTCTCATAAATCGGATCGCTTTTCCCGTTTCAAATGTGCGACCGTCTGGTATAAGCATACCACACTCCCGGCGGATTTGTCACCCAAAACCTACGCGCGCCCCAAAAACAGCATCTCAATAGCATAAAAAAACTAAGAAAAAATACTTGACTTTTCCTTTTTTGCAAAATATTATAATAATATCATTATAATATCATTATGATCTGCTTTAAGGAGGAAAAGAAATATGTCAAACACAGATTTTTCCACGCAATCCGATCCGACCGTCCGGAAGGCAATCCCGGCAAAGGAAATCACCCGCGCCCGCGGATTTGCGGTTCTGGCCGCAATCCTGGCCGGTTTTCTTGCCACTGTCCTGCTGCTCGTCCTCGGCATTTTTCTGGCCCTCTCCGGGCATGTGGCTTTGGGCGTCCTTTTGTTGATCCTCGACGGCATTGCTTTTATTGCTCTGTGCATCCTCTGTGCGGGCTTTCACGTTGTCAAACCGAACGAAGCCCTGGTTCTGACCCTGTTTGGCAACTATTACGGCACCATTATGCGGCCCGGCTTTTACCATACGAATCCCTTCTGCCTTCCCTTCAACCCGGCGGGCAAGACCCTGGTTACCACAAATACCGCCGGCGGCACGCAGACGGGCTTTGTGGGCAGCAACAAGATTTCCACAAAAGTCCTGACCCTGAACAATGAAAGGCAGAAGGTAAACGATATGCTGGGCAATCCTGTCATCATCGGGGCGGTGGTGCTCTGGCGGGTCAAGGATCCCACCAACGCGGTATTCCAGGTGGACAATTACAAAAACTATCTGTCCATCCAGTGCGATTCCACCATCCGCAACATCGCCCGCCTCTATCCCTATGACGTCATGGACGGGGATGAAGACGGGGAACAGGATGAAAAGACGCTGCGGGCAAGCAGTCAGGAAATTGCGGAAAGCATGACCCGGGAGCTGCAAAACAGAGTGTCGGGGGCGGGGCTGGAAGTGCTGGAGGTACGCATTACCCATCTTTCCTACGCAGAAGAAATCGCGGCCGCCATGCTGCAAAGACAGCAGGCCGCCGCTATTATCGCCGCCCGCAAAAAGATCGTGGAAGGCGCGGTGAGCATGGTAAAAATGGCGATTGACGAACTGGGCCGGGAAGAAATCATTGTGCTGGACGACGAACGCAAGGCCGCCATGGTGAGCAATCTGCTGGTGGTCCTGTGCGGAAACAAGGACGCGCAGCCCATTGTCAACAGCGGCAGCATTTATTAAGAGGAAAAAACGACCCTGGAAAAAAGAAAGGACATTCCATTTTTCATGCAGAACAATCCCGAAGAAAGAGAACTGCAGCTGCAAAAGCGGCTGGAACGGGTTCACGCGATGGAGCAGGAGCTCCGGCAAAAGGAAAGGGCCCTGAAAGCTCGGGAAAGAGCCAAAAAGCAGATCCTCCTGCGCCTTTCCCCCAGTCTGTGGGACGAAATTGCCGCCTGGGCGGAGGAGGACTTCCGCTCCATCAACAGCCAGATAGAATATCTGCTGACCGAGTGTGTCCGGCAGCATCGGAAAAAGCAGTAGGACTCGCCTCACGATCCGGCGGCCCATTCAAAAAGCCCGGCATGCGTTTTCATGCCGGGCTCTCTTATGCTTATCTGATGTTCAGGCGTCAATCCCCTGCTCTTTGATGTACTCCATCACGTCCGCCACTGTCGAAAGCTTCTCCAGTTCCTCGGACGGGATCTCGATGCCATATTCCTCCTCGAAGGCCATGACCAGTTCGTAAAGGTCCAGCGAATCCGCCTGCAGATCATCCTTAAAGGAAGTGTCTTCCGTGATCTCCACGTCGTCCAGGTTGAGCTGCTCCCTGATAATATCTGCAATTTTCTCCAACATAACGCTATCTCCTTTGATTTCCATTGCATATCCGGTTTTTACCAATGAAAAGTATATTCTCTGCCTTTGCGGTTGTCAACAGTTTTGCCATAATTTATTCCCGAATACGCCTTTCCGGTTTTTCCTCGCAAAGTTTCCCGGAAAATTAGCGTTTTGACTTGCACAATGAAAGATTATCGGTTACAATAAAAACTGCGCCGCAAAGGGCTGGATCCCGACGGCGTATTTCTGGAGAAGTACCCAAGTGGCTGAAGGGTCCGGCTTCGAACACCGGTAGGCTGTAACAGGCGCGAGGGTTCAAATCCCTCCTTCTCCGTCGCAAAAAGACATCAGCGCTGCGCTGGTGTCTTTTCACTACCGGTAAGAACAGGGGGCGCGGCCTGGAACATGAACGCATTCCAATTCATTCTTCAATATGTAAAACGGCACAGGGTACGCTATATTCTGGGTATTTTCACACTGTTTTTGGTGGATTTTTTTAACATCTACATTCCCCGTCTGACCGGCGCCATTACCGACGGGCTGACCGCCAACAGCATCCAGATGCCCCGGATCCGGTTCTATCTGCTGCTCATCTTCCTGCTGGGACTTTCTCTGGCCATCGGCCGTTTTCTGTGGCGCTACTTTCTGTTCGGCGCTTCCCGCGCCATCGAAAGGCAGCTTCGGGACGATATGTTCGCTCACCTGGAACAGATGAGTGTGGAATACTATAACGCGCACAAAACCGGAGATTTAATGACCCGGTTCACCAGCGATCTGAATATGATCCGGATGGCCATCGGCCCCGCCGTCATTTGTGTGTTCGACGCCTCCGTCATGACAATCATGGTGATTGCGCAGATGATATTTTATGTAAACCTTCGGCTGACGCTTTTAACGCTCGTTCCGATGCTGGTGATCTGCCTGGGCGAAATCTATTACGGGAAAATCATGAAGCCCAAATATCTGGCCAGGCAGGAAGCCGTATCCCGGCTGACGGACTATGTGCAGGAGAGCTTTTCCGGCGTCCGCGTCATCAAGGCCTTTGTCCGGGAGCGGGCGCAGAGGTACGGCTTCCTTTACGCCAACCGCCGCGCCATGGACAAAAACCTGACCGTGGCGCGTCTGCAGGCCATCGTCATGCCCCTCCTGGATGTGGTCATCGGGCTGAGCAGTCTGATCACCCTCATCTACGGCGGCTGGCTGGCCATCACAGGGGAAATCACCCTGGGGCGTTTTGTGGCCTTTAACCAGTACATCAACATGCTGGTCTGGCCGATGCTGGCCTGCGGCGACGCCATCAATATGTTTTCCCAGGGCAGCGCTTCCATCCGCCGCGTGCAGGAAATTTTTGAAGAAGAACCCGAGATTGCGGATCGTCCGGACGTGATCCCTACACCTCATCTGACCGGGAATGTGACGCTTTCCCATCTTTCTTTCACCCATAAGGGACACGAACAGCCCTCCCTAAAGGACATCAGCCTGGACATTCCTACGGGCACCACGCTGGCCCTCATCGGCCGCACCGGCAACGGGAAATCCACTCTGGTCAACCTGCTGCTGCATCTGTATGAGACGCCGCCCGGCATGATCTTTTTGGACGGCAGGGATATCAATACCATTCCGCTGAAGGATCTGCGGGAAAACATCGCCTATGTGCCGCAGGATAACTTCCTGTTTTCCGATACGATCCGCGCCAATATTGCCTTCGGTTCCAAAAATGGCGATATGCAGGCCGTCATGGCCGCCGCCAAGGCCGCCTGTATTCACGACAGCATTCTGACCTTTCCCGAAGGGTACGATACGGTGGTGGGAGAACGGGGCGTGACCCTCTCCGGCGGGCAGAAACAGCGCTGCTCCATCGCCCGGGCGCTGATGAAGGATGCGCCTATTCTGATTCTGGACGACGCCCTGTCCGCCGTGGACACCGATACGGAGGAGCAGATCCTTCACAATCTGGCGGATCTGCGCCGGGGCAAAACCACAATTTTAATTGCGCACCGCCTTTCCACCATTCAAAACGCCGACGTCATTATGGTGCTGGAGGACAGCGAGGCCGTGGAAATCGGCAATCATGAAACCCTGATGGCCAAAAACGGGATTTATCGCAGTATGTTTGAAAAGCAGCAGCTGGAGGCCGCTATCGGGGAAAAAAGGGCCGCGGAGGACTGAGAGATGAAACGGCTTTTACAATATCTGAAACCGCATAAGAAGGTGATGTTTGCCGCCACGGTGCTGGTTCTTTTCATCATTGTGGTGGAGCTGTACCGCCCGATCATCATCGGGGATGCCATCGACACCTACATCAACGCCTACCAGAACCCCTACTTTATAACAGAGGAAGCGGCCCCGGACAGCATTGCCTACCGGGATGTCTTCCTGACGCAGGAGGATCCCGGCAGCGCCAATCCGGTCTATTACCGCATTTTCCTTTACCAGGATCGCTATTATATGGCGGAAAAGCTGGACGCGCAGCAAAACCAGGCCCTGGACAAGGCCACGCAGGAGGATCTGTCGGCCCTCGTGGCGGACGGCGCCATTTTGTTGTCCCGGGAGGATTTAAAGACGCTGCGCCAAAAGGATTTCCGGGGGATCCTCTTTGCCGCGTTCCTCTATTTGCTGATGCTTCTGCTGGGCTTTTGTCTCAATGCGGCGGACACCTGGATGCTGCAGAAAATGGGACAGAGCATAATTTTCAAAATGCGCGAGGAGGTCTTTTCCCATATCCACAGCCTTTCCCTGAGCTTTTTCGACACCACGCCCGTAGGCAAGCTGGTGACCCGGGTGTCCAATGACACGGAGGCGGTCAACGAACTGTTCACCTCCATTTTGGTCAAGCTCTTTAAAAATGCCGTGAAGATTCTGGGCTATGCGGTAGTCATGCTGTCCATCAGCGTGCGGATGGCGCTTGTGTCCTTTGCGCTGCTGCCCGTGGTGACCGTTTTGACCTTTGTTTTCCGCCGCCTGTCCCGGCAGGCGTACCAGATCACCCGGAACCGGATCACAGAGATCAACACGTTTCTCTCCGAGCACATCTCCGGTATGCGGCTGATCCAGATCTTCGCGCGGGAGTCTGAAAAGTACGATGCTTTTGCGGATAAATCCATGGCGCTGTACCGGGCGAACTGGCGTGAGGTCATGACCTTCGCCATTTTCCGTCCCGCCATCTATATGGTATCCGTGCTGGCGCTGCTTCTGGTCATCGGCACCGGAAGCGCCTCGGTTCTGGGCGGCAGCCTGTCGCTGGGCACCTTATTCATTTTCATCACATACATCAGCAGCTTTTTTGAGCCGATTCAGGAGCTGGCGGAACAGTTCGGCACGCTCCAGTCCGCGCTGGCCTCCGCCCAGAAGATTTTTTCCATTCTGGACGAAAAGCCCCGGATCCAAAATCCCGAACATCCTACCGAAGTCAACATCCGGGGACAGATAGAATTTCGGCACGTCTGGTTTGCCTATGAGAAGGAGGACTATATTTTAAAGGACGTGAGTTTTGTCATCCACCCCGGGGAAAAGGTCGCCTTCGTGGGCGCCACCGGCGCCGGGAAAACCTCTATTCTCAACCTCATCGGCCGTTACTATGACATTCAGAAGGGAGAAATCCTCATTGACGGCGTCAACATTCGGGAAATTGACACCGCCGTGCTCCGGGCCGCCATCGGCCAGGTACAGCAGGACGTTTTCCTGTTTACCGGCGATATTCTCTCCAACATCACGCTGGGCAACGAGGCCATCTCTTTGGAGGACGCCTGCAGCGCCGCCCGGATCGCCTGCGCCGATTCCTTCATTGAGAAACTCCCGGGCCGCTACCATGAGCCGGTGACGGAACGGGGCAGCACCCTGTCCGCCGGACAGCGGCAGCTCCTTTCCTTTGCCAGGACGCTGGCCTGCCATCCCACCATTCTGGTACTGGACGAAGCCACCGCCAACATCGATACGGAAACGGAAAGTCTGATCACCCGGGCGCTGGAACGCATGATGGAGGGCCGGACCACCATCATGGTGGCGCACCGCCTTTCCACCATACAGCATGCGGACAATATCATTGTCATGCACCGCGGGCGCATCCAGGAATCCGGTTCCCATCAGGAGCTTTTGGCACGGGACGGCCTGTATAAGAAGTTGTACGATTTGCAGCTTGTGGGGTAGAAAAATATCTGCAGCTGATTTATAATAGGGAAAAGGAGGTTTACTGCCATGAATGAAATGTTACGGACGATTGCCGCCAGAAGCTCCACCCGGGGCTATACGCAGCAGCCGCTGACCAAGGAAGAACTGGACAGCCTGATCGGGGCCGGTCTGCAGGCGCCTACCGCCGCCAACAAGCAGGAAATACACATTACCGTGGTAACGGGAGAAAACCCGATCCTCAAAGAAATTGAGGATGAGAAAAATCTGGGACGGGGCATTCAGAATCCCCCGCACAACTTCTACTTTGAAGCGCCTATCGTGCTGATCTTAAGCGGAGATAAATCCTTTTACTGGAGCCCGGTGGACGCCGGCATCGCCGTGGAAAACATTTCCCTGGCCGCCGAAGGGCTGGGCCTGGGCAGTCTGATCATCGGCTGCATCAAGGACGCCCTGACCGGGGAAAAGGAAGCGTACTTTGCAAACGCGCTGCGTTTTCCCGAAGGGTACGGCTATGAGATCGCCATTGCGGTCGGCCATAAGGCAGTCAGCAAGGAGCCGCATACCTACGACGCCGAAAAAAATGTTACCTGGCTTTGATCTTGATTTTTCCAAAAAGGGCCGGACGCATGATTGCGCCCGGCCCTCTTTCTCATTTCAACCGTTTCAAAACTTCCAGCAGATACTTCCAGGTACGCTGTACCGACGCGATACTCATCCGCTCCTTGGTGGTGTGGATATCGTCCATCTGGGGGCCGAAGGAAACACAGTCCAGACCCGGCAGCTTCCCGGCAAACAGGCCGCATTCCAGCCCCGCATGTATGGCCTGCACCGACGGTTTTTCCCCGTACTGTTCTTCGTAGACCTCCACCATCAGATCTCTGAGCGGGGACTTTGGCCTGTATTCCCAGGCCGGATAGTCGCCGTGACGCTCCACCGTGCCGCCCAGCAGCTCTGTCAGACTGGAAAGACGGGCAAGCATCTCCTCCTTCTGCGTGTCCACGCTGCTGCGGACGGAAAAACTCAGCTCCACCCGATCCGGCCGCGTGGTCAAAATCCCCAGGTTCAAAGAGGTCTGTACCAGCCCCGGAATATCCTGGCTCATATACTGCACCCCGCAGGGCAGATTCGTCAGCGCCGTTATGACCGCCCTTTGGGAAGTCTCCTCCAGAACCGATGCGCTGCCTACAGAATCCCCCGAAAAACCGCAGGCACAGAACAGTTCCGGATCGGTGGCGTGGTATTCGTTTGCCAGACTTCTCCCATACCGTTCCACACAGGCCCTGACCGCGTCCCAATCCGCCGGATCCACCAGCAGACCGGCCTCCGCCTTACGCGGAATCGCGTTATCCTTCTGCCCGCCGGAAACAGAAAGCAGACGATAGGGCACTTCCTTTTGCAATTCGTATAATACCCTGCCCAGAAGCTGATTGGCATTCGCCCTGCCCTTGTGAATTTCCGCACCGGAATGGCCGCCGGTCAGCCCTCCGATCTGCAGCCTGACAGACAGGCCCAGAGCTTCCCTGCGCCGGACAGGCAGACTACAGACAGCCCGGCAGCCGCCCGCACAGCCCGCCAACAGCACGCCTTCCTCCTCGGAGTCCAGGTTGAGCATGGTCCGGGCCCGCAGGAGAGAACCGTCCAGAGCGGCAGCCCCATACATCCCCGTCTCCTCATCTGTGGTAAACACAATTTCCAGCGGCGGGTGCGGAATGTCCTCTGCGTCCAGCAACGCCAGCGCATAGGCCACCGCGATGCCGTCGTCCCCGCCCAGGGTAGTCCCCTTTGCCGAAATCACATCGCCCTCTGCCTGCAACTGCAGACCTTCCTTTTCAAAGTCGATTCCACAGTCCGCTTCCTTTTCGCATACCATATCCAAATGTCCCTGAAGGATAACCGGATCCGCGTTTTCATACCCCGAAGTCCCTTCCTTCCAAAGGATCACGTTGCCGCTTTCATCCTGCGTCCAGGGCAGGCCATGTTCCCGGGCAAAACGGACACAATAGTCGCTGATCTGTCTGGTATTGCCCGAGCCGTGCGGGATCGCACAGATCTCCTCAAAATACCGGAATACACCTGCCGGCTCTATTCCCGTCAAAACCGCCATATCTTAACTTTCCTCCCTGTTTTCCCCCATTCTTTCGCTGCGTACATCCACATCCTGCGCCAGCAGTTTATAGAAGGACGCCGCCAGCGGCACGCCCAGCAGCATTCCCGGGATCCCCAGCAGGCCGCCGCCTACGGTCACCGCCGCCAGCACCCATATGCCGGGCAGACCGATGGAGCTTCCCACTACCTTGGGATAAATCAGATTTCCTTCCAGCTGCTGCAGCACCACGATGAACAGCAAAAACAGCAGCGCCTGCAGCGGGCTCTGGGTCAAAATCATAAAAGCGCCCACTGCCGCGCCCAGATACGCGCCCACAATGGGGATTAACGCCGTAGCGCCCACAAAGGCGCCGATGGTCAGCGCATAAGGGAACCGGCAAAGCAGCATTCCCAGCGTGCAAAGGGTGCCCAGGATCAGCGCCTCCGTCACCTGGCCCACAATGAAGCTGGAAAATGTCTCATCCAGCGTCGTCAGCACCCGCTTCGCCTTTGCCACCCACGCCGGCTTCAGATAAGCGCGAGCCACGCGCTTTCCCTGCCTGCCCAGCCGTTCCTTACCGCCAAGAATATAAAACGCAAAGATCAGCGCTACCATGAAATTGACGAAACCGCCCACCGCCCCGCTGACGACGGATACGGTGGAACTTAAAACGCCTCCCAGCCCGGTCTGCAGATAATGCCAGACATTTTCCCCTATCTTCTTCCAGTCGATCTGCAGTTCCTCCAGCCGTCTGGCGTTCTCCGCGGACGTGATGCCGCGGGCTGCCAGCCAGTCCAGTCCCCTCTCCACCATGCCCGGGATATTCTGTCCCACCAGCATGACGGCCCGGACCATTTCCGGCACCACCAGCAGAAGGATCAGAAAGAACACGGCCAGAATCAAAAGCAGGGAAAGCAGAATACAAACCGGTCTTTTCGCCGCTCTTATCGCTCTGTTTGTGGAATGGGGAAACCAGATCCTCTCCAGCTTGCGCAGCACAATATTCAGGATATACGCCAGCACCCCGCCCAGAACCAGCGGAAACGCAATGCTCCATAATCTCGCTGCGGCTCCGATCAGCACATCGAAATACCGGATGGCCAGAATAAGGGCCGCCCCCAGAAACAGATAGGCCGGGATCGACAACTGGTTATGCTTTTTCATGGCTCTCATCCTCTGCCGGTCTTAGAATTTCAGCCCTTTGAGCAGATCCGCCAGGGAAGTCCCCACGGATGCCCCGGAGCTGTACTGCGCCGCCTGCTTTTCTCCGGCTTCGTCGGGCTTTTCCGTCTCCGAAACGGCCTTGATGCTCAGGCTGATCTTGTTATGATTGGTGTTGAGCACTTTCGCCTTCACGGTATCTCCCACCTTCAGCACTTCCGAAGGCGTTTTGATCCGCTTCTGGCTAATCTGGGAAATATGCACCAGACCGCTGAGCCCATCGCCCAGATCCACAAAGGCGCCGTAGGGCATCAGGCTCTCCACGCGCCCTTCCAGCACGATGCCGGGCACCAGCATGGAAATCCTGTGGTTGAGCCGATCCGTTTCTTTTTCCCGCAAAAGATCCCGGGCGGACATCACCAGACGCTTTTTGTCCTTATCCACCGTAATCACCCGCACCTCCAGCGTCTTTCCCACAAAGGTGCCCAAATCCTCCACATAGTTTAAGGAGAGCTGGGAAGCCGGGATAAATCCTCTGATCCCTTCCAGATAAGCGGTCACGCCCTTGTTCACGGCCTCCGCCACCTTGACCGTAACCGTTGTCTTTTCCTCCAGGTACGTCTGCAGCCGATCCCAGCCCAGAACCTCGGAAGCCTTTACACAGGAGAGCTGAATGTTCCCTGCGCCGTCGTCCTTTTTCACTACCACGCCTTCCAGCTTATCGCCTATCTTCACATCCGACAGAACGGAAAAAGACGGATCCCTGCTGATATCCGCCGCCTGGATAACGCCCGGGGCGTAATAGTTCAAATCCAGCGTCACGCCTTCCTCATTCACACCGATTACCGTACCGGAAAGCACGTCTCCCTCCCGGATCGTGCGAAAGGACGCCTCCAGCTCACGGCTGTAATCCTCCATGGTCTCTTTCGTCCCCCCGTCTTCTGCATCCGCAATCCCTTTTTTGATTTCCTCTGCCATGTCCTTTTCCTCCCTTTTCGTGCATTTTGTGCGCTCTTATTGTAACACTTCCCGAAAAAAGATTCAATTCC
>CANRGX010000049.1 GCA_947630215.1 uncultured Eisenbergiella sp. | reverse complement strand
ATGGATGTCATTGTTATTTTGCTTCTCTATATCGGAATCGTAAACCTGGCCGGGTTTGCCGCCATGGGAATCGACAAGCACAGGGCCCGGAGAAACGCATGGCGCATCCCGGAATCCACCCTGTTTTTCCTGGCGCTCATCGGGGGCAGCATCGGCTCTATCCTGGGTATGCGTATCTTCCGGCACAAAACCCTGCACTGGTATTTTGTCTGGGGCATGCCCGCCATCCTGCTTGCGCAGATTGCCCTGGTGGTCTATCTGATTTTCTTTTCTCCCCTGACCTTTTCCATTCTGTAATCAGATGGTGGCGATCACGCCGCCGTCGTTGGCGTACATGCTGCTGACCCCGGCCGTGTCCATGATCACCACTCTGCTGACGTTGATTTTGGACAGGATATGCTGTTTGAGAAGCTCCGCCCGTTCGGCGTTGTTGCAGTGGGTGATCATCAGAACCCTCTCCTGCGCATTGTTGACGTTCTTTGCCAGCGTTTCCGCCATCTTCTGCAGGGCCTTTTTGATCCCGATGCCCTGTCCCAGCTGTTCTATGGTTCCTTCCCTCGTCCCCGCCATAACGGGCTTGATGTTCAGCGTCGAAGCCACCATCGCCTTCACGCCGCTTAAACGGCCGTTCTTGCGAAGCGTCTCCAGATTATCCAGCACAAAATACGTCCGCATACTGTCCCTAAACCGCTCCAGCTTCTCCACAACCTCCCCGAAGGAAAAGCCCTTTTCCTCATATTCCATGGCCTTCATGGCGATCTGTGTCTCGCCGCAGGAAGCGGAACGGGAATCCACCACATGAATCTGCTTGTCCCCATAGGTCTCGCAATACATCTCACGTCCCAGAACAGCGCTGTTGTAGCTTCCGCTCAGATTGGAAGACAGGGTCACCACATAGACATGCTCCGCCTCCGTCCGGTAGGCCTCCATATACCGCTGGGGAGAAGGACAGGCGGACTTGGGACACTTGGGACACTCCGCCACCCTCCGGATAAATTCCGTCTGATCGAAGGTCTCGTCGTCCAGGATCCGGTAATCGCCCACCTCCAGTCCCAGCGGGACAATTTCAAAATGGGGATCCTTCTTCCAGTTCTCAGGTAATTCACAGCAGCTATCCACAACAATCTTATAACGCATATGCCCTCCCGGTTTTTAAACATGACAAAACGTGGTTTTCATTACTACTTATCATAACACTTGAAGCAATGATATGTAAAGTCCTATTTTTACAGAATCCGGGCTGGATTTTTTTTCACTTTCTGCTATACTACAAATAGATTTCCCCCGTGCGGTTTCCCGCCGGAAAAAGAAAGGAATGCCATGACCTCCTTTGCGATCACAGAACTGAAAAGTTTCATGACCAGGCTGCTGGCCACCGACTGCTTCGACTCCTTTCTGCTGGAACAGGCCAGCATCAGCGTCCAGGCGGAATATACCATTGACGGCCATCTCAACCGGGACTTTTATACAAAGGAAGAACTGGCCGATCCGCAGATCTGCCCCTATGGGTTCGTGCGCTGGAGCGATGTGCGCCCCTTATGCTTTCAGATGATAAAGGGAAAGCGCGCCCCCTCCCGCTTCCAATTCGTCCTCCATCTCATGCCCGACTACGTGCCGGGCGTGTTAAAGGGCGCGGATCCCGATCTGAGACCCGAGCAGGTCAAGGCGCTGGTTCTGACCGTGCGCTACGACGGCCGATCTGTCTCTCTGATCACCGGCACTGCCTTTTCCTCCTTCGTTTTGGATAAGACGCTGGACGCCCAGTGGGACAAAACCGTCCGGCAGTTTCTCACCAAAAAAGGCATTGCCTGTCTGGAAAAATAATTCCCCGGCCAATGCCTTTTTGATTTCCTATACCCGCGTTTGCCGCGCAGCGTTACTTTTTCATCTTGGGATTAAAAATCAGACTGGCCAGATAGCCAAAGATAAGCGCCGCCGACGTGCCCACGGCGCCGGCCTTAAACCCGCCGGAAAACAGGCCCAGAAAGCCTTGCTCCTCCACCGCTTCCCGGACGCCCTTCATCAGCACGTTGCCAAAGCCCAAAAGCGGCACGCTGGCGCCCGCGCCGGCAAATTCCAGAAAAGGCTGATAGAGCCCCAGGGCGCTTAGCACCGCTCCCGTACAGACCAGCATCACCATGATGCGGCCGGGCATCAGCTTCGTCTTTTCCATCAGAATCTGAACGAGGGCGCAGATCAGGCCGCCCACCCAGAATGCGTTCACATACTCCATCCAAACTGCCTCCTTTTTCCATAGGGTGCGCGGTTCTTTTCTTTTTATGCACGGCAAAACCGGCGCTGTCAAAAAAGCGTCCCGTCGTAATAATCCAGCAGCAGTCCCACCACGCCTCTGTAGCTTTCCATCCCCTCGGAGACGCCGTTTAATTTCAGCGTGGCCGTGGTGGCGGCCCGGGAAACCTTCGTGGCCGTCTGCGTGCGGATGATCGAGTTATCCTCCACTTTTTTCCAGGCTTCCTCGGTCAGGAAAATATCGTCCGCATAGACCAGATCGGAAATCGCCGGATGCTTTCCGTATTCCGCCGCGTCCCGGCCGATGGAATCCAGAAACTCCCTTTCTACATAATTTAATACGCTCATGTATCCGCTGTACTTAAAAAACGGATCCTCCGATCCAACGCAGGCCAGATACCCGATCAGGTTCGCCTCGTCCTCCTGCAGAAAACCTTTCAGATGGGACAGCTCATGGCAGATGGTAGCCGGTTTGTTGACTGCATACATGTGGGAATTGTAATTGGCCTCCATGGAAAACGGGAAATAGTAGCCCATCATATTCGTTTGACTGATCAGCCCGGAAAAAGCCATTTCCTTCGGTTTTGGGTAATAGCCTTCCAGCAGGTTATAGGAGGCGCCCAACGCCTGCACGGCCCGGATGGACGTCCGGTTCAGATCCCCCTCATACACCACATATCCCTGTGCATCCCGCGGCATCTGCGCCGCCAGTGCGTTTGCGTTTTCCACAACATAATCCCGCAGCGCGGCCAGCTCCGTTTTCGTATACCCTTCCTGACCGGGATGCAGATAAAGCTCCTCAAAGGGCGTCGTATGATACTGGATAAAGCAGTCGCAGGTCATGATCCAGAAAAAGATCACAAACAGCCAGGCAAACGTCCTGTAAAACGCTGCTAACAGCTTTCGGCACCAGGGCCTTCTGACAAACAGGCGCAGCCCGCCTGCTGCCAGAAAGGCCAGTCCGAACAGCGCTGCCGCCACCAGCATCCACTCCCCCACGCTGAAAGGAAACACAGCCGTGACATGGGCAAAGGCTGAGCCGATCACGGGAAAAATATGCTGCACATAAAAATCAGAAAAACTTCTGCTTCCCCAGGCGGCTATGTTCACAAGCAGCGCCAGCGCCGTCAGGACGCACCAAATCTTTTGTTTCACCATTTCCTCTCCCGGTTCTTCCACAATGGTATCTTTTTTCATTATAATTCGATTTTATTTTTCCGGGTTGAAGGAATTGTAAACTTTCTGTGACAGGCGGCGGTATGTTTTTCCAAAATTCACTGGGAGAGCGCGGCCTTTACGCCCCAGACGCACAGCGGCGTTTCCTCGTCCGGGATAAGGAGTTTTTGTCCCCGGATCAATTCCTCCATCAGAAATGCGGCCACATCCAGCCGATGATGGATTTTTGCGATGGCGCTGCATTGTCCTTTGACCGATGCCGGAACGTATTGCAGCAAAAGCTTCTCCGCCCTATCAGAAATATCGGTCATACAACCGGCCACCGTCTCCACGGCCGGCGCGATCAGTTCCTGAAGCTTTTCATAAACCGCCGCATCAAATGTGAGGAAATTGGCCGACAGCTTTCCGCCCTCATTCAGAATAAAACGATGCTCTATCAGCCATGGCAGGGCGGGATTGCTGCGGTCCGCCTCGTGCAAAACAGCGCTGCACATTGCCTCTGTCCTATGAAAAAAATCATAGTGGTCATACAACTGACATTCGGAAATGGCGCGATAATTTTCTGCGGAAAACCATGCGGAACCTTCTTTGTTCCACGTTTTCAGGGTGATCCCGCGAAAATGGTGATTGGCATAATCGTTGTCATATCCGAAGATCCATCCGCTGCCTCCGAGAGCAAGCGGCAGCGGCGCCCCGACCGGCGAGCTTTTATCCGCCAAAAAATAAGCGTTTACCATGATGATATTTAAAATACCGAACAGCAGCCTGTTGTCATCGTAATCGTTCCCGCAAAAAGGAAGCGCGCGGATATCGCGCAGCATTCCGGCCGCTTTTTCATAGACTGCTGTCCCAACTGTCCGGTAAATAGAGGCAGTCTGTCGCACGAACTCCTTTTCATATTCATCGGTGATGATAACAATGTTGGTCCGATACCGGTCTGCTTTTTTTTGCAGGATCCCGGCGGCCTCCAGGATTTCGATCTCGTCCTCCAAATAGGGCATCGAAACGCCCAGTTCGACCGAAAGCTCTTTGGCGCTCATTGGAGCGTTATACGCGGCAAGCACAATGGAACCGGGCAGTTTCCTGTCGAAAAGATTCGAATATCTGTTTTGATCTCCCCAAAAATCAAGCCGGAAAATTCCGGGATTATAGCTTTTTTCCCCAAGTCTTTTTGTCATAGCAATCCCTTCTTTCAATAATTTGCGCGTTTTGAAAAGGTGATACTTCACCATCTCGACGCTGATATTTTGTTCTTTTGCGATCTCGGAGCAGCTTTTCTGATCGATGTAATAGGCAACGCATACTTCCCGGTGTGTTTTCGACAACAGCGAAAGCTCCCGCCGGATAAGATAGAGCGTTTCGTCCTGCATCTCTTTTTCGATGTACGCCTCCTCCAAAGTCACGCCATATACGCCGACGTTTTCCTCCGAAAACGCGGCGGTCTGGCTGATCAGCTTCGTTTTCCTGTAAAACCGCCGGACCGTATGCGCCGCGACCTTCCAGGCGAATCCCCAAAAGGCCCTTTCGTCCTTCAGATTTTCAGCGGAAACGATGATCTCATAGACAATATCGGAGGCCAGATCTTCCACCTTTCCTTTGTCATATATTTTTGAATAGGCATATCCGTATATTGCCGTCAGATTTTCCGACAAAAGTTCCGCCGCTCTTTTGGATGTCATCGCTGTCCTCCGGTTCTTTGAAAGCTGCTTTCGATGATATAGTGCCGGCAGAGGGTGTCCGGTTAACCACCATGAGAAAAAAATTCAGGGAAACAAAAAAACGGCAGGGCTCCTACCCTGCCGATCTGTAATCGGAGTGACAAGACTTGAACTTGCGGCCTCTTCGTCCCTAACGAAGCGCTCTACCACCTGAGCCACACCCCGATGTCGGTTTTCAACCGGACAAATGTTATATTACCGCAAACCGGATTATTAGTCAATACAAAAAACAAATTTTCCGGTCGGAAAGCATCGGGCAGGGCGCATTGTTTGTCCCCGCGCACAAAAACTGCTTGTCATATCGTTTTGAAAACTATATAATAAGGAAAAGGAGCGTACTGCCATGACATTGGAAACCGAGGATCTGCTCAACAGCATACTGGCGAGCCTGGATCGCATTGATCACATTAAAACCGAGGATATTCCCGATATCGATCTGTACGTGGATCAGGTGACGACTTTCATCAGCAGCCGCCTGCAGCAGACCACGCGCAATCCCAGGGAGGACAAGATCCTCACCAAGACCATGATCAACAACTATGCCAAAAACGATCTGCTGCCGCCCCCGGTCAAGAAGAAATATTCCAAAGAACACACCCTTCTTCTGATCTTCATTTATTACTATAAGAATATCATGTCCATCAACGACATCCAGACGATCCTAAAGCCCCTTTCGGACAGCTTCTTCCATACGGACGGGGACTTTAAGCTGGAGGACATTTATAATGAGGTGTTCAGCCTGGAACGTGCCGAAGTGGAACGCTTAAAACAGGATGTGACGGAAAAGTTCCGTATTTCCGACGCCACCTTCCCGGACGCTCCCGAAAAAGATCAGAAGTTTTTACGGCTGTTTTCCTTCATCTGCATGCTCAGCTTTGACGTCTATGTAAAGAAACTCATCGTGGAAAAGCTGATCGATATTTACAGAACCGACGAGGAACCTGCACAGGAGAACCACGCCCGCAAGAACGAGAAAAAGCCCTAAAAAAATAAATTTGGGGGTTGATTCTTTTCCAGAACGTGATACAATGGTCTTTGTCAGCACATGGAAGCATAGCTCAGCCGGGATGAGCGTTCGCCTCACACGCGAGAGGTCATGGGTTCGAGCCCCATTGCTTCCATCAAAGACGGACGCCGTTTTTAACGGCGTTCTTACGGGCTCGTAGCTTAGCTGGGAAAGCGCTGCGTTCGCAACGCAGAGACCGAGGGTTCGAATCCCTTCGGGTCCATCCAAACCCTGATTTTGATACAAAGCGTATCGAAATCGGGGTTTTTTGATCTATTTCCTCCGTCTGGGAAAGGGCCAGACGCCCTTACGTCCCTGCCGCGTACCGCGCCGCATCCTCCAGGGACAGGCGGCCGCCGTAAATGTCCAGCGCACTGCCGATGGTGATATGGATCCGGCCGTTCCCCGCCGCGCGCACCCGGTCAATATCCGAAAAGGAACGGATCCCACCCGCATAGGTGATGGGAATCCGGTTCCACCGTCCCAGCAATTCTATCAGTTCTTCCTCCACGCCGTTTTGTTTTCCCTCCACATCTACCCCGTGAATCAGAAATTCATCGCAGAAAGAAGCCAGCATGGTAAGGACGTCTTCCGACAGCGCAACCTTCGTATAGGTTTGCCACCGATCGGTCACAATATAATACAGACCGTCCTTTTTGCGGCAGCTCAAATCCAGCACCAGCCGACTGCGGCCCACGGTTTCCACCAGCCGGGAAAGATTTTCAAAAGAAATGCTTCCGTTCTGAAACACATAGGAGGTCACGATCACATGGGAAGCCCCGGCGTCCAAAAATTCCGCCGCGTTCTCCGCGGTGATGCCGCCCCCCGCCTGCAGGCCGCCCGGATAAGCGCGCAGCGCGTCAAGGGCCTGTTTTTTCGTGGCTTCAAAATAAGGGCTGTCCTTGTGATTCAACAAAATAACGTGCCCGTTTTTTAATTTTTTATCCTGAAAAAGCCGGGCGAACCACTCCGCGCTCTCCCGGGCCACAAAATTTTCCGACGCCCGGTCGCCCTGATCCTGTACGCTTCCGCCCACCAGCTGTTTTACTTTTCCGTTGTGAATATCGATACAGGGCCTTAACTCCATTTTCGCTCCTTTTGTCCGCCCCAAAACAGGGCAGTCCTTCCTTTTCCATCCATTTTACACAACACAGGTATTTTATGCAATCAAAATTCACATACTGGGAAAGGAACCGCCCGGCACGTTTTATTTGCCGCCGCGGTTATCAAGAAACGCCGCCAGGCGGCAGAAAGTGAGGAGAACATGAAAAAGCTGGGTAAAACGATTTCCTTCTGTCTTCTGCTCTGCATGATGGTCTTTGCGGCAGGCTGCGGAAATACCGGAAACGGCAACAGCCAGAATGATATGGCAGGCACCTCCGCTACGCAGGAGCAGGCAAACACAGACAACCAGAACGGGAACGCCGGTACCAACAACGGCGCCGGAATCAACGGCACGGATAACGGCAGCACCACCGGAACCAACGGAATGGATAACGGCAGTACCACCGGAACCAACGGAATGGACAACGGCAGTACCTACGGTACCGACGGAAACGGCACGACCGGCACGACCGGAAATAACGGCTCCGATTCCCTGAACAATTCCGTGACGGATCCTGCGGGAAGCGCATCTGACGGCAATCACACCCTGGATGACACCAATGTCAACCAAGGAGCATCCAATTCCGGCAGCACTGTCGGAAACGCGATTGACGACGCCGGCAACGCGGTAGGCGATATCATCGACGACGCCGGCAATGCGGTTGACAACATTGCCAACGACGTAGGCAACGGGATGAAAAATATAGGGGAATAGACCACAGATCTATTCTCCCGAAAGAAACCCACAGTCTTCTATACGTCTCTTTCCGGGGAAAAAAATCAGGAGCGGGATCCCGTTTCAGGGATTTCCGTCTCCTGATTTTTGTGTGACATTTTTGTAAAACAGAGCCTGTCAGATTCCTTTTTCTATCAGCCGTCCGTCCATATAGGCTTCCAGCAGTTTTTCCAGATGAGCGATGGTTTCCTTCAGTTCCGTTCCGATATCCGTGTCCTCCACCCGCAGCCGGTGCGGTGCGGTTTCCACAATGATGGTATCCGATACAATGTCCGACTCGTCCCGGATGGCCGCCTCCGCCGATTCAAAGGGCATATGCTCCACCAGGTTCAGGCCGTGGGAATTGGCCACCAGCGTATAGCCCGCAATGCCCGTCTTATCCTGGTAGGCCTTGGAAAAGCCGCCGTCGATGACCAGCAGCTTCCCGCCGCACTTGATGGGAGACTGTCCTTTTTTCAGTTCCACCGGCACGTGGCCGTTGACAATGTGGGAATGGGCCTCGTCCAGACCGAACTCCCGCAGGATCCGGTTGATCACGTCCTCGTTGTCCAGCAGGCTGTAATAGGCGTTTTTGGTTTCCTTGTGGGTGGTCTTGTCCTCCACAAAATAGCGCTCGAAGGTCGCCATCTTATCCTTCCCGAACACCGGCGAATTGGGGCCTGTCCAGATATACCACATAATATCCATGCCCTTTTTGCGTTCTTCCCGGTTCTTGGAGTAATACCCCTTTCTGGCATACATCTCCAGTACGTCGTAGAGCGCCTTGCCGCTGTAACGTTGGCCGTAAATACTGACCTCCTTAAAATTCCCCTGTTCGTCCATGGGCACGCATCCGTGATAGAGCAGATTGGAATTGTGCACCTTATAGAGGCTTCCCTTGGAGAACAGAAAACGGACGTGCCGCTGCAGCTTCTCGCTGTGCACAAAGGCGTGGCGCAGCCGCTCCACCACCAGTTCTTCCTCCTCGGTCAGCCGGTAGGGGTCGGCCGGATCCACCGTAGGGAAATCCGTATCCCGCATGGGATAGCTTTTATCGCCGATCTGCACGGTCCTGTTTTCAAAATCCACCTTGTCCAAAAGCAGCCGGTCTTCCATTCCAAACTCCGGGTGCTCCCGTATCAGCTGTCCTTCCAGCTTCAGCTGAATCACGGCGATGGCCTTGTGCATTTTCATATCCAGCCCCAGATCCCGCGTATCGTAAGCGTTTCCGTATTTGATGGAAAAGATACTGCAATCCGTATTTTCGTATACCTTCAGGGCGAAAGTGGCCAGCGGGATCAGGTTGATGCCATAGCCTTCCTCCAGGACGTCCAGATTGCCGTAACGGGCGGAGACCCGGATGACGGATGCGATGCAGGCCGTCTGTCCGCTGGCCGCTCCCATCCATACAATATCGTGGTTGCCCCACTGAATGTCCACCGAATGATACTGGCTGAGGGTATCCATAATCAGATGCGGCCCCTCGCCCCGATCATAGATATCGCCCACAATATGCAGATGATCCACCACCAGTCTCTGGATCAGGCCACACAGCGCCTCGATACACTGCGGGGCGCGCCCGATGCGGATGATGGTATGCAGAATCTCGTTATAATATTTTTCCTTGTCCTGGATCTCCTCTTTTTCCGTGATCAGTTCCTCGATCACATAGGAAAAATCCTGCGGCAGCGCCTTGCGGACCTTGGAGCGGGTGTATTTGGAGGACACCCGTTTGGTCATCTGCACCAGACGGTGCAGCGTAATTTTATACCAGTCCTCCAAAAGCTCCTGATCCTGCTCCTGCCGGATCACCATCTCCAGCTTTTCCCTGGGATAATAGATCAGCGTCGCCAGGCTTCGCTTGTCCCGCGCGCTCAGCGTATTGCCGAACTCCTCGTCGATTTTCCGTTTCACGGATCCCGATCCGTTCTTGAGCACATGATTGAACTGCTCCCACTCTCCGTGGATATCCGTCAGGAAATGCTCCGTCCCCTTGGGCAGGCTTAAAATCGCCTGCAGATTGATAATCTCCGTGGCGGCGTCCGCAATGGTGGGAAACTGCTTGGACAGGCTCTTTAAATAATACTCATATTCCTGCATCGTCACTCTCCGTCGATTACATTTGCCATGCTGTATAACCCCGCCGGCCGGCCCGCCAGAAACTTGGCGGCCTGCAGCGCCCCTTTGCCAAACAGCGCGCGGGAATAGGCGGTATGGGAAAAGGTAATGACTTCGTCCGCCCCCGCGAAAATCACATCGTGGCAGCCCACAATGGAACCGGCGCGCACGGCGGAAATGCCGATTTCCTTTTTCGGCCGCTTCTCGCGCCGCCCGCTTCTGTCATATACATATTCGTATCTGTCTTCCTCGGGGAAAGCCTCGTTCACCGCGTCCGCCAGCGCAATGGCCGTGCCGCTGGGCGCGTCCAGCTTCTGATTGTGATGCTTTTCCACCACCTCGATATCAAAACCGGCGTCCGCCAGAATCGGCGCCGCCTCCTTTAACAGCTTCATCAGCAGATTGATGCCCAGGGACATATTGGCGGAACGCAGGATCGCCACCTGCTTCGCCGCCTCCTGCACGTGGGCCAGCTGGGCCTGGGACAGCCCCGTGGTGCACACAACGCAGGGAAGACCCCGCAAGACGCAGGCATCCAACAGGGCGTCCACCGCCGCTGCCGACGCGAAATCCACTACCACATCCGCTTCCACATCACACTCTGCCAGGCTGCCAAAAACCGGGTACGCGTTCCTGACAGAATCGTTCACGTCCACCCCGGCTGCAATGGTGATCTCCGGATCCTGGGCAGCCAGATTTGTGATCACCTGTCCCATCCTTCCGTTGCACCCATGTAAAATCACTCGAATCATATCCGTTCTCCTTTCCGCTCCGGCGCGGGCGCGCCCCATTTTAAAGCAGGCCAGGATTTCCACCCCGGCCTGCGTCCCTATGTTTCTTCCTGCAAAAAGCTATGCCGGCAAAAGCGGCGCCAGACAGCAGTGTCACAGCACGCCGTACGCCTTCATCTCCTTCTCCAGCACGGCCGCGTGTTCGCTCTCCATTTCCGTCAGCGGCATACGCAGCGTCCCGCCGCAGATCCCCTGCAGTTCCAGCGCCTTCTTCACAGGGATCGGATTCACCTCGCTAAACAGCGCGTCCACCAGCGGAATCGCCTGCAGCTGCAGTCTGCAGCTCTCTGCCGGATTCCCTTCAAAGTATGTACTGCAGATCTCGTGGGTCTGTCTGGGCGCGATATTGGAAAGAACGGAAATCACGCCTACGCCCCCCAGGGACAGAAGCGGCGTGATGATGGCATCCTCTCCGGAATACAGATCCAGACAGCCGTTCGCCAGATGCATCAGGTGGGCGGTCTGGCTGATGTTGCCCGTGGCGTCCTTGACGCCCACAATGTTCTCCACATCGCGGCAGAGACGTACAATGGTTTCCGGCGCCAGGGCCACGCCCGTGCGTCCGGGGATATTGTAAAGAATGATCGGAAGATGCACGGAAGCCGCAATCGTCTTAAAGTGCTGATAGAGACCGTTCTGCGTGCCCTTGTTGTAATAGGGCGTCACCAGAAGCAGGCCGTCCGCCCCCAGCGCTTCCGCCTCCTGAGACAGATAAACTGCCGTCTCCGTACAGTTGGAACCGGTGCCCGCCACCACGGGAATCCGGTGGTTGACCTTTTCCACACAGTATTGAATCACAGACAGATGTTCTTCATGGCTCAAAGTGGAGGACTCTCCTGTGGTCCCGCACACAATGATCGCGTCCGTCTGATTGGCGATCTGAAATTCGATCAGTTTCCCGAAGCTCTCGTAATCCACAGATCCGTCCTTGTGGAAAGGAGTTACAATCGCCACTCCCGCGCCTTTGAAAATCGCCATAAAAACCTCCTCCTCATGCAGCCAGCCGCAGCATTTATAAATCTGATAAATTCAAAAATATCATATCACCACACAGGTTTGCTGTCAACGCGGTTTTCCCTGCCGCTATAAAAGCGGCGGCAAAGAAACGCCTTTTTGCGTCTTTGCCGCCGTATCAGCTTTTACCGGATCCGTTCCACGTTGGAGATAGAATCCGCCATCTGCGCGATGCCGTCGCTGAGCTCTGTGCCCGTCAGGATAATATCCGTATGCAGACTGCGCGCCTCCAGAATACTCTTGAGTTCCGCCTCCTCCACGATGCCGTTTTCCACCAGTCCCAGCACCTCGTCCAGAACCAGAAGATCACATTCCCCGGTGCACAAAACCTTCCGGGCAAAGTGAAAGCCGTTGCGGATGTTTCGGACTTCTTCGGTCTGCTTTTCCTCCGTCAGTTCCTGAAATAAACAGTCCGACTTTTCAAACCGGAAAATCTTGATTTCCGGCTCCAGCCGGCGCTGGAACTGGGATTCATTCAGTCCGTTTCCTTTTAAGAACTGAATGATGACGACCCGCTGGCCGCTGGCCGCCGCAAGAACCGCTTTTCCCAATGCCGCCGAGGATTTTCCCTGTCCCTTTCCCGCAAAAATCTGAATTCTGCCCATAAAAGACTTCCTTCCTCCGGGTTTCATCCCTGTATCAGCCGCGCCCTGTGCAGTACTTTATCTCTGCGGCGCGTTGAATGTATAAATTCAGTTATATTTTAGCATAAATAAGATATACTTGCAAGATCAACTGCTGCTTTTAGTCCTCCAGAAGCTCCAGCTTGCTGACGGACACTTCATAGGCGATCCGCTTTTCCAGTTGATCGTCCGCGAGTTTTTTCATATATTCCCGGCTCTGGATCCGTCCCCAGACCTCGCAGTGGCTGCCCACCTCAAAGCTGCCTGCGTAACGGGCATTTCTGCCCCAGCAGATACAGGGGATGTAGTCGGATTTTCCGTAGGGGCGGTTGACGGCCAGCAGCACGTCGGCAATCTCCCTTCCCAGCGGCGTTTTGCGATATACCGGCTCCTTACAGAGGAAGCCGTCCAGATAGATCTGATTTGTGCGCGAGCTCTCCTCCAATTCCTCCACAAAGGAGATTTCCCGGGCAAATACCGAAAGGATCAGTTTGTTTTTCCGTTCCTCATGGCGGTTGTAGGATCGGAACTGCCCGGAAATGCTCACGTACGCGCCCAGGTAATCCTCCTCCACATCCAGAAGCCGCTCGGACACCATGATGGGGATGATATCGTAGGATTCGCTCAGACGCGCCACCTCCACATCCACCATATAGAAGCCCTCCCCGAAGATCTCGTGGCTGAACGTAAAGCCGCTGACGATCTTGCCCATGATCACGACCTGATTGTTTTCAATAACCTTATCTGTCATTTTAAGTTCTCCCTTCTTGATACAAGAATTTTTTCCGGAAATAGTGCTTTTCCTCTATCCCCTGTCATATATTTAAATTTTATGGAAAAATCCGGAAAATAGACCAGAAAGGAAACGCGGGTTTTGACAAAGACAGACAGGAGTGCTATACTTTTACAGGCAAAATTCGACAGACGAGGAGTTTTATCCTATGAATCAGAAAAGAGAAGATGTCAGGAACATCGCGATCATCGCCCACGTGGACCACGGCAAGACCACACTGGTAGATGAACTGCTCAAGCAAAGCGGCGTCTTCCGGGCAAATCAGGAGGTGGCGGAACGCGTCATGGATTCCAACGCCATTGAGCGGGAGCGCGGCATCACCATCCTTTCCAAAAATACCGCCGTCACTTATAAGGGTGTGAAAATCAATATCGTCGATACCCCCGGGCACGCGGACTTCGGCGGCGAGGTAGAGCGGGTTTTAAAGATGGTCAACGGCGTGATCCTGGTGGTGGACGCCTTCGAGGGGCCCATGCCGCAGACCCGTTTCGTGCTGCGCAAGGCGCTGGAGCTTTCGCTGCCCGTGATCGTGTGCATCAATAAAATCGACCGGCCCGAGGCCCGTCCCCAGGCCGTCGTGGACGAGGTGCTGGAGCTGTTTCTGGAGCTGGACGCCAGCGACGAACAGCTGGACTGCCCCTTTGTTTTTGCTTCCGCCAAAACCGGAAGCGCCACCACCAGTCTCACCGTCAAAAATAAGGATATGAAACCGCTTTTTGACACGATCCTAGACTATATTCCCGCGCCGGAGGGCGATCCGGAAGCGGGCACACAGCTTCTGATCAGCACCATCGACTACAATGAATATGTGGGACGGATCGGCGTGGGCAAGATAGACAACGGTTCCCTCTGCGTCAATCAGGAGGTGGTTATCGTCAATCACCACGATCCGGACAAGCAGACGAGGGTAAAGGTCAGCAAGCTCTACGAATTTGACGGGCTCAACAAAGTGGAGGTGCGCCAGGCCGGCATCGGCTCCATCGTGGCCGTTTCCGGCATTGCGGATCTGCACATCGGAGATACGCTCTGCTCTCCCGACCAGCCTATACCGATTCCGTTCCAGAAAATTTCCGAACCCACCATCGCCATGTATTTCATGGTAAACGATTCCCCGCTGGCCGGCAAGGAAGGCAAGTACGTCACCAGCCGCCATCTGCGCGACCGCCTTTTCCGGGAACTCAACACCGACGTTTCCCTGCGCGTGGAAGAAACGGATTCCACGGACAGCTTCAAGGTTTCCGGCCGAGGCGAGCTGCATCTGTCCGTCCTGATCGAAACGATGCGCCGGGAAGGCTATGAATTTGCGGTCAGCAAAGCGGAGGTACTCTACCGCCGCGACGAAAAGGGACATCTGCTGGAACCCATGGAACAGGTCTATATCGATGTGCCGGAAGAATACACCGGAATTGTAATTGAAAAACTGGGGCACCGGAAAGGGGAACTGACCAACATGACGCCCGGAAACGGCGGCACCGCCCGGCTGGAATTTCTGATTCCCTCCCGCGGTCTCATCGGCTACCGGGGCGAGTTTCTGACCGATACCAGGGGAAACGGCGTCATGAACGCCATCTTTGACAGCTACGGCCCCTACAAGGGGGATATCCAGTACCGCAGTCTCGGCTCCCTGATCGCCTTTGAGGCGGGGGAAGCCATCACCTACGGACTCTTTAACGCCCAGGAGCGCGGTTCTCTTTTCATCGGGCCCGGGGAAAAGGTCTACGCCGGCATGGTCATCGGCCAGACCGGCCGCAGCGAAGACATCGAGGTCAACGTCTGCAAAACCAAAAAGCTGACCAACACCCGTTCCTCCAGCGCAGACGAGGCGCTGCGCCTGACGCCGCCCCGGATCCTAAGCCTGGAACAGGCGCTGGATTTTATCGACACGGACGAGCTTTTGGAGGTGACGCCCACCTCCCTGCGGATGCGCAAGAAAATTCTGGATCACACGCAGCGCAAACGGGCCGCCATGCAAAGCAGGCAGCCCTCCTGAAAAGAAAGAAAAATCCCCTTCTGCAGCGCCAGGCGGTGCAGAAGGGGATTTTTTTAATTGATTCCCGTCACCGAAAAACCTCTGTCATTTCCCTCGTCCTTCTGGAAGGTCACATTGGGCGACCCGTCTCCCAGAACGTATTTCCCGCCGTCCAGTTCGGACAGTTCATACAGATTGGCGGCCCGGACCGCCTGCACCCTTTCCGGCGCAAAAACGGCTTCCGCTCCCAGTGCCAGGAAAGCCTCCGCGTCCTCGATCACCTGTCCGCCGTCCACATTGACATAGACCGGATATCCGTTCAACGCAGCCAGCGCATCCATGTCCTGATACTCCATGGCCAGCATAACGTTTGCGGCAAATTCCAACGCCTCTCGGGACGCCTTCGGCTGCAGATCTCCGTCCGCAATCTCCTTGAGTTCTCCGTTTTCATAAACCAGCTTCACGGATATGCCCAAAAGCAGTCCGTCGCTAAGATGGTTGCCGTCCTCCGGAATTCCGGCGCTCACCAGCTCGCCCTGCGCAGTACAGATCGTAAGGCTGTGCATGGCGGCATCCACCACGATCCCTTCCACACATTCCTCTGCCTGCGCGCCCGTCTCCTCTGAGGTCTGCGTCTCCTCCGGGGTCTGCACCATTTCCTGTTCCGGCCCCCGGCTGTCCAGGGCATCCTGACTGCCTGCGCACCCTGCCATCATAAGGCAAAGCGCCGCCATCCCTGCACATACTTTCTTTTTCATCTTTCCGTCTCCTTTTTTATTTGAGAATCAGTCCTACCGGACAATGATCCGATCCCATAACATCCGTATAAATCTGCGCGTCCGCCAGCCTGTCCTTCAGACAGTCGGACACAAGGAAATAATCGATGCGCCATCCCGCGTTTTTGCTTCTGGCCTGAAACCGGTACGACCACCAGGAATAGATCCCCTCTCTGTCCGGATAGAAATAGCGGAAGGTATCCACAAAACCGCTGTCCAGAAGCGCCGTCATTTTCCCCCGCTCCTCGTCCGTAAAGCCCGCGTTTCTCCGGTTTGTCTTCGGGTTCTTCAGATCGATCTCTTGGTGCGCCACATTCAGATCGCCGCAGAAAATCACCGGCTTTTTCTCCTCCAGTCCCTTGAGATAGGCCAGGAAAGCATCCTCCCAGCGCATCCGGTAGGCCAATCGGGCCAGTTCCTCCTGCGAGTTGGGCGTATAGACCGTAAGCAGATAGAAGTCTGCGAACTCCAGCGTGATGACGCGGCCCTCATGATCGTGTTCCTCCACTCCGATCCCGTAGGACACAGACAGCGGCTCCTGTCTGGAAAAGACCGCGGTACCCGAATATCCCTTCTTTTCCGCGCAGTTCCAGTACTGGCGATAGCCCGGCAGATCCAGGGTCAGCTGGCCCGGCTGCAGTTTTGTCTCCTGCAGGCAGAACACATCTGCGTCCGCCTCTCTGAAATAATCCAAAAATCCCTTATTGACGCAGGCCCGCAGGCCGTTGACGTTCCAGGAAACCAGCTTCATCTTTTTCTCCATTCCGGAGCGTTTACGCGACGGGGCGATGAGAAATTCGCGTATGCGATTTCTCATCTGCCATCCTGGCAATTTGTGACGCTCCGGCACAAATTGCCGATTGAAAAATGGGCTATCAAGCTCATTTTTCAATCTTTCTCCATTCCGACGGCTGCCTGTTTGTCCGTTAAAACTCAGGACAGATGAAGCAGCGTCGCGGCAAACCGGAAAT
>CANRGX010000048.1 GCA_947630215.1 uncultured Eisenbergiella sp. | reverse complement strand
GCTGATCAAACGGGAAATGCCCTTTACAGAGATTGTCGTGCTGACGGAAGAACAGAATTTCGAGTACGCCAGAGAGTGCGTCAGGTTAGGCGTCGCAGGATATCTTCTGAAGCCTGTGGACGGCAGCGAACTGCTTGCGGAACTGGGTTCTCTGGCAGAGCGGATCGAAGAAAGAAACAGACAGCGTGAGAACAGCGGAAAACGCAGGAAGGAGACAGAGCAGCGCCTCCTTCAGGACAAAAAGGAGCTGTTTAGCCGGCTTATCACGGGCTCCCAGCCCCCGGCCCTGCTGTTGGAAGCCGCGCAGGAGCTGGGACTGGAGCTTTCCGCTGTCTGGTACAACCTTTTGCTGGTCAAGATACAGGATCGCGGCCGGACCTATGAAGAACGCCGTCGGATCGGCGCCGAGATCGAGGAACGGTTTCTGAAGAAAATGGCGGCTCATATGGGGCAGATACTTGTCTTTGAAAGGGAGCCGGAGGGGAAGGCCCTCCTTCTGAAGGCCGATTCGGCGAAAGAGATGGAGGATCTTCAAAACGATATGGCCGCCGGATTAAAAGAGACGTTGAGCGTATATGGCGGCATTGACTATTTCAGCGGTCTCGGCGAACCCGTGAACCGTCTCGGAGAACTGCCTATTTCCTTTGAAGTGGCCGGCCGTGCGTTTGCACGCCGCTATCTGGGAGAGGGAAGCAGTATTTTGACGGACGGCGAATCGGATCGGGAATATGTATGGGACGGCCGGGCCGGATTCGACATTGGCAATATCAGCCCCAGGCAGGTGGATCGGAGCATACTGGGAGAGTTTCTGAAAACGGGACGCCGAGAGGAGACAGCCCGTTTTTTGGAGGAGTATTTCCGCGTGCTGTGGGATGAAAAGGCGATGAGGTCCAATATATTCAGACAGTATATCGTCTTGGACGCTTATTTCTGCGTGGCGGATTTTCTGGAGGAACTGCAGATACCGCGAACCAGGATCGCAACCCCGGATATGGTGCCCGGCGCCCTGCAGAGAGCGGAGGATGCCTCCGCCTACATAGCGGATATTGTGAACAGCGCCATGGAACTGCGGGATAAGGCCGCGGACAACAGATATGGGGACATTGTCCGCCGGGTGAAGCAGTACATGGAAGAAAACTATGCGGATGGGGATCTGTCCCTGAATCTGCTGGCGTCCCACGCAAACTTTTCTCCCAACCACTTGAGCATGATCTTCAGCCAGCAGACGGGCCAGACCCTGATCCGGTATCTGACCGACGTCAGGATGAACAAGGCGAAGGAGCTGCTGCGGTGCACCGGAAAAAAGAGCAGTACAATCAGCGCGGAGGTGGGATATAAGGATCCCCATTATTTTTCTTATCTGTTCAAAAAGACGCAGGGGATGACGCCGACACAGTTTCGCATCCGCGGACAGAACAGTTTGGGCGACGGGCAGGCGGAATGAGAAATTGCGCGGCTTCATAAAAAAACGAAACAAAATAATAAATTTATCCACCGTTAAACTTTTTTGATAAAAAAATCAACTTTTATGGCATTTGTCTGAATGGATTTTTTTAGTGCGCCACGATAAAATACAAATATCGGGGAAATGGTTCCCCGGCTACAATATTCTTTTGGGAGGTTTGAACAACATGAAGAAGAAACTTTTCGCAGTCGTTATGGCAGCGGCCATGGTTCTTGGCATGACTGCCTGCGGTAACCAGGCTGCACCTACTGCCGGCAGCGGCGACGGCACCATCAAGGTCGGTATCATCAACAACGACCCCAACGAGTCCGGCTACCGTACTGCAAACGACAAAGATCTGAAGGCGATGTTCACCGCAGAGAACGGCTATGACGCTACGTTCGCATACGGCAAGACCAACGACGAGCAGATCAATGCGGCGCAGCAGATGATCCAGGACGGCGTTGACTATCTGCTTCTCTCCGCGGCAGACGTTTCCGGTTGGGACAGCGTTCTGCAGGATGCAAACAATCAGGGCATCAAGGTCATTCTGTATGACCGCACCATCGACGCAGACGAGAGCCTCTATGTGGCTTCCATTGTTTCCGATATGGCAAAAGAGGGCGAGACCGCAGCGAACTGGCTGAAGGATCAGAACCTGGGCGAGTACAACATTATCCATATTCAGGGCCAGATGGGCACCGCGGCGCAGGTAGGCCGCAGCGGCGCGCTGAACGATATGGCGAGCGCAGAGGGCTGGAACATTGTTGTGCAGCAGACCGGTGACTGGAACGCTGAGAAGGCTCAGCAGATCGTTCAGTCCCAGATCGATGCAGGCAACAGCTTCAACGTAATTTACGCTGAGAACGACGACATGGCAAAGGGCGCGGTTGCTGCTCTGGACGCCAACGGAATCACACACGGCGTGAACGGCGATGTTATCATCATGGGCTTTGATACCAACAAGTGGGCGCTTCAGGAGCTGAAGGCCGGCAACTGGAACTATGACGGCCAGTGCAATCCTTTGCAGGCTTCCTACCTGGATGATATCATTAAGAAGCTGGAGAACGGCGAGACCATCTCCGAAAAGACCGTTATCATGGATGAGAAGGGCTTTGACGCTACGACCATTACCGACGAGGACATCGAGAAATACGGCATCTGATTGTAAGAATGGCCTGGGTCCTATAGTTAGTGGCTGATAAAGTGCGGCGCAGCGTAAAGAAAATCGTACGCTTGCACCGCACTTTTTTTAAAAAATAACTGACGAGGTGAATGCGCGGGTGAACGAAAAAATTGTATTGGAAATGAAAAATATCCACAAGAGTTTTCCCGGAGTAAAGGCGCTGCAGGGCGTGGAATTTACTTTGCGGGAGGGCGAGATCCATGCGCTGATGGGAGAAAACGGAGCCGGTAAGTCTACGCTGATAAAGGTGTTGACAGGAGTGTATGAAAAGGATGAAGGCGATATCTTTTTGAAGGGATATGATAAAGCCGTTTCCATCCGCTCTCCTCAGGACGCGCAGCGGGTGGGAATCAGTACCGTGTATCAGGAGATTACGCTCTGTCCCAATCTCTCCGTTGCGGAAAATATGTACATAGGCCGTACGGCGGGCATGGGGCAGAACTGGAAGAAGATCAATGCCGACGCAGATAAGCTTCTCAAGTCCCTGGATATTCCCGCATCCGCTACCCAGCAGCTCGCAAGCTGCTCCATCGCGGTACAGCAGATGGTGGCGATTGCAAGGGCCGTGGATATGGACTGTAAGGTGCTGATCCTGGATGAGCCCACCTCCTCTCTGGATGAGCAGGAGGTCGCAAAGCTGTTCGGATTGATGAGAAACCTGAAGAAGAAGGGGGTGGGGATCATCTTTGTGACCCATTTCCTGGATCAGGTGTACGAGGTCTGCGACAGGATCACGGTGCTGCGGGACGGCAGGCTGGTGGGTGCATACGACATCAAGGATCTGCCGAGAGTGCAGCTGGTGGCGAAGATGCTGGGCAAGGATCTGGACGATATGTCGGACATTAAGTCCGAGGGAGCCGTCTACAGCGGCGAAGGCGCAGGCACTGCCGTTCTGGAGGCGGAGCAGCTCGTGAGCGACGCCGGCATCAAGCCCTTTGATTTCCACATCAACAAGGGAGAAGTCAACGGCTTTACGGGACTGCTTGGATCTGGCAGGAGCGAGTGTGTCCGTGCGATCTTCGGAGCGGACAGAGTGGTGGGCGGCAAGGTGAAGATGCACGGTAAGACTGTCAAGATTACCAAGCCCCGACAAGCCATGAAACAGGGAATCGCCTACCTTCCCGAGGACAGAAAGCTGGACGGCATCATTGGAGATCTGTCTGTGCGGGATAACATCATTCTGGCCCTGCAGACTCTGAAAGGCTTTTTCAGGCCGATCTCCAAGTCGCAGGCATATAAGTACGCAGATGAATACATCAAGTTGCTTGACGTAAAGACGGCTTCTGCGGATACGCCGATCAAGTCCCTGTCCGGCGGAAATCAGCAGAAGGTGATCCTGGCAAGATGGCTTCTGACCCATCCCGAATATCTGATTCTGGATGAGCCCACCAGAGGGATTGACGTGGGCACGAAAGTAGATATCCAGAAGCTGGTGCTGAAGCTTGCCGGCGAGGGAATGAGCATCACGTTCATCTCCTCCGAGACGGACGAGATGCTTCGCACCTGTTCCCGTCTGGTCGTGATGAGGGACCGCAAAGTGGTGGGAGAGCTTTCGGGAGAGCAGCTGACACAGAATATGATTATGAATACGATTGCCGGAGGGAACAGAGACGATGCAGAAAACTGAGAAAAAGAAAGCAAGTCCTATGGAAGTTTTGAAAAAAGTCCTGGGCCGGCAGATCTTTATTCCGATTGCAGCTTTACTGCTGCTGGTCCTGTTCAACCTGATCGCGGATCCGGGCTTCTTCGCCATTTCCATGAAGACGAACAGCGCGGGCAATCCTATACTGACAGGTTATCTGATTACGATTCTGGATAACGGCTCCGAGCTGGCGATCCTGGCCATAGGTATGACGCTGGTGACTGCGGCTGCCGGCGGACAGGATATCAGTGTGGGTGCAGGCATCGCCATCAGCGGAAGCGTGATGCTGCGGGTGCTGTGCGGCACCAATCCCAAACCGGAAGCGATACAGGCTCCTATCCTTGTGGCCTTTTTGATAGGCTGTCTGGCTGCGATGCTCTGCGGCGCTTTCAACGGCGCGCTGGTGGCATATTTTAAGATTCAGCCCATGGTGGCCACGCTGATTCTGTATACGGCGGGACGTTCCATCGCGGCGTGGGTCAACCAGAATCAGCTGCCCATTGTTCCGCCGGGACCGTTTTCTTACTTTGGCGGGGTGATTCCGGGGATTCCCATACCCACACCGTTCTTCATTGCGGTGGCTTGTATGATCCTGATCGCACTGGTGCTGAAGTTCACCACACTGGGGCTGTATACGCAGTCGGTGGGCATCAATGAAAGCTCCTCCAGACTGAACGGCCTGAATCCGATTCTGATCAAGTTCCTGGCCTTTGTCATCCTGGGCGCGTGTGTGGCGGTTGCCGGGCTCATCAAGGTAAGCCGGTTCTCCACGATCAACTACTCCGTGATTGCAAAGGATATTGAAATGGATGCGATCCTTGCGGTGGCGCTGGGAGGAAATGCACTGGGCGGCGGTAAATTTAACATAGCCGCATCCATTTTGGGCGCATATGTGATTCAGTTTTTGACAACGACGCTCTATAAGTTCAATGTCCGGTCAGACGCGCTGCCCGCGTACAAGGCGGTGGTGGTAATCCTGCTGGTGGTTGCCAGCGCGCCGAGAGTGAGAGAGTATCTGAACGGTCTGAAGAAAAATATGGGCCGCCGTCTGAGCAGAAGGGAGGTCGGCTGATATGTCTTCCCAAAAAACAAGATCCTTTGGAAAAGGACTCGGCAACAGATTTCGGAATATGACGGATACCAATCTGCTGCTTACCATTACGATTGTGATCTTCTTTGTCATGTATATCGGCGCGATGATCTTTCAGGGCGGGGCTTTCTTAAGACCCCAGTCCTTCCTGAATATTCTCAATTCCCAGGCGGCGCTGATCATTGCTGCCTGCGGTATGAGTATTGTTATGATCACCGGCGGAATTGATATTTCCGTGGGAGGCGTGGCGGCCCTGGTCAGCATGAGCTGTGCGGTATATCTGGACTTGCACGGCGGCAATGTCTTCGGGGCGCTGCTGATCGCATTGGGGATCGGTCTTGCGTTCGGTCTTGTTCAGGGAGCCCTGGTGGCGTACCTGGATATTCAGCCCTTTATCGTTACCCTTGCGGGAATGTTCTTTGCCCGGGGCATGACGACCATCGTGCACACCGAGCCTTTCAACGTGTCGAATGAACAGTTTCTGGCATTAAAAAATATGCGTATCGTGATACCCGGTCTTGGATCTGTGAGCAAGAACGGAACCTATGTGGACGCCTATATTGAAATCGGTGTGGTAGTCGCACTGCTCACGGTCGCTATTTTCTTCTGTGTGCTGCGCTGGACAAAGCTTGGCCGCCGTTTCTACGCGGTGGGCGGAAACAGCCAGAGCGCGCTGATGCTGGGAATCAACGTGAGACGGACAAAATTTTATTCCCACCTGCTCTGCGGCCTGTTAGCAGGTATCGGCGGATTTATCTATTTCCTGCACATCGGTTCCGGTTCGCCCTCCCATGCGTCCGGCATGGAGATGAACGCCATTGCTTCCTCTATTATCGGCGGCACCATGCTGACGGGAGGCGTAGGCAATATCATCGGTACCCTGTTCGGCGTGCTGTCCCTCAGCACCATACAAAACATTGTGTCCTCCGCAGGTCTGGGCGAGGCGTGGTGGACGGGCATCACCATTGCGGGCATGCTGTGTCTGTTCCTGGTGATCCAGAGCGTGATCATGGCACGCAAAAAGAAAGCATTGAAGTCCTAAACAACAGGATGACGTATGACGGATATGGGATCGGGGGGTGCTGAACAGCTTTTTCCTGCAGATCAGCGGCCTGTCCTATGGCATTTATATCTGGATGCTGGCCTGTATCCTGTTCTGGGCCGTTGACAAAAAATGCGGGAGCCTTCTCCTATTCCTGGGTGAACTGCCTGATGACGTTTTTGGAGCTGATCCTTCTCACGGGTGGTCTATCCGCTCTGCTTTTCCAGACTGGAGGGTTCCGGCACAAAAAAAGGGTGAGGGGTTTCCTCCCTGTTTGGAAAAGACGGTATTGCATTTGGAAAATGAAAAGCTGTCGGAAACGAAAAGCAGTTTCCGGCAGCTTTTTGCGTCTCCTTTTATCAAAGATTTGATGTGGAAAGAAAGGATCGCTTGACACATCATTCTACATGATGTAGTATATATACATACTACATCATGTAGAATAAAGTGAGGAAATGCCATGAGTGACTTGAGAATGGTGACTGCGGAAGCAAAATTTGCGGACATCATCTGGGATAACGAGCCGGTTTCGTCGGGAGAATTGGCAAAATTGGCGGGACAGAAATTCCAGTGGAAGAAGACGACAGCGTTTACGGTATTAAAAAGGCTGTGCGAAAGGGGGCTCTTTCAGAACCAGAACGGAACCGTGACTTCGCTTCTTTCCAGGGAAGCGTTTTACGCACGTCACAGCGAGCAGTATGTGGAGGAGGCGTTCGGCGGCTCTCTGCCCGCCTTTCTGGCCGCATTTGGAACGCGAAGGAAGCTCTCGGACAAAGAAATCGAGGAAATTCATAAAATGATCGATTCCATGAGGGGATAAAAGTATGTTGGAACAGATTTTTTTGAAGGTAATGGATATGAGCCGGGGAGCGGGTCTGATTATTGTGATTGTGATCGTGTCCCGTATCTTATTGAAAAGATTTCCCAAGTATCTTTCCTATATGCTTTGGAGTGCCGTTTTGTTCCGTCTTCTCTGTCCGTTTACGCCGCAGGCGGTGTTTGGCATTCTTCCGGATGTCAGACCGGTATACGATGAGCCGGCGGCGGAAGAGGATTTGACTTTGTCCGCGGAAACGGACGGTTTTGTCATTCCCTATACCGGTGAGGAGACGATGAATACGCCGGAAACCGTCAGGACGGTGCCGGAGCGGCCCGATACGGATTCCGGGAAGACGGCAGAGATTTCCTGGCAGGAGCGGTTTGTTTTTTGGGGAAAGTATGTCTGGCTGTCCGGAGTGGGGATCCTGTTTTTGTATGCCGAGCTGTCTGCGGTGCGGATCCACCGTAAAACGGCGGAGGCGATCCATTTCAAAGACAATCTTTATCTGATGAACGAACCGTTCCCTCCGTTTGTTATGGGCATCGTGAAGCCCAGGATCTATCTGCCGGGAAATATGGGCGAAAAAGAACAGGAGTATATGATTCTGCATGAACAGGTGCACATCAGAAGATTTGACCATGTGGTAAAGCTGGCCGCGTTTGCCGCATTGTGCATCCACTGGTTCAATCCCCTGGTGTGGGTTGCGTTTGTCCTTTCCTGCAGGGATATGGAAATGAGCTGCGATGAAGCTGTGATAAAGAAGCTGGGCGTAAATATCAGGGCGGATTATTCTGCTTCCCTGCTGGCGGTGTCGGTAAAGCACCGTTTTATCCGGGGACTTCCGGTTGGATTCGGGGAAGGGGATATCAAGGGCAGGATTCGGAATCTGGCGGCCTTTCGGAAGACGAAAAAGGGAATTGCTGCACTTCTGGCCGTCTGCGCGGGCATTCTCATTCTGTGTCTGGCGACCGCCCACAAGACGGCAGCTCCCGATGCAGAGGATCCTATAGGGGAAACGGCAGCTTTGCAAGACGATGAAACGCCGGATGGGCCCGCAGAGCCGGCTCTTGGAAAGGTCTCCGTGAATATTGCGCAGCACTATGCTGCCAAAGTGGGGGACCCATCCAATTTCTATTTGATCGACGAGAACGGCGTGTTGTGGGGAAGCGGAAGGAATGAATACGGACAGCTGGGACAGGGAACCCGGGATAATGCGTTTCATGACGATGCGGTAAAAATTGCCGAACATGTCATCCATGTGGATGATTCGCAAAAGGGGTTTACCATTTTTCTCACAGAAGACCACAGGCTGTATGGCATGGGAAATGCCGGAAGCGGGGCCCTGCAGCAGTACGGGGAATTTGACTGGACGCGGTATATCAATGGGGAACAGTACGGAGCGGCGACCCCGGTTCTGCTGATGGAGGACGTGGTATATGCGTGCTGCGGCAGAGACGATATTGCCTGTCTGAAAGAAGACGGGACAGTCTGGATCTGGGGGACGGTTGGTACAGAGGGCGGTTATCTGTCCAGGGCATACTTTGTGGCAACCCCCCAAAAGATTTTAGAAAATGCGGTCTGGGTTACGGGCGGCTGGTTCAACCATGCGGCATTGCTTCGGGATGGAACGGTCTGGACCTGGGGATATAACAGCGCCGGAAATTGCGGTGTCGCGGACGCTGCTGTGGTAGAAAAACCCACGATGGTTGCAAAAGACGCGGTTATGGTCTGGACGAATCTTGCGGTGGCAGGGTATCCGCAGCCGGACGCCGAAGAAAGTGCCATAGCCTGGCAGGAAAGCCTGCAATATCAGACAGACTGCGATACTATCGCAGAGTTTGACGGTATTTACCCAAGATATCTGAATAATACGGTGATTCAGAAAGCGGACGGTTCCTATTGGGTATGCGGTGAGCACGTTGGGACAGAAGAAAAGGTAGTGCACGGAGCGGAAGGAGAGTATTCCGTTGTCTGCAGTCACGAATTTTTGCCGTGCAGCAGCGGCGGGACGGATGGGGGAGAACCGTCGGATCCTGTTTTGACCGAGGCCGATTCCCGGCAGGCGGATTTTGAAAAAGAACACATAAGCTGCGACGCAAAATTGAATCAAACCTATACTTCGGTGATACCGTGCTACAACAATCCCAATTATACGACGATAGAAAAGGTAATCTTTTCGGATTATGCAGTTTTTTCGTCCGACGAAAGCCATGAGGCCCTGGAAGGATACGAATGGAAGACCGTCTCGATGACCTATGTGATAGATGATGAAAACGGGTATCAGTATGGGATCAGTTTCCACTTTTTTGCAGACGATTATTATAACAGAGACGCCGTCCCGGATGAGTTTGGAGAAATTTATACGCTCAATTATAACGGGACAGAGTATGATGCGTGCGTGGGATATTCCGAATATGAAACAACCGGTTGGATCGACGGGGTCTTTACCGCAAAATATACCTTTTCTTTTCGCGTTCCCAAAGGATATGACGGCTGTGTGATCCGCGTTCCTTCCGACGGGGGAAACAATCCTGCGGACCCCGCAAAGTACGATATCAATTTCAGACTGCAATGAGAATCACACAAGCAGATCGAGCTTGCCACAGAATCCCTGCACCATTGCCGGTGCAGGGATTTTTCGCGTTTATTCACACTCGCTTTTAAAGTAGGAAAAGACGGCCCGCAGTACGTTGATCGCCATTTGTTTGCGCTCCAGCGGCTGGCCGTCCGTGATCTGACGGAACTGATCCAGAATGTTGGAATCGTTGTCGGAGACGGAATCCGACAGCATATAATCCACACTGACGCCGAGTCTGTTGACAAGTCTGACCAGCGTTGCGAGAGTCAGACTCCGTTCACCCCGTTCGATGGCGCCCATGTAAGTGTCTGATATATCGACAGCTTCTGCGAGCTGGGCCTGCGTGAGATGCAAACGCAGGCGTTCTTCCCTGATTCGCTCACCTAACCTCTTATAGTCCATATCATCACCCCATCTTTATTTTAAGGGAGGCAGAGGGTACAAAAAAATATCTATAAGGGGTATTTATATTGACTTAAAGGGGTGAGATGGACTAAAATATTGGATGTAAAACAAAAACCGGGACCCTTTCTTGGGACGTCAAAGGATATCAGCCATGTATCGCAGGAAGTATCATGTGAAATTCGTTCTGTTTTCAGCGCTTCTTTTTGCCGCTTTGCAGGCAGCGGTACTGTTGCTGTACCCTTCCAACGCGATCTTTCGCACGTGGAAATGTTTTTATAGTCTGGAGAAGGACAAGATCGATATTCTGATTGTGGGCAACAGCCATGCCTACGCTTCCTTTGATCCGAATGTCATTCGGGAAATGACAGGAAAGGACAGTTATATTCTGAGTTCCAATTCCCAGACTGTAGTGCAGGCTTATTTCAATGTAAAAGAGGCGCTGCACTATCAGCATCCGGATATCCTTCTGCTGGAGGCCTTTGCGCTGGACGAGAATGATAACTTTCGCTATGGGACGGCAACCCCGGATCGGGACTGGAAAAAAGAATCCAATATCGACGGGATGCGTTTCGGCCTGACCAAGCTGGAGGCGATTGCGGCGCAGTATTTTCCGGAGAACTGGAGCTACGCGCTGCTCCCGATTACCCGGTGCCACAGCAACTGGGCGGATATTGAAACGATTGGTTCCAATCTGTTCTTTTATACCGGAGGAATCCGACAGTATTCTTCTTTTCATCCCAGTGAAACGAAAATGACGGAGGAAACAAAGAGTTTATACGATACCGCCGGGTACAATCCCGGTGAGAAAGTGATTTCTGATGTCAATCTTCTGTATTTTCATAAGCTGGCACAGTTATGCAGGGAGGAGCAGATTACGTTATTTCTTGTTATGGCCCCCATGTATGACGGATATATCAGATCGATCAATTATGAAGACTGGAAGGGGAAGCTGGAGGATCTGGCGGAAGGCGAGAACATTTCCTATATTGACTGCAATGTATCCTATGATGAAATCGGCCTGATAAGCCGGGATTTTGAGGATGCGTATCTGAGTTTTCAACATTTAAACAAGGACGGAGCGGACAAGGTCACCCGGTTTGTTTTTTCAAAAATCTATGAGGATTGATTCAGGAGAGGAGTACGTTCGTGCTGTTTAACTCGACGGGGTTTTTGATTTTTTTCCCCCTGGTGGTATTGGGTTACTTTTGGATCCCGAAAAAATATAAATCCCTGTGGCTTTTGGGGGCCAGCTGCTATTTTTACGCCAGTTGGAATCCGGTATATCTTTTGCTGCTTTTGTCCACCGCTTTTGTTTCATGGGCAGGCGGGATTCTGATAGGCGGGGCCGAAAGAAAGCAGAATCGTTTCGGGAAAAAGTGTGTTCTGGCAGGCTGCATTCTCTGGAACCTGGGGGTTTTGTTCTTTTTTAAGTATATTGCCTTTCTGACGGGCAGTCTGGTGGAGGGGCTGAGGCTGTTTGGCATTTCCGTAAGGCTGCCGGTTTACGATGTGATACTGCCGGTAGGCATTTCTTTTTATACCTTTCAGGCGCTGGGCTATCTGTTCGATGTTTTCCGTAAGGAGATTTCAGAGGAAAGAAATTTTCTGCGTTATGCGCTGTTCCTTTCTTTTTTTCCACAGCTGGTTGCAGGGCCGATTGAACGCAGTAAAAATCTGATGCATCAGATACGGGAAGAACATTCGTATGATCCCAAACGGGTCAAAAGCGGTTTGCTTCTGATGGGCTGGGGATATTTCCAAAAGCTGGTGATTGCGGATCGGATTGCTATTCTGGTGACGGAGGTGTATGAACATTATACGGAATACTCCGGGCTGCAGATCGGATTTGCTACCGTTCTTTTCGCGTTCCAGATTTACTGTGATTTCGGCGGATATTCCGACATTGCGGTAGGGGCGGCCAGAGTTCTGGGATTTTCCCTGACGAAAAATTTCAACAGTCCGTACTATGCCGTTTCGGTCAGCGAGTTCTGGCGGAACTGGCATATTTCTTTGACAAGCTGGTTTCGGGACTATATCTATATTCCGTTGGGGGGAAATCGCCGGGGAAAATGGAAAAAATACCGGAATCTGCTATTTACCTTTTTGCTGAGCGGGCTCTGGCACGGGGCCGGTTGGAATTACGTGGTCTGGGGAATGCTGAACGGACTTTACCAGGTGACAGGGGATCTGACCGGATCGTTCCGCCTGTGGCTTGGGAAAAGGCTGCGTATTCGCAGAGACTGTTTCAGTTACCGTCTGCTGCAGCGGGGGCTCACGTTTGGGTTTATTGATTTCGCATGGCTCTTTTTCCGGGCGGACAGTCTGACGGCGGCCTTGCGGATGCTGGCGTATGGCGTGGCAAATCCGGGACTTTATACTTTTTTCGATCCCAACAGCGTCTTTGGTATCCGCGCCGTGGCTCTGACGGAAAAGGAATTTCTGGTTCTGCTCATGAGCCTGATTTTACTGATGCTGGTGGATGGCTGGAAACGGAAAAAGAAGGATATCAGAGAAATGTTGGACAGACAGAATATCTGGTTCCGGTGGCTGGTCTATTATGGCCTGATTTTTTCGATTGTCCTCCTGGGGGTTTACGGCCCGGAATATAATGCTTCCACGTTTCTTTATTTCCAGTTCTGACATATGGGAGAGGAACCATGAAAGAGAAAATCAAAAAAAGGATACTATGGAAACCGGCCGCCTGGCTTGTTGCGGCAGGAATGCTGCTGTTGCTGGGGCTGGCGCTGTTTCCCCTGCTCCGCATGACTTTGTATACGGCGCCTTGGTATGACGATTATTCGTTCGGTTTGTCTGTGAGAAATGCGCTATCGGTGGAATATTCCCTCAAAAGCGCCCTGAAGGGGGCCTATAGCTGTGCCGTGGGAATGTATTATGCCTGGCAGGGATGTTTTTCCTGTTCTTTTTTCAATTCGCTGGTTCCCATGGTCTGGAGGGAGGATCTGTATTTTATTGGGCCCGCGTTTCTGATCCTTTTTCTGACGGCCGCTGTTTTTATTCTGGTATGGGTGCTGGTGCGGGATGTGCTCGGAGCGGACCGGATAGCCGGGACGACGGTGGCCGCCGTTTTGTCGATTACGGTCGTGATGCTGCTGCATACCGCCCAACAGGGGTTTTATTGGTATGTGGGAGGCATGTCTTACGTGGGGATGCACGCCTGCTTCCTTTTGCTGGCAGCAGGCTGGATCAAGCTGTTGTGCGGTACGAAAAAGATTGCCACGGTGTTTTGTATGATCTGGACCATGGCCGCCGCGGTCATCATCGGAGGTGCCAATTATGTCACCGCTTTGCAGGGGGCCGTTCTGGGGGCGGGCCTGTTTGTTCTGGGAGTGAGACTGAAAAAGAAACGGGTGTGGTATCTGCTGCCTTCCGTTTTGACGGATATCGGATTTTTCCTCTGTTCTGTTGCGGCGCCGGGCAACAGTAAGCGGGCGGTATGGTTTGTCACCGTGAAGATGGGGGCGCTGGAGGCGGTGGCAAATTCCTTTGTGCAGGGATTCCGTTACCTGTGGAAATTTACGGGGTGGATGACACTGGCGATTTTCGTTGTCCTGTTACCGGTTCTTTTCCGGATCCTGAGAAAAACCGCCTTTTCTTTCCGCCTTCCCGGTCTGGTGTCGGCGGCTTCCTTCTGCTTCTACTGTACGGGCTTTACGCCCAATCTGTACGCGCAGGGCATGGAGGGACTGGGCCGCTCCCTGAATAATGTGAAGATTACCTGGCAGATTCTTTTGTTTCTGAATCTGGTCTATTGGCTGGGCTGGATCAGGGATAAAAGAAAGGAAAAGGGAAAAGAGTTTTCCGGGCTGTTTGCGGATGGCGCGCCGTTCCTGTTTTATGCGGCCATGGGACTGGTGATGCTTTTCCTTTTTTCCAAATCCGTCAATCCCTTGGGCACCTATTCTTCCTACGGCGCATATTACTGGATCCATACGGGAGAGGCGAATGAGTTTCACAGGGAATATCTGGAGCGTGTCAAAACGATTCGGGAGGGCGGCGATACGGTTGTCGTAACGCCCTATCATTTCCGGCCCTGGTTTCTGTCCATGGGAGAACTGACGGACGACCCGGATAACGAAGCGAACCGCCGGATGGCGGAGTGGTATGGGAAACAGGCGATTCTCTGTATGGAGGAAGAAAGCGAATAAGACAGAAAAAAAGCAAAGGGACATTCCGCAGGGAATGCCCCTTTTTGTAAGGGCGGCAGCCGGGTTTGCCAAGGATGTCCGCTGTCCCAAAAAGCAGGGGTCCCGGAAAAAGAAAAACCGGACAGAGTTTTGATAGGAAAATGACGCAGGATGTGGTACGATATATTCCGGTACAGCTCAGACAGGGAAGCTGGGACAGGAGGCAGGCCGATGAAACAGGAACGGTACCGCTACCGGAATCTGCCGATTCCGGGCGGCGGATATGTGACGGGATTTGTTTTTCACAGAAAAGCGCGGGACGTGTTTTATATCCGGACGGATATTGGAGGCGCGTATCGTTTTGACCGGAAGAAACAGCGCTGGGAGAGCCTGATCGGCCATGTGTCCATGCAGGATTTGAGCGAGACGTTTCCGATTGCCATAGCGCTGGACGACGCGCATCCCGAAAGGCTTTATATCGCGTGCGGCGTAAATAAAAAGGGCGCCGGGAAAATCGCGGTGTCAAACGATTACGGCGCGCATTTTACGGTGCAGGATTTTCCGATTCTGATCCATGGCAATTTAAACGGCAGAGGGACGGCGGATCGGTTGTTAGTGGATAAGAAAAACAGCGACAGGCTGTACTATGCGAGCCAGCAGGAAGGACTGTGGATCAGCGGGGACAGGGGGATGCACTGGGAGAAGTGCCGGGCCTGTCCGGAGGAGTATCTGACCTTTGCCGGAATGAGCGGGGACGGAAACGCTTTGCTTGTGGGCAGCGCGGGTGTGACCACCCGGCGGACGGAGCGTTTGAGGGGATACGGCCTGTACGTGTCCTATGACGGCGGAGAGAGCTTTGCGCCGCTCTGGCAGCCGGAAGACGGCGAGATAGAGGGCGTCCGGATGGCGGGGCTGGTGGCGCAGCGCTACGCCATGGATGAAACATATCTTTATGTTACGTTTTCCGTGATGGGGAGGAACGCCTACGTGCTGGAGAACGGCTACAGCTGCGACGGCGGCAGCGTAATCGGCGGGCGCGTGGTGCGGTATCCCATTTTCCGCGACGGCGGGATCCGTTTTGGGAAGGGGGAGGATATCACCCCGGGCCTGGGAGGAGCGGCGGCCGGTCGGGAAGAATTGCCGGAATACGGATTTGGCGGCATCGACGCAGCGGCGTCCCTGCCGGGGCTGATCGTCTGTGCGACGCTCTGTAAGGGAGGCGGAGACAGCGTATACCGCTCTTTTGACTATGGACAGACCTGGGAGGAGATCCTCCATGATTTGGATGTGGGAAGGATGGCATTTCGGACCTCCTACATGAAGCCCTGCTACAACGGCGGGCATTCCCTGATCCACTGGCTGAGCGATATGAAGATCAATCCCTTTGACCAGAACGAGGCCTGGTTTAACACCGGGACGGGGGTTTTCAGGACAAAAAACCTGACGGAAGAAACGGTGTGCTTTTCCGACTGGTGCGACGGGCTGGAGGAAACCGTGCATCTGAACGTATACAGTCCGCCGGCGGGCCGGGTGCAGGTAATCGACATACTGGGCGATCTGGGCGGGTTCGCCTTTTGCGATTTGGATACGCCATGTGAAAATTCGTTTGCCGACGCGGACGGCAACCGGTATATCACCTGTATCAACGCGGACTATTCCGATCTCGATCCGGACTGCGTGGTGGTCACGGCGCGGGGGAACTGGACGGGGAAAACCAGGGGCGGCCTGATTTTGTCAAAGGATCAGTGCCAGACCTTTGAAAGGCTTCCCATGCCCTTTGGGCTTTCGCCACAGCTGGATGGGGCGCTGCACGCCATAGAAAGTCCCAATGTAAACAGCGGCTGGGCAGCGCTGTCGCCGGATAAGACAACGATTGTCTGGTCGGTGGCGCAAGGGATCCGGCTCCCGGTCGATCTGGCGGTGGTAAGTCAGGATGGCGGACGTTCCTTCCGGCGGATCCGGGTTTTGGACGGGCAGGGCGAGCCGGTGACACAAGGGGGCATAAAGGTGTTTTCCGACAGACTGGACAGCACGCTTTTTTATGGCTTCGGGGAACACGCTGCGTTTTACGTGAGCACGGATCGGGGGGAGACGTACCGGCAGCGGTCTTTGCCCGTAGATTTTCCCGACGTCAATCTGGCGCTCATCGACTGCGCCAACCGGACGGAGATACGCGGGGAGTGTGGCAGACAGGGCGTATTTTATATGGCGTTGGGAGAGGGCGGCCTGTGGAAGCTGCACTATGACAAAGAAAGTGGGGAAGTGAGTGCCAGAAAGCTGAGCGTATCGGGGGACAGCTTTTACCGTGTGGGGCTTGGTATCGGACGCCCGGGCGGCAATTATGCGGCAGAGCAAAAGACGGTCTATACCGCTGCGGTCATAGACGGCGCATACGGGTTTTACCGTTCCGGAGACGATTACAAAACCTGTGTCCGGCTGAATAGGGCGGATCAGATGTACGGCGAGATCAACAGTATGGACGGGGACAGCCGGGTGTACGGACGCTTTTATATCGGCACCGGCAGTCTGGGCGTGCTGTACGGAGAGCCCGAAGCAGAAAAGGAGAGATAGAGGAATGGGAAGAAAATTTTGTGCGGGCACGGCGGTCTTTTGTCTGGCGCTGTTGCTGTCAGCCTGCAGCGAGACGGGAGAATGGCAGGAGGTAAAGATCCAGGCGCAGGACGAGGACAGCGCCCCTGTCCAGACAAATGGAGAACTGCAAAACCGGTTTGGAGATGCCTGTATTTCGGAACAGACCTTTGAGGTGGAACTGAGCGAATATAACGG
>CANRGX010000047.1 GCA_947630215.1 uncultured Eisenbergiella sp. | reverse complement strand
CCCTTTTTTCAGCAAATGATATGAAAATAACTCAAAAACAATTTCAATTTACTCTTGACATATCACCGCTGGACTGTCTTCCGGTTGCTCTGTTTTGCTTCTTATTATACTTTCCTGTTAAAAATATGTCAATCCTGTTCTCCCCGGTTGTATCCCACCCGGTTTCGGTTGACACCTTTCCTTTTCAAAGGTAAACTAAAAGATGGCCCGAAGCGGGCGGGAGAAAAAAGAATGGAGAGACCCCGATGCTGCTGTCCTGTCAAAATATCGCAAAATCATTTGTGGAAAAACCTGTGCTCAAGGACTGTTCCTTCCATCTGGAGGATCAGGAAAAGGCCGCCGTGGTTGGCATCAACGGTGCGGGAAAGACCACGCTTTTACGGATTCTCGTCGGGGAGCTGGAGCCGGATACCGGCACAGTTTCGCTGGCAAAGGGCAAGACCTTCGGATACCTGCCCCAGGACGCCGCCGTGGATACCGGACATACCATCTATGAGGAACTGCTTTCGGTCAAACAGCCGCTGGTGGATCTGGAGAACAGAATACGGGAAACGGAAGATCTGATGAACCGCGCCGAGGGCGAGCAGCTGCAGCAGCTTTTCAAACGCTACACGGATTTAAACCACGCCTTTGAAATCGGAAACGGCTATGCCTATCGGAGCGAAATCACGGGCGTATTAAAGGGACTGGGCTTTTCCGAGACGGAGTTTGCCAAGCCTGTCCACACGCTTTCCGGCGGACAGAAAACCCGCGTCGCCCTGGGCAAGCTCCTTTTGCACAGTCCCGATCTCATTCTTTTGGACGAGCCCACCAACCATCTGGATATGTCTTCCATTGCCTGGCTGGAAACCTATCTGACCAATTACAAGGGCAGCGTTCTGGTTGTCTCCCACGACCGGTATTTTCTGGATAAGATCGCCACAAAAATCATCGAGATCGACAATACGAAAACCACGGTCTTTTCCGGCAGCTACACGGACTATGCCGCAAAAAAGGAACAGCTGCGCCGGGCACAGCGCAATGCCTGGCTCAACCAGCAGGCCGAGATCCGGCATCAGGAACAGGTCATTGAAAAGCTCCGTTCCTTCAACCGGGAAAAATCCATCCGGCGCGCGGAAAGCCGGGAAAAGATGCTGTCCAAAATCGAGGTGCTGGAAAAGCCAGCCGAAATAGACGCGGATATGAAAATCCGCCTGGTTCCGCGTATCCTCAGCGGCAACGACGTGCTCACGGTCACACAGCTGTCCAAAGCCTTCGGCTCCCTCTCCCTGTTTTCCGATCTTTCCTTTTTTCTCAAGCGGGGGGAACACGTGGCCATCATCGGGGACAATGGAACCGGCAAGACCACCCTTTTAAAAATGATAAACGGCCTGCTCTCCCCGGATGCAGGCAGCATCCGGATTGGCAGCCGGGTGCAGATCGGCTACTACGATCAGGAACACCATGTCCTCCACCCGGAAAAAACACTGTTTGAAGAAATCTCCGACGCCTATCCCCAGATGGACAACACGCAGATTCGCAATACGCTGGCCGCCTTTTTATTCACCGGCGAGGACGTCTTCAAACGGATCGCCGATCTGTCCGGCGGTGAGCGGGGACGCATGAGTCTGGCGAAGCTGATGCTGTCCGAATCCAATTTCCTGATCCTGGACGAACCCACCAACCATCTGGACATCAACTCCAAGGAAATCCTGGAGGAAGCGCTCAACGGCTATGCCGGCACCGTGCTCTATGTCTCTCACGACCGGTATTTCATCAACCGCACGGCCCACCGGATTTTGGAGCTTTCCGGCAAAGAACTGACCTCATACCTGGGAAATTACGACTATTATCTGGAAAAGAAGGCTGCGCAGGACGAGTCTGCCCGGCCTGCGTCCGCGTCCCCGGGCACTCCCGATGTTACAAAAGAATCCGCCGCCCGGCTCCTGTGGCAGGAAAAAAAGGAACAGGATGCCAGACAGCGGAAAAAAGAAAACGATATCAGACGGTGTGAAGAACAAATCGCGCTTTTGGAACAGCAGGCGCGCGAACTGGACGCTTCCCTTTCCGATCCGGACATTGCCTGCGACGCCCAGACCCTTTGCAGCCTTGCCGCCCAAAAGGAGGAAATCGACGCCCGGCTTGCCTCTCTGATGGAAAAATGGGAAGCCTTAAACGAATGAACCGCCGCTTTCCCGGGAAAAACCGTTATTCGTCTTTCTCCCTCTTTTTCTCAATGAACAGCTTCCGGGTGATGAAATTATAGACCATGACCACGCCGGTGGCAAACGGCTTGACCAGAATATAGGAACGGCTCCAGAACCGGTCGAATGCCATGGTGCCCAGCTTCATGATGATATTGTTGAGAATCAGACCGCCCACGGCAAAGGCAAAGAACACGAAAAACTGCTTTCCTTTATTGGCCCCTTTGTCCGCGTCGAACACCACGGTAATACTCAAAATATAATTGACCAGAGCCGAAATCACAAAGGCCAGCGTGTTTGCCACAAGCACCGGCAGTCCCAGTGTTTCCCGAAACAAAATCAGCGCCACATATTCGATGAAAAAGCACAAAAACCCCACCGCGCCGAATTTCACGATCTGCTGTCCCAGTCTGCTTTTCAGAAATTTCCCCATCAAGGCTTTCCTTCCCCTTTCCTTAAGCCTGCTCCATCCTGGCCCGGATCGCCCGGATAAACTCCTGGCTGTTTAGTACGGTCACGTCCTGTAAGGAGGTGATCAGCGCCAGATCCTTCGTCATCTTGCCGCTTTCAATGGTGCCCAGCGTGGCGGCTTCCAGCCTGTCGGCAAAGTCGCACAGCTGTGGAATCCCGTCCAGCTCCCCTCTCTTTCTCAACGCGCCGGTCCAGGCAAAAATGGTGGCTACGGAGTTGGTGGAGGTTTCCTCGCCCTTCAGATGCTTATAGTAATGCCGCTGCACGGTGCCGTGGGCCGCCTCGTACTCATACACGCCGCTTGGCGACACCAGAACCGAGGTCATCATGGCCAGGGAGCCGAAGGCGGAACTGACCATATCGCTCATCACATCGCCGTCATAGTTCTTACACGCCCAGATAAAACCTCCCCTGGCCTTCATGACGCGTGCCACCGCGTCGTCGATCAGGGTATAGAAGTACGTAATGCCCAGTTCCTCAAATTTATCTTTGTATTCCGTCTCATACATTTCCTGGAAAATATCCTTAAACGTATGATCGTACTTTTTGGAAATCGTATCCTTTGTGGCAAACCACAGATCCTGTCTGGTGTCCAGCGCGTACTGGAAACAGGTCCGGGCAAAGCTGACGATGGACTTCTCCGTGTTGTGTATGCCCTGCAGCACGCCCGCTCCCTGAAACTCGTGGACGAGCTCCCGGATCTGCGTACCGTCCGGGGCCGTGAACACAAGCTCCGCCTTCCCGGGGCCCGGCACCTTGATCTCTGCGTTCTTATACACGTCGCCGTAGGCGTGTCTGGCCAGCGTGATGGGCTTTTCCCAGCTGCGCACGCAGGGCTCTATTCCCTTTACCAGAATGGGCGCGCGGAACACCGTGCCGTCCAGCATGGCGCGGATCGTGCCGTTGGGGCTTTTCCACATCTCCTTCAGGTGATATTCCTTCACCCGCGCGGCGTTGGGCGTAATGGTGGCGCACTTGACCGCGACGCCGTATTTTAAGGTGGCGTTGGCGGCGTCCACCGTTACCTGGTCGTCGGTCTCATTGCGGTGTGCCAGGCCCAGATCGTAATACTCCGTCTTCAGATCGAGAAACGGCTCAAGCAGCTCGTCCTTGATCATCTGCCAGAGAATCCGGGTCATTTCGTCTCCGTCCATCTCCACCAGCGGTGTCTTCATCTGAATTTTGCTCATTTCGGTTCTCCTTCCTGCAGCTCTGAAAATCCAATCGTTATCATATTAGCATAAGCGTTGTGCATATGCAAGGTCGCCAGTTTTTCCGCCTCGTCCGCATCCTTGCTGCGGATGGCCTCCATGATCCTTTGATGCTCCTGTACCGCTTCCCGTCCCCGTTCGTGGTCGGAAAGCGTTCTTTTGCGCATCCGTCTCACGTATTCGTGGAATCCCCGCAGCGTATGGCTCAGCATTTTACTGCCGCAGGCTTCATAGAGAATCTCATGGAACTGGTTGTCCAACTCGGTCAACTGCTCCGCATTACATTTCATGGCGTGAAACTGTGAAAGATAGAGGACTTCTTCCATTTCCTCCAGCTGCTCTGCCGTGATCCGTTCCGTGGCCCACCGGGCGCACAGCCCTTCCAGCAGCGCGCGGATGGCATAAATATCCTTTACGTCCTCCCGCGTAATTCCCGTCACATAAGCGCCCTTGTTGGGCACGATACGAACGAGTCCTTCCAGTTCCAGCTGCCGCAGCGCCTCCCGCACCGGCGTCCGGGAAACCCCCATCCGGGCGCTGATCTCCATTTCCTTCAAGGGCTCTTTCTCTTTGTATTTGCCGCCCAGAATATCCTCCCGCAGCCGGGAGAACACCCGGCCGCGCAGGGAATACTTGTCCGCGCCCTCCCCATTCTCATACTGGTTCATCTCATTTGCCCCCAAGCATCAGCACAGCGTCACGCCGAGTTTCTCGCATGCGCCATCGATGGCGCGCAGCAGTTCTTCATCCGTCAGCACCGTCACCCGGCCGCCGGCATATTCCTCATCCACCCATTTTTTCACTTCCCGTACCAACTCGCAGTTCTTGTCCAGCTTCTTCTCATCCGGCAGCCTGAAATATGTGTTGATCCAGTGGGTGATCCCCGCCAGTCCGGAGGTGTTGGATACGGCGCACAGCACCGGACGGTTCAGGAATTTCTCCGTATCGAAAATATTGTAGATTTCCTCATTTTTCAAAAGTCCGTCCGCGTGGATGCCGGCTCTTGTCACGTTGAAATTCTTGCCCACAAAAGGCGTCCGGGGCGGAATCTGATAGCCGATCTCCTTTTCGTAATACTCCGCCAGCTCCGTGATCACCTGGGTATTCATCCCGTTTAAATTCCCGCGCAGCTGGGCGTATTCAAAGACCATGGCCTCCAGCGGCGTATTGCCCGTGCGCTCTCCGATGCCAAACAGGGACGTGTTGACGCCGGAACATCCGTACAGCCAGGCCGTGGAGGAATTGACCACCGCCTTGTAAAAGTCGTTGTGCCCATGCCACTCCAGCAGTTCATGCGGCACGCCGGCGTGGGTATGCAGAGCGTAAATGATGCCCTGTACGCTTCTGGGGATGACGGCGCCCGGATAGTTGACCCCGTATCCCATGGTATCGCACGCCCGGATCTTGATCGGAATCTGGTATTCCTTCATCAGCTGCATCAGCTCCAGGCAAAACGGCACCACATAGCCATAGATGTCCGCCCGCGTAATATCCTCCAAATGACAGCGGGGGCTGATCCCCTCCTCCAGGCAGTCCCTGACCACGCTCAGATAATGATCCATGGCCTGCCGGCGCGTCATTTTGAGCTTCATGAAAATATGGTAATCGGAGCAGCTCACCAGAATGCCCGTCTCCTTCATCCCAATTTCCTTCACCAGCTTGAAATCCTCCTTGCTGGCCCGGATCCAGCTGGTCACCTCCGGATATTTATAGCCCAGCTCCATGCACTTATAGACGGCGTCCCTGTCCTTTTTGCTATACAGGAAAAACTCGCTGGCCCGGATCATGCCGTTCTCCCCGCCCAGCCGGTGCAGATATTGATAGATCGTGACAATCTGCTCTGTGGAATAGGGCGCGCGGGACTGCTGCCCGTCCCGGAAGGTGGTATCCGTAATCCAGATGTCCTTTGGCATATCGTGGGGCACAATACGGTCGTTGAACGGGATTTTCGGGATCTCGGAATAGGGAAACATATTGCGGAACACGTTGGGCTTTTTGACGTCGTCCAAAATATACATATGTTCTTCTATTTCCAGAAGATTTTTCTTTTCGTTCATGGTCACCGGACGGCCTGTAAAATCGGTCATGACATTCTCTCCTTTTCTCTGCGATGGGCTTATCTTTTCAAGTCGGTATAATTGTATACAATTATCCAATCTGTGTCAAGACAAAATTTCAAATCCGCAGAGCCCTCTGGACGCAGAGCATTCCCCATCCCTGTTTTCCCCAGTTTTCCCGCATATCCTGGGCGGAGAGCAAAAGCCTATCCCGAATCTGTCCGTTGTTCAGCAGCGGAAACTTCTGCATGAGAAGGGCCGCCGCTCCGCTGACGGCCGGAACGGCCATGGAGGTGCCGCTTTTGACGGTGTAAGGATTTTTCACCTGGCCCCAGCGGGTCTGTGTAAACCCGGCGTTGCAGGAAATAATGTCGGTTCCTGGCGCCACGATATCCGGTTTCCTTAAAAAATTGCCTTCCGGCCCCCGGCCGGAGTAGTCGTCGCAGCACTTCTTCATGCCGCTTCTCTCCCGTCCGTCGTGACAGCCCACGGCCACCACGCAGGGACTTAACGCCAGCGGGGAAATGGAGTTGGGAAACGGCCCGTTGTTCCCCGCCGCCACCGCCACAAAAAGACCGGCCCGCCACGCCTGGCAGAGCCAGAACTGCAGCCTTTCCTGATCGTCCTTTTCCCTGATTTGTCCCACTCCCACGGAAAGATTTAAAATCCGGGTATGGTACAGGCTCCTGGTCTGCAGGACATACTGGATTCCCGCAATCATATTTCCTACCGTTCCCTCTCCCTTTTCATCCAGCACCTTGCAGGCGACGATGCGGCAGCCGGGAGCCACGCCCGCATACATCCCGCCGGAACAGCGTCCGCTGCCGCACAGACAGCCCGCCACATGGGTTCCGTGGCCGCAGTCGTCGTAGGGACGGTCCCAGTTTCCCAGAAAATCCCGAAAGCAGACGAGCTGCCGGGCGATATCCGGGTGCATGGCAAACCCCGTATCCAAAAGAGCCGCCGTCACCCCCGCACCGGAATAAGGGCCGATTTCACGCGCTGTGGCATGGATTACCCTTTTGACACGGTTCATCGCAATCTTCCTCTTTTTCTGACTTACCATACGAATACCATATGAAAAAAGAGCGTAAGGGTGCGGCGCAAGGCCCGGGTGGGGTCCGTCCCTCTTTTTTCTTTCCAAAACCGGGAAACACAGACAGCCCCGGGCACATATCATAAAGCATAATCATCATAGGAGGCTCCTGACATGAGTGACTTATCTGCAACAAACTGCGGCTGCAACGGCAACGGCACGGCGTTGGCAAACAACGGCGGCAACAGCTGTCTGTGGATCATCCTTCTGCTGATCTTCTGCGGCGGATGCGGCGGCAACAACGGACTTTCCCTCGCCAACAACGGCGGAAATGACAGCTGCCTGTGGATCATCCTTCTGCTGATCTTCTGCGGCGGATGCGGATGCGGCGGCAACGGCGTTTCCACTGCCAACAACGGCGGATACGGCTGCGGATGCTGATCGCTTGCAGCGTCTGACCTGGTGCTGATCAGGTGTAGGGCAGCATTGCCAACGGGCAATGCTGCCCTTGGCATATCTGCCCTTTGCCGTCACATAGTATGATACGGGCGGCCCCACCGCAGGAAAAGGAGGTGTCCGGATGGAAACATGCGACAACCAGTCTGTGATCGCCTTTGACAGGCTCTATACCACCAACCACATTCAGATTCTGAAGGTACTGCTTCCTTTCGTGGACCCTTCCGCGCAAAAAAATATGATTATCCTGATTAAATTTCTGGAATTACAATACACTCTTTCCTATATTGGCCAGTCCGGCGCCCTTGGCGCCGCCTCCCGTCAGACGCACCCCGGCGGCAGCGCGCCCTTTGATATCGTGCAGATTTTTGAACAGATCCGGAACTTCTGCACGCCCACGGAGCAGGCGGTGTTGGAGCAGCTGGCCAATCTCAAAAAGGGAATGGAAATGTATCGGGAAATGACGGAACTGATGCAGATGTTTTCCCAGAGCGCGCCGGAGGGAGCGCCCGATATGACGCCCGGGGCCGACCCCATGGATTTGCTGCGCGGTATGCTCTCGGACGAACAGCAGGCCCTGTTTGAACGGTTCCAGTCCGCCGCCCGCTCCCGGGAGGATGGATAAGGCGCCGTCCGTCTCTTTCTTTTTTCAAAAACCCGGCCCGGATCCCGGGGCCGGCCAAAAGGAGGCTTTTGTTATGGAACCATCATACTCTCCCGCCTGGATGCGGGAGCCGGACGTCCAGAAGGTGCCCAAAAACAAACTGGACTATTTACAAAAGCTGGTGTTTGAGAGCGCCTCGCTCTCCCAGAAGGAACTGCTTCCCTTTCTGATGGCGCTGGCACAGCGGGGCAAAACGGAACAGATCTCTTTTTCTCCGGAGGAAGCGCAGGCCATCGTCGCCGCCATTAAAAAACACAGCACCCCGGAAGAAATCCGTAAAATGGATCGGATTCTGAAGCTGATGCAGCGGCAGAGCCGATAAAAAACCGGCCGTGCGGTCCCGATGGGAGCTGCACGGCCGGACAATGGGCCAAGTATGGTTCCTGCTAACGCAGATTTTTTTTGATTCCGTCACAGTCCTCTTTCCAGCAGCCACCGCGCCGACTCCCGGATCGTATGCCAGTAGTCGTTTGCGCCGAAATGCTCTATCGCGTAAATGCCGTCATAGCCCGCCTGCGCCAGTCTCTGTAAGCACCGTGCCATCGGAATACATCCGCTTCCCACCGCACAGGGATACAGCGGCACGCCAAGGGCCGAATCCTGCCGTTCCCCCGGATAGGGGCCCTGCTCTCCTGTCAGACGATCCTTACAGTGCACATGGACGATCCGATCCGCGAAAAGCTCCAGCGCCTGCAGCACATCCTCGCCGCTGTAAAAGAAATTTCCGGTATCCAGCGCCACCCGCAAAAGAGGAAGCCGATCCGTAAACCACTTCATACCCTCCATGGTGGAGATGGGACTGTCCGCATCATCGAAATCCTCTATCGTTACCGTCAGCCCTTCCTGCGCCGCCCTGTCACAAAAGACGGACATGGCCTCCAGCATTCGCTGCCGCTGGACGTTTCTCTCCGTCTCCTGATGAGAGGAAAACAGACCCGGAATGACCATAACCTGTCCTGCGCCCAGAAAACGGGCGCATTCCAGCTGCCGCCAGTCCTGAAACGCCTTCGGATCCTTCTGCCATTCATAAAACCCATACACGCTGGAAACCTTTATGCTGCACCCCGAAAGCAGCCTGGCCAGCGGTTCTACGGCCTGCACGTCCCGTAAGTCCAGCTTCACATATTCGATGCCCAGATCCCTCACCCGCCGCAGCATTTCTTCCACAGAAACTCCCTGCTGCTGCGCGGCGCACAGGACATGATGATAAAATACGCTCAGCTTCATTCCTTCCACTCCTTCAGTTCCTTTATCAGCTCCATATCCTGCCGCGTCAGCTTAAAATTGGCGGCATAGCGTCTGCCGTCCGCTGTGGTCACGTTACATTCCAGAACCGTGCCTTCTTCCAGCGCATTCTCACCGACCGCTTTGAAAAACTGCGGCAGCTTCGGATGTGCCTGCAGAAATTGATCCAGCGCTGCCTTCGCCTGTAACAGCTTCATGGGATTCACCGATGCCATACTTTTCCTCCTTCTGACCCGATACAGCCTTGCAAAAAAAGCGTAGCATCCGTTCCCCAAAATGTCAATCCTGTGCCGTCTCCTCCAGCGTCTCTTTGGTTTCCTCCACGGCAAACGACTCCGGCGTTTTATCCAGACCGCTTACTATCCCTTCCGAAACCAAATAGACACCGGGATCCCCTTCCCGCTTCAAATAGTATTTTGCCAGCAGATCGTTTTCCTTTCCCACGTAAAGGGTTATCGTATTTTTGTCCGACAGGGAAACCGTAATGGTATACGCCGGTTCAGTCAGCCCGTATTCGGACAGATTCCCGGCGTCTCCCGGCGCGCTCTGCGTCGTGGTAATATGGCTGAAACGGGAAACCAGGGCCGTTACGCTGTCCTGATCGACCGGCGTATCCCCCAGCGAGGTTTCCGTCCAGGTTCCGTCCTCCCGGACAAAATTCAGGTTTGTCTCCCCACTCACCTGCAGGGCGTCCACCTCATCCGACGCAAAATCCGTCACCGTAAATTCCGTCTCCTCTGCGTCCTGTGAAAAGTCGTGCGCGCGAAAAAACAGATAGCCGCCCACGCACAGGATCCCGCAAAGACACAAAATAAAAATCTGAATTTTTTGCTTTTTCATCCCCGTTTCCTCCTTCTTGCCCAGATGACAATGCCGCAGATCAAGCAAAAGATGGGCAGCAGGCCGATGAAGAAGATTCCCAGCCGCACCGCGGATCCGGCCGACACGGTCAAATAGTAGGACTCATAGGATTTTACCGGCACGGAAACGCTCTCCTCCTGTCCCGCCATGGACGCCACCGCATTGGAGAAAAGAGTCAGGTTGTTGTTCATGGTATACTGGTTGGTGGAATCTGTGAACAGCATTTCGGAAGAATACAGGATTAGGCGCGCCTGTTTTTCGTCGGAAAGCTCCTTGACCGCCTCTACGCCCACGAGAAAAGGCCCCTTACGATCCCCTTCCTCCTGCTTTAGCGCATCGTTTTCCTCCAGCCCGGTTTTGGCATAGGCGCTCTCAGATGTGGAAAGCAGCTCCGTCACGGACACGTCCTGCGCCCCGTCCGACAGAATCGGCTGTGCATAGGGCATCAAAACATAGGGGTAGCTGCTGCCGTAAACGCCTTCGGTCAAGGTGGACGGGCGCACCTCGGGCAACAGATAAATGGGGGTCTGATACATATGGCTGCTGTCCGGATCCACAATCAGTCCGTCCGCCACCGACAGGCCAAACCACTTCAGAATACCGGAAAGATTGGGAAACTGTTCCGAAAACGCATCCGTATACCGGGTTTCCAAAAACAGCGTCCCGCCCTGCTCCAGATAGGCAAGGAGCTTGTCGGCGTCGTCCTCGCCCAAATCCATGGTGGGCGCCATCATCAGCACGCCGTTGGCATCCTCCGGCACCGCTTCCTGCGTCAAAAGCGTCAGTTCTGCCAGATCCACGTTCTCTTTTTTCGCACTGTCCACAAAAGTATCCGACAGCGCCAGTTCGTCGTGTCCGTTCAGTTCATAGAGCACCGGCGCGCTGTCGCCGGTCACATAGACAATGGCGCCGGTCAGCTGTCCCTCCGCATCGTAGCCCGTGATCTCGCTGGTATAATATGTATAATCGTAGGTCTGTTCGTAGATATCGCTGTAGTCCACTACCCGGAACCGCTTGTCGGATTCTACAATCAGGGAATTGAGGGAGACGGAATCGGTATAGGCCCGATAAAAATCCGGCGTCGTCACCGGATCCCGGTATACCACATGGATGTGTTCGGAAAGATCCGCATAGCTGTCCAGGGTGGCGCCCAGCACACTATCCTGTTCCTTTTCCGATTGCAGCACATAAATGGTCACATCCTCCTGCAGGCCCGCCAGCACGTTCTTTGTGGTATCCGTCAGGGAATAGAGCCCCTCGTCGGTCACATCCAGCGTCGTGTAACGATCCGGCAGTTCCCCCACGGCCAGATTCAAAAAGACTGCGACAACCAGCACCAGCGCCACCATCCCCAGGCTGTACGCGCCAAACCGGATGGTTTTGACCGACATCTGATAGCGCCGCTTCTGGATGGACTGAGTGGTAAAGAACAGAAACACGCCGATGATTGTCAGAAAATACAGCACCGCCTTTACATCCAGCGTGCCGCCCAGCATGGCGTTGAGTCTTTCGGAAAAATCAAACGCTCCCAGCGCCTTTGTCAGCAGATTCCCGTTTTCGGAAATCAGGGAACGGATCCCGCTCATCATATAGCCGATAAAGAGCACGGCAAAACTCAACACTGCGGCGATGACCTGGCTCTCCGTCAGGGAAGACAGAAACAGACAGATGGAAAGACACGCCAGCCCGAACAGATAATAGACCAGGATTGCGGTATAGCTTTCCTGCATGGCGACGCTCCCGTATCTTCTCAATATCAAGGGAAACAGCGCCATCACCGCCACCGGGATGGTAAATACCGTTGCCATTGCCAGATATTTTCCCCAGACAATGCCTGCAATGGACACCGGAGAGGTCAAAATCAGCTGATCCGTCTTCTGCTTTCTCTCCTCCGCCAGAATCCGCATGGCCAGAACGGGCGTGGTCAAAAGCAGCAGAAAAAGGATGCTGGACACGGTCTGCGCCACATTCCCATATCCGGAGAGCAAATTGACCACAAAAAAGTAAAGACCTGCCAGACACAGCTGCGCCGCCACAAACAGCCAGCCCGTCACCGTCGTAAAATAGGCTCTCAGTTCCCTCTTATAAATTGCCGTCATTGTCTTCTTCCTCCTTTACGGGATCGGACGTTTCTGTCTCCTCGGACATTTCTATTTCCGTCTCCTGTGTCAGCTGCAGGAAAATATCCTCCAGAGATTCCCGTACCCTTTGCAGCGACAGAATCGGCATCCGGTATTGTGCAAGGGAAAAGAACAGATCGGGACGGACGTCCTGCCCCTTCTTTTCCCGAATGACCGCACTGACTTCTCCCGGCTGCGACTCCCGGATCTCAAAGCGCTCAATCCCATCCAACCGTTCCAGCAAATGGACAAGAGGTTCCTTGCTCCCCTGCACCGTCAGCTCCAGACTGGAGGTTTCCTCCATTTTTTCCTGCAGGCCCTGCGGCGTATCCGCCGCCACCAGCCGGCCCTGTGAAAGGATCAGAATCTGATCGCATACCGCGCTGACCTCCGACAGAATATGGGAGCTTAAAATCATCGTATGCTTTTCCTTCAGCGACAAAATCAGCTGCCGCATTTCCAGCACCTGCTTCGGATCCAGCCCCACGGTGGGTTCGTCCAGAATGATCACCTTCGGATCCCCCAAAAGCGCCTGGGCCAGCCCGACCCGCTGTTTAAAGCCCTTGGACAGGTTGGCAATCAATTTCTTTTGGACGCCGGAAAGCTGTACGGCGTCCATCGCTGCTGCAATGGCCGCCTTGCCTGCACCGGATGGGATCCGCTTGAGTCTGGCCGCGAATTGCAGATATTCCTCCACTGTCATTTCCGGATACAGCGGCGGGATCTCCGGCAGATACCCGATCTCTTTTTTGGCCGCTTCCGGTTCTTTTAAAATATCGTGCCCGTTTACCTTTACCGTCCCAAAAGTCGGGGCCAGATATCCCGTGATAATGTTCATCGTGGTGGATTTTCCCGCGCCGTTTGGCCCTAAAAAACCGTATATCCGCCCGTCCTCTATCGTGACGGACAGATCATTGACCGCATAATTGGCGCCGTATTTTTTGGTGAGATGCGAAACTTCGATCATGCGACTCCTCCTCTTTTCCATGGATGCGCCGGCCCGGATCCCCGGGCACAGCCGTTTTTCTCACTATAGGAAATAAATGTGTTCAAAAGAGGGGGAAATTGTGAACAATTCATGAAAATCAGATTATCTTCTCTTTTTGTCAGGCGTGTACCAGACATCGATTTCTTCTTTGACGGGCGGTTCCCACCGGGACAGGAGCTTGTTTTTGAGCCCTTCGTCCAGATAGTAGTTTTGACTATCCCTGCCGTCTTCTATCCTGCGGTTGCGCTCCGCTATATTTTCCTGCCAGGTCAAATCGTCCACGTCCAGGTAGTGCCATTCGCAGGAAACGTTCTGTTCCCGGCAAAACGCCGTCAGACTTTCCCTGCTTTCCCGGCTCCAAAAGCCCCAGTCCAAAATCACATTGCAGCCTATGCGCACCAGCTCCACCGATTTCTTTTTGAAGTAATTCCAGATCCGGCAGGCCATTTCATCGTGCGCATCTCCCAACTGATTGTCAAACAGCTCCTTTGTCAGCTCGTCGCAGGACAAAAGAACCGCTTTTTCCTTTTCCCCGAGCCGATTGGCATAGTAGGTTTTCCCGCTGCATATTTTCCCGCAGATTGCAATGATCCTGGCCAAAATGATCCCTCCGTTACGGACATCTTCCGCAATCCGAACAGCCGTTGCAAATGAAACGACTGCCGCATTGCTCACAATTTTTTCGATAGTGCGGCACATATAACTGATCCTTTGGAATTTCCGTGCCAAACCGATCCACCAGCCGCCACTCTATCGGCCTGCCGGCGAAATACATGCCGGATTTATACGCCATCTCGCTTTGTATCTGTTTTTTGGGCAGATAATAGCGTCTGCCGTCCTTGAGAAATACCTTCCCGGTTTCGATAAAGCAAAAGGTGACGTTACAGGCAACGCATTCCGCGCGAAGCGCCTTTACCCAGTCAAAATTGCAGGGCCTTGCCCCATCGTAATTTTCCCCGCCGCAGATCACCTGTTCAATTTGTCCTTTGTCAAGAAATTCTTTGATGCTGACCGGGCCGATAAACGGAGCGCACATAATCCCTTTATGCTTGAAGGGCAGCTCCAACAGAATCGGAATGCGCTCGTTGGCCCGGCGCTGGTTTTCACAGGTCACATTGAAAAAAATATTTTCCCAGCCGCCGCCCCAGTCCTTCGGCAGACAGTTTTGTACTCTCTGCGGCCGCTTGGTGAGCAGAAAAAACCTGACGTCGCTGCGGCGGCGCATGATTTCCCACGCCTCGTCACGCCAGGGATCGGCTTCTTCCAGGAAGAAATCCGAGGACATACAGACGCGGATCAATTCGCCGCTCTGAATTTTATATCCGCCATTCCGGTTTTTCTGGAGCGGGTAGGAAAAGCCTGTCTTCGTCTTATAAATATCCGCGCCGCTTCTGTCCCGCACACGGTCGAGAAAGTACATATAGCAATGCTGACACCCTTCGCTGCATTTTACGCATCCGTGCCAGGGATTCCATATATCGTGCATGGCGTCACCTCCGGCCTTTCACGGTCCTGCCGATATTCCCGGCTATCTTCCTTTCGCATATCCGGTCATATTTGCCCCTAAGACGCCGACCACGTCTTTTTGAACCTTTATAACATGAATCCCCGTATCTCCCGTCTGAAAAAACACATGGCTGTCGATTGGTAACTTTAATAAGGCATGATACAGCTGGTTTATCATACCTCCATGGGTTATGACGGCGATCTCATCTTTTTCGTCCGCACCGGCCCGTATTTTTTCCAGCACGCGCTCCGCTCTGTTGCGAAACCCCACCCTGGATTCCTGTCCGTAAACGGAACGATCTGCCGGAAGATTCTCGACTTTCGGATATTTTTTGGCGGCTTCTTCCCGCGGCATACCTGCCAGAAAATTTACAAAAGCGGCCATTGCCTTTGCCTGCATATGGCCCCTCTCCGTCAGTTCAAAATCGGCCCTTCCCTCATGCACATCCAACAGATCCGCTTCTGACTCCCCATGCCTGATCAACAATAGGATCATCGTATCTCCTCTTTCCTTTTCCATTTTGGATTTACAGCATATCGGATGACAAATCAATTCCCACCACTGACGCTTCCCCGTTCAGGGTAAAGTAATATTCCAGTTCAAGCCCTGTACCACAGCCCAAATCAAGCCACATCTTATCACTTTCCAAAAAGTCAGTCCCGATATGTTTCGTTTCGTTCATTGTTCAGTTCAAAAAGAACCTTCTCGTATTCTTTTACATAGTACCTGATATTTTTGCGGCCTCTTTGGATGACCGTATGGCCTTCCGCTTCCAGCCTTTCTTTTTGTGCTTCGATGCCGCCGGGATACTTTTCATTTAACTCCCCGTTCGCTTTCAACGTTCGCCAATAGGGCGTTTTATTCTCGGAGCGCTGGTAGCTTGCCCACGCCGCAATAGATACAAAAATCCCGGCAGTAATCGGTTCCGTGAAATCTGCACCGCTCAATTTTGCAAAGTACTCACGGATTTTCCCGACGGTAATCACGCTGCCAAAGGGAATCCGTTTCATGATTTTGTCATAGTCCATCGGCGGAGCAAAATACATTCTGCTCCCGCCATATTTTTCGATGCTCTTTTCGTCTGTGATCGTCTGAATCTTTGGCATATCCTTGCTATCATGCAGCATAGCGTTAAAATCTTTTTTATCTTCATGAGCCATAGCCATACCTCCTGTCCTCAAGCATAGCTTGCCTTTATAAGGAATGCAATGAGACAGTTTAAAAAAAATATTTTTTTATCCCTATTTGCAATTTTATTTGTCCCTTTTCAGAAAAGTGTCCCTACCAGCTACAATTTTTTGTTCTTTTTCTATCTGTAAGCAGATAAGTGTTGCTGTCATTAGATAAATAACGAGTATCACACCCTCTAAAGCTATTGTGGAATAAGGGCGAGGGTAAAAGTTTGACAATGTTCTCACTATAAATCTAATAGGGAAACATATTCCCACCCATACTGAAATCTTGTAAAATTTTTTACGAAATGCCTGCGCTTTTTCATTCGCTTCACTTTTTCTCTTCTGATATGAATATTCGAATCCACCTATCATTGCAACAAACGGTATGAAGCTAAGCACACCAAAGAATCTATTTTGTAAAATGATAGCTGCTATGAACTGAATAATCCATATCATAACTTCGAGCGTAATCATGAAAACCATAATTTGATGAATCCCATCGCTTTTTACTTCCTTAACCCTTGGTAAGTCATTATCGCTTTCATACTCATCATTCAAAAGATAATCCGTGGTAACTTTAAACAACTTGCTAAGTTGTAAAATATTGGCAGCATCCGGCTGTGCTGCTGCACCTTCCCAACGAGAAATCGCTTGTCTGGATACATTTAGTTTTTCGGCTAAGTCCTCTTGCGACCAGCCATTTGATTTTCTAAGTTGAATAATCTTATCTGGCAACTTCATAACGAAACCTCCCTTGCTTTGGTGATTCCATTGTAGCCGAAAGCTCCGTTTAATGCTACCACACCAACTTTACATTTCCGCAACATGACTTTACATCGCTAAAAAATCCTTATTTGTTTCACTGACATAATACCACAATTCAGAAAAGGGACTTTTATTTTGGGGTTAGAATACGCCAAATATCAGTTCCGACAACGCCGCATTTTCGATATAAGCGTTGTACTTAAAGAGCAAATCTTCAGTCATCCCTCTTTGATGTACGATTATCACCTCGCCTTCAATCATGCAGAAGCCAATCCGCCACATCGATAATCTGCACACCCTCGTATTGGTACGCTTCCTGGCGGGTGCGGGTGGATATCTGATTGGAGATATTATCGATCAGAAAATCACAGAATCGATCCAGCAGCTTGGACTTTCCGCTGCGTCGGACGCCGGTAATGACTTTGATCTCCGGGGTGTCCATGACATCCTTCAGCTTGTTCAGATAGAAGTCACGCTTAATCAAGCGTACAGCAGATCACCTCGTTCGTATTATGCCACATCCTATTTTGCAAAATCAAACTTCTTTCAAAAACGCGAAACAGAAAAAATCGTACTTCGTCGGTCACAGCGTCGCTTGATAGCACACATACTCCCCCACGCACCGGAATCCCATGGCCAGAGCGTCCGCCTGTCCCTCGCTGTCATTGAAAAACACCATGGCTCTGGCTCCATCGGCCTTGGCCCCATTCAAAGCCGCCGTTAAAGTCTCGTTCAATACAGGTAAAGCCTACGGCCTCCAACGCCTCTGCCGCCTGGGTATTCTCTCCGGGGAAACCCAGACAGAGCTCGCTTCCGGGAAACCGCTCACGGGCAAAGGCGATAAATTCTCTGACGGCGTCTCCCATCCCCTCTGCGATACAGAAGGAGCAGGTATCCAGATATTTGTCATCGGACAGGTAAAAGTAGTGTATCCATCC
>CANRGX010000046.1 GCA_947630215.1 uncultured Eisenbergiella sp. | reverse complement strand
CTATTTTTCTCCTGTTTTTTCAAAATCCTTCTCCCCGTAACCGTCCTGCGCGAGAATCGTTTTGAGTACCTTTGCGTCTGCCGCGGCCTCAAAGGCCGCATCCTGATACAGTTCATCCAGCAGCTTTTCAAATGCCTGATTGATGGAACCCAGCGTTCTTTCGATCTCCTCTTTCGCAGACTGGACATTCCCGCTCTGGACGCCGGCCCGGTCAAAATCCGCATAGGACTCCACCAGCTTCACCGTCATGGGCAGGTAATAATCCATGAATTTGCGCATCTGCGGGCACTTTTCGGGATGCTCCTTCAGCGCGGAAAAGATACGCTGCAGCAAAAAATCCAGCTGATAGAGCTTGTTGGAAATCACCTCTCCCGGAATCTGAACGTTCAGCTCCCGCAGTCTGTCCATGTAAACATGGCCGTCCTTTTCGATTTGCTGCTCCTCCGTCAGGATTTCTTCCTTGGGCTGCGCAGCTGTCTGCGTCCCGTCCTCGCCAAGACGCTTTTTTTCCTCCCAGTTTTTCTGGGTGATCAGATATTGGTTCCAGGTTTCGTCGTTAAGTACGAATACGGACTGCTTCCCGTCCATGTGGCCTTCCGGGAAGATGCCAGCCCTGAGCATTTTGCGCATATCCCTGCGCAGCCTGCGGATGCTCTGGCCCGTCCGCGCCGCCATATCCGCGATCCCCATATACATCTTTTCCCGGGTCAGGGCAAAATACCGTCTCGCGCGCTGTACCCTGTTTTGCAGGCTGCGCCCTCTCAAAAGCAGCGCCACAAATCCCAGCGTCACCATGCCGAACGCCCGCGCCCCTCCCCATGCCTGCGCTTCCAGAAATCCGGCAAGCCAGAAAGAGAGCGTGGTAAACCCGAAAATACCCAGTCCGGCGGTGCCCAGGGCCGTACACAGGGCCCCCGCCACCTTTCCCTTTTCCCGGTAGTACGGAGACGGACGAAACGTCTCTGACGGACGCAGGGACGTGCTGCCGGAACCGTTGCTGGAACGAAAGGTGCGCAGCGGCTGATGCTCTCTGTCGGCAGACGATCTGGCGGACCGCCCGGCGGATCCGGAAAAAGCCGATCCCTGCCCCTGCAGCGGACGGCTGATTTTTTCATGTACCTGATTGACCTGATGGCGCACCTCATCCATGGCGCTGTTCACCGTCTCGGTCACCATCTCGTTGATATGTCCGAAATCCCCGGTCTCCACCGCGTTCTGCACGGCATCCCTTATCCTGTCCCCGATGTCGGAAAAATCCTGTCTGCTGCTCATATTTCCTCTGATCCCTTATCCTGCCGCCTTCTTTTCGTAGAATACCACAAATCGGCCCTGTTGTAAATTGGACGGCCTCATTTTTAGCAATGCAAATACCGCGTTTTTGCGGCCTCACCCGGGCGCAATCCGCTCCCCGCCCGCCGGTTTTGCCTCAATCCGGATCTGACAGTCCGCCACATACTGATAGTTGGCCTCCAGCGTGTAGTCCACTTCCAAAAGCAGCGCTTCGGGGGTGCTCTCACATGCCACCCGTCTGGTATCCAGTCCAATCAGAATGGCACCGAAGGGAGTCCGGTACTGCGCCAGGTTTTTCTTGCCTTCCAGAAACAGCATCTGCACGTGAACGGGCCCTTTTTTGGTCAGGGAAAGCTCCCCGTTTCGGATCCGCAGCAGGTTTTTTACCGGTTCGCCGCCTTCTTCCATATATTCGTCATAGAGCAGAAAATGACTTCCGTTACGGAAATAATATTTTCCCCGCTGCACGGTTTCCAGACTGTCTCCGGCATTGTTTTCCAAAAACTGGAGCCCGCGGACGGAGATCATCACATCCTCGTTCATCTCAGTATTCCTCTATATTTATGACCTTCGCGCTCAGGATGCCGTATTGGATAATGGAATTGGCAAAGTTCTTAAACCGGCTGGCGCCGTCGCTGACAAAGAAACGATACTGGTTTGTCCCCAGCCCGGGCGCCGTCAGACTGAAAAGCTGCCTCCGCTCCAGCAGCTCCTTTAATTCCCGCGCCGTCTCATAGGCCGGATTCACCAGCGTCACATGGTCCCCCATAATCTTTGCCACGGTATCGCGGATCAACGGATAATGTGTGCACCCCAGAATCAACGTGTCGATGCCGCTGTCGATCAGCTCCGTCAGATAGCGCATGGCGATCTCATCCGTCACAGGATCCTGCCAGAGCCCCTCCTCCACCAGCGGGACGAACAGCGGGCAGGCCTTTCCGATCAATTCCACATCCGGCCGGATCTGCCGGATATATGTAGTATAAATGCCGCTGCCCACCGTCCCCTCCGTGCCGATGATGCCGATGCGCCCGTTCCGGGTCACTTCCGCCGCCACCTTTGCGCCCGGCTTCACCACACCGAGGATGGGAATGTCAATCTCGCTCTCCAGTTCATCCAGCGCATACGCGCTGGCAGTATTGCAGGCCACGACAATGGCCTTTACCTCCATGGTCTGCAGAAACCGGACGATCTGCCGGGAGTAGCGCGTGACGGTTTCCCTGGATTTGCTGCCATAGGGAACCCGCGCCGTATCTCCGAAGTAAACCAGCTTTTCGTTGGGAAGCTGACGCATGATCTCCCGCGCCACCGTCAGACCGCCCAGGCCGGAATCAAACACGCCGATAGGCAGATCCCGGCGCTCTCTATTTTCCTCTGTCGCCATATTCCGTTTCCTCTCCAAACCATTCCCTGACCCGCTCCAACAGCGCGAACCGGATTTCCACGTCCTGCGCCTCTGCGGACATCAGCCCTGAAAAATCCCGCCTGCAGTCCTTTGGCACCGGCTTTTCGTCCCCATCGGTCAGTTCATACATATTCTCCGTCAGCGCATATTGCGGATACAAAAGCCCCCAAAACAGGGCCGCCGCCAGAAACAACGCATAGGCGCGCACATTCCCTTTCATCCTCTTTTCCTTTCTTTTTGCCGCACACGGCGTTTTGGATCAGAGTATGGCCGGAACGCGCGCCGTTATACACTGAGCTATTTCTTTTTTCTCTCGTAAATCATGCGGATGACCGCTTTTTCCTGATTGTCGATATGCTCCTTCATGGCCCTGGCGCCGCCCTCCTTGTCCCGCAGGCGGATCGCCTCATAGATCCGGCGATGCTCCAGGATCAGCTGCGCGTAGTGGCTTTCATCCTTCACGTACTCCAGCCGGTAGCGGTACATTTGCTGGGAAAGATTGCTGATCATCTGAATCAGCTTATCGTTCCCTCCGGCCTCCAGTATGATATCGTGCAGCGCCACATCGGCCTGGGCCACCTGATTGGCATTTCCCTTCCGGGTTTCTTCCTCGAAATGATCGCAGGCCGCCTTCAGCTTTTCCAGCTGCTCCTCCCGGATCCGGTCGCAGGCCAGCTCCACGGCCAGTGCATCCAGCGCCCGCCGCACCTCCAGCACGTCCTTCAGATTTTTTTCCGTGATCTGCGCCACTTCTGCTCCACGGCGCGGGATCATGGTGACCAGTCCTTCCAGTTCCAGCTTACGGATGGCCTCCCGGATCGGCGTCCGGGACACGCCCAGCTTATCCGCCAGGTGAATCTCCATCAGCCGCTCTCCCGGCTTGAGTTCCCCGGTCAGGATACTCTGGCGCAGCGTATGGAACACCACGTCCCGCAGCGGCAGGTAATTGTTCTCAAACTCACTCCCAAATTCGTTCATGGCCCGTCTCCTGTCCCGTAAAACCCGTTAAAAATACCTGCGCCTGAAAGGCGCTGTCCTGCATCGCCTCATATGCCCTGCGGGCGGTTTCTTCCCGTTCAAACACCCCGAACACCGTGGGCCCGCTGCCGCTCATAAGCGCCCCCATGGCGCCGCTCTCCATCAAAAACGCCTTCATCTGTCCGATGATCGGATACCGTGCGGCAGTCACGGTTTCCAGCACGTTTTCCATCCGCCGCACCACGCCCTCCAGATCCCGGCGCCGGATGCTCTCCGCCATCCCGTCGATATCCGGATGCCTGGAAAGCGTTTCCACATGTAGATTTTCATAGACGAACCTGGTAGACACGTCAATCGCCGGCTTGGCGATGACCAGATGGGCCGCCGGCATCTCCGGAAGCGCCGTCAGCACCTCTCCGATCCCTTCGGAAAGCGCGGTTCCCCCCATCAGACAATAGGGCACGTCCGCCCCCAGCTTCACCCCCAGCGCCTGCTTCTGTGCCAGGGAAAGCCCCAGCCCGTATATCCTGTCCACTGCTTGAATGGCGGCCGCCGCGTCGGCGCTGCCGCCGGCCATTCCCGCCGCAATGGGAATCCTCTTTTGGACGGAAATCTCCAGGCCGCCATCCAGGCGGAAGCTCTCCTGCATCAGGGAAACGGCCCGGACGATCAGATTGCTTCCGTCAGTCGGAAGCTCCTGCTTATCTACCGTGAGCGTCACGCCGGGAGTATCCGACAACGCAAAGGTCAGGGTATCAGATATCCCGACCGTCTGCATGATCATCTTTACCTCATGGTATCCGTCCTCCCGGCGCCGGAGTACATCCAGCCCCAGATTGATCTTCGCATTGGCCCGCACTGTGATGGCTTTCATCCGTTTCTCCCTTTTCCGGCTTTTCTTCCGGATTGTACTTTGTATACAATCGTTGCTTTTATTGTAAACAGAATTGCGTCGTTTGTCAATGTCCGGCGGCAAAAACACCAAAGAACGGACGCAGGAACGGCCCGCGAATGCGGGCCGTCCATCCTCTCAAAAGCCTTTTACCACCAGCAGCTTATCCCCGGGTTTGACTTCCTCTCCCGCCAGATCGTTCATTTCCTTCATGCGGGCCACCGGCACATAATATCTTTTCCCAATATCCCACAGGGTATCGCCCTCCTGGACAAAGTAGGCCACCACGCCCGGCAGCATGGACAGCTTTGCAGGGTCCAGCGGAGCAATGTCCAGATCGACGACCATGGGCTCCTCATGGATCCGGCACGCAAGACAGCCAAAGGAAAGCCCTGCCCTGGCTTCCACCTCCTCGCTGTCCGCTGCGGTTACGGAAAGCTGTTCCAAAACGGGTTCGACCTCGTACCGGCAGTCCGCGTCCCCTCCGGGCACCTCCAGCACATAGGAGAAGGGGATATCGCCCCGGATACTGTAAAAGGGCAGTTCGGAATCGCCGGACGAATAGATCGCGCGCACCCGTACCGCGCCGCTGATTTTCAGTCCCTCCGGACAGGGCTCCATGGCGCCCGTCTGGATCTCCCCAAAGCAGCCGCCGATCTGCTGAATCTCCGGCAGTCCCGTACCTGTCTGAAACCTTCCGGACACCTTCAGCTTTCCCGTATTTTTCATGAGGAGCTGTCTGCACGTACCGTTCTGCGTCACCGTTCCGATTTCCTGGGTGACCCCGTACAGATCGGAAATCATTTCCACCCGGATCTCCTCGTAGAGCTTCATATCCAGATCCAGCACCAGCTCCACGGAAATCTTTCTCTCCTCGCCGTCTGCGTCGGCCTTCACCTCGATTTCCTTATGCCCGATCCGACAGCGGGTGTGATCCAGCATCCCTTCCCGCATGCCCTGGCACTCCACCGTCCCGTTGATCTGCAGCGCGGTTTCATACCATGTGACAGGCCGGTCTTCCCCCTCTCCTTCGTACAGGAAAAAAAGCGTAATCTCCCCTCTCAGCGCCAGGTGTCCGTCCATGGGCGTACAGGTAATTTCCTTCAACTGACAGGTCTGCCAAAGCAGGCTGAAAATGTTGGGCAGTCCGTTGGGGAGCGTCACTTCCTCCCGCACACGATAAATATCCTTTTTGGATATGGCCAGATCCAGCGCCTGCATGGCCTTTTTGCGCACTTCCACATCCTGCGCGTCCTCCAGCCCCACGGCGGCCACCGCCTCCTGCAGAATTTCCACGCCCAGCGACAGATCCAGCAGGGCCTGCACGGAGAGCTTGCGGGAATTGATCACGCCCACGCTCAGATCCTCCAACGCCGTCCGCACCGTCACGGCGTCGCCGGCGGCCACGCCGTCCATATAAACCGTCTCCGAAAAGGAAATGCCCCCTTCCATGCAGGCGGGCCGGTGGGCTTCCTCGTCCGAAATGTAGAGTACCTGGAATTTCAACGTGCCGCGGATATGCACATGGTCCTCTACCGCCCGCACTTCCTCGATGTCCACGCTGCCCTGTTCCGTCACGAGCTGGAAAACATCGGGCTTGACGTCCGTAATGTTGATATCGTCCTCAATGGTGATCTGGGTGGAAGCAGAACACTTCTGCTGATCCATATGGATGCTTTTTTTAATCAGTTCCATAAAAATACCTCCCCGGCGGCCCTGGATAAACGCACTCTGCCGCGCCGCTGCGGCGGGCCGCGTTGTCCTTATACCTTATGCCCCGGGGAGGGAAAATATGCTTATCCGATCCGATACTGCCGTCCTTTCTCCGACCGCACGGTCCAAAGGGTGTTTCTGTCATTTCACGCAGCCGATGATCTCCCGAATGTCCTCGATGCCATGGCGGCGCAGATACGCTTCTATTCCTTCCGCCACCTCTATGGTCGCATAGGGATTGACAAAATTCATGGCGCCCACCGCCACCGCCGTAGCGCCCGCCATGAGAAATTCCAGGGCATCCTCCGCCGTGGCGATGCCGCCCATGCCGATAATGGGAATGGCTACCGCGTTGGCGCACTGCCAGACCATGCGGACGGCCACCGGCCGGATCGCGGGGCCCGACAGACCGCCGGTCCGATTGGCCAGCACAAACTGCCGGCGCTCAACGTCGATTTTCATACCGGTCAGCGTATTGATCAGGGAAATCGCGTCCGCACCCGCCGCTTCCGCCGCCCGCGCCATTTCCGTAATGTCGGTGACGTTGGGGCTGAGCTTCATAATGACCGGCTGCCTGGCCGCCCGTTTCACCCGGGAGGTGATCGCAAAGAGTGCCTCCGCCTTCTGGCCGAAAGCAATGGCCCCCTCCTTTACGTTGGGACAGGACACATTGATTTCCAGCATATCCACATCGGTATCCGCCAGACGCTCCACCACCTCCAGATACTCCTCCATCGTCTTTCCGCAGACATTCACGATCACCCGCGTGTCATACTGCTTCAAAAAGGGCAGATCCCGCTCTATAAAAACATCGATGCCGGGATTTTGCAGACCGATGGCGTTGAGCATACCGCCGTATACCTCCGCTATGCGGGGCGTGGGATTTCCCGGCCAGGGAACGTTCGCCACGCCCTTGGTCACCACCGCGCCCAGACGGTTCAAATCCACAAATTCCCCGTATTCCATACCGGATCCAAAGGTGCCGGAGGCTGTCATGACGGGGTTTTTAAATTCTACTCCGGCAATGCTGACTTTGGTATTCATCAGATGTCCACCTCCCTGGCCTCAAAAACCGGCCCGTCCGTACAGATCCGCGCATGGTGCACATGGGAATGGGCGTCCACCGCCACCGTGCGGCAGACGCAGCCCAGACACGCGCCCACGCCGCAGGCCATCCGTTCTTCCAGGGAAAGATAGGCGGGAATCCCTTTTTCTTCCGCGTAGCGTTTCACGGCCCGGAGCATGGGCAGGGGCCCGCAGGCATACAGAATATCCGGTCTCAGATCGTTTTGCGCCACAGCGCCCATGACGTTGCCCCGGGTGCCCACGCTGCCGTCCTCGGTGGCAATCCAGAAGGCGCTTCCCTTCGCTGCTTCCGTTCCCGGCAGGTCAGCGCAGGCCGCCCGCTGCAAATCCTCGCGCAGAAAACAGTTGCCGTCCCGGTACCCTGCCACAATCTGTTTCCTGCAGGAAAGCGATTTTGCCAGCTCCAGAATGGGAGGCACGCCAATACCGCCTCCCAAAAGCACGGCGTTCATTCCGGGTTTGGCCTTTTCCACCGGGAACCCGTTGCCCAGCACGCCCAGAATCTGCACGCTGTCTCCTGCTTTCAGCCGGGAAAACTCGGCCGTTCCCTTTCCCGCCACGCGATAGACCAGGCGCAGCGCCCCCTCCTGCCTGTCCGTCTCACAAATACTGATGGGCCTTGGAAGCAGGGTGCTTTTGTCCTTTGGATAGACCGCCACAAACTGTCCGCAGCGCGCCTCCGCCGCCAGATCGGTGCGTATCCATAAATCATAAATGCCTTCCGCCAGGCTGGTCTGACGCATCACCTGTGCCGATACTTTTTTCTTTTCCGCCATAAAAGGATCCTGCCTTTCCGTCGTATACCACCCGACCGTTACAGATCGTATATTTCACCCTGCCGCGCAGCGTCTGTCCCAGAAACGGAGAGTTCTGGGATTTGGACACAAAACGCGCGGGCGTCCATTCCTCGTTTTCGTCAAACAAAACCAGATCCGCCGGGCCGCCCTGCGCCAGATAACCGGCGTCCAGGCCGTACAGCCGGGCCGGCGCTTCGCTCATCCGCCGGATCAGCTCCGACAGTGTCAGAAAACCGGGGGCTGTCAGATACATCAGTCCCAGCGCCAGGGAAGTCTCCAGTCCGATGATCCCGCTGGGCGCTTCCGTCAGAGGACGTGCCTTCTCCCATGCCGCGTGCGGCGCATGATCAGTGGCGATGATGTCGATGGTGCCGTCCCGCAGCCCCTCTATGATCGCCAGCCTGTCCGATTCCTCCCGCAGCGGCGGGTTCATTTTTGCCAGCGTGCCGTACCGGATCGCCGCCTCCTGGGTCAGAGAAAAATGATGGGGCGTGGCCTCGGCGTGCACGAGCCCGCCCGCCTTCTTCGCCTGCCGCACCAGCTCCACGGCCTCCGCCGTGCTGATGTGCTGAATGACGGCCCGCGCCCCTGTTTCCAGCGCCATGTCCAGATCCCGGCGCACCATATCGATCTCCGCCTGCCTGTCCGAACCGCCGATCCCAAAATGCCGCGCCGCCGCGCCCGCATGAATCCCGTTTTCCTGAATGAACGCGGGATTTTCCTCATGAAAGCTGATGGGCACGCAGAGCCGCGCCGTCTCCCGCATGGCCCTTTTTGCCACGTCTGCGTCCAGAATCGGCATGCCGTCGTCCGTAAACCCCACCGCGCCGTGCTTTTGCAGGGTTTCCATATCGGTCAGCGCCCCGCCTCTCATGCCAACGGTCACATTGGCGCAGGAATAGACATGGATGGGGGTTCCCCTTCCCTTTTGCAGCACATAGTCCAGCGTCTGGGGGTTGTCTACCCTGGGGGTTGTGTTTGCCATCAGCACCACGCTGGTCACGCCGCCGGCGGCCGCCGCCCTGGCGCCGGTCAGAATATCCTCCTTGTAAAGCGCGCCGGGATCCCGGAAATGCACATGGGTATCTACCAGTCCGGGCGCTGCGGTAAGCCCCCGCCCGTCGATCAGACGTCCTTTTACGCCTTCGTCCGCCGGCAGACAGAGACTTCCCGGCGCACCGATCCCGGCTATTTTCCCGCCGCTTATCAGAATGTCCCGTTTTCCGTCCGTTCCGGACGCCGGATCCACCATACGGCAGTCCCGAATCAGAATCATCACACTCACCCGTCCTTTCGGGACATTATAACATGGGCGTCCTGTTTCAGTCAAACACCACCGTTTTGTCCATAAACGGCGTCTTAATGACAATATAAGGATAGGACGGCCCGCTTCCGGCAGCCTCCGGCTCCCTGGGCCCGATCAGATCCACATCCAGATAGATGCCGTTTTCCGTCGCATAAAGCGAGTTCACGGCGATACTGTAGCCGCCCCTGTCCTGTTTTCCATAGCCTGTGCAAAGGTACAGATAGCCGCCGTCCGCAAAGGTGAGACTGAAGGCCCCTCCCTTTTTTTCCTCCACGATCTGCTTTAGTTCCTCGGGAAGCCTTTCCTCGTTTACCACCGTAAATTCCAGCTGTGTCTGTTCCTCCTCCTTCTTTGTCCCTGCGCAGCCCAACGCTGCCGGCAAAAGGATCAGCAGCAGAAACGCTGCGCAAAATCGCGTCCGGATGCCCGTCATGTCCCATTCCTCCCCCGCGCCGCCGGCCGGATGGGAAACGGCGCGGCCCGCCGGTTTTGTCTGTCTTTTTTCTATAATCTATGAAAAGGGCAGGCTGTCCTATGCCTGCCCTTTTGGAGGAATCCAAATCCGGAAAACCACTCCTTATTTGATTGTAATTTTTACCGTCACCGTCCGATCCTTGGAGGTGCCCAGCTTGTCGTACAGCGAGACGCGGAACTTCAGACTGTAACTGCCCTTAGTGACCGCTTCCTCGTTGCCGATCCGGTGGAGCAAAAAGCCCCAGATCCCGTTTCCGTCCGACGTATCGTATACCATATTTCCGATATTCCCCTCAACTCCGTCGCCCAGGGAAAGGCAGAAATCATTTTTGTAATTCAACAGTTCTATCCGCCGAATGCGCACCGTTTCCCCGGAAACTGCCGCGCTGGCCTGAATCCATTGCTGGCGCTGATCCAGCGCGCTCTCCGGCCAATCCTGACCTACGTCCACGTGGTGCTCGTCTCCGAACCACCACACGCTCTCGTTCGGCGTAAGACGGACAGTGGCGCCGCCCTCCGAAACCGCAATCTCCACAGGTTTTGTGACAATCTCCTGATACCGGTACCCGTTTTCCACACCGAACACCAGCTGCATGGAGTATTTGGATTTGGGGTAATTGGCCCCTTCTCTCGCGTGTACCTCGGCGGCGCTGCCGTTCCAGAAGACATCGAAATACGCGCTGCCTTCTCCTATCATATAGGCATTCGTTACCCGGCCGGTAACATTTGACAGCTTGGGCGTATAGAGGATCTGGGTACTGTCTCTGCGCAGCACGTCGATGCTGCCCTTTTTGGACACCGACACCGCGGGCTCCTTGTTATAAAGCTGCACCGTCAGCGTTGTGTTGAGCGAATAGCCTCCCACATTGACCCATACCTTATATTTGTAACTGCCGGCCAGCGCTTTTTTATCGACGTCCGTCAGGTTGGCCAGACTTCCGTTAAACCGTGCCATCAGGCCGCCCCTGTCGTCAACCGGTTCGATCAGCAGCTTCTCATTCATCAACTTCGTGGCCTTCTCATCGTTTCCGGTGATGCGGATGTTACTACTTCCGAAGCCCTGCCACATCCAGCTGTCCTTAAAGCCAAGGGACGTTTCCGCCATCTCCGACGCTCTGACGCTGTCGTCCAGATTCAGCTTCAGCGTGCTGGCAGACAGCTTTAACGCAGGTTTGGCGGCACTGCAGTTGATGGTATAAGAGGTGCTAAGCGCCTTCGACCAGTTGGGCTGCTGCAGTGTCAGCGTCAGCTTGGTCTTCTTTGTGTTTTTATCCACTTCATAAAACTGCGGGTAAAGCCTGAGCCGGTCGTCGTATTCGTGCTGATCGGCAACGCTGCCCAAAACCGCCTGGAATTTTCCGTCTGCCACAAGGGTTTCCCCGTCAACCGGCTGTCCGTTTACCGTGATTTTACTGTCTTCATCCAGGTTGTAGGTCATGCCGGTATTCTTATCCATAAAGCGCGCGTCTGCGACGCTGTAGCTTCGGAAATCTTCTTCGGACAAAAGCTGCGGATAAAGAGTTTCCGAGGCGCTCTGCATCACCAGCTTGGGTTCCTTTTTGGCTGCCGACACCGAGAAGGCCGTCCGCACCGGATCCGGATAGCCCTCCAGCGGAATGGACAGGATGCCCTTTTTCTTTCCCTCTCTTGTTTTGCGTGCGGCTTCGGTTTCGCCGTTCTCTATCTCCTTCAGACCGATTTTCAGTTCAACGGCATCGACGTGGGACTCCTTGTCCTTCACCTCATATTCGCAGTCCGTCAGTGCAATCTCCTCTAACCGTCCTTCGTCGATCCTATTTCCTTCCAGGGAAACCCATACGCTGCCCCAGCCTTCCTCGTCGGTATAGAAGGAATTGACCTTCGTTCCCCAGTCGGCGGTCAGTTTCGGCACGGTCTCGCTGACGGTCAGCTGAAAGGACAGATCTTTTGCCTGCCAGCCGTCATCTCCCTGCCGGTACGGCATCTGCAGCGTCAGCTTCTTATTGGAGTAGCCAAGCTTTCCCTTTGCATTGCGGTATTCTTTCTCAAATCCTTCCCGATTCGTGACAGCGATGGTAAACTCGCCGGTGGGACTGCCGTCCTGTTCGATCCGGCTCACCGTCAGATACTCTGCGCCGTCCCCGGTCAGACGCCCCTCTCCGTTGTTCCATTCCTTCTTCCAGGCCGCGCCGTTGTCCTCTCCATAGAGTTCGGTCCAGCATTCCTGAATCGAAAACTGTGCCGCAGCCTCCTCCTGATTCAGGTTGATGGTCAGTTTATCCGTACTCATCTGCACATCCGGCAAAATCACGTGAATCACCAGACTTTTGCTGCGGGTGATCTTCTTATCCGCTTTGAGCGCGGCTTTGGCCGTCAGACGAACCGTTCCGGCCTTCCCGGTAAAGCTTACGGTATTATTCTTGACGGACGCCACCTTTTTATCGCTGGACGACCAGGTGATCGTGACCGATCCGTCTGCTGTCTGACTCTCCAGACCGGGAGCCGACAGCTCCCCGGACCGGACGTCCGTATCGTCCAGGCAGAAAGATTCTTCTCCTGTTATCTCCCGTTCTTCCCCGAGGGTCAGCTTTACGCCAAAATCCGGAATGACGCCGGCCACCACATCGACAGAAGCCGAAGCGCTCAGCAGCGGTATCATTGCCGACGGGTTATTCCCCACGCTCTTTGTCGTTTTCTTGTGCAGCAGCTGTACCGTCACCGTCACCTTACCGGTTCCCTGCAGCCGGCTGCTATTCAACTGGAAGGTCGGCACTGCCTCCTCTTCAATCAGCGCGGTGGACTCGGTTTTGATCACCTTGTTACCCTGCTTTGCGGTCCAGCCCAGGGAATAATCCCCCAGATTCTCCCAGGAGTCGCCGGGCCAGATCTGCGGATCCACCGTAAAGGTCACCTGGCCGCCCTGCGCGGGAATGGCCGTCTCCGAGGCATGCAGGACAAGTCCTTCTACCTCATCCAACCTGACATAACGCGGAAGTTCCCGGCTTTCTCCGCCCTCCGAAGGCGTATATACCGCTAAAAACTCTGTGCCATCCGTATTGGTGCCCACGTAGGATTTCAAGGAGGTTTCCGGTTCCGCCCACTCCCATTCCGTCTCGTCCAGTTTTGCAAAGCCGGCGTCCGCCAGCGTCACATTGGCGTTTTTGGCCAGCAGCAGGGCGGGCGTTCCCAGGTTCTCCCAGTCCGGCTCCGCCGGCGGCGCTTTCACCGTCACCTTACAGTCTATCTCCACCAGCTCCTGGTCGGGATCGTTGACGTACCGGCCCAGCCAGTCGCTCCATGTCTGCGGCTGGTAGGTGGCCTTCAGCGTGGCCGTACCCGGATTGACGCTCACCAGTTCTGCCTCCCGGCAGTTTTTCTTCTTTACCGGGGACGGAACGGCCGTCCCGTCTTCGTCCCGGGATTCCACGAAGGCAACGACGGTTTGGGCATCTATTGCCCCTTCCGTCTGACCCGTCACCTCTTCATTGGAAATCTCCCAGGTGATCCCTTCCGGACGCAGCACACCGGCAGGCACGGAAAACAGCAGTACCACCGTATCCTGGTTGTGGACAATCCAATCGTTCTCACCTGTCGGTTCGTTCCACTGCTCCAGCGTCACCGCATTCTGGCTCAATTCCAGTCCGGTCACCTCCGGCTCCTCCACCAGAATCCGGTAGGCCTTCGCCTTTTTCTGTTTCGCCTGCGTATACTTCACCGTGGCCAGCACTTCCTGCCATTCTCTCAAATAGTCATGGACATAAAAGACCCCGGTCTTATCCACTGTCAGAACGCTTTCGTCCGTGGAATACCAGGACGCGCCGCTGATGCCCTCTCCGGTCAGCACATTTTCTTTCGTGCCGCCCTTTACGACCCGCACCTCTGTCACATCGCTTATCACATAGGCTGTGGCAGGCGCAAGATCCTGCAGATTGCCCAGGTTGATCTGCCCGTTTTTCCCTTCCGGGGCAAAGAATCCGCCCGCTGTTCCGGTGGCCGGAACCAGCTTCCCGCCACTCTCTGCAAAGAACCGCAGCTCTGTCTCACGGGTTCCGTATGCGTACCGGTATTCGGTTCCGCTCAGGATCAGACCGATATATTCGGCGGACAGGGCCACGCCATGCTTGATGCTGTAAATCGCATTGCTGCCCTGATTCTCATACTTGACAAGAACGGGCGAAAGCTGCACGTCTTTGTCCGGCACCGTATACCCGGTAAAGGTCCAGTCCTCCCGCGCCGTCTGGTTGGAAAGACTGCTGCCTGTCGTCACAAAACTCAGATTCAGGTTCCCCTTGACCTCTCCGTCGTTTTGCAGAAGCTCCTGGGCCGCCTGGGCGATCCCTTTCTCCAGAAGACGCTGCTTTTCCGGCACATTCAGCCGTTCAAGCCGGATCCAGGCAAGCCGGTTGTCTCCCAGAGTGTTTTTCCAGACTTCCAGCGCCTTCGTAATCTGGGCCGCCGTCATGCCTGCGCTGCTCTGATAATCCGACAGGCAGAGTCCTTCCTCTCCCTGCAGTTCGCCCAGGAACAGATCTGTCACATAGTAGTCCGTTACTGATTCGGGCAGGGTTTCGGCATAGGCCCAGTCCTCCCGGTTTAAGTCCAGTTCGATGCAGTTTGGATCGGCTCCGACCATACAGGTATACCGAAGCCCGGACTCCGTCCGGATCCCCTGGACATACCTCTGTCCCTCCTGCATATTCTGGAAAGAAAAGCCGGATAGGATTCCCCTCTGCCAGAATGTGAAATACAGGGGCGTTACATTCTCTGTCCCCTCAGGCAGGCCGCTGATCCGATACCCGCTGCTATCGCCGGTGTCTTCCGCCTCTACAGAAACGTCTCCGATTTCATAGCCCTCCGAAAACGGCTCCGCCGGCGAAAGTCCCAGCGTCAGATAGCATTCTGCCTCCCCCTGCTGCCAGTAATAGGTCAGGCTCTTTTGCGCCGCCGCAAAAGCCTGCAGGATATCGGCCGGAATCCCTCCCCCGGAGACCGTTTCGTCGCCGTTGTAAGAAAGCGTGATCTCGGTCTGGGAAATCCCCTCCAGAAGCTCCTGGGTGATCTCGTCCGTATTATATTCCTGGGACACCTCTGTCTGTCCGTCTTCCTCCAGATAAGATAAATTCCACTCCTTTTTCTCCTGCAGGCAAACCCGCCCGGGTTCGCTGCCAAGCGTCTGCAGAGACTCCAGCAGCAGGCCGCTGCAGTCCTCCCCGTTCTTTGCGTACCAGAAACCGCCGCCGATCTCGGTTTCGCCCTCCATGCTTTTGACGGTGACTTCCCGCTGCTTCGTTCCCCTGCTGGTGCCGCCCAGCAGGTCCCGCACCTTTTTCGTATACAGAACAATCCCATAATCGTCCGCATCGTAAGGCGCGTCTGTCAGCTGTATCGTCGCCTGTCCGTCGCCATCCGTATTCTGCTGAAGAACGGTCTCAAAGGAGATCGACTCTTTTTCGGTTTCTCTCGGAACGTCAAAGCCAAAGGCCGCCGTCTGCTGCCCCTTCAGCATTTCAAACAGGCCCTGGCCGGATGACGGTGCGGCAAAAAGATTTTTGCCAAAGCAGATCCGCAGGGCACAGTCCGGGTTGTCGCTCACAGCGTCCAGATGTTCTATCAGCGCGTTCCAGACTTCCCCGGATATCTGTTCGTTTTCCAGCGTAGGGTCTTTGTCAAAATCGTGCTCGAACTGAACCAGGATGCCGGGGAAGGTTTCCTCTTTATAGACATTCTCCAGCAGATCCTGCACGTACGCAGCAAAATCCTGCCCCTTGCCGTCGTATGCGGCCTGATATGCCGTTTCTTCCAGATCCAGCCGCTCGACGCCGTCATAAATCACACGGCTGCCCAGATATTTATAATCCGGATGCGTTACCGTCAGATGGAACAGCCGGATCTTTTCCTGCGCATTCTGCGTATACTGCAGGAAAAACCAGCTTTCGAAGGGGAAATCTCCCTCCGTTTTGGCTATAACATCAAGGCCGCGGTTCAGATCAATCTGAAACTCGACATTCGGAGTGCCGGCGCCGAAGTTGCCCTTCACATTGCCTTTGGTCACACTTCCCGTCCCGCCAAAGGCAACCGTCTTTGTTTCTCCGCGTCCTACCGTCAGATATTCCGGCTCATAGAACAGATAGTTTTTCCCCGCTTCCAGGTGGTCTGCATCCAGAGAAAGCCGGCCGCATTTTCCGTCTTCCGACCGTTCAAAGAAACCCTCGACCATGGAGGAAAAAGATGAAGGCAAGGATATGCCGCTTTTGTCCTTTATGAGCGCGGCCAGCGCCGTACCCGGAGAATAGCTGTCCCGATAGGCGGTATTCTCCAGCGATACATTCGCCTGGAATCCGTCTGCATCCGGCAGCGCTTCCGGCAGGCTCACCGCAAGCTTCCCGCCGGTCTTTTGCACCGTGAGATTCAGATTTAAGGGGCCGGTGACCTGGTCCAGGCCGGTGAAATGCCAGGCCTCATACCCGACAGAGGTATTCCGGCCGTCCGTCTGTTCAAAGCTGAGATCAAAGCCGCCTTCGGATCCGTCTGTCCCGCTGCCCAGCAGCTTTTTGACTTCTCCCAGCAGACGGGCGGAAATCGTTTTCTCCCCTGCTTTTCGATCCGTAAGCACCAGCCGGATGCCGGAAAAAGGTGCGCCTTCCCACTCGGCGTACCAGTCTTCCATCGCCTGAATCAGCAGATCGTCAGACAGCCGAAGGCCGTTTGTGTCGTATTCGCTGAACTCCAGAATATCCTCATCCCGGAGCGCGCCAAGATAGGAATCCGCTATCAGGTATTCCCCGGCCGATTCCTCCAGAGACACATGAAACCAGCTTGTATCCTCCCAATCGTAATACCCCCGTTCCATCAGGGATGCGCTCTCTCCCTCCACTTTCCACTGGCTCAAATAGAAAAGCGAGCGGTCTTCATGGAAGGAAAAGTCGTTCAGCAGCCCCTCCTGGACGATCTGCAGGGCAATCCAGCCATCCGGCCCCAGCGCGGGAAGCGCTTCGCCTTCCGTCAGCCGGTAAGAAATCCGCCAGGCATTGGCCGCGCCTGCCGCCGCTTTCTGCTTCTCGTCCGCCTCCTCACAGGAAATGCTGCCCAGATTCAGATCGACGCTCAGTTCTCCAACCAGCCCGTCAAAAATCAGCGTATATTCCCGATCCGGCTCCTCCTGCGTGCTCCACTTAAATGTCAGCAGCAGATCACGGTTCACGAATGCGTTTACAATCTCTTTGGGCAGCGTCTGATTCTGATCGGAACCGGCACGCCGGACTGTCACCTGCAGCTTGTCATCCGCGCTGCTGTCCAGTTCCTCAAGGAACGCAGATAACTCTGCCGCATCCTCCGGCATCTCTCCAAAGCTCCTGCTCTGGTCGCCCTCCTCGTCCTGCCACTGGGCCAGCCATCCGGAAGCCTCGGGCAGTTCTGTCTGCAGACGATAAGATATGCCGGACTGCAGTCTGTCTGCACTTTCAATTTCCAAAAGGCACTGTCTGTGGGTTTCCCCGTTTTCCTGAAACGCGGCGCACTTCCATTCGGCCTGCACCGTTTCGGCCTCCCCGTCCTCCGGTACAAGCCAGACCGTGGTATCCTTGTCCGCCACACGGGACAGATCGCTTCCGTCCGGCCCGCAGATTTGCTGATACAAACTCTCGGATACGGCGGGATCGTTATCGTTCCGGTAGTTATTCAGAATCACCGTCCCGCTCTCGTCCTGTTCAAACTCAATTCCGCCCAGATTCACATAGCCGATATCATCCTGGCCCATCGGCGCAGGATTCCAGAAATCATAATAAACAGACCATCCGTCGTCCGAAACCAGCGAAAAACGCAGGGAGCAATCGTCCTCCCTGAGCGCGCTTCTCAGCTTCTCCCACGTCTCCTGGAAGATATCCTGTCCGACAAGAATCTCGTCAAAGGACTGGAAGGAAAATTCCACGTGCACGCCCGCCAGCGGATCGGGGAGTTCTTCCGTCCCCACCACATTTTCCAGGTAGTAGTCTATAATCCCGCTAATTACACTCTCGTCCAGATCGGCAACTTCACGATCATGCGCTGTATCCCACTCGTTTTTCCCCGCCTGGCTCAGATACAGCACCATACCGCCCAGATTATCGTCCCACTGGCACTCGCCCAGATACTGTTCCTGCTCCTGTAAAGCGGTCAGAAGGAGCTCCGGTTCCGCCTGGGTTTCCGTTTCTGTCTCGGTTTCCGTCTCTGTTTCTGTCTCGGTTTCTGTCTCTATTTCCGTCTGAATCTCGGTTTCCGTCTCGATCTCCGTGACCGTCTCGGGATCACGCCCGGGTTCTGCTTCCGTCCCTTCCTGTCCCGGCGCCTCCTGCTGCGCGTCGCCGGTGCTGCCTTCCGGCGTCCCGGTGCTCTCTGCCGTCGTGCTGCTCTCCGGCACGTCACCGCCCTCCGGCGCATCACTGTTCTCCGGAGCTACGCTGTTCTCCGGCGCTTCACTGTTCTCCGGGGCTGCGCTGTTTTCCGGCGTGCCTCTCTGCTCTTGCAGCAAAGAATCTTGTTCTCCTGCTGCCTGTCCGCCATTCTCCCCTTCCGAAACCGTATTTTCTTCCTGCGCGTACACGCGAAGACCCCCCATTCCGGGCGCCGATGCGATCAGAACCATGCTCAGGAAAAATGCCATCCCTCTCTTTAAGAACCTTCTGCCTCTCATATTTTCCTCCCTATGGAAATTTC
>CANRGX010000045.1 GCA_947630215.1 uncultured Eisenbergiella sp. | reverse complement strand
AAATATATAAAATACACCAAATTTTAAAAGGCGGTGGAATTTACTTTTTCACTGGAATTTCGGATTGCAAGTCAGCATTTTCACCGGTTTCTTCTTGCCACTTCCGATCCGGTTATAGTAAAGTAAAGAAAGGAGGTAAAAAATCATGCTCTGTATTCAAAACGGTACCTTGCACACCGCCCAAAAAGGGCGGGACGGCATCTGCGTCTTTCAGGCGGATATTTTGATCGAAGACGGGAAAATCCTGCGGATCGGACAGGATCTGTCCCTGCCCCAGGGCTGCCAGACGGTGGACGCTGCCGGCCTTTCTATCTATCCCGGCTTTGTGGACGCGCACTGTCATGTGGGCCTGGACGGGACGGCCATCGGCTATGAGGGAAAGGATTATAATGAATATAACGATCCCATCACGCCGCAGCTTCGCGCCCAGGACGGCATCAATCCCATGGATCCGGCCCTGAAGGAGGCCGCGCTGGCAGGCGTGACCTGCATCGGCACCGGCCCCGGCAGCTCCAACCCCATCGGCGGCACCTTCATCGCCATGAAGACCGTGGGGAAACGGGTGGACGACATGATCGTCAAGGCGCCGGTGGCCATGAAATGCGCTTTCGGAGAAAATCCCAAGCGCTGCTACCGGGAGCACGGCATTTCCAGCCGTATGACCAACGCCGCGCTGATCCGGGAGGCGCTCTATAAGGCCCTCGCCTACCGGCAGAAAAAAGAGGCGGCCGGAGACGACTGCTCCAAGCTGCCCGCCTACGATATGAAGTGCGAAGCCCTGCTGCCCGTTTTAAACCGTCAGATCCCGATCAAGGCCCACGCCCATCAGGCCAACGATCTGTTTACGGCGCTGCGCATCGCAAAGGAATTTCATCTGGATATCACACTGGAGCACGTGACGGAAGGCCATCTGATTGCGGAGGAACTGCGTGCGGAAGACGTGCCGCTTGCCGTGGGCCCTACGCTGGGCACCGCCAGCAAGTTTGAACTGCAGCACAAGAGCTGGCGCACGCCGGGCATTCTGGCCGACGCCGGCTGCCGCGTCTCCATCATCACAGACGCGCCCGTGATCCCGATCCAGCACCTGCCTCTGTGCGCGGGTATGGCAAGGAAGGCGGGCATGCAGGAGGACGACGCGCTGGCCGCCATTACGATTCAACCCGCCCGCCATCTGGGCATCGCCGACCGTGTGGGCTCCCTGGAGGAAGGCAAGGACGCGGATCTGGTGATCACGGACGGCTGTCCCTTCTGGGTGGAAACCGTCGTGAAAGCGGTCTACATAAACGGCGTAAAGGTGGATGCCTGATTCTGCATTCCCGTGAATTTATCCGACAGTTTTTTCTCAAACACAAGGACGCTGCATACCGCAAGAGTATTCCTGCCGCATGCAGCGTCCGTTTTTGTCCGTTTTCTTTTAAAAAAGCCGCTCCGGGAAGCCCACCTTCTTTTGCACCTTGCGCAGCGTCTTTGCAGAATAATACTGGGCCTTCTGGGCATTTTCCTTTATGATGCCATCCAGATACGCCTTGTCCTGAAACAGCTGCTGGAACCGTTCCTGCAGCGGACGAAGGGTGGAAACCACGGCCTCTCCCACCGCCATCTTAAACTCTCCGTATCCTTTTCCGTCAAATTCGCGTACCGTTTCCTCCGGCGTCTTACCGGTGCAGGCGCTGTAAATGTCGATCAGGTTCCGGATGCCGGGCTGCTCCTCCCGGTAGAGGATCTGTCCCTCGGAATCCGTCACGGCCCGTTTGAACTTGCGGATGATGGTATCGGGATCGTCAGTCAGGTAAATGCTGGCGTTGGGGTTCTCGTCGGATTTGCTCATTTTTTTGGAAGGATCCTGCAAACTCTTGATGCTGGCGCCGGTTTTCCCCATATAGGGCTCGGGAATCGTGAACACATCTCCATAGATCGCGTTGAACCGCTGCGCCAGATTCCGCGTCAGCTCCAGATGCTGCAGCTGGTCTTTCCCCACCGGCACCACATCCGCCTGATACAGCAGGATGTCCGCGGCCATCAGAACGGGATAGGTAAACAGCCCCGCGTTGATGTTGTCGGCGTGCTTGGCGGCCTTATCCTTGAACTGCGTCATCCGGTTGAGCTCTCCCATATAGGTAAAGCAGTTTAAGATCCACGCCAGCTCCGCGTGGCCGGAAACATGGGACTGATAATAGATACAGTTCTTTTCCGGATCCAGCCCCGCCGCAATATATAAAGTCAACAGTCTTCTCGCGCGGCTGCGCAGCTCGGCCGGATCCTGACGCACCGTAATGGAATGCAGATCCACCACGGAATAAAACGTCATATATTCGTCCGCCAGGCTTACCCAGTTTTTCAAAGCACCCAGATAATTGCCCAGCGTCAGGCTGCCCGTAGCCTGCATTCCGCTGAAAAGAACTTTTTGCTCTCCAATCATGATCTTGTACCTCCGTCTGTAGTCTGAACCTTAGTATACTCTCCCCCTCCCGTTTCGTCAAGCAGACTTCCCCCGCCGGATCGGGCGCCGCCTTTGTTTTGTCGGCAAAAATACACAGGGCGCCGTGCAAAACACGACGCCCTGTATGTCAGTCGTTGCATGCGCATCCGTCCGCATAGGAAGCGTGGGCCGTAGAATAGGGAACCGCCTGCGCCGGCTCCATGCCGGGAACCGTGTCCCCGAAGGAAAGACCGTGTCCGGCTTCGTCAAAACGGCTCTGCCCGCCCGTCTCCTGCCGGGCGCAGCCACAGTCGGCGTCCCCGGATCTCCCTGCGTTCCGGGGTCCGTTCGGTGACGGATTCTTCTGCGCGCAGCTGCCCGTACTGCGGTTGCCCGCGCTGCGGCTGCCCGCGCTGCGGCTGCCCATGCTGCGGCACAGACCAAGCAGACAAAGTAAACAAAGACAATTCATATCCTTTTCTCTCCTCACTTTATACTGCTAATAAGATATGCGCCCGGCACAGGACTGGTGCCCTCACTTTTTCTTCAATACTTCCCTTCGGATATAGGAAAAGGTCTCTTTCTCTCCCTGCTTTGCCAGCATCTGCAGCAGCGTTTCCAACAGTTCTCTCGTCTGGGGATGCAGCATGACCTTTTCCCCGGTCCGCTCATAGTAGTTCAGCGGATCCCGATCCGTATAGGCGCTTCCCCGGTAAACCTTGGAGGCCGCTATGCGATCCATGAGCATTTCCGCCACATATTTCTCCGGCATGGGCGCGGGAGCCATCCCGGTTTCGTAGAGACGGGCGCTGTAATCCATCCAGTATTCCCAATGGTGCCGATTGCGTCCCTTATGGTGCATCCAGGCGGTGGAGAAGCCCTTTTCCTCCCGCTCCGCCGCGTTGGGACTGCGGTTTCCCTGATAGTACTTCACCCCGATGCGAAACTCCGTCCAGGAATATTTGGAGAGGTCGTGACAGATCCCCTGCCAATATAACCCCACCGCAAAGCATCCCTTCAGCACCAGCCATTTGTGCCGCGTAATCGTGATGAAATGCCGGACTGCCTTTCCTGTCATTGCTTTCTCTCCGCCCTCGGCCCACTTTTTAAAATCAGGACGCTGCGCTCCCGCACCCGGACCGTCCGTTCATCCGGCCGAATCAGCGCTTCCGCTTCCTTTTTTCCGCCCTCTCCTGCGCTGTCTAATACGACCTCCCAGCGCAGGGTGCCCGGCAGGGCGGGCAGCGCCATCTCCGTTTCTTCCCAGTGCATATTGTAGGCGATATAGAAAAAATCGTCCTCCGTCTGCCGATTCGGTTTGGCGTATCTGCCGCAGTACATCACGCCCACCTCCCGGCAGATCCGGTCGTAGGAAATCTTCCACGCCTCCCGGCCGTGATAGGACAGATCCGGATAGCCGCAGGCGATATAATCCATCATCGTCAGTTCGTCCGGCCTGTGCAGAACCGGATGGGCGCGCCGCATCGCCACGGCCCTTGTGACAAACTCCAGCATCCGCTTTCCCTCTGCGTTGAGGTTCCAGTTCAGCCAGTTTATCTCATTGTCCTGACACCAGGGATTATTGTTCCCGCCCCGGGAAAATCCGAACTCGTCCCCCGCCACAATCAGAGGCGTCCCCTGGGCGGTCAGCAAAAGCAGCATGGCATTGCGCATCTGCTTTTCACGCAGCTTCCGGATGCTCCGTTTTTTGGTAGGGCCCTCCTCGCCGCAGTTCCAGCTGGCGTTGTAGGCGATGCCGTCCCGGTTCTCCTCCCCGTTTTCCTCATTGTGCTTTCTTTCGTAGGAAACCAGATCCGCCAGCGTAAAGCCTTCGTAATTGGTGATAAAATTGATCACGCCGGTCTGGGCCGGATTTTTTTTGAGCTGATAGAGCACGCGTCCGACCATATCCTCGTCGCCCTTTAAAAACCGTCTCATATCGTACAGAAAATCGTCGGAAAACCGGGCCAGATTTTTCATTGCCGGCACGGTCTGTTCCGGATATATGTCGCCGCAGGAAAAATCGCCGCACAGAATCTTGGTGTCAGAAAGCATCGGCTCCGTGGCAAGCAGGGTTGTCGGTATGCGCTCCCCCAACAGATGGACGCCGTCGATGTGGTATTCCTCCACCCAGAATTTCACCACGTCCAAAATAAAGCTCTGCCGGATTGTGCGGGGAAAGAAAAACTGCAAAATCACTTCGATTCCGTTTTCATGCAGCTGTTTCACCAGCTGCTTAAACTCCCGGATCGGATCGGCGCTTGCGCTGTAGGAAGCCTTCGGCGCGAAATAATATCCCTCCTTAAACCCCCAGTAGTTGATACGCGGCTTTTCGTCCTCCGCCTGTCTGTCCCGGTACTTCTTTTCTTCTTCCTGCAGGGAAAGGATCGGCTTTTCCCACTCCAGCTCTGCAAACTCATAGACCGGCATCAGCTCCAGCGCCGTAACGCCCAGCGTCTTTAAATACGGGATCTTTTCCATAACACCGGCAAAGGTGCCTCTCTGTTTTACGCGGGAGGACGGGTGCATGGTAAAACCCCTCACATGGATCTGATAGAGCAGACTGTCGCACAACGGCGTAAGGGGCGGCGCATCTTCTCCCCAGTCAAATTCAGAGACAGCGCCTCCTCCGGACAGCTGTAGACTGATCTGCTCTCCCCAGGTTTCGTTCCCGTAGATGCGGCGGGCATACGGATCCACCCACTCTCCGTCCTCGTCATAAAACCGGTAGGTATCGTCCTTCGCCCGGATCCCGGACAGTTTCATACAGCACAGATTCCCAATCCTGTTCACCTCCCGGAAAGGCAGGCGAAGCTGTCTGCCTTCCTCCCGGGAGGTGAAAATGACGCCGCATTCCCCCTTTCTGCGCATCACGGCCGACAGGTTCACTTCCCTGTCGCTTATCACCGTCATGCCCAGAGGATACGGTCTTCCGTCCGAAACGCTCACGCCGCTTTTCTTCATGGCAGCCACCTGTCCTTCCCGTCTGCTGGTGTTTTAGATCCCATTTCCGAAAATACACAACTATTATAGCATGGAGATCCCCTTGCGCGCCATACAAAATTCGTGTATACTACGCATATATGCGCAGACGGCAGCTATTCTGCGCGCGATTTCCTGTATCCAGCGTACAAAGAAAGGATTTTGTCATGAGCAGACACTATGAAGAAGACGAGGAAATGACCGTCGATCTGGAACTGGACGACGGCAGAAACGTGACCTGCACCGTCATCACCATACTGGAAGTGGAGGGCAAAGATTACATCGTCCTCATGCCCCTGGATGAAAAGGGGGAGAACACCGACGGCGAAGTCTGGTTTTACCGCTATGCGGAAGACCCTTCCAGACCGGAAGAAGATCCTGTTCTGGACTATATTGACGATGACGCCGAATATGAGAAGGTCGAGGAAGCGTTTGACGAATATCTGGACAACTGTGAATTTGATGAACTGGTAGACGGCGAGGAAGAAGACTGAAACCGTTCAGACCTCTTTTGCCCGAAACGGCTCCCGATATCCCATATCCCCTAAAAACCGGGAAGGGGGAACCGGATCTTTTTGCGTTCCCCCTATCCAGCTTAAATAAAGCCGTTCCCGGGCCCGGGTCATCCCCACATAGAACATCCGCCGTTCTTCCTCCGTTTCCTGTCTGTCCGCACTCCCCCTGTGGGGCGTCACCCCTTCGTTGCAGTCCGGCAGAAAGACTATATCGTACTCCAGTCCCTTCGCCCCGTGCATGGTCAAAAGACTGACGCCGCTCTCTCTTTGCGCGCTTTCTTTTCCGGCCGCCTCCTCCAGGGCGCGCTCATAGCTTTCGATGTGCGCTTTGGCCTGCTCCACCGTCTCAAAGCGCCGCATACTCTCCTGGAAAAAATCCGCCATTTCCATGGCTTCCCGACAGGCCTTTGGCCCCATTTCCTTTTTTATCCAGTCGTCATAACCGATTCCCCTGCGCACATAGTTGGTCCCCGCGTACAGATCCATTCCTGCCAGATACCGCATATCCGCCTCCAGCTTTTGCAGAATCGGCTCCAGATAGGCCCTGCCCCGGCAGGCCTCCCGCAGTCTGAAAAAGGAAACCTGCGTCTCCTCCAGAATCTGACGCGGCAAATAGCGGCAGGGCCGGTTCATAATCCGCAAAAACAGTTCCCGATCCCGCCTGACGTTGGCAAATTCCAGATAGGCCATCAGATCCCGGCAGACCGGATGGGCGTATGGACTTTTGGTTTTTTCCTTCATATAAAAGGGGATTTTGGCGTTTTCCAGTTCTTCCGCCAGCAGGGCTGCGCCGGAATTGGTGCGGAAAATCGCGGCAATCGAAAAACCGGATTCTTTCCCGGCACCCTGCGTCTTCTGCCGTATGCCATACCGCTCCCCCATCAGCTCTGCCAGGGCGCGCGCCTGCTGCCTTTTGTCGGCAAACGCCCGCAGATACACGGTCTTATCCTTTGCAAAGGGCTCCCAGCCCGGCGGATCGTCCTCTGTCTCCCCGCTCTTTCGCGCGGCCACGATCCGTTTGGGAAAGCGGAGCTTATTGTTTCCGATGAGCCTGCCCGCCGTCTCCACAATGCCCGGCCTGCTCCGGTAATTGAGGGCCAGGGTTATGTTCTCCGCCTCCGGATAATCCCGCAGAAACTGCCGCATCAGGGCAGGATCGGATCCCCGGAACCCATAGATGGCCTGATCGTCGTCCCCGACGACAAACAGATTTTTCTTCTCCCCCGCCAGCAGTCTGACCGCTTCGTACTGCACCGGATTGATATCCTGAAACTCATCTATCAACAGATAGGGAAACTGCCGGCGCCACGCGGCCAGCGTTTCCGGGCGCGTCCGAAACAGGCCGGTCACGCCGGCGGCAAACTCATCCAGATCCAGTTTCCCCATTTCCCGCAGCATTCGGTTGAAACGAAAAAACACCTCCCGAAAGGCTTCCGTCTCCAGATAAGCGCTCTGAAACGCCTCCGGCGATCCCCCGAAGTTTTTCAGCCGTCCAAACTCCGAAAGCAGTCCCTCCTCCCAGTCTGCCTGCGCCGGCAAATCCGCCGCCACTCCCTGCAGAACAGTGCGCAGATACTCCTTTTTTTGTCTCTGTGTGGCGATACAGCCGGAAGAATACCCATATGAAGTTTTTAAAATGTGGAAGAAGACGGCATGAAAAGTGCCGAAGCTGACAGGATGGCAGACGCCCTGCATCCTTTGTAAGAAACGGTCCCGCATCTGCCGGGCCGCCGCTCTTGTGAAAGTCACCACGAGAATATTCGCCGGATCCACCTGACAGACCTCAATCAGATGCCGGACCCTCTCTACAATGGTGAAGGTCTTGCCGGAACCGGGGCCCGCCAGCACCAGTGCAGGCCCCGTATTCCAGACAATCGCTCTGTTCTGTTGTTCGTTTCCCTGCAAATTGGGGGTACTCCTTTCCCCTGTCCTGTCTGCCGGTTTACTTTGCTTTGTCCAGCAGCGCAATCCCCTTGCGGATCCGGGCCAGGGATTCCTCTTTGCCTAAAATCTCCATGATCTCCGTGGCCCCCGCCGGCGTCATCTGCCTGCCGGAGACCGCAATGCGCACCGGCCAGAGCACATAGCCGTTTTTGTAACCCTTTTTCTCCACATAGGACAGAAGCGTCCCGTAAAGCGCGTCGTTGCTGTAATCCTCCTGTTCCTCCAGCAAAGGCAACAGATCGCTTAACACCTCCCGGGAACTTTCCAGGGTGGTTTTCATTTTCTTATGGACATAAATCTGCGGATCGTAGTCGGGCAGTTCTTCAAAGAAACCCACCATCTCCGGGATATCCAAAAACACCTCGATACGCGTTTTGACCATCCGGGCGATCTTCTCCAGATCCTGTCCCTTGGTCAGCGCCGCCTTCAGATAGGGCTGCGCCATCTCAAAAAAGCGGTCAAACTCCATCGCCTTCAGATATTCCCCGTTCATCCACTTGAGCTTCGTGAAATCAAACACCGCCGGGGACTTGGAAATCCTGTGGTAATCAAACGCCTTCACCAGCTCGTCCAGGGAAAAGATCTCATTGTCTCCTTCCGGGCTCCAGCCCAGCAGCGCCACAAAATTGACCACCGCTTCCGTCACAAACCCCTGCTCCAGCAGATCCTCAAAGGAAGAATGCCCGCTGCGCTTGGCCAGCTTCTGGTGCGCCTCGTCCGTGATCAGCGGACAGTGCACATAGACCGGCACCTCCCAGCCGAAGGCTTCGTACAGCCTGTTGTATTTGGGCGAAGAAGAAAGATACTCGTTGCCGCGCACCACATGGGTGATCCCCATCAGATGATCGTCCACCACATTGGCAAAGTTATAAGTGGGGAACCCGTCGGACTTTATTAAAATCATATCGTCCAGCTCGGCGTTTTCCACGGTAATATCTCCGTAGATATCGTCGTGAAACGTCGTATGCCCTTCCGTCGGGTTATTCTGACGGATCACATAGGGTACGCCCGCCGCCAGCTTTTCTTCCACTTCTTCTTTGGAAAGGGACAGACAGTGCTTGTCGTAAACATTGATCTCCTTGCCGGCCACCGTCCTTTTGAGCGAATCCAGCCGTTCTTTGTCGCAGAAGCAATAATAGGCCTCTCCCTTTTCGATCAGCTTTTTCGCATACTCCAGATAAATCCCTTTCTTCTGCCTTTCGCTCTGGACGTAAGGACCTACGCCCCCGTCCTTATCCGGCCCCTCGTCGTGGACAAGTCCGGTCCTGGCAAGCGTCCGGTAGATAATTTCCACCGCGCCCTCCACATAGCGCTCTTGATCCGTATCCTCAATACGCAGAATAAAATCGCCGCCCTCATGTTTCGCGATCAAATAGGCGTAAAGCCCGGTGCGCAGATTGCCCACGTGCATACGCCCGGTAGGGCTGGGCGCAAAACGAGTTCTGATCTTTGTCACGTTTTTCTCCTCCTGTCAAACCGGCAGCGGGCCGCCTTCTGTCCGCCGCCCGGCCGCTGCATGTATCCCTATTTTGTCACAAACCGGCGGCAAAATCAAGAGGAGAATCCCGATCTTTTCTCTCCGTTTCCCCAGGGTCTGTCTCCCCCAAAAAAGAGCACAAAAACTATTTTTTTGCCTCCGGCAGACGGGTCCGGAAAATCTGGTGCGCCAGCTGTTTTCCGTGAAAAGGCAGCAGCGGATACAGATAACTCTGGTTGCTGATGGTGCGGTTGGAAACAATGCTCAAAATCAGGATCAGAATGCCGGCCGCATATCCCCATACGCCAAACAGCGCCGTCAGGATCAGATTGATGATGCGCATGAACTTTAAGGCATATCCCAGTTCATAACTGTTCTGGGTATAATTCGCCACCGCCACAAAGGACATATATAACATCGGCTCGGCGTTGAACCATCCGCTCGTGACCGAAAATTCGCCAAGTACCAGGGCGGCCAGCACAGAAAGCGGCGTGCTGAGCATATTGGGCGTATTCACCGCCGCCAGCTTCAGCCCGTCGATGGCCAGCTCCAAAATCAGAAACTGCCAGATCAGCGGAATATTGACCGTATCCTTTAACAGGATAAATTCAAAGCCTTTGGGGATCCACTGGGGATACTCCATCAGCAAGAGAAAGGTGGGCGTCAGAAAATAGGTGAGCAGCGCGATCAGCATCCGGGACAGGCGCAGATAGGTGCCGGTGACGGGGGGAAAATAATAGTCGTCCGCCTCCTCCGCCACATCGAAAAAGGAGGTGGGCGTGATCATGGCGGAAGGGGAATTGTCCACCAGAATGATAATATTGCCCTCCAGCACCTGGGCCGCCGCCGTATCCGGCCGCTCCGTATATTTGAATTTCGGAAACGGGTTGTACCATTTTCGCTGATAGAGGCACTCCGCCAGACTCTCCTGGTTCAAGGTCAGCGCGTCCACCTGCAGGTTTGCAATCCTGTCCCGGATTTTTTGCAGGAAGGCGGCGTCCGCCCGATCCTTCATATAACACAGGACAATATCCGTCCGGGAGCTTTTTCCCGCTTTCATCATTTCCATGCGAAGCTGCGGGCTGCGGATCCGCCTGCGGATCAGCGCGGTATTAAACACGATGGTTTCCACGAATCCGTCCTTGGATCCGCGCATTACCTTATCTTTCTCCGGCTCCGAAACGCTGCGGGCCGGATAGGTTCTGGCGTCGATGAGAATACACTGTTCGTACCCCTCGAGAAACATCGCCACCACGCCCGACATGACCGCGTATTCGATCTCGTCCCAGTCGTCTTTCAAATCCACCTCGCCGTAAGGAACCAGCTGTTTGCTCATGGCATGGGCGTCCCCGGGCATCTTATCCTCCGTGATCCCCATGAAATGCTGCATCAGCTTCTGCATCACCTCATCCTTGCAAAAGCCGTCTATCATATACAGACAGGCCTGTTTTCCGCCGATTTCCACCACGCGGTAAAGCACATCGAAATTGGTTCCGACGCCCAGCCTGTCCCCCAGATATTCCATGTTTTCTGCCAGATTCGCACTCATTTTTCCCATACTCATCAGGACTCCCTTCCCGGACTTTTTTGACTATTCTGTCCGTTTGGGCTCCTTTTATGCACGCCGCCCCTTTGCGCATCCATGGCGCAGGGAGAAGAAAAAAGACGACGCCGGGACGGTTGACATTTTCTTTCCCCCATGGTAAAAGGTATGTATGAAGAAAAACCGCGATTTTATTCTGGATCTGATAAGCGACGTTGCCGGGAGTATCCTGTATGCTGCCGGCGTCTATTCGTTTGCCAGCCGGGCGGATTTTGCCCCCGGCGGCATTTCCGGCCTTTCGTTGATCGCACACACGCTCTGGGGCTTTCCCATCGGCATGGTATCCCTTGTTTTAAACCTTCCCCTGATCCTGTTGAGTTACCGGATCATCGGCCGCCGGTTCCTGCTCAAAAGCGTGCGCACCATTCTGTTCAATACGGTATTTCTCGATCTGGTGTTCCCGCATCTTCCCTGCTATGAGGGCAATCCCCTGCTGGCCGCCCTCTTTTACGGGGTGTGCATGGGCAGCGGCCTGGCCATCATCTATATGCGGGGTTCCTCCACGGGCGGTACGGATTTTCTCACCATGTCCGTCAAACTGCTGCGGCCCCATCTGTCCATCGGGGCCGTCACCATGACCATCGACCTTTTCGTTATCCTGCTGGGCTGGCCGGTATTCGGCAACGTGGACGCCGTGCTCTACGGGATCATCGCCACCTTCGTGGCCTCTACCGTCATCGACAAGATCATGTACGGCACGGAGGCGGGCAAACTGGTCATCATCATTACCACCGCCGGGAAAGAAACGGCGGAACGGATCGATCAGTCCTGCGCCAGGGGTTCCACGCTGCTTCTGGCAAAGGGCGCCTATACGGAAGCGGATCGCCAGGTTCTGCTGTGCGCCTGCTCCAAATCCCAGGCCTACAAGGTGCGCCATGCCGCCTATGAGGTGGATCCCCAGGCCTTTATCATGATTACGGAAACCAGCACCGTCTTCGGCGAAGGATTTATCGACCCCACCGACAACGTGAAAATCGGATAACAGCCATCTCTCATGGCAGATCGGAGGAACCTATGAAATACCCCCCTTTTCTGAAACAAAACGGTACCATCGGCTTTGTGGCGCCTTCCTTTGGCTGTAACGGCTCCCCCTACCGGGAGGCCTTTGACAACGCCCAAAAAAAGCTGTCCGAACGCGGCTTTCGCCTCTCCCTGGGGCCCAACTGCTATGCCGGTCAGGGAATCGGCATCAGCAATACGCCGCAAAAATGCGCGGCCGAACTGATGGAAGCCTGGCAAAAACAGGATATCGATTGTCTGATCTCCTGCGGCGGCGGGGAACTGATGTGTGAAATTCTGGAATATCTGGACTTTGATCGGCTGGCAGAGACGCCGCCCAAATGGTACATGGGTTATTCGGACAACACTAATTTCACCTTTCTGCTTGCCACGCTCTGCGACACCGCCTCCGTCTACGGCCCCAACGCTGCGGCCTTCGGCATGGAGCCCTGGCATCCGTCGCTGGAGGACGCCCTGTCCTTGCTTATCGGAAAAAGTCTCTGCGTTTCCGGCTATCCGCTGTGGGAAAAGGAATCCTTAAAAGACGAGACGCACCCCCTGGCGCCCTATCACACCACCCAGCCCCGCGTTCTAAAGAAATTCCCGGATCGGGATCTGGAATTTTCCGGCAGACTGCTGGGCGGCTGTATGGATTGCCTGGTGAACCTGACGGGCACCCGCTTTGACCGGGTGGGGGATTTTGTAAAGAAATATAAGGACGACGGCATTCTCTGGTTCCTGGAAGCCTGCGATCTAAACGTCTTTGGCATCCGCCGGGCCATGTGGCAGATGGAACAGGCCGGCTGGTTTGCCCACACAAAGGGCTTTCTCATCGGGAGGCCCCTCTGCTTCGGGCAGGAATCTATGGGGCTTAACGCCTATGAAGCGATCCTTTCCACCGCTTCCCGCCACCGGGTTCCCGTCCTCATGGATGTGGATCTGGGACATCTGCCGCCGATGATGCCCCTGATCACGGGAAGCATGGCGCACGTCCGCAGCCGGGGAAACGACATCTGCATTCAGATGCAGCTGCGCTGATCAAAAGAAGGAGACGCTCTACGCCGCGTCCCCTTCTTTTTGCTTTAACATATTTTTCAGTATCTCTGTGGCTTCCTCCGGGCTTAAATTTACTTCCGAGAGAAAATTGCTCAGCACTTCCAGGTTGCGCTCCCGTTCCTCCCGCAGCAGTTCCTCCAGCTCCTCGTTTTCCTTCTGGATCTTTTTCTTTAAGGCATCGATCACTTCTCTTTTTTCCCGGATCTTCTCCTCTATCGGTTTTCTGACGCCTCGTGCCATGAAACTCGTCCTCCTTCTTGAATGTATTTTCTTGTACGAGTATATGCGCCGACTGGAAAAAATATACATCTTTGTCCGCAAGATCCTGTTTTTTTGCCAAAGGCCCGCGGGAAACGTACCGTCTTGACAACAGCGCCATCCCGCATGATATAATAGACGAAAAAGAAGCTTCACATGGAGGGAAAAATGGCACTTTACGACATTTCTTTCTATTCGCAGTCCCTGATCCGTCCCGTCTCTTTTCAAATGTTCCTGCCCAACGATCCCAGGGAAGGAACGGATACCGGAAATATCCGAACCCTGTTTTTGCTGCACGGCTATACGGGAGCGGCCGGGCTGTGGGGACACGAACAACTGGCGGAACAGTACCGCGTCGCGCTGGTCATGCCCAGCGGAGAGAACGCATTTTATTTGGATGGACTCTCTACCGGCCACAAATTTGCCACCTTCCTGGGGCAGGAACTGGTCGGATATCTGCGCCGCACCTTCGGGCTGGCCCAAACTCCGGAAGAAACCGGGATCTGCGGTCTGTCCATGGGCGGTTTCGGCGCGCTGCACACCGGGCTTGCCTATCCGGAGACCTTCGGTTGGATCGGCGCCATGTCTTCGGCCCTGATTGTGCACAGTATCGCGCATATGAAACCCGGGCAGTCCGATTCTGTTGCCAACTACGACTACTATCATGAATGTTTTGGCGATCTGGAAACCGTGGAAGAACGCGATACAAACCCGGAGGTGCAGATAGACGCCCTAAAGGCCGCCGGCCGCCCTCTCCCGCAGATCTATCTGTGCTGCGGAACGGAGGATTTTCTGCTGGAACATAACCGTACCCTCCACCGCTTTTTAACCGACCGGGACGTTCCCCACGTCTACCGGGAAAGCAAGGGCAATCACGACGGCGTATTCTGGAACGAATATACGCCCAAGATTATGGAATGGATGTTTGGATAAAAAAGTGAGAGCACTGTCCAACCGTGCTCTCACCTTTTTTCTGCCGGCGATGGGACTTGAACCCATACTATGTCACCATAAACAGATTTTGAGTCTGCCGCGTCTGCCATTCCGCCACGCCGGCCTGCCTTTTTACAGGCAATATTTATACTACCATACCCCTCCTTGATTTGCAAGATTTTTTTATCCTGCAAAATCCGACGGGTAAGCGGACGTTACAGCCGCAGATTCCGGTAAAAATCAAAACAGTCGAAGGTGGCGAAATAGTCTCTGGGCTCCTCCGCCCTCCGGATCAGCTTCACGCTGCCGTCCTCGCAAAGCAGCAGCTCCGCGCTGCGCAGTTTGCCGTTGTAATTATAGCCCATGGAATATCCGTGCGCCCCCGTATCATGGATGACCAGATAATCCCCGATTTCAATTTTGGGAAGCTGCCTGTCCACGGCAAATTTATCGTTGTTTTCGCACAGGGATCCGGTCACGTCATACACCTGATCACAGGGCATGTCCTCTTTGCCCAGCACCGTAATATGATGATACGCGCCGTACATGGCGGGCCGCATCAGATTCACGGCGCAGGCGTCCACCCCGATGTACTCCTTGTAGGTGTGCTTTTCGTGAATCGCTTTCGTCACCAGCGCGCCGTAAGGCCCCATCATGAAACGTCCCATCTCCGTATAGATTGCCACGTCCCCCATGCCGGCGGGGACAAGCACCTCATCGTAGACTTGATGGACGCCCTCCCCAATCAGGAGAATATCGTTGGGTTCCTGATCCGGGCGGTAAGGGATCCCCACGCCGCCGGACAGATTGATGAAGGCAATCTCTGCTCCCGTCCGTTCCTTTAAGCGCACGGCCAGTTCAAAAAGCTGCCGCGCCAGCTGGGGATAATATTCGTTTGTCACCGTGTTGCTGGCGAGAAAGGCGTGAATGCCGAATCGTTTCACCCCTTTTGCCTTCATAATGGAAAAGGCTTCAAAAATCTGTTCCGTGGTCATGCCGTACTTGGCGTCCCCCGGGTTGTCCATGATGCCGTTGCTCAGCGTGAAAACACCGCCGGGATTATAGCGGCAGCTCATGGTCTCCGGCAGCCTGCCCAGGATTTTCTCCACAAACGCAATATGGGTAATATCGTCCAGATTGATGATGCCGCCCAGACGGTTCACCAGCGCATACTCCTCCGCGGGCGTGTCGTTGGAGGAAAACATAATCTCCTCCCCGCGCATCCCCAGTGCGTCGCACAGCATCAGCTCCGTCAGGGAAGAACAGTCCGCACCGCACCCATATTCCCGCAAAAGATTCACCAGAAAGGGGTTGGGCGTAGCCTTTATGGCAAAATATTCCTTAAAGCCCGGATTCCACGAAAAGGCCTCCCGTACCCGCTGCGCGTTCTCCCGGATCCCCTTCTCATCATAAATATGAAAAGGCGTCGGATACTGCTGCACGATCCGCTCCACCATTTCCTTTGTCACAAATACCTTCTTTTTCATCGGTCTATTCCTCTTTTTATACGTTCTCTATCTGCCAGTCGATGGGCGAAACCCCGTGGGACTGCAAAAAAGCGTTGGCCTGGCTGAAATGCCTGCATCCGAAAAATCCCCGGTAGGCCGACAGCGGACTGGGATGGGCGGCCTTTAAAATCAGATGTTGGGGATTGCTGAGCATGGAAGCCTTTGTCTGGGCCGGCCGGCCCCAGAGCAAAAACACAATGGGCCGTTCCTGGGCGTTTACCGCCTCCATCACCGCGTCGGTGAACTGCTCCCATCCCTTCCCCTGGTGAGAATTGGCCTGATGCGCCCGCACGGTCAGCACCGTATTCAAAAGCAGGACTCCCTGATCGGCCCACTTTTTCAGATACCCGTTATTGGGAATGTAACAGCCCAGATCGTCGTGCAGCTCCTGATAAATATTCATCAGCGAGGGCGGGATCTCCTGATCCGGCTGGACGGAGAAGCACAATCCGTGCGCCTGTCTCTCGTTATGGTACGGATCCTGCCCCAGAATCACCGCCTTTACGTCTTTTAACGGCGTAAAATGAAAGGCGTTGAAAATATCATCCGCCGGAGGATAAATTATCCTGGAGGCATATTCCTCGTTTACGAACCGGAACAGCTGCGCGTAATAGGGCTTGCGAAATTCCTCCTTCAGCGCCGGAAGCCAGTCATTTTGGATCATCGCCATCGTCTTTTCCTCACCGGGGGCGCATTCGCCGGGAACACGTCCTTTTCACAGGCGCACCGCCACCCCTTTTTCCCTCAAGTATTGTTTTACCTGTACGATTTCCAGCTCCTTGTAGTGAAACAGAGAGGCCGCCAGCGCCGCCTCCGCTCTACCCTGCGTCAGGGCTTCATAAAAATGCGCCGGTGTGCCCGCGCCTCCGGAAGCGATGACAGGAATGGAAACTGCCTGTGAAATGGCGGCGGTCAGCGCAATGTCATACCCCGCCTTTGTGCCGTCGCAGTCCATACTGGTCAGCAGGATTTCCCCGGCGCCCAGCTTTTCCGCCTTTACAGCCCATTCTACAGCGTCCAGGCCCACGTCGATACGGCCGCCGTTTTTGTAGACATTCCATCCGCTGCCGTCCGCCCTGCGTCTGGCGTCAATGGCCACCACGACGCACTGGCTGCCAAATTTGTCCGCCGCGTCGCCAATCAGACGCGGGGTGTTGATGGCCGAAGAATTGATGGAAATTTTATCCGCCCCTTCGCGCAGAAGCATTCTGAAATCCTCCACGCTCCGGATGCCCCCGCCTACGGTGAAGGGAATAAAAACCTTCTCCGCCACCCGGCGCACCATATCCACCACGGTATTTCTCGCGTCGCTGGAGGCCGTAATGTCCAAAAAGACCAGTTCGTCCGCCCCGGCTTTGTCGTAGGCTTCGGCAATCTCTACCGGATCTCCCGCATCCCGCAGATTTACGAAATTGACGCCCTTTACCACCCGTCCGTCATGCACGTCCAGACAGGGAATGATCCGCTTCGTATACATTTATTTTCCCTCCCTGTCCAACCGGACAAAATTTTCCAAAATCTGCAGTCCCACGGCAGAACTTTTTTCCGGATGGAACTGACAGGCGAACACATTGTCCTTCTCCACCGCGGCATCGATGGGCACGCCGTAATATGTGCGGGCCGCCACAATATCCTCCTCCGCCTTCAGATAATAGGAATGCACAAAATAGACATAGGGCTCTGCCGGCAGTCCCTCAAACAGACGGCCCCGTTTTTTCTCCTGCGGAAAATGCAGGGAATTCCACCCGATATGGGGAATTTTTAAAGGCGCTCCCTCTGCGTTGGTCCCTTCCGGAATACGCAGAATCTTTCCCTTTAAAATCCCCAGACCCGGCACGCCGGGACTCTCCTGACTGCTTTCAAACAGAAGCTGCAGGCCCAGACAAATTCCCAGAAAAGGAACGCCGCTGTCCACAATCCGGACGATGACCTCCTCCAGCCCGTACTCCCTTATGCGTCCCATGGCATCGCCGAATGCGCCCACACCGGGAAGAATCACTTTTTCTGCGGCAAATAAAACGGCCGGATCCCGGGTGATGACAGGCGTCTGTCCCAGGGCAAGCAGCGCCTTTTCCACACTTCTGATATTGCCCGCGTCATAATCGATAATCGCTATCATCTTCCGGCCTCCTGCCCCATGGCAAGAAGCAGATCCACGGGATCTGCGGCAATGGATTCTCCTCTTTCCCTAAGCTCCTCTGTCAGTTGGAACAGCCGGGAATGGACCCTGAAAAAATGGGCCTTTTGATTAAAATAGCAGATCTTTTCAAAAGGAAAGCGGATGATATTGGGAAACTGCATCCCCACTCCCAGTTCCAGAACGCACAGATCCCGGTTCAAGGTTCCCTGCAGCCATGCGGTGTATTTCCGCCACTGGGGCAGATAGCCTTCTTCTTTGTATTCCGGCGTATCGATCCGGTTAAACCACAGCGGACTGGTACACTCTGCACACACCGGGAAATCCACTGCGTCCAGACTGCCGCCGCAGGCATCGATGCTCAAAAGCAGTTCCTCTCTCACCTGCCGATCCGTCACCAGCGCTTCCTGATCGGTCACGCACAGGCTCCCACACTGCATGGCGCGAAATCCGCCGCAGGGCGTTACGATCCGTTCTTCCTCCAGACCGGCCCCATAGATCAGATCGTCCGTACAAAGAGAGACGATAAAATAATTTTTCCCGGCCAACAGTCCGGCCAGTTTCTCATAGGCCTTCCCCAGCCTGCCGTCCGGATGTCTTTGAATATAGTGAAACTGCAAATACTGCTCCAGCCGGGCCCTATCTTCCTCCCGCTCCTGCCCTGCCTGGGAAAGGAGCGGCGCGTAAAAGGGATCGGTCCGCATGCCATCCAGGGACTGGGAGAACAAATTCCCGATCCCCACTAGGACAAACTGCGCTTCTTCCACCCGCCTTTGGAGCGTCCGCCACTGTTTGAAATTTTCCTGTGCGTCTTTGGCCATGCGTTCCTTTTCTCCCGGCTCTGTGATTTCCTCTGGTATTATAACAGAGTTTTTAACGCGTTACAACAAAAAAAGCCTCTATTCTTCCCCGAATAAAGGCTTTCCTTATTCCCATGCCTTCAAAACTGAACATCAATCCTGACCTGCTCCATCCGTTCCTTCCAGGATAAGCCCTCGACCGATTAGT
>CANRGX010000044.1 GCA_947630215.1 uncultured Eisenbergiella sp. | reverse complement strand
CTCTCCCAGTATGCGTCCCAGATCGCTTCCATGCAGTCCCAGGCGGCGACCTTAAAGAGCAACCAGGCATCTTTAGACAGCAGCATTGCGCAGGCCGAGTCTTCCCGGGATACGACCCAGAAGACCATAGATTTCTACCAGGACAATCTCAAGGATGCCCAGGTCAGCTACGGGATCTCCAACGGGCAGGCCTATCAGGATACCGCCTCCTCGCTGGCCACGCAGATCGCGGCCGCGGACGTGGGCGTGCGCAGCGCACAGCTGCAGTTGGAGTACTATTCCCCCACTTCCCCGATTTCGGGGACGGTGGTAAGCAGATCGGTGGAGCGTTACGGACTGGCCCAGCCGGGTTACGCGGCGTATGTGATTTCCAACCAGGACGCGATGAATATTACCTTTTCGGTCAGCGGTCAGGTGAAGGACAGTCTCTACATCGGTATGCCGGTAAAGATTGAGAAGGACGGGGCGGAATATGAGGCCACCGTCATAGAGATTGGCGAGGCGGTGGAAAGCCAGACGGGCGGTCTGTTTACCGTCAAGGCAGTGACCGACGTGGGCGGCGATAAATTAAGCAGCGGCTCCGCGGTGAAGCTGACCGTGGACACCTTCCGGACGGAAAATGCGCTTCTGATACCCTATGACGCGGTACATTTTGAAAGCGAACAGGCCTATGTGTTCGTGATTGAGGACGGGAAGGCGGTGCGCACGCCGGTTACCGTCGGTCTGATAAACGACGATACGGTGGAGATTACGGAAGGGCTCCGGGAGGGCGCGCAGCTGGTGGCAACCTGGTCTTCCCAGCTGGAGGACGGCGCCCGTGTGCGTATCATCGGCCAGAGTGCGGAAACGGAAGGAACCAGTCCGGAAGAAACGGCACAGGAGGATGGAGAATGAGTCTGACAAAATTGGCGCTGAAGCGGCCGGTTTCCGTCATCCTCATTATTCTGGCGCTGGCGGTTTTCGGTCTGAGTTCCATCCCGGGGTTTAAGATGCAGCTGATCCCGGATATGGATATGCCGATGCTGATTGTCATGACCACTTATCCGGGCGCGGATCCGGAGAGCGTGGAAGAACTGGTGACCAGCGTGGTGGAGGACGCGGGCGCGGTTTTAAGCGGCATTGAGTCCGTCACGTCCCAGTCCTCGGAAAATGTTTCCATGGTGCTGTTCTCCTATGAATACGGCGTGGATATCGACGAGTGCTACGCGGATTTGAGGACGGCGCTGGATACCGCCAGCCTGCTGATGCCCGAGGAGGCGCAGGCTCCGGTCGTCATCGAACTGAATATGAACCAGACGGCGGACATGACGCTGTCTGCCGTCACCGCAGAGAATCTGGATCTGCGCAAAAAAATAGAAGACGAACTGGTGCCCGATCTGGAATCCATCGCGGACGTGGCGCAGGTGTCCGTGTCCGGCGGCGCGGAGGACTATATCCAGGTTCTGCTGAAGGAGGATATGCTCCGGCAGTACGGACTGACCATCAGCAGCGTGGCCTCCTATCTGGCCGCAGTGGATTTTACCGTGCCGGCGGGCAGCGTAAAACAGGGATCCCAGGACGTGTCCGTGAGCGCGGCGATGGAATACAATACGGCGGAAAAGCTGAAACAGGTCCCGATCATCACGGCGTCCGGCAGTGTGGTGTCCTTATCCGACGTGGCGGATATTTCCCAGAAGAAGGAGAGCGCGGAAACCATCAGCAGAAGCGGCGGGCAGGACAACGTCAGCATCAGCATTCAGAAAAAACAGAGCGCCAGCGTGGTGCAGGTCACGGAGCGGGTCGAGCAGGTGATGGAGGAGTTTTCCGCGAAAAACCGGGATATCAGCCTGACGGTGGAATACAATTCCGCGGATACCATAACCGCTTCTCTCTGGTCCGTGGCGGAGACGCTGATCATCGGCGTGGCGATTTCCATGGCGGTTCTGTTTTTGTTCTTCGGGGACTTTAAGGCCAGCCTGATCGTGGGCAGTTCCATGCCGATCTCGCTTTTGGCCACGCTGATTTTAATGCACCTGATGGGATATTCCATGAATATTGTGACGCTGGGTTCTCTGGTTATCGCCATCGGTATGATTGTGGATAATTCCATTGTGGTGATCGAAAGCTGTTTCAGGGCGCAGGAGAAAGCGTCGGGCTTTCGGGAGGCCGCGCTTTTGGGGACAAAGGCGGTCACCATGTCCATTATCGCCTCCACCATCACGACGGTGGTGGTCTATCTTCCCATGGCGCTGGTGGACGATCTGGTGGGGCAGATCTTCGGGCAGCTCTGTTTTACCATCGTATTTGCCATGACGGCCTCCCTGATATCCGCCATGACGCTGGTTCCGCTGTTTTATTATATCTTTCAGCCGAAGGAAAAGAAAAAATCCCCGGTCAACAGGATTTTGCAGGGGATCGTTTCCGGCTACCGCAGGATCCTGCACAGAATCCTGCATCAGAAGTGGCTGACCATAGCCGTTACCGTTCTGCTGGTGGTGCTGGCGGGCTATCTGGCCACTCAGCTCAATATGGAACTGATGCCCGCTTCGGATGAAGGGATCGTGGATGTTTCCGCGAACTTCCGCCCGGGTACGACGCTGGAGGCGAAAGAGGCGGCTATGGCGCAGATAGAAAAGATGGCGGCAGAGGAGGAAGACGTACTGACCTACAGCCTGACTGTCAACAACGATTCCACGGCCAGCCTGCGCGCCTATCTGAGCGGGGAACGCAAACAGAGCACGGCGGATATTGTGGAGAAGTGGAACGAGGCCACAAGGGATGTGACCGGAATGGATCTGACCATATCCTCCGGCGGCAGCAGCATGAGCGGCAGTATGATGAACGCCTCTACCACGGAGATCGATCTGCAGGGGTACGATATGGAGGCCCTGAAGGAAGCGGCGCGTGACGTAAAGGCGGAAATGGAACAGGTGGAGGGCGTGATCAAGGTCGCTTCCTCTACCACAGATACCAGTACGGCGGCAAAGGTACAGGTGGATCCGCTGATGGCGATGCATTACGGCATGACACCCGTACAGGTTGCACAGGAACTGAACTATATGCTCAGCGGCATCACGGCGCTGACCATTACCAACCAGGGGACGGAGTACGACGTAAAGCTGGAGTTCCCGGAGTATCTCTACGACGACGTCAACAGTCTGATGGACGCGGTACTGGTAAACAGCAGGGGACTGCAGGTGCCTTTGCGGGAGGTGGCGTCGGTGGTGTATACCGACGCGCTCCAGACCATCAGCAAGGTGGACGGACGCTACGAAGTGAGCCTGACGGCGACGACCACACAGGAGGCCAGATTTACGGCGAAAAGCCGGATCCAGCAGGCGGTGGGAAATATCGTTCTTCCGACGGGCGTGGAACAGACACAGGACAGGATGACAGAGATCATGAACGAGGAATTTGGCGTGCTCTACCGTTCCATTCTGACGGCGGTCTTTCTGGTCTTTCTGGTAATGGCCATGCAGTTTGAGTCCCCCCGGTTTTCGCTGATGGTCATGATGTGTATTCCCTTCAGTCTGGTGGGCTCCATTTATCTTTTGTTTGTCACGCGCTCCACACTGAGCATGGTGTCTTTGATGGGCTTTCTGATGCTGGTGGGGATTGTGGTAAACAACGGTATCCTGTATGTGGATACGGTCAATCAGCTCAGGGAGGAGTCCTCTTTAGAGGAAGCGCTGGTGGAGTCCGGCTGTATCCGGCTGCGCCCCATCCTGATGACCACCCTGACCACCATTCTTTCCATGATACCGCTGGCGATGGGCGTGGGAGAAAACGGACAGATGATGCAGGGGATGGCGCTGGTCATCGTGGGCGGCCTGATCGCGTCCACGCTGCTGACGCTGGTGCTGATGCCCACGATCTATCTGATCATTGATAAGAAGCATAAAAAGGGTCACCGCAGGAAGGGCAAAAGACATGGCCACAGGAAACAAAGGCCGGTATCGGATCCTGCCGGGATATAAAAACAGATTAAGGGAAAAGCGGATCGTCCGATTCGCTGTGTCCGCTCTGTGAGCGGACACAGGAAGCATATTGCGCAGGAGAGATTCCCGCCAGTTTCTTAAACTGGCGGGAAAAATATTGCTCCGAACGATAGCCCAGCGCGTCCGCAATCTGGGAAAAATTCAGGCGGCGCTGCCGGATCAGCCGTTTGGCCTCCCGGATTTTCAACAGATGAAAATAGTGCAGGATCCCGCATTGATAGCGTTCGTGGAACAGCTTTTCCAGCTGGGTGCGACCGGTCAGGGTATCGCGGCAGATCCGATCCAGCGTGAGAGATTCATGTAAATGGGCATTTAAGTAAAGCTGGATTTGGGAACGGGCAAGGGAAGGATCCTGCAGCAGGCCCAAAGCGTCTTTTGACAGATTGGAGGCCGGGACGGACAGAGAATCCTCCTGCCGCCACAGCCGGATCAGAAGAACCTCCAGAAGCGCTTTCTGCATGGGTTCCCGCAGCAGCAGATCAGATCGGTTTTCCGCACAGATTTGCTCTAAAAGGAGAAGGTCGGATACGGGAGGGTTTGCCTTGACAATTCGGGGCAGGCGAAATTCCGGAAGGGTTCCCGGAAGGGACAGAGAAAAATGCAGTACCAGAAGGGAAACGCATTCGCAGCGAAAGGGAAGAAAGGCGGACAGGTCTTTTGCCGGACACAGAAGCACCCCTTTTTCCAACAGCGGCAGATCGGGCGGTCTTCCGGTCAGCAGAGCGCTGCCTTTTTGAGCGTATAAAAGGGCCATGCCCTCTTTGAAAACAGGAAAAGAGACGGGCGTTCTGCCCCGTCCTTCCCAGCGCCGGAGCCCGTAAAAGGCACTGATAAGAGACGGCGGCCATGCCTCCGCCGGGATATGGTTCATGAAAGCACCTCATGGAGAAGAACCGGCAGGGGACGTGATACTGCCGGACAAGAATCGGTTGTCTTTATCATAGCACGGTTTGCAGAGAGGGGCAATACAGAACAATCCGGCAGGAGGGGCGCGGCACAAAATCCTGTTGCGCCCCGGGAGAATATCGATTATACTTTTACTCATACAGCAGGCAAAAGGAGGCAATCAGATGGTGACACTGGCAAAGGGCGGCGCTTATCTTATCAACGGGACGGAGCTTGTCTGGGACGGTCCCGAAGCGCAGGAGGCCCTGTACGCAAAAACCGGAAAACATATCCCGAAGGAGGAGGCCCAAAAAAATACCATTGCGTATGGCATTCTGGAGGCCCATAATACCTCCGGCAACATGGACAGGTTAAAGATCAAGTTCGATAAGCTGACCAGCCACGATATTACATTTGTGGGGATTATTCAGACGGCGCGGGCGTCCGGCCTGACGAAATTCCCGATCCCCTATGTGCTGACCAACTGCCATAATTCCCTGTGCGCGGTGGGCGGAACCATCAATGAGGACGATCATATGTTTGGCCTAAGCTGCGCCAAGAAGTACGGCGGCGTCTATGTGCCTCCTCATCAGGCGGTGATCCATCAGTACGCGCGGGAAATGCTGGCCACGGGCGGCGGGATGATCCTCGGTTCCGATTCCCATACCCGCTACGGCGCGCTGGGCACCATGGCAGTGGGCGAGGGCGGGCCGGAGCTGGTGAAGCAGCTTTTGTGCCAGACCTACGATATCAACCGGCCGGAGGTGGTCTGCGTCTATCTGACAGGCGCCCCCCAAAAGGGAGTGGGCCCGCAGGACGTGGCGCTGGCGATCATCGGCGCGGTATTCCAGAACGGTTATGTAAAAAATAAGGTCATGGAGTTTGTGGGCCCCGGCGTGGCTTCCTTAAGCGCAGATTTTCGGATCGGTATTGACGTGATGACCACGGAGACTACCTGTCTGTCCTCCATCTGGCAGACAGACGGCGAGATCGCCGATTTCTACGAAATCCATGGACGAAGCGGGGACTATAAAGAACTCAGGCCGGGAGAGGCAGCCTATTATGACGGGGTGATCCGCGTGGATCTTTCCACGGTAAAGCCCATGATTGCCATGCCTTTCCATCCCAGCAATACCTATTCTATCGAGGAACTGAACGAAAACCTGGAGGATATTCTGGCCGATGTGGAGAAGCGGGCGGCGGTGAGCCTGGACAACGCGGTGCCCTACAGTCTGAGGGACAAGGTGCGCGACGGACAGTTTTATGTGGATCAGGGGATTATCGCGGGCTGCGCGGGCGGCGGATTTGAGAATATCTGCGCCGCGGCGGACATTCTGCGCGGGCAGAATATCGGAAACGACAGCTTTACGCTGAGCGTATATCCGGCGTCCATGCCCGTTTATATGGAACTGATTCGGAATGGATGCGCGGCTGCGCTTCTGGAAACCGGGGCAGTTATCAAGACGGCGTTTTGCGGCCCCTGCTTTGGCGCGGGGGATACGCCGGCCAACAACGCCTTTTCCATCCGGCACTCCACACGCAACTTCCCGAACCGGGAGGGTTCCAAGCTGCAGAGCGGGCAGATTTCCTCTGTGGCGCTGATGGACGCCCGTTCCATTGCGGCCACGGCGGCCAACCGGGGACGGCTGACGCCGGCCACGGATTTTGACGGCCCCATCGGCAGATACCGGTATCATTTTGACGCCAATATTTATCAGAACCGGGTGTTCGACTCCAAGGGCATTGCCGATCCGTCGGTGCCCATCCAGCTGGGGCCCAATATCAAGGACTGGCCGGCCATGTGCGCCCTGCCGGAAAATCTGATTCTGCGCGTGGTTTCCGAGATACACGATCCCGTTACCACCACGGATGAGTTGATCCCGTCCGGCGAAACCAGTTCCTACCGTTCCAATCCGCTGGGACTGGCGGAATTTACCCTCTCCAGAAAGGATCCGGCCTATGTGGGCCGCGCCAAAGAGATTCAGAAGGCGCAGCAGGCGGTGATGGAGGATCGGTGTCCGGCAGAGGAAGTCGAGGGGCTCAAAGAAGTGATGGATGTCATCCACAGCCGGTATCCGGATGTGAAACGGAAAAATCTGGGATTTGGCTCCACGATCTTTGCGGTGAAGCCCGGGGACGGATCCGCGCGGGAACAGGCGGCCAGCTGCCAGAAGGTGCTGGGCGGCTGGGCCAACATCGCCCGTGAGTACGCTACCAAGCGATACCGTTCCAATCTGATCAACTGGGGAATGCTGCCGTTTTTGATTGGGGAAGGGGAACTGCCGTTCCACAACCTGGATTATCTGTTTTTCCCCGGCATCCGCAGCGCCCTGGAGAATAAGGCGTCTGCGATCACCGGTTACGTGGTGAAGGACGGCGGCCTGAAGGCGTTTTCGGTGACGGTAGGCGATCTGACGGACGAGGAGAGACAGATTATTCTGAAAGGATGTCTGATCAATTATAACCGGGTAGACGGCTGAAGCGCTGCCGCAGGCGGCGGGCATACGGGCCTGTTTCTCCCCATATAATGTGGGGGAGGGATGGGTCATGCGTGAAAAAAGCAGAGAGAAAAAAGCGGTGAGAACCGTGAGAAGGAAAAAAGCAAAAGACCTTCTTGCGGTTCTTTCTTTTTTGTTTTTACTGCCCTATACCTGCAGCCTGTTGAGCGGCGCCCGGCTGGCAGAGACGGCAGAGACGGAGCAACAGGCAAATTCGGAAAAAGGAGCGGAGGATGGGACGCCAACGGTGCTCTGGGAGCAGGAAAACGGCGCGTGGGAGGTGCCTCTGGAGGAGTTTGTCACAGGAACGCTGGCGGCCAGCGTCCCCATAGAATATCATGCGGAAGTCCAAAAGGCGCAGGCGGTTCTTCTGCGAAGCCGCGTGGCGGCCGGGATGGCGGATACCAAAGGGAGCGTGACCTATAGGAAGGACGGGGAAACAGCGTATCTGGACGAAGCGGCCCGCAGGGCGCTGTGGGGAAGTCAGTGGGAGGAATATGAAGCCGTGCTGAAACAGGCGGTGCAGGGGACGAAAGGCATCGTGCTGACCTGGGAAAACAAAGTGGTAAGCCCTCCTTTTTTCCGGCTGAGCGCCGGACAGACCAGAGACGGCAGAGAGATTTTTGACGGGCAGCAGTTTATCTGGTGCCGGAGCGTCCCCTGCGCGCATGACATAGAGTCGGCGGAGTTTTTACAGGAAAAGCGGTGGGAGAAGGATGCGTTTTGCAAACGGCTGAAACAGGAGGGATTCCTTTTGCCCGGACAGGACGCCCGGATTGTTCTTACGAGAGACAGCGCAGGCTACGTGACATCCGTTGTGTGTCAGGACAGTCAGATGGAGGGGGAACGGTTCCGGAAGCTGTTCGATCTTGCCTCCGCCTGCTTTTCTCTGCGGGAGGAGCAGGGAGAAATTATTTTACAGACAAAAGGGGTCGGACACGGACTGGGCTTTGACCAGTACGCGGCCAACCGGCTGGCGGAGGAGGGAATGGATTACATCGGACTGCTGGATCATTTTTTTGACGGGCTGACGTTGGAAAAAATGGAATAAAGAACAGATTACTGGAAAAACTATGCTTGAAGAAATTCAATTCGTCACCGTCCGTATGCCGGACGGTACGAACCCGAAAACAGAAAGGACGAGGGATATGAACAGAAGGAAATCAAGCAGAACATTCCAGAAGGAAAAGGTAATTCTGACCGTTTCCAGCCTCCTGGTGATGGCAGCGCTGACGGTCACAGGCGTTTACATTTACAACGGCAGTCAGATTCAGGAGCCGGAAGAAAATGTGGTGGATTTTTCGGCGCTGGAGGAGGCGGAGCCGGACGCAGGAATCGCGTTGGCGGAAAATCAAACGGCAAAGAATCTGACCAGCGGGCAGCCGGTGGATGGGGAACTGGATTACGATCCTTATTATATTGAACAGGAACGGATTTTAAACGGCGGGCAGAAGGAAGAAAACGCACAGAAGCCGGATCGGGAAGAAGACGGATCCGGCAAAAAGGATGAGAAGCAGACGGCGCCGGAACCGGAGAGCGCGGAGACGGAAACAAAAGCGGCCGAAAAGCAGGAGCAGGCCCATACGGAAATGACGGAAAATGTGGGATATGCTACGGTAGAGCGCTCCGGTCAAACCCAGACGACCGGCCAGGCCCTGCCGGAGACAGAGCGCGTCGAGTCTGTTTTGTCGGAAGGCCAGGCGGCGGACGTGTCGTGCAATGATGCGAAGCTGGCGGCGCAGGACGAACCGGATAGCGCGCAGGCCATGGAAGCCGTGGCGAATGCGCTGGCGGAGGAGAGCCGTCTGCACTTTTCGGAGGAGGACAAGCTGGAATGGCCCATTGTGGGGAACGTGCTGCTCAATTACAGCATGGACAAGACCATCTTCTTCCCTACGCTCAGGCAGTATAAGTACAACCCTTCCATTGTGATCGGATCTGCCCAGGGCACCAATGTGGCCTGTGCGGCGGACGGTATCGTGAGCCAGGTCTATAAGGATGCCCAGACCGGCAATACCGTGGTGATGAATCTGGGAGACGGGTATGAGCTGACCTACGGACAGCTGGACCAGGTGGCCGTGGAGGTGGGGGATTTTGTGGAAACAGGCGCCTTTTTGGGACAGGTCGCCGCACCCACCAAGTATTATACGTCGGAGGGCACCAATGTCTACTTCAAGCTGACAAAGGACGGGGAACCGGTCAATCCGCTGGATTATCTGGGGTGAACCATGCTGTTGATCAAAAACGGTCATCTGCTGACCATGACGGACGAAAAGCATAAGGAGGCCAACCGCCGGGGACTGGTGGGCGAACGGCTGGATCTGCTGTGTGTCAACAAAAAGATCGAGCGGATTGCGCCGCAGATCGAAATGCCCAAAAGCGCGGAGCTGGAGGTGCTGGACGCCTCCGGCTGTCTGGTGACGCCGGGCCTCATCGACGCGCACTGTCACGTGGGGATCACGGAGGAAAAGAAGGGCATGGAGGGCGACGACTGCAATGAAAACGTGGATCCGGTCACGCCCTATCTGCGGGCCGTGGATGCCATCAACACCATGGACGCGGCCTTTGACGATGCGGTTCGCGCCGGGATCACTTCCCTGATGGCGGGGCCGGGCAGTTCCAACGTGGTGGGCGGCCAGTTTGCCTTTCTGAAGACCAGAGGGCGCTGTATCGACGATCTGATTGTTCTGGCGCCGGCGGCCATGAAGGTGGCGTTCGGCGAAAACCCCAAGGTCAACTTTTCGGGCATGGGGAAAAGCCCCGTTACCCGTATGGCCATCGCGGGTATGCTGCGCCGGGAGCTGTTTGAGGCGCAAAAGTACTGCCGGGAGCGTTCCGGGGGCAGGACGGCGGCAGATCGGGTGGTGCAGTCCGGCGGCGCGGGAACGGACGTGGTCTGTGCCGCCGGCGGACTTGACGGGACAGGAAACGCGGCGGCGGTTCCCGACGCGGATCCGGAATTTGACCGGGAGCCCTGGATGCCCGTGTTTGCCCGCAGAATCCCGCTCAAGGCGCATGTGCACCGGGTGGATGATATTTTCACGGCCATTCGCATTGCAAAGGAATTTGGACTGCGCATGACGCTGGATCACTGCAGCGAAGGGCACCTGATTGCGGAGGAGATCGCGGCCAGCGGTTTTCCGGCCATAGTGGGGCCGGATCTGTCCAGCCGCAGCAAAATCGAAATCCAGAATGTGGATTTTAAGACGTCGGGCGTCCTGCATAAGGCGGGCGTGCTGGTGGCGATCTGCACGGATCATCCCGTGTCCACCATTCAGTCGCTGCCGCTGTGCGCGGGGCTTTCCGTGAAAGCGGGGCTGCCCCTGTACGCCGGACTGGAGGCCATCACCTGCAACGCGGCGAAAATCTGCAACGTGTACGACCGGGTGGGAAGCCTGGAATGCGGCAAGGACGCGGATATCGCCATTTTTTCGGGGAATCCGCTGGAGGTATTTACCCAGGTGCGCTATACGGTGATTGACGGGCAGGTGGTCTACCGACAGGAGAGGGCCCAATAGGAAATGCGCTCTGTGGGCGATTTTTAGGAATTTGCAAACGGCGGGGAGTTTCGGATCCCCGCCGTTTTCGTAAGGAATAAAATTTTCCGAAAATTTCGTTAGAACGCATTGTATTTTCGTGAGGGAGTGTGATATGATCCGATCATAGTACAGGACGGGAAAGACAACACAAAAAATACAATACGGGAGGTGAAGGAATGCGGTTCAATCATCGCGAGGATATCATCCAGATCACGCCCTTGTGGACGGGAGAACGGCTGCCGGACGGGCGGCCCCGCGTGCCGGACAGCGTGCTGGAGAGGATCCGCCACATTACGCTGGAGGAAGCCTGGGGGTATCTCTGGAACGAGGGCTACGAATTTCAGTTTCAGGGAGAGTTTCGCCAGACCTGTCCGGGACGGGTGCTGGTGGGGCGCGCCGTCACCACCAGCTTTGTGCCCCTGCGGCCGGATCTGCATGACTGTACGCTGAAATACGGGCACGAGCAGGAGGGACGCAAGGGCTACTACAACCAGTGGGTCATCGATACCCTCGGGGAAGACGATGTGGTAGTGGTAGATCTGTTTGACAAAATCTGGAAGGGAACCTATGTGGGCGGCAATCTGTCAACGGCCATCGCCAACCGGACGAAACGGGGCGGCGCGGTCATCTGGGGCGGTATCCGGGACATGGAACAGATCGTAAAGATCCCCAATCTGCAGGTCATGCACCGGGGAAACGATCCCACCGGCATCGGAGAAGTGGTTATGACGGAATTTAACGGGCCCTGCCGCATCGGGAAGGCGACCTGCCTGCCCGGAGACGTGGTGCTGGGTACGATTTCCGGGGTCATTTTCATTCCCGCCCACCTGGCGGAGAAGGTGGTGACAAAGGCGGAGAAAAGCCATATCCGGGACGTGTTCGGCTTCATGCGCCTGCGGGACGGCACGTATACCACGGCACAGATTGACACGGCCTGGACGCTGCCGATGATGGAGGATTTTGTGAATTGGTTCGCGGCAGCGCCGGAGGCGGAAAACTTCCGCTATCTTATGTGGGATGAGGAACTGGAGGAAGCGCGAAAGGTCACCGGACAGTCCAGCCAGGTGCGGCTGTAGGGACTGCGGAAAGGAAAAGAAAGGGGACAACGAAAATGGAATCCATTTTGGCATCGGACGTCAATACATATTCCGCGCCGTCGGAACTGAAAATTACGGATATGCGCTTCTGCGATGTGCAGGGGCTTCCCATGCACTGTATCCTGATGAAGATCTACACCAATCAGGGCATTGTGGGATACGGCGAGGTCAGGGATTTCGCCAGCAAGCGGTACGCGCTGCAGCTCAAGCGCATCCTTTTGGGGGAGAATCCCTGCAATGTGGACAGACTGTTCCGGAGAATCAAACAGTTCGGCGGGCAGTCGCGCCAGGGCGGCGGCGTTTCCGGCGTGGAGGTGGCGCTGTGGGATCTGGCGGGCAAAGCCTACGGGCAGCCGGTTTACCGTCTGCTGGGCGGTAAATTCCGGGATCGGATCCGCATGTACTGCGATACGGACGTGGAGGGCAAGCATACCGGAAAGGATATGGGACGGGCGCTCCTGGCCCGGATGGAAAAGGGCTATACGTTCCTGAAAATGGATCTGGGGCTGGGCATTCTCCGGGATGTACCGGGAGCCGTCTCCGCGCCGCTGGGATTTATGGAAGAACTGCCCCGGCTGCAGGAGAAGCTGTCGCTGGCCCGGGCGGCCGGCGATAAGGAGAGCGTCCGCTACTGGGAAAACCGCATTTTTGAGTATCATAACATCGCCCATCCTTTCACCGGGATCCATGTGACGGAGCTGGGATTTGACGTATTGGAGCAGTATGTGAAGGATGTGCGGGAGGTCATCGGGTACGAAGTGCCGCTGGCAATCGATCATTTCGGCCATATCGGGCTGGAGGATTCCATTAAGCTGTGCCGCCGCATAGAAAAGTACAACCTGGCCTGGGCGGAGGATCTGATCCCGTGGCAGCTTACGGAACAGTATGCGATACTGCGCCGCAGCACCACCGTGCCCATCTGTACGGGAGAAGACATTTTCTTAAAGGAGAATTTCCTGCCTCTTTTGAAAGCGGGGGGCGTTTCCATAATCCATCCGGACGTGCTCACCGCGGGAGGGATTCTGGAACTGAAAAAAATCAGCGATCTGGCCGCGCAGTACGGGACGGCCATGGCGGTTCACATGGCGGAGAGCCCCATCGGCTGTATGGCGGCGGTGCATGCCGCGGCGGCGTGCGAGAACTTCACGGCGCTGGAATATCATTCCGTGGACGTGCCGGACTGGTGCGATATTTATGATGACGGACTGCCCAAGCCTCTGGTGCAGAATGGGTACATCACCGTGCCCGACCGGCCCGGACTGGGCATCGAAACGCTCAACGACGAAGTGCTCAGGGCCCATATGCACCCCCGGATCCCCGGGATGTGGGAGCCCACGGATCAGTGGGATGACGACGTGGTGGAGGATCGGCTTTGGAGCTGACGGGCACAGGACGGATCCCGGGCAGGCTGTCGGCGTGCCGGATCCGGGATTGCAGGAGCCGCTTTTGCGGCGGAAATTGAGGTCACTATGAAATCTGTTCTCATTACCGATCCGAAGCACCCAGCCGCCGGCGCAGTGGCCCGGCGGCTGGAATCGGAAGGATACCGGGTTTTTCTGGGAGGGGATTTTACCTCCCGGGAGGGCGTAAGGGCCTCTCTTGCGGCCACCGGCCCGGTGGATGCGTTGATCCTTTCGGGACATAAGGGATATACGGGACTTCTGTCGGACGGAAACTGTGAAGCGATAGTGAGCGCGGGACAGGAAAACATCCGGGAAGCCTATTATGCGGCGCGCCATTACGGCGCGCTCATGGCGGAGCAAAAGAGAGGTTCCATTTTGTTTTTGTCCTCCTCTCACGCCAAAAAGCCCACGGGCATCAATGCCGCTTATTCCATCTCCCAGAGCGCGCTGGAAATGTTTATGAAGGAACTGGCGCTGGACTACGGACGGGCCGGGCTCAGGGTGAACTTTCTTCGGATCGGCCCGCTTGAGGAGGAAGAAAAGGCATTTGATTCTCTCCTGTCCCCAGCGGATTACGATGTTTTGACCAAGAGCCCCATCGGCAGGAGAACGACCGCCCAGGACGCGGCCGGCGCTGTGGCCTTTTTGCTGTCGCCGGATGCGGCCGGGATCAACGGCGCCTGTCTGGATGTGGACGGCGGGCTTTATTTTCATTATATGGACCGGGAGTATACCTTCAAAAAGGAGGCGGATCTGCCATGAGCCAAAAGGAGATCGATCACTATACGGACGCTTTCCTGCGGGAGGCGGCCGTACTTCCTTCGGGAGAAAGCGCGCCGCTGTTAAAGGGCCGCCGCGCCATCGTTACCGGCGGCGGGAAAGGCATCGGAAAGGGAATTACCCTGCGCCTGGCCGCGGCCGGGGCCGACGTGCTGATCTGCGGCTGGGGGAATATGGATATGGCGGAAACCACCGCGCAGGAGGCCCGGGCGCTGGGGGTGCGCGCAAAAACCTTCTGCGCCGATCTGGGGCAGGCGGACGCGGCGGAAAAAATCGTCCGGGAGGCGGTGGATTTTCTGGGCGGAATCGATATTCTGGTATCCAATGCCGCCTATCAGCCCAATCTGGATTTGGAGGAGTATACGCCGGAGCGGTTTGAAAGGGTCATGCAGATCAATCTCTGGTCTCCGGTGCGTCTGGTGTCGGCCTGCATTCCGTATTTGAAGGAGAGCGGACACGGGCGCGTCATTCTGGTGTCTTCCATTCACGGGAAACGGCCGTCCGGTTTTGATATTGCCTATGCCACCTCCAAGGGCGGCCTTCAAATGCTGCTGCGGGAGGCGGCGCTGGAGCTGCGCAGGGACAACATCACCGTCAACGCTATCCTGCCCGGCGGCACGCATGTGGAATTTAAGAGCGGAGAGACCTTTCAGATGCACCAGAAACGGGTGAAAAGACAGCGGGAATACGCCAGGGTTTTTGGTACGGGATCGCCCAGTGACAGCGGAAATCTGGCCGTCTATCTGGCCAGCGATCTGAGCGCTTATATCACCGGCACTTCCATCCGGGTGGATGGCGGGATTGTGCTGTTTTAAGTTTTCAGAAAGAGGAAAGACAGAGGAAACGGGTATGGAGATGGTACAGCTTTATATCGGCACTTATACACAGGCGGCGGGACAGAAGGCCGGGGAGGGAATTTATACCTTCCTGCTGGATCCGGTTTCGGGAAAGCTGACGCTACGTTCGATCTGCCGGGAGACAGAGAATCCTTCCTTCCTCGTGCGGCGGGGGAAGACGCTTTATGCCTGCGAGGAGCTTTCCGGACGCAGCGCCCTGGCCGCGTTCCGGATCGGGGCAGGCGGCGACCTTTCCCTGCTGGGGCGCACCGTGACCCGGGAGAGCGGGATGTGTCATGTGGCGCTCTGGCCCGGGGAGGCGTATCTGGTGGCATCCGATTTTGACAGCGGCAGTCTGGTCAGCTTTGCCCTCCGGGAGGACGGCACAGCAGGAGAGGCGGTCAGCCTGATTCGACACCGGGGAAGCGGCCCCCATCCGCAGATGCAGCGGACGGCCCATGTCCACTCCGCCACGTTTTTTGGAGACGGCGGGCGCTTTTTGATCTGCGACCTGGGCAGCGATACGCTCACGGTCTACGAAGGAAAAAGGGAGGACGGCACAGCAGCGGCGGTGCAGACGGTAAAGACCGCGCCGGGGGACGGGCCGCGGCACGCCGCATTTTCCCCGGACGGCCGGTATGTGACGGTACTGATGCAGTTATCCGGTTTCTGTGTGACGTATCGGGTGGAAAACGGGCGGCTGGGCCGGGAGGTTTCCCGGGTGCATATGCTGCCGCCGGACTTTTCCGGGCACAACGACGCCGCGGATGTGCACTATTCCCCCAACGGGAAACACGTCTATGCTTCCAACCGGGGGCACGACAGCATTGTGGTGTATGACGTAAGGGAGGACGGCGCGCTGGATCGTGCCAGGTGGTTTCCTTCCTATGGGGCGCAGCCCAGGCATTTCTGCCTTCTGCCCGCCGGCGATATGGCCGTGATCACCAATCAGGAGACGGGAAATGTGGTGACGGTGCGCCTGGATCGGGAGAGCGGGGATATGCGGGAAAAACTCTGTGAAGTCCGGGTTTTTCAGGCGGTGTGCGCGCTGCTGTGAGACGGATGCGTGGCCTGTGCAGATGATTTCCCCTTTACACTGCGCCATTTTGCGCGTATACTATAGAGAAAAGAAACTTTGCGCAGCAGGAAAGGGAGAATTGGATGAAGGTAGTGGTATTGGCAGGCGGCATCAGCACGGAACGGGATGTTTCCCTCAGCTCCGGCAAGCTGATCTATCAGGCGATGAAACGGCTGGGGCACCAGACGGTTTTGCTGGACGTCTATCTTGGCATACAGAGGGAGGATATCGAGGGCATTTTTGACAGCAGGGAGGATTTCGCCCGGAATATCGGAGAGATTCAAAAAAGTAATCCGGATATCGGCGCCGTGAAGGCGCTGCGTTCAGACGGCGGGAAAAGCTATTTCGGCCCCAATGTGATCCGCATCTGCCAGATGGCGGATGTGGTTTTTCTCAGCCTGCACGGGGAGGACGGGGAGAACGGCAGGCTGCAGGCGGCCTTCGATCTGCTGGGTATCCGTTATACGGGGACGGATTATCTGAGCAGCGCGCTGGCCATGAACAAGGGGCTGGCCAAGGAACTGTTTGCCGCAAACGGGATTCCGACCCCTGCGGGCGTGGTTTTAAAGAGGGGAGAAAGAAAAAATGTACCGGTGCCCTATCCGAGAGTGGTGAAGGTATGTACGGGAGGTTCCTCCATCGGCGTTTACATCGTGAGGGAGGAGAAGGACTATGAGGCGGCGCTTACGGCCGCGTTTTCCTATGGGGACGAAGTGATCGTGGAGCGGTATATCCGGGGCAGGGAAATGACCTGCTGCGTGCTGGCGGGAAAAGCGCTGCCCATTGTGGAAATTTCTCCCAGAGAAGGCTTTTATGATTATAAGAATAAATATCAGCCGGGGAGCACGGTGGACATCTGTCCCGCGCCGCTGGACGAAACCACGACCCGGCGGATCCAGGAAATTTCGGAGAAGGTATTTGAAGTTTTGCACCTAAAGAAGTATGCCCGCATGGATTTTATGCTGGATGAGCAGGGCAATCCCTACTGCCTGGAGGCCAATACGCTGCCGGGCATGACGCCCACCTCCCTGATTCCGCAGGAGGCGGCGGCGGTGGGGATCGGATACGATCAGCTCTGCCAGAAGATTCTCGACATGGCTTTTGAAAACTGACAGGAGTCTGACATGAAAAATATGACGTTATGGAATCTGGCAAGGGTCTGTCAGGGAAGGTTTTTGGTACCGGCCGGTACAGATGCAGGGGAAGCCTGCCCGAAAAACGCGATGGCGGCCATTCGTGCCGCGGCGTCCCGGGAGGCGGCAGGCATTGTCCTGGATTCCCGCAAGGTCTGTCCCGGCTATGTTTTTGTCGCCACGGCGGGAGAGCGGGCAGACGGACATACCTTTATTCCGGAAGTGTTTGAAAAGGGCGCCATCGGCGTCATCTGCGAAAAGGAGCCGAACCCGCTGCCGGGGCCGTGCATCGTGGTAAAGGACAGCTTTGCAGCCCTGCGGGCGGCCGCGGCATTCTATCGGGAGCAGCTTCCGGTTTCCGTGGTGGGGATCACGGGCAGCGTGGGGAAGACCAGCACCAAGGAGTTTGTGGCGGCGGTTTTGGCCCAAAAGTATAAAATCCATAAGACGGAAGGCAATTACAACAATGAGGTGGGCGTCCCCCTGACGCTGCTCTCCATGCCGGAAGATACCCAGGCGGCCGTGGTGGAGATGGGGATGAACCATTTTGGGGAAATGCACCGGTTAAGTGAAATCGCAAAGCCGGATATTTGCGTCATTACCAATATTGGACAGTGCCATTTGGAAAATCTGGGCAGCCGGGACGGGATCCTGCAGGCAAAATCGGAGATTTTCGACTTTATGAACCCGGAAGGGAGCATCTGCCTGTTCGGGGACGACGATAAACTGGAAACCATACGGCAGGTCAGAGGGATCCGGCCGCTGCGGTTCGGATTTTCGGCGGAAAAGAATGAGATATACGGGACGGATATAGAAAACAGAGGCCTGTTCGGCAGCGCTGTCACGATCCATGCGGACGGACAGGAGATTCGGGCAGAGGTGCCGCTGCCGGGGATTCATATGGTGCAGAACGCGCTGGCGGCCGCGGCGGTGGGCGTTTTGATGGGGCTTTCCCTGCAGCAGATTGCGGACGGCATCGCCTCCGTGCAGGCGGTAAAGGGGAGGGGACGGCTGCTGCGATCCGGCGGACTTGTCCTCATAGACGACTGTTATAACGCAAACCCCGTTTCCGTAAAGGCCGCCCTCGATCTGTTGAAGCTGGCGGACGGAAGAAAGGTTGCCGTGCTGGGGGATATGTTTGAACTGGGAGAGCAGGAGGAATTGCTGCATGCCCAGATTGGACGATATGCAGCGCAGAATCAGGTGGACTGCCTTCTGTGTGCGGGCAGGCTTTCCAGGAATATGTATGAAGCCGCGAAGGAGGCGGGCATGGCGGAGGTTTTTCATTACGCCGACAGAGAGACGCTTTTGGCGGATCTTTCCTGCCGCCTGCAAACGGGGGACTGTGTGCTGATCAAGGCGTCCCACGGTATGGGCTTTGAAAAGGTAGTGGACGTTCTGATCCATCAGGATTTCGCGTAGATCCTGCGGCCCGGACGTCAGTCTGAACCAAAGAACTGCTCCTTGTTTTTGAAATACATTTCCTTGATTTTTTCTACCACGACGTCGTTCAGGCCCCGTCTCTGTTCCCGATCCATCCGATCCGGCCAGATCGGGCTGCCGTATTCCACGACGACCTTTGTCTTTTTGATCTTCGGCAGATGATCCTCGAAAATGTCTCCGGCGTTGACGATGGCCATGGGGACGATGGGGCATTTTGCCTTTTCCGCAATCTTTAAGCTCCCGGCGTGGAAGGGCAGGAAGGTGTCCGCCTGCCTGTTGCGCGTGCCCTCCGGGAAAACACAGATGGAGATGCCGGATTTCATCTTATCGATGGCGGCCAGGATGGTTTTCATACCCTCTTTCAGATCGCTGCGATCCAGGAAAAGACAGTGCAGATTTTTCATCCAGTTGACCAGCAGGGGATAGCGCAGCATTTCCTTCTTGGCGATGTAGCCGGTGGGACGCAGAACCCGGACATAGGTGATGAGAATATCGAAATAGCTTCGATGGTTCCCCACATACAATACCGGCGTGTCCGACGGGATCCGATCCTCGCCCAGATAGGTGATTTGGGTGCCGGCAATGGCAAGACAGCGCCGGAAGGCCCAGTTCACAATGGCGAGGCTGCTGCGGTTTTTCAGATCCATGTTGAATTTGCCGAGGATCCATTCTGCGATCAGAAGCGGGATGCTCAGAATCAGAAAGAGAATGACAAAAACGGCAATACAGAGAAATCGAATCATATGC
>CANRGX010000043.1 GCA_947630215.1 uncultured Eisenbergiella sp. | reverse complement strand
AAAACCGTCTGGCCAGTCTGCTCATGAAAATGAATGCGGCAGGGGAAACCGAACAGGTTTTTGTCGTCATAAATGACGTACAGGTTCGGGAAGAATTTTACAAGAAGTATGGTTTATAAAATGAGAGCCCGTTTTTTGCGGGCTCTTTTTCTAAGAAATCATCTAAAGAAACCAATGAAATATTTTGTCTCAAAAAAAGAAATTCCCATTTGTTGAGACATTTTAGAGAGAAACAGAAGTGGTTTATCCGAAATCCAACTATGCGCAAAACGCAAGTTTAACGAATAGTTAGCGCCAAAAATCGTCCTTTCCACCGCTTCTTGATCCATGTTATAATAAATTTGAAGGATATCTGAGAATATGGGGAGGCGTCTGTATGAAATTCCGCTGGGTTAAAAAATATCTGTACTGGTGCATAACGGCCCTGCTGGTAATCATGGGAGGGATAGGCGTCTTTTATTTTGCGATTTTTTACAGTAACTTTTTTCTGTTTTTTATAATCCGCCTTTTCTTCCTTCCGCTAATTCCTCCGAATCTAATAATATGGTAAAAGGCCCGTCGTTGATCAGGGAAACCTTCATATCCGCACCGAATACGCCGGTTTCTGTCACCGGGATTTCTTTTCTGCACAAAGAAACGATGTATTCAAATAAACGGTTTGCGCCGGCAGGGTCGCCTGCCTTTTGAAACGAAGGACGGTTTCCCTTTCTGCAGTCCGCGTACAGGGTAAATTGCGGAACCAAAAGAATCTGGCCGTTTACGTCCTGTATGGACAAATTGGTTTTTCCGGCCGTATCCTCAAAGATCCGCAGGCCCAACAGCTTACGCGTCATTTTATCGGCCGTCTGCGTGGTATCCGCGTCACAGACGCCAATCAGCACAAGCAGTCCCTTTTCGATCCGGGCTTCTTGCTTTCCTTCGATGGAAACACCGGCTTCTTGTACCCGCTGTATCACAAATCTCATCTGCTTCTCTCCTAATTTTGGATTGATAATAAATTAACAAATTATGGCTTCGGTTGTTTCGGGTCTTCTTCCCGCAAAGCATCCCGGAGCCGCTTTTTCCAGTGCTCTGACAGTCTGGCGTCCTTTTTGGGTTCATTTTCCTTCAGCATTACAAAGGCGCCGGTTCTGTCGTCCACCAGATCCAGCTGCCGGTACTCCTCCGTCCCCACCGGCATACCCTTCTTTTTCAGATTATGCTCGATTTTGCGTTTGCATAGCGTGTAAAATACCGCAAAAGCCGGAACGCCTAGAACCATACCCCATACGCCGAAAAATCCGCTGAATAAGGTGATGGAAAAAATGACCCAGAAGCCGGACAGCCCGGTTCTGTCACCCAGAATCTTGGGCCCGAGGAAATTCCCGTCAAACTGCTGCAAAATGAGAATAAAAATAATAAAATACAGGCTTTTCATGGGGCTCACCACCAGAATCAGAAACGCGCAGGGAACCGCCCCGATGAAGGGGCCGAAAAAAGGAATGATATTGGTTACGCCCACAATCACGCTCAAAAGCATGGGATAAGGCATTCCCATGATAGTGACCACCACGAAGCAAATCAGACCGATAATGGCGGAATCCAGGAGTTTGCCGATGAGAAAGCCGCCGAAGGTTGCGTCAATCAGCCGCGCGTTTTCCACCAGACCGTTGGCATGCTTTGTTTCCAAAAGCGCGTACACCGCCTTTTTGGCCTGACTTAAGAACCGCTCCTTGTTCCCCAGCAGATAGACGGAAATGATCAGGCCGATGATCAGGTTCCAAAGGGAACGGGCCAGTCCTATCATGCTCTCGGAAAGGGTCATGACCAGAGAATTCATCCGTGGAATCAGGGCGCTGATCCGGCTGGTCAGTTCCGGCGAATAATTGTTCAGCAGATCCGCCGCCGTGTCCTCGATTTCCGGATACCGCGCCAGGAGCCATTCCAGCCAGCTGCGGAAATTGAGGATATAAGTGGGAAACTGCACCACAATGCTGCGCAGGCTGGCGGCAAGCTGCGGAATGATGAAATGGAAAAAGGCGTAGATGAGAAACAGCACAAAACACAGCGTCAGAAAAATGGAAATCCCTCTGCAGGCCTTCCGGATTTTGTCCTCCTTCGCTTTCCAGGCAGGCCGCTTTTCCAGAAGGAAATCCTTGAAGGGAAACAGGAGCTTCGTTTCCAGGAAATGCAGAATGGGCCACATCAGATACGCCAGGATCAGCCCGTCGATGATAGGCATGGAAACCTCTACGATCCGCAGCAGATTGTGAATCAGAGAGTTGCTGTGGAAAATCAGGTAATAAAAGGCGATCCCTCCCATGATCACAAGCAAAGCCGTTATGCCCCAGTACAGATATTTTTTATCCCAGCGGAATTTCATACAGACGCCTCCCCCGTATTTTCAGATATCCTACAGATTCATTATAACATGGATCCGGAAAAAGAAAGAATTTTTTGATGAAAAATTTCCTGAGAAATAGTATACTGTCTGTAGGGTAAGCGACGGACGAAAGGAAAGACGCGGCATGAAACTGCAGCAGGTATTAAGCCAGGTGCGGCGGGCAATCGACGATTATCATATGATACAGGACGGCGACCGGATCGCGGTGGGCGTTTCCGGCGGGAAGGACTCCCTGACGCTGCTGTGCGCCTTAAACGCGCTGAAACGCTTTTATCCGCACCCGTTTTCCCTTCATGCGGTAACGGTAGACCTGGGGTTTGAAAATCTGGATTTGGGCAAAATAGAGAGCTTCTGCAGGCAGCTGCAAGTCCCCTGCACCATCGTGCACACCGATATTGCGGCTGTCATCTTTGAGGAACGCAAGGAATCCAATCCCTGCGCCCTGTGTGCCAAAATGCGCAAAGGAGCGCTCAACGACCTGGTCCGCGATCTTGGCTGCAACAAAGTGGCCTATGCCCATCATCGGGACGATGTGGTGGAAACCATGCTCCTCTCCCTGATCTATGAAGGGCGGTTCCACGTCTTTTCCCCGGTCACCTACCTGGATCGCACCGGGCTGACCGTCATCCGGCCCCTGCTTTACATGAAAGAGGCGGACGTGATCGGCTTTGTCAACAAAAACGGACTTCCGGTGGTCAAGAGTCCCTGTCCGGCGGACGGACACACCCGTCGGGAATCGGTCAAGCAGCTTTTACGGCAGCTCAACCGGGAAGCCCCGGGCGTAACGGAACGGATGTTTACCGCCATCCGCAATAACGGGATGAACGGCTGGGGCATTGCAAAGGAGGAAGATCATGGCCAATCAGGGATATCATGAAGAACTCAAGAAACACAATATTGTGCATCTGCGGGAACTGGTGGACGCGCTGCCGCCTTTCTGCCGCAATTTTTTCCGTTCGATAGAAGACACCATGGAATCCCGCACGCGGATCGCCTACGCCTATGATCTGGGCGTCTTCTTTGATTTTCTCAGACAGTGCCATCCCTATTTCATGGGAAAAGAAAGACAGGATATCCGGGCGGAGGATCTGAGACAGATCAAAAAGGACGATATCCTGAACTATTCCGAATACCTCTCTTACTATGTAAAAGACGGCAGCGAATACACCAATGACGAGCGGGGCAAACGCCGCAAGCTGGCCAGCCTGCGCACCTTTTTGGACTTCTACTACAAACAGGGAACCACGGACGGCAACGCCGCTACGCTGGTGGATCTGCCAAAGCTGCACGAAAAAGAGATCATCCGGCTGGATCCGGATGAGGTGGCTATTTTGCTGGATCAGGTGGAAGCCGGCACAAAAATGACCAAAAGCCAGCTCAAATTCCATGAAAAGACAAAGGTGCGGGATCTGGCCATGCTCTCTCTCCTTCTGGGCACCGGGATCCGCGTTTCGGAATGCGTGGGACTGGATCTCAACGATGTGGATTTCAACAACATGGCCGTCAAAGTGCGCCGCAAGGGCGGCTATGAAGATATGGTTTACTTCGGCCGGGAGGTGGAACAGGCGCTCTCCGCCTATCTGGAGCAGCGCCGCCGCATCATTCCGGAACAGGGCCATGAGGACGCCTTCTTCCTCTCCCTGCAGAATCGGCGCATGGCGGTGCGCAGTGTGGAAAATATGGTCAAAAAATACACGTCCCTGGTCACCACCACCAAAAAGATCACGCCGCACAAGCTGCGCAGCACCTACGGCACCAATCTGTATCAGGAAACCGGCGATATTTATCTGGTGGCCGACGTACTGGGACACAAGGACGTCAACACCACCCGGAAGCACTACGCGGCCATGAAGGACTACAACAAGCGCAAGGCGGCAAAAAGCGTGCGGCTGCGGGAGCCCTGACAGATGCCTAATCCTCCGGCGCACTCTCCTCTTTTTGTTTTTCCGGACGGTGAAACAACAGCGTCACCTTGAACAGATCCCCGTCCAGCGTGATGTGCAGCGTCCCATGCTGCAGTTCGGTGAAGCTCTGGGCAATGGCCAGTCCCAGTCCGCTGCCCTCCGTGTTGCGCGCACTGTCTCCCCGCACAAAACGTTCCATCAGCTCCTCCGGTTCTATCTGCAGCTCCACCCGGGAAATATTCTTTAACTCTATGGCCACATCCTCTCCATACTCCTTGAGCATGATATAAACGCGGGTGGAAGGCAGCGCATATTTGATGATGTTGGTATACAGATTTTCAAAAATGCGGTATGTCTTCTGCGGATCCAGTCTGAGGATCACTTTTTCCTGCGGCAGGAGCATTTTCACGGCCAGATCCGCCTGCACAAAGCGATCTTCATTTTCCAGATAGCACTGGCGCATCAGATTCCCGATATCCACATCCGCCCAGTTCAGCGTAATATTCTGAGTGGACGCCTGGCTCACCTCGAACAGATCCTCAATCAGCACCTTCAGCCGGACAGCTTTTCGATCCAGAATGTTCAGATATTCCCGCCTCTGTTCCTCCGTGACGGAGGGCTCCTTGAGCAGATTGATATAGGTGATAATCGCGGTCAGCGGCGTTTTGAGATCGTGGGACACATTGGTAATCAGTTCGGACTTCATACGCTGGCTTTTTACCTCCTGTTCCACCGCCCTTCTGAAATCCCGCTGAATCTGTTCCAGCTGTGCATGATAGCTTTCAAAAATGCCGAAATCGCCGGACAAAGCGATGTCAAAATCTCCCTGTGCAATGGCGCTGGTGGCGTCCAGCAGCGCCCGGTATTTTTTCTGTACTCCAATGATATATTTCTTCAACACAGCATACAGGATGACCGAATAAAGGAACAGCGAAAAAAAGAGGTTTGCTCTCCCAAACAGCCCCAGCAGCAAAAGAAGCGCCGCAAAATTCAGAAGCACCAGCTTCCGGATCCATTTTCTCGCGTCCGTGCCGATATCGCAGGAAAGCATATCCCGATAAAAAGACTGCGCAAACCGGCAGATCCGGTTCCAGTAACGGCAAATCAGACTGTGTTGTTTGATGGCATTTACAGACCGGCACAATCCAAAAAAGAACTGTCCTTCCAAAAAAGCCAGCAAAAAGAAAAGATACAGCATCAGTCCCAGAAGCAAAAGCCGCATTTCCTCCAGCCCCAGCGGCTCCAGAATATTGCCGGAAAGGTTCGGCAAAAACCAGCCCTTTTGATAATTACAGATCTGCAGGCACACAAAATTCCGGGCAAACAATACCAGGAAACAGGAAAAAAGATGCAGCTCCAGCGGGAGTTTTTCCATAATGCCCAGCCGATATGAACTCTGCCCCGGCGTCTTTTTTCTGAAGTACCAGGCTGCAGCGGATCCCAATAGCACAGACAGCACAAAAAAGCCCTGGAAAATATGGCCTACGCCCGCTTTCTGATAACTTTCCCAGGCGATCCCACGGTAGGAAGGCCCTTCGAAAAGGCTCTGGATTTGCGTCTGCAGGGCCTCGTACTGGGACTGGGTCATGGCGTAAACGATCCGGACGGAAGCAGGGCCGATCTGCGTCAGTTCATAGCAATAGCGCTGGTTTTTTTCCGAATTCAGAAACATCACGGTCTGCCTGCCCGATTCGTCATATCCGCCCTCCTTAAAAAAGAGCTGGCGGGAAACTGCCTCCACCCGTTTCAGAAAATCCTGTCCGTCTCCGCTGCCCGGTGCACGGACGCGGCTGCTCTCCAGATTCCCGGCGCTGTCATAGCAAAAACAGATATAATAGACATACGGTACGGCATTCGGATCCTCTGTGCCTTCTGCGATCTGCTGCAGCGCTTCCTGTTCGCTGTTGCCGATGGAAACGCCCGTCCGCGTATCCAGGGCATAGTAATCCATTCTCTGCGTCAGATCCTGGATCCCGGAAAGCAGGGCGGGCAGTTCTTCCAGGGTTTCCTGCTTGTACTGGCGCAGCAGCAGCGCCAGGGAATCGCTTCCTTCCACCACATTCTCCTGCACCGAGATGACGCTTCCGTTTTGCACACTGCCCTGCCACTCTCCCTCTCCGAACGTACCCAGAGGGGTATCCTTCACATAAAGATCCGGGTAGGACCAGTCGGTCTGATCCACCCTGTCCCTCAGATATTTATACTGGATATAGTTGGCTCCGCACAATCGGCTGATAAAGTCCGTTCCGGTAAAGGGATCTTCAAAATACTGTTCTGCCCGCCGCTCAAACACGGGAAAACAGGCCATAAAGAGAACCGTGATCCCCAGTACAGCCAAAAGGACGCCTGCGCTTCTTATCCCCTTACTGTTTTTCCATTTTGTATCCAACGCCCCATACCACCTTTAAATATTTCGGATTTTTCGGATCGATTTCGATCTTTTCCCGGATTTTCCGGATATGCACCATAATGGTATCCGTATTCACAGCCTTTTCGTTCCAGATCCTCTCATAGATTTCTTCCGCGCTGAACACACGGCCGGGATTTTTCATCAAAAGAAGCAGGATCTTAAACTCCAGCGGCGTCAGCCGCACAGGCGCGCCGTCCACAAAGACCTCCACGGTTTCCTCATTTAGTTCGATTCCTCCCAGCACATGATAGGTGTCCTTACGCGGTTCGTTTTTGGAGAGCGCTTCTTTGTAGCGGTTATAGCGGCGCAGATGACTGTTGACCCTCGCCAGCAGTTCCAGAGGGGTAAAGGGCTTGGTGATATAATCGTCCGCCCCCATATTGAGTCCCATGATCTTGTCCAGTTCCTCGGATTTGGCGGAAAGCATGATAACGGGGAAATCGTATCCTTTTTCCCGCACCTTCATCATCATCGTAATCCCATCCATGCGCGGCATCATGACATCCACGATAGCCAGATCCACTTCCTCCGACATAATGAGCGAAAGGCCCTCCACCCCATCGTTTGCCTTGCGCACCAGGTATCCCTGGTTTTTCAGATAAATCTCCACGCCGTCCCGGATATCGGGATCGTCCTCCACAATCAGAATATGATTTTTCTCCAATGCAGCTATCCTCCTGTGTCATTTTCCCGTTACAGGAAAGGCGGCCCGGCCGCCGGTCCGTATCCATTATACCCGGCGTCCAAACGTGCCGCAAGTTTATTGTATTCCGGATTTCTTTCCGCCGGATATGGAAAAAACCAAAGAAATTCTAAAGAATTTCTTTGGTTTTTCCGTATGTGTGTGAAGTATAAGCTGCGGCGGGCCGATTTTCAGCCTGCCGGACGATAGGAGCGCGCCTGAGGTGCTTTCGCATCCTGCGCGTAATAGGGCACGACCAGATAGACGCCCGCGTCCACGTGGTCCTGCTGTGCCAGATGGTTGGTGGAACAGACTTCCCTGATATAGTCCTCCAGGGAATCGTAATGTTCGTCTGCGTAGCGGACAGCGATGGACTCCAGCGTATCTCCCGGCATCACCAGAATGCTGGTAAAGTATTTGCGGGAACTGTCCGCCGCCTGTCCCTGGGCCCGGGCAGTAAATCCGCAGGCAAGCAGTCCGACGGTAAGGGACACCGCTGCGGCAAAAAACGTGGCTCTCCTGCACCGGCGCTGTCTCATCCGCCTTCTGTTTCCGGTCAAGTGCCGCCTGTTTTTCTCTCTCATCTCCTGCTCCTCCCAGTCCCTTTCGTTCTACAGCCGAACAAATGTTGCGAACATCTGTTCCATGTATCTCATTATATCGAACATATTTTCTGTTGTCAACCTTCTATTTCAAAAAAATCGAACATTTTTTCGGAATATATGTTTGCTTTTTATCTTCTGCCGTGATATAATTTGAATGAAATACAGTATGGAGCCGGCCGAAAGAGCCAGGTAAAACAGACGGCCGCCACACCCGAAAGGAGCGTTTGCATGGCACAGGGAAAGATCACGGCGAAGCAGAAAGAGATTTTGGAATATATCAAGGACGAGATTTTAAAGAAGGGATATCCGCCTGCGGTTCGGGAGATCTGCGAAGCGGTTCATCTCAAGTCCACCTCCTCCGTCCACTCCCATCTGGAGACCCTGGAGAAAAACGGCTACATCCGCAGGGATCCGACGAAACCGCGCGCCATCGAGATTTGCGACGATTCCTTCCAGCTGGTGCGCAAGGAAATGGTGAGCCTTCCCGTCATTGGCAATGTGGCCGCCGGACAGCCTATCCTGGCGCAGGAAAACATCGAGAGTTATTTTCCCGTCCCTGCCGAGCTTGTTCCGGGCGGCGAACCCAGTTTCATTTTGAAAGTGCGCGGAGAATCCATGATCAATGCCGGCATCTATGACGGCGATCAGATCTTCGTACAGAGCTGCCGGGAAGCGAAAAACGGCCAGATGGTCGTGGCGCTGGTAGAGGATTCCGCCACGGTCAAGACCTTCTACCGGGAAAACGGACATATCCGTCTCCAACCGGAAAACGATACCATGGATCCCATCATCGTGGACGACTGCCGCATTCTGGGCAAGGTGTTCGGCGTGTTCCGTATCTATCGTTAAATAGGAAACGTATGAAACGGCGCGGGGTATCCCGCGCCGTTTGAAAGTGTAACTGCTGTTTTTCCGATAAGAAATGTCAGGCGTTCTCTCCTTCCTGTTTCAGGAAACTCTCCTTGTCCAGCTTTTTTCCGTCGCACCAGATGCGTTCCAGGTCATAGAACAGCCGGTTCTGCCGGTCGAATACGTGTACGATCAGATCCCCGTAGTCCATCAGCACCCAGTTGCCTGTCCGGTATCCCTCGATATTCTTTGGCGCATATCCTGCCCGGCCCAGCTTTTCCTGTACGCTGTCAATCAGCGCCTGCACCTGAATTTTGCTGTTTCCGCTGGCAATCAGGAAATAATTGGCCAGTACGGACACCTGGCTGATGTCCAGAATACTGATATCCTCCGCCTTCTTATCCTCCAGCGCAGCTATGGCGATTTTGGTCATTTCCGCCGCCTGTGTCATTCGTCCGCTCCCTTCCTTTCCCGTTTATAATACTCGTAGGTTTTCTGTGTCATATCGTCCATCTCGATCTTTCCGTCCCGCAGATAGTGCAGCGTGTCCTCCAGCGCCATGAGAACGGCGCCGTCCAGATCCGTAAAGGCCAGCTTTCGAATTTCGGCCAGACGGGGGGCCTGTTTCCTTCCGGGTTCGATATAGTCCGCTATCCAGATAATCTTTTCCAGTTCAGACATACCCGGGCGCCCTGTGGTATGATTTAAGATCGCGTTGATCACGTCCTTGTCCGATACCCCGTATTTTTTCATGGCCAGAAAACTGCCCACCTTGGCGTGCAGCAGATAGGGATTGCGCCGCTCCGCCTCTGTAATGGCCAGGTTGTGCTTCTCACAGATCTCCAGTCTCTTTTCATTGGTCAGGCACTTGGCGCAGTCGTGCAGCATGCCCGCCAGCAGGGCGTTATGGATGTCCTGTCCGTACCGCATGGCCAGTGCGGCCGCCGTATAGGCCACGCCCAGCGTGTGCTCATACCGCTTGTGATCCAGCCTGGATTCCATCGCCTTTCTTATTTTTCGCAGATCCGGTTCTTTCATGAAAACTCCTTTCCGCGATACAGCCCGTTGGACAGGATAAACTGCCGCACATTCTCCGGCACCAGATAACGGACGGAACGGCCCTCCCGGATCCGTGTGCGGATATCCGAAGAAGAAATTTCAAGATGCAAAGAAGGAAGCAGGCGGATGTCCGCGCCGTAAGTCCTTCGCAGGCAGTCGATTTTTTCCTTCAGTCTGTCGTCCGCAATGCCGTCCCGCACAGCGGCCGCCGTGATACAGCCGGAAAAGATGCTCTCCGGTTCCCGCCACTGTTCCATCTGAAACAGCGTGTCCGCCCCTACAATATAGTACAGACTGGCCCCTTCATAAAGGGCGTGCAGCTGTTGCAGGGTTTCGCAGGTATAGGAATTGCCGCTGCGTTTTACCTCCAGATCCGACACGGAAAAAAAGGGATTGTCCGCCGCCGCCAGACGCGCCATTTCCAGGCGTATCTCTCCCGGCAGGATTTCCTGCGTCCTTTTCATATAGGAAAGGCCGCTGGGAATCAAAAGCACCAGATCCAGACAAAAGGTCTGCCGCGCCTGCTCCGCCAGCAGCAGATGTCCAAAGTGTATGGGATTGAAGGTGCCGCCCAGGACACCGATCTTTTTTGGCGATTCTTTTGTCCCGTTCATAGCGGCAGTTCGATCTTTTTGTGATCCTTACTCTCTTTATAGAGCACGATCTTTTTACCGATGACGCAGACCACCGTGGATTTGGTGCGTCCGGCCACCATTTCCGCAAGCTGCTTCGGATCGTCCGCGCAGTTTTTCAGTACGGAAATTTTGATCAGTTCCCGCCGGTTAAACGCTTCGGAAATGGCCGCGGTCACCTCCGGCGTCAGGCTGGACTTGCCAATCTGAAAGATGGGCTCCAGTCCGCTGCCAAGCCCCGACAAATAGGCCCGCTGTTTGCTTGTCAATTCTTTCATCTGCTCTTTCTCCTATTTATAGTAATCAAAGGTAAGCCCGTACATACGCACGGTATCTCCCTCCCGGATTCCCAGTTCCTCCAGCTTTTCCAGAATGCCCGCTTCTTTCAGGAAATTCTGGAAAAAAGCAAACCCCTTTTCCGATTCCAGGTTGGTATAGCCCAGCATCTTTTCGATGCGGGGACCCTCCACCACATATTCCTGCGCCTGTCCGTCGTAGCTGACCGTAAAGGGCTCGTTTGAATCGGGCAGCATCTGTCCCGGGAAAAACTCCTGCTGAAATACGACGGGGTTTTCATCCAGCCGATCCAGCATGGCGCGCACATGGTACAGAAGTTCCCGGATTCCCTGTCCGCTCACGGCGGAAATGGGAAAAACGGGAATCCCCTGCGGCTCAAAGGTTTCCCGGATACGCTGCAGAGGGGAATCGTCCATGGAAAACAGGACGTCTGTCTTGTTGGCCGCGATGACCTGTGGCTTGCAGGAAAGATCCACCTGATAGGACTGCAGTTCCCGGTTGATGGTATAGATGTCCGCCACCGGATCGCGCCCTTCCAGCCCCGCGGCATCGACAATGTGAATCAATACCTTTGTCCGTTCGATATGACGGAGAAACTCGTGTCCCAGTCCGACTCCCTCCGACGCACCCTCGATGAGTCCGGGAATATCGGCGATCACAAAGCCCCGCGCATCCTCCAGATCCACCACGCCAAGATTGGGATTGAGCGTGGTGAAAGGGTAGTTGGCAATCTTTGGTCTGGCGTTTGTCACCCGGGCCAGAAAAGTGGATTTTCCCACGTTGGGAAAGCCCACCAGTCCCACGTCCGCAATCACCTTCAGTTCCAGCGCCAGCTCCAGCTCCTGCGCCGGCTGGCCCGGCTGCGCATACTTGGGGGCCTGCATGGTGCTGGTGGCGTAATGCTGGTTTCCGCTGCCGCCCCTGCCCCCTTTGAGCAGGACGACACGGCGGTTCTCGCCCGACATATCCACGATCACCTTTCCGCTGTTGTACTCCTTGATCACAGTGCCCTCCGGGACCTTGAGAATCACGTCTTCTCCGTCCCTGCCCCGGCAGTTGCGCTTTCCGCCCTCCTGCCCGTCCTGCGCCCGGTATTTCCCGGTATGACGGAAATCGGACAACGTATTGAGGCCTTCGTCCACCACAAAGATCACGTCGCCGCCCTTCCCGCCGTCACCGCCGTCCGGCCCTCCTGCAGGAACAAATTTTTCCCTGCGGAAAGAGACGTGCCCATCGCCGCCCTTCCCGCTTCTGACAAAGATTCTCGCCCTGTCTGCAAACATGGTAAGCCCTCTTAATTCCGGTTTAAAAAAGCCCCAAACGCGATGTCTGGGGCCTTCTCCCTAACGTCAGGGCGTCCGGATACGCCGCCCATCGTCGTCACGTCAGGATGTCGGGCAAAGCGCGGCATCCGTCCGTCTTTTACTGTTCTACAGGATAAACGGAAGCCTGCTTTTTGTCTCTGCCCTTCCGCTCAAATCTCAGTACGCCGTCCACCTTGGCAAACAGGGTATCGTCTCCGCCGATCCCCACATTGATGCCGGGATGAATCTTGGTTCCGCGCTGTCTGTAAAGGATGTTGCCGGCTTTCACAAACTGGCCGTCCGCCCGCTTCGCGCCAAGGCGCTTGGATTCGGAATCTCTGCCGTTCTTGGTAGAGCCAACCCCCTTCTTGTGAGCGAAAAACTGAAGGTTCATTTTTAACATGAGAGTTACACCTCCTCGTATTTCAATTCCAGATAGTTCCCGCCGTACTGCGCCCGGACACTCCGTAAGCCCAGTACCATGGTATCCAGGATCAGCTGTGACTTCTCGTTGGGAGCGTCCGGAAAGGATACTTCTATTCTTCCCTTCTTCTCGTCGGATATCACCTTCATCTTTTCTCCTGCCAGCGCTTCCATCGCGTTGATGGAATTGATCACCAGAACGGAAATCGCGCTGCATACAATGTCGCTTCCGCTGTCCGCAAATCCGGCGTGCCCGCTCAGAGAAAATCCTGTATACCTGTTGTCTTTCTTTTTCAGCAATACCGTCGTCATATCACGATGCGGCCCCTGTCGCTCATGCGTTGATCTTGTCGATTCTGACCTGCGTATAAGCCTGTCTGTGGCCGTTTTTCTTGTGATAGCCGGTCTTTCTCTTATACTTGTAGACGATGACCTTCTTGCCCTTGCCTTCGCCCAGCACAGTCGCCGTAACCGTAGCGCCGGCCACATCCGCGCCGACCTTCAGTCCGTCTGCGCTCACGGCAATCACCTGGTCGAACGTGACGGTTTCGCCCGCCGCTGCGCCCAGCTTCTCCACTTTAAGGACACTGCCTTCTTCTACCTTATACTGCTTGCCACCTGTTGCAATAATTGCGTACATTCTCAGGACACCTCCCATCTGCGCCGGAAAACCGGCGATACTCGCTAACTGTGGTGACGCCCTCATGGGCATACTTATACCTCGTTACGCGGCACACGCATACAATATAGCATCTGCATAACAATTTGTCAAGAAAAATCCCCAAAAAAAAGCGGGCCGGAAAACCGGCCCGCCCTCTGTCCCATCCGGGAATGTCACATTATTTCTTTTCCTTCTTGGCAGTGGACACGAAAGTCTGAATGCCCTCTACCACCAGGATAAGAGCCAGAATTACCATCGCCGCGGCGAAGATCAGCTGGAACCAGTCGCCCCAGGCAGCCGTCGAATCGGCAACCATACCGGCGATCAGCTTGATCTTGCTGATTACCGTCATGCACAGGCTGGTAATGGTGGCAATCAGCATGAAGGCCATGGGGATAAAGAACATTTTGTTGTTCTTGCCCACGTTGCCCAGCCATGCGGCAACCGCCATCAGGGCGATACCTGCCAGCAGCTGGTTGGCAGCGCCGAACAGACCCCAAATCTGAGACAGGCTCAGGCCGCCCAGCACACAGCCGATGCCGACCATGATCAGCGTACCGGTCAGAGGATAGGTCAGCACCTTGCGGATGCCGGTGGCATCCTTGTAGGAAGCTTCGCCGTCCTTTAAGAACAGCTCGGAGAACATGAAACGGCTCAGACGGGTACCGGTGTCCAGACTGGTCAGCGCGAACACGGAAACCGCCAGGGTCAGCAGCGCGTAAACCGTACCGTATACGGCAGAAGTCTCCGTACCGAACATGGTGGCGATACCTGCCGCAAACGCAACCGCGGGAGAACCGAAGCCGCCGCTGGTATAGGTGGAGAACACCATACCGACCGCGATCAGGGAGATAATGCCCAGCGCGGACTCAATCAGCATGGAGCCGTAGCCGATGGGCTTGGCATCCGCTTCGTTGGCCAGCTGCTTGGAAGAAGTACCGGTGGAAATCAGGCTGTGGAAACCGGAGCAGGCGCCGCAGGCCACGGTGATAAACAGGGCCGGGAACAGGGTGCCGATGCTGGTCTTCCAACCGGTAAACACCGGGATTTCAAAGGTTGCGGTTCCGGAGAAGGCGGAGAAGAAAATACCAATCAGCGCCACGCCCATCATCGCATAAAGCAGGAAGCTGGACAGATAGTCACGGGGCTGCAGCAGAATCCACACGGGAACCAGGGATGCAATCGTAATGTACGCGCCGATCAGGACGATCCACGCCGTGCGGCCCATGGCAAAACCGGTGTTCAGACCGAAAACCAGCATCAGGATGATGCAGACGATGCCGCCGATGGTAGCGGGCAGGGTCTTCACGCCAAAGCGGTTGGTAACCAGGCCATAGACAATCGCCAGCACGATGAACAGCAGGGAAACAATCGCCGTGGTCTCATTGCCGGTGGGCTGTCCGGTGAAGCCCAGCGGATTCGTGGAAGCAAACGTGCCTGCCACCACGTTCACGAAGGACGCGATAACCAGAATCAGCACCAGCAGAGCGAAGACAATAAACAGCTTCTTTGCCCTGTCGCCCATGGAGTCCTCGATGATCTCACCGACGGATTTGCCGCCGTGGCGGACGGAAGCGAACAGGGAACCGAAGTCCTGCAGGCCGCCGAAGAAAATACCGCCGATCACGCACCATAAGAAAACGGGAAGCCATCCAAAAACGGAAGCCTGAATCGGACCGTTAATGGGGCCGGCACCTGCGATGGAAGAAAAATGATGGCCCATCAGGACGGCCGGCTTAGCGGCCACATAGTCCACCCCATCCTCCATTTCAACGGCAGGCGTCTTTCTGTTGGGGTCGATTCCCCATTCTTTTGCCAGCCAGGAGCCGTAGAACACGTAGCCCAGCACGAGCAAAACGATTGCTGCCACGATAATTAAGATAGCAGTCATAACAACAACACCTCTCCTTTTATTTTTTTATATTGCGAAAGAGCTTCACAAGATCCCGCCCCCGCCTGTTGCAGGTCAGGTTTCCCGTCGAAGTCTCCATTGCAACCGTCTGAAAACTGCTCCACCCATGCAGGGTGAAACGGTAACTCTGATAGCGCTTCACTTTTTTGATATACTCCATGGCGTCCGGATCCACTTTATCCGCCAGCAGGATCAGCGCCACATCGCTGCTGCGGTGGTTCATATGCGGACAAACGCGGGAAATGCCCCGCTGCCAGGCTGTATCCACCAGCGCCTGCACCTCTTTGAGATCCAGGGAAGGCCGGGAGGCAAAAAACACGTATTCGTGGGAATCCGCCTCCGCCAGCCGGGCGCTTTTCAGCAGAAAATACTGCTCGTCATGGGAATGAAAGACCGCTTCCGCGTCAAAAGGAGGTTCAACCCCTTCCGTCAGGACATTGTAATAGCGCCTGTAGGATTTTAAGAGGGTATCCAGCACCTGTGCGGCGGTCCTTGTCTCTTTGATTTCTTCCACTGTCTTCTCCATGCGCCCTTTTTCAGCCTTCCTGGGATTGCGGCGGCATCCCCACAGCCGCGTCCGGCGCGCGCTTTGCCATATCCTCCATCAGAGCCTTGCCCGCCCGGGATCCCGGCAACTGGATCTGGGCCAGTTCGCCGTCCTCCCCACAGATCACGAAATACTCCACTTCCAGCTCTCCCTTTCCGCAGCACATTCTGGCCGGAACCAGAAGCACCCGCCGGAAATATCTGCGGATATCGGTATAAGGTATGTAATAGATCCGATAGGCAGAACGGAAAAAGAACCAGGTTTCACCCAGGGAAATCTTTCCTATCCTGCGTCCCGCCTTATATTCGGCCGACAGACGCTCCCTGTCAGATTCGCTGCCGCTCATCGGATAAAATCTCATGAAACACCCTCCCGGGTCAAAGGCTTGCGCCTTTACACAGAAAACCCCATATAACAGTAGCTATTCTACCACAACAAACGATTTTTTTCAACAAAAATACCTATTTTTTCTTTATAAAGTTTTCATCAATTTTTCACAATCTGCGGCGGGCGATCCGGTTCGCCCGGCTCCCAGCGTATGCAGCAGCGTCTCAAAATAGACGGGCAGCGGCGCGATTGTTTCCACATACTCTCCCGTCCTGGGATGGGAAAATCCCAGGATCATGGCGTGCAGGGTCTGCCCCTCCAGAGAAAAGGGCTGTTTCTGCGGCCCGTACACCGTATCGCCCAGCAGCGGATGGCCGATATGGGCCATGTGGACGCGGATCTGATGGGTGCGTCCGGTTTCCAGCCTGCATTCCACATAGGTATAGTTGTCAAAGCGCTCCAGCACCCGGTAATGTGTGATCGCATCCTTCCCGTCTACAGGATTGACCGCCATTTTTTTCCGATCCCTGCGATCCCTGCCGATGGGCGCATCTACGGTGCCCTCCTCTGTCTTCAGTCTGCCCTGCACGATGGCGCGGTAGCGCCGCACAATGGTATGCTCTTTGAGCTGCCGGGCAATGCACCGGTGCGAAGCGTCGTTTTTGCAGATAAGGACGGAGCCGGTGGTATCCCGGTCGATGCGGTGCACAATGCCGGGCCGGAGGACGCCGTTGATGCCGGAAAGATTTCCCCGGCAGTGATACAGTACTGCGTTCACCAGCGTACCCGAGTAATGCCCTGCCGCCGGATGGACCACCATCCCTTTGGGCTTATTGACCACCAGGACGTCGGCGTCCTCATACAGAATGTCCAGCGGGATATCCTCCGGCAGAATTTCCGGCTCCTGCGCCCGGGGCAGAAAAAAGGCGACATCGTCGTCCGTCTTCACCCGGTAGCTGGCTCTGACGGGTATCCCGTTCACCCGCACCTGCCCCTCCCGGATCAGCCTTTGAATATAAGAACGGGACAGGGTATCCATCAGATCGGACAGACATTTGTCGATCCGCTCCTCCTCCTGTCCTCCCGTTATCTGAAACCGAAACAGATCCTGCTCCATTTACCGTCTCCAAAATTTCAGCCGTTCCAACGGCGCCTTCAAAAACGCAAAATCTTTCTCCTGATAGGGGCCCAAAAAGATCAGGATTACACCCAGGACACAGACGCCGGAAACGTACATATCGGCCACATTGAAAATGGGAAAATCAATGAGGCTGATATAGATAAAATCCACCACATAGTCCAGACGGATCCGATCCAGAAAATTGCCCAGCGCCCCCGCCGCCAGAAATCCTCCCATCAGATGCAGCAAAAAAAAGTGTTTTGCAGAGGGCAGCTTCCACAGGAAAATGAGCAGCGCTGCCAACACTACCGCCGTCAGGACCACAAACAGTACTTTCTGGTTCTGCAGGATACCAAAGGCGGCGCCCCGATTTTCCAGATACCGCAGTTCCAGAACGCCAGGAATCAGGGAAACGGGCGGCTGTCCCATGAGACGGGCAGCCGCCAGGTTTTTGGTAAACTGATCCAGCCAAAGGCCCAGGGCGGCTATACACAGATCGAAAAAAAACAGCGTCTTTTTTTTCCCTTCCATGCGTCAGCCCTCATCCTTAAAATTCAGTTCCTCAATGGCCGCAAGGATTTCCTCATCCGAGACGGTATCCTCCAGCACGGCCTTTCCAACCTTATCCAGCAGTACGAAACGGATCTGCCCCGCCCGCATTTTCTTATCCGATTTCGTCAAGGCAAGGATCTGTTCTGCATCCAGGTTATCCGCGGAAATCGGCAGGTGGAAGGGAACGAACATATCCCGGATCTCATAGTATTCCTCCATGGGAATCCGTCCCCGTTTATAGGAAAGGAACGCGGCCGCCACACAGCCCAGCGCCACGCACTCGCCGTGCAGAAGGGAAAAGCCGCTGGCCTTCTCTATGGCGTGACCGATGGTGTGGCCGAAATTCAAAAGCGCCCGCTCCCCCTGTTCCTTTGGATCGCGTTCCACGATGCCGCGTTTGATTTCACAGCTTTTTGCCACCATGGAAAGCAGCGTTTCCGGATCCCGGTCGCAGATCTCATAGAGATTCGCCAGAAGCCACTGGTAAAACCGGCTGTCCCGGATCAAGCCTTGCTTCATGACCTCCGCAAAGCCGCTGAAATATTGACGCGCATCCAGCGTCTGAAGGGTATCCAGATTCATATAGACCAGACGCGGCATATGAAAGGCACCCACCATATTTTTATAGGAATCAAAATCCACGCCCGTCTTGCCGCCGATGCTGGAATCCACCTGGGAAAGCAGGGTGGTCGGGATCTGGATGAAATCCACGCCCCGCAGATAGGTGGCGGCCGCAAAACCGGTCATATCGCCCACCACGCCGCCGCCCAGGGCCGCCAGCAAATCCTGCCGGTCAAAGCGGTGCTCAATCAAAAAGGCGTAGATCCCGCGCACCTGATCCAGCGTTTTGTTTTCCTCTCCCGCCGGGATCTCATAGATCTCGCAGGCCGAAAAGACCGGCGCAAGGGTCTTTTGTACCTCCTGGGCGTAAAGCGGCCCCACATTGCTGTCGGTCACGATACACACTTTCCGCCCGGCCCAGTTTCCGCCGGCGGCCAGTTCGTCTTTCAGTTCTGAAAATCCCCGGGTAAACAGAATATCGTAACAGGGCTTCTTCTGATAAGAAACCGTCATTCTCTCCGCCATGTCGTCCTTTTCTCCTTTTTGACGGACAGGAGAACCTGTCCCAGATTCCTTTCACGAAAAACTTCCTGTCCCGTCCGGAACAGGAAGTCTCATGCAGTTTTATACCGGAAACGGACAGCCTGTCCGTTCTCTGCCAAATGCGTTCCTGGAGGCACTCAGCCCTTCACATCCAGGGATCCGCTGAGGATCTCCTGGAAATCGCCGGAAATATCGACGCTGGCAGGGGTAATAATGAAAATGAAGTGGGAAATCTTCTGCAGATTCCCGTTGATGGCGTAGCAGGATCCGGATGTAAAATCGATGATCCGCTGGGCGATCTCCACATCCAGCCCTTCCATGTTCAGCACCACGGTCCGGTTCGCCAGAAGCGTCTCTGTGATCTCTCTGGCTTCCTCCACGCTGGTGGGCTTGATCACACAGACTTCCATTCCGTTTGCCCCGATTTTGCGGGCGGGAGTCCGCATCGGTGTCACCTTGGGCGTCGTCTTGCGGGGACGCTCTCCCTCCTCCACAGGATCCTCGCCCTTGGCCATGCTGCGAATCTTGGACTTATTCTCTGCGGAAGCGTCATCCGTATCGTCATAATAATCGTCGTCGTAATAACCTTCCTCGTCCTCGTCGTTCAGCTTCATGTAGTGGAGAAACTTGTCCATCACTCCCATAATCCATCGCTCCTTAAATTCTGATTCCTGCCAACCTACTCGTCTATGCTGCGCACCCCGAAAATACCGGTGCCGACCCTCACGCAGGTCGCCCCTTCCGCTATGGCGGCTTCATAATCGTTGGTCATTCCCATGGACAAAATATCCATA
>CANRGX010000042.1 GCA_947630215.1 uncultured Eisenbergiella sp. | reverse complement strand
AAAGCTATCTGCATATGGTCTTTCGGCGTTTCCGCCGCCACCATCTGGCGGCGGTAAGCCTGATCGTACTGGGCGTCATCGTATGCGCAGCGCTGCTCTCGCCCGTTATCGCGCCCTATGAGCCAAACGAGATCGCAGGCCCCTTCGCGCAGGCCCCCTCCCGGGATTTCTGGCTGGGTACGGACCAAATCGGCAGGGATATGTTCAGCCGACTGCTGTACGCCACCAGGATCTCGCTCCTGGTGGGCGTAATGGCAACGGCCATCTCCACAGTGATCGGCGTGCTGTTGGGACTGGTGGCCGGATATTTTGGCGGCCTGGCGGATATGATCATTATGCGCTTTACCGATATGGTAATGTCCTTCCCCTACATACTGCTGGTCCTGGTGGCGGCGGCCATTTTCAGGCCCGGTTTATGGAACATCATCCTGATCCTGGGATTCGTGGACTGGCCCGGCATCGCAAGGCTGGTGCGGGGCAACGTCCTGGGGCTTAGGGAAACGAATTTCGTCAAAGGCAGCCTCGTGGCCGGAATGCCGCTTCGGCACATCCTGTTCTCGGAGATCCTGCCGAACACGGTGGCGCCCATACTGGTCTATGCCACCTCCGTGCTGGCCCTGTCGATTTTGGACGAAGCGGCCCTCAGTTTTCTTGGCCAGGGCGTACAGCCGCCGACGGCGAGCCTGGGTAATATGCTCAACGGCGCCCAATCGCTGACCGTGCTTACCAAACAGCCCTGGCTCTGGCTCCCGCCCGGCCTGGTGATCGTATGTATTGTGATCGCGATCAACTTCATCGGCGATGCACTCCGTGACGCGCTGGATCCAAACGGCGGGAGATAAGGCTGACTTATCGGATATCGTACACACTGCGCACGGTAAGCCCCTCCGGTTTTCCCTTCAGAATCTTCACCCGCCGCTGTCCGGCGTTCATATCGAAGTAATTGTCCGAAAGCAGCATATCGTCCTCTCCGTTGAGGATTTCCACACTGCGGGCATAGGCCTGGGCGGACACCACAATTTCGTCTCCCTCCACCTGCACGGACAGCTTCGGATCCACGAACCGAAACTGCTTGGGCGCCGTAAACAGCACCGTGCCGCCCGACAGGCATTCCCCTTCCCTATAGCAGGCGTAGCTGACATAATTGCGATACAGATCCGCGTCCGGCATTTCTTCCTTTTCCAGCCACACACATCCCAGCGCCGGCACATCCACCTGCTGCTCCTTCTGCCGCAGGATTCCGGCCTTTTCGTCACGAAGCTCCCACTTCACCGTCAAATGCTCCGGTACGCGGCTTTCGTTGGCCACATTCAGCTGAATGGATTTTTTCACTTCATAGGGCTGCGCGTTGGGATTGGTGTCCTGGGTCAGGATTCCTTCCTCCGCACAGGATATGAGAATGGGGGCGAAAAACCGTTTTTCATAGTAATGCAGGGCTTTCCATCTGCCATAGTAGTCAATGGAGGACCAACTGGCCACCGGCCAGCAGTCGTTGAGCTGCCAGACCACCGCGCCCATGCACCGGCCCCGGTTCCGCCGGAAATGTTCCACGCCGTACCGGATGGCCTCCGCCTGCAGAAGCTGGGACGCATACAGCGTCACCGCAAAGCTGGTCGGATACAAAAACGTCTGCTCCATATAGTTCATAATCTTGCCGTTGGCGGAAGAATTGCGCTGGTGTTTCTCCATTACATAGGAGAAAATGTTCCGATCCTCCGGCAGCGTAAAGGTCTCGCAGGTTTTCAGGGAAGGGAAGGACTGGAACCCAAATTCCGACACATAGCGGAAATAGAACTTCCGGTACTCCGTAATGGGCTTATTGCCGTGCCACACATCCCAGTAATGCACGTCCCCCCGGTTCTCTGCGTTGGGCTCGTCAAATGCGCCGCCCGAGGAGGGAGAAGCGGGCCAGTAGAAGGTATTGGGATCGTATTCCTTCAGGATCTTGGGCAGAAGGTACTCATACATCTTCACATAGTCGCTTTTCTGACTCGGCCTGTTGACCCAGCCGTCGCCCTGCAGAACGAACATTTCCATCTCATTGTTGCCGCACCACAGCCCCAGAGAAGCGTGATGCCGGATCCGTTTGATGTTATCGATACATTCCGCTGTAATATTTTCCTCAAACTCCTCTGTCAAATCGTAGACCGCGCAGGCAAACATGAAGTCCTGCCACACCATCAGTCCCAGTTCGTCGCAGGCGTCCCAGAACGCATCGTAAGGATAATGGCCGCCGCCCCAGACCCGGATACAGTTGTGATGGGCATTTTTGGCCTGCAGTAAAAGGTGATAGGTACGCTCCGGCGTCACCCGGGAAAGGATGTTGTCCTCCGGGATATAGTCCGCGCCCATGGCAAACACGCGCACGCCGTTGACCTCATGGCAGAAGGATTCTCCGTAGGCGTCCTTTTCCCGGCATATGGTCATGGTACGCAGGCCGATCCGCCGCTTCCAGCTGTCCAGCACCGCCGCTTTTGGGGACGTATCCTGCGCAGTTCCGGTTTCTTTCAGCAGATCCACCTGGATCTGATACAGCGGCTGGGCCCCGTATCCGTTGGGCCACCACAGCTGCGGATCCGTCACCTCAATGCCCGCCATGGCGCTGTCGCGGTCATAGTATGTGCACACGCCGTCCGGATCCGTCAACGTCACGCAAAAGGAGAGCCCCTCCAGCTTCTCATCGTCCTCCCCGAACCGCCGCAAAAACTCCTCCGAGATCCGATCCACGTCCACGTCCAGCTTCAGCGTCACTTTCCCTTCCTCATGCAGCTGGGTGATGTAAACGCTGTCGATCCGGGCGTCGTCAAAGGCGATCAGCTGCACGTCCCGCCAGATTCCCGCGTCTGGCAGGCGCGGGCCCCAATCCCAGCCGAACATACAATGCGCTTTTCGCAGATGCGGGAACCCCTCCATAGCGTCCGTGGTGCCCAGAATCGGATTCTTTTCATTGGCCTCCCGGATGAACTTTGTGGGAGAATGCAGGACGACGCGCAGCTCATTCCCTTTTTCCCGCAAAAGCGCCTTCACCGGAAATTCCCAGACCCGGTGCATATTTTCCACATAGGCCAGCCATTCCCCGTTCAGATAAATGTCGGCCACCGTATCGATCCCATCGAAACGCAAAAGGATTTCCTCTCCGGAAAGGAGATCCGCTGCAGCATCAAATACCGTCCGATACTCGAAATCATTCTCCATCAGCCTAAGCGCCGCAAGCTCGTTGTCCCGGTAATAAGGATCTTCCATCTGACCGTTGACCAGAAGATCATGATAGACGCTGCCGGGCACGATGGCCGGAAGGAAAGCGTCGTCTCCCACCCGCCGCATCTGCCAGTTGTGATGCAACTTTACCGTAACCATAGTTCCTCCTTTTTCTCTGCCGGAAACCAAAACAGAACCGTTTCCCATCGAAATCCGCCCCTTCGGGCTTCCCGTCTCATCATATCATGCGCCGGGCACGTCTGCAATCCCGCAGGCACAAAAATCCGATTCTGCCGGCCCGTTTTTGGCCGTTTTTGTGAAAAAGAAAAAAATAAAAAAAGAGATTGACAGCCCTCCTGCCCCATGCTATAATCCGTTTAACATATTTATTCCATATGTTTATGGGTAATTAAGGCAAGAACATAACAGAAAAAGAAAGGAGCAGCATCATGGCAGAAAAAAATTACAAATTTGAAACGCTGGCGCTTCATGTGGGACAGGAACAGCCCGACAGCGCCACAGACTCCAGGGCGGTGCCGATCTACGCCACCACCTCCTATGTATTCAAGGACTCCGCCCAGGCGGCAAACCGCTTTGCCCTGACGGAGGGCGGCAACATTTATTCCCGCCTGATGAACCCCACCAGCGACGTGTTTGAAAAGCGCATCGCCGCTCTGGAAGGAGGGGTGGGCGCGCTGGCCACGGCTTCCGGTTCCGCCGCCATCGCCTATGCCATCCAGAACATTGCCCGGGCGGGCGATCATATCGTTTCCTCCGCTTCGCTCTATGGCGGCACCTTTAACCTGTTCTCCAACACCCTCACGGAGTCCGGCATTCTGACCACCTTTGCGGACGGCAGCGATCCGCAGAATTTCGCGGACGCCATTCAGGAAAATACAAAGCTGTTTTATCTGGAATCCCTGGGCAACCCCAACTCCGATCTCATCGATCTGGAAGCGGTTTCCGAAATCGCGCACCGGGCCGGGATTCCGGTGATTGTGGACAATACGTTCGCGACTCCCTATCTGTTCCGCCCGCTGGAGCACGGCGCGGACGTAGTGGTGCATTCCGCCACGAAGTTTATTGGCGGGCACGGCACGGTCATGGGCGGCGTCATTGTGGACGGCGGGAAATTCGACTGGGCACAGAACGATAAATTCCCCGGTCTTTCCGCTCCCAACCCTTCCTATCACGGCATCCGGTTTACCGAAGCCTGCGGCAACCTGGCCTACATCATGAAAATCCGCACCACCCTGATGCGGGATCTGGGCGCCTGCATTTCTCCCTTTAACTCCTTCCTGCTGCTGCAGGGACTGGAAACCCTTTCTCTCCGGGTGGAACGTCACGTGGAAAACGCGCTGAAGGTGGTAGACTATCTGAAGAACCATCCGCAGGTGGAAAGGGTGCATCATCCCTCTCTTTCCTCCGGACGGGAAAAAGAACTGTATGACCGCTACTATCCCAACGGGGGCGCTTCCATCTTTACCTTTGAGATCAAGGGCACCTCGGAGGACGCGAAGAAATTTACGGAATCCCTGGAGCTGTTTTCCTTGCTGGCAAATGTGGCGGATATGAAGTCGCTGGTGATCCATCCCGCTTCCACCACCCACTCCCAGATGGAGGAAAAAGATCTGGTCAAAGCGGGCATTTACCCGACCACCGTCCGTCTGTCCATCGGCACAGAGCACATCGACGATATTCTGGCGGATCTGGATCACGGCTTTGCGGCCATCCGGTCTAAATAGGAACCACGTCGCTGACGGTCAATACCTCTCCCGACACCTGGAACTTGATGTCAAACCCGGCAAAGGATACGCCGTACAGGCGATCCGGCGCCTGGAAATAAGTGGGGCGCGGATCCTGCTCTAAAATCCCGCAGGCCGCGGCCCGCTTTTCTTCCGGATAACGCGCCAGCAGTTCGGGTGGAAACACCACCTGCAGCCGGTGCGTTTTGGTCAGCCGGGTATAGCCTTCCGTGGCCTCGGGCCGACAGTCGCACAACGGAAGATAGGGCTTGATGTCATAGATCGGCGTATGATCCAGCAGATCCGCGCCGGCCACAAGGAGCTTTGGCCCCTGATCCTTCGTGTAGCGGATTTCCAGCAGACGCACGCAGGACAGACCGATGGGATTGGGACGGAACGGCGAACGGGTGGCAAAGACGCCCATCCGCTTTTTCCCGCCCAGCCGGGGCGGCTGTACCGTGGCCGTCCAGCCTTCCCGGATATGCTCTGAAAATTCCCATAAAAGCCAGATGTGGGAAAACTGCTCCAGCCCCCGCACCGCTTCCGGATTGCGGTACGGCGCTTCAAATACGACCTCCGCCTCCAGCTCGGGCACCAGCATACTCTGGCGGGGGATTCCGAATTTTTCCCTGAAATCCGTATGGATATGTGCAATCGCTTTCATTGGTATCCTCTTTCTTTTATCTACAGTCCTTCTATCGCCGGGTCCTCCAAAAGCTCCCCGTCCGCCCCAAACCGTGAGCCGTGACAGGGGCAGTCCCAGCTGTGTTCCGCCGCGTTCCACCGCAGCGCGCATCCCATATGGGGACAGCGCCTCGCAAAAAAAGGCATCAGATCCATCGCGGCTTCCACCGCGTTTTGCGCCAGCGGCTTTTTGAGCATCCGCCGGTTCGGGGAAAAAACCGGCGCAAAGGGGTTGTTTCGTTCCATCACGGCGTCGGTCAGAAGCCGCGCCGCCACCATGGCGGAGGTCATGCCCCACTTGTTGAATCCCGTGGCCACATACCAGTCCTGTTCCCTGCCCCCGTAACGGCCGATATAGGGAATCCCATCCAGGGTGATGCAGTCCTGCGCGGCCCAGGCATACCGTTCCTTTGCCTTCGGATAACAAAGTCCCGCAAAATCTCTCAGCTTTTGCCAGCCGCCCCCGTCCTTTCCCGTGCGGTGTCCGCCCCCGCCCAGCAGCAACAGTCCGTCCGCGTTCCGGAAGGAATACCCTTCCGCGTCTTCGTCCAAAAACATCCCCTTCACCGCCTGGGCATCCTGCAGTGCAATGACATAGCTGCGCTGCTGATACATTTTCATGAAATACAGACCGTGGGTGTTGACAATGGGAAAATGGGTGGCAAAGATCATTTTCTGCGCCTGTATTTTTCCCCCGTTTTGGGCCATAGCCAGCTTTCCCTTTACGGAGACGATCCTCGTATTCTCATAAATGCGAAGTCCTCCGGCAATTCCCGCCACAAAGCGCAGCGGATCAAACTGCGCCTGCTGTGGGAAACGCACCGCGCCCACCACGGAGAAGGGCAGCCCCAGCGCGTCCGCAAAACCGGCCCGATACCCCAGCTTCTCCAGCGCACGGATCTCACGCTCCAGCTTTCCCTGGGCACTGCGGGAATAGATATAATTGTCCTGATCCAAAAAATCGCAGTCCAGCTTTTTGCACAGCTGCCGGTACTGCTCTACCGCCTGCAGGTTGGCGTGCAGATACAAAGACGCCAGCTCTACTCCCCACTCTGCTGTCAGCTTCTGATAGATCAGGCCGTGCTGCGCCGTGATTTTCGCGGTGGTGTTGCAGGTGGTGCCGCCACAGATCCGCCCCGCCTCCGCCAGCCGGTAATCCACGCCCTCCTGCTGCAGAAACCAGGCGCACAGTATGCCCGCCATTCCGCCTCCGATGATGAGCACATCCGTCTTTACCTCCCCCTGCAGCGGTTCAAATTCCGGGAGCCTGTTTTTTTCTGACCATAAAGAATCCATACTGCCTCCGTCCATTCCAATCTGTTTTTACCAGTATGGGAATTTGACGGATAAATTATGCGAAAACACTCCGGGCATACGCCGCCGGAATCCTTTGCTGCATAAAAAAGACAGCGGGGGTACGCTGTCCTTTTTAGAGAAGGTATTTCTTCTTATGGGGTATAGCAAAAACTAAATGTATTGGGGGGTTACGAGTATTATAATAGCAGAAGCCCCCTGTTTTGTATATCCTTCGTTTTCACAAAATTTACAAATTTATTCTTTCTTTTTTGTGCAATATTCCCATTCTCTTTAGGAAAACAGCTCCTCAAACTCCGCGCGTCCGATTTTTTCCTTCTGCAGCAACAGTTCGGCACAGCGATGAAGCACCGTCTCGTACTTGCCGATCAGCGCCTTTGCCTTCGCATAACAGTCGTCGATGATCCGTTTTACCTCCCGGTCGATCTCGCCGCTGACCAGCTCGCTGCGCGCCCTGGCATGCGCCAGATCCCGGCCGATAAATACTTCGTCGTCATCGTCGTCATAACAGACCACGCCCACATTGTCGGACATTCCGAACCGGGTCACCATCTTGCGCGCAATCTGCGTCGCCTTCTTAATGTCGCTGGACGCACCCGTGGTGATGTCGTCAAAGATCAGCTCCTCCGCAATTCTGCCGCCCAGAGACACCATGATCTCCTGCAGCATCCGCCCTTTGGTCAGGAACATATCATCCCGTTCGGGAAGCGGCATCGTATAGCCCGCTGCGCCGCTGCCGGTGGGAATGATGGATACCGAGTAAACCGGCCCCACATCCGGCAGCACATGGAATAAAATGGCGTGCCCGGCCTCATGGTACGCCGTGATCCGTTTTTCCGCATCGGAAATGATCCGGCTCTTTTTCTCGGAACCGATTCCCACTTTCACAAAGGCCCCACGGATATCCTCCTGGATCACAAAGGCGCGATCCGCCTTGGCCGCCAGAATGGCCGCTTCGTTCATAAGATTTTCCAGATCGGCCCCGGTAAAGCCCGCCGTCGTCTGGGCAATCTGCTTTAAGTCCACATCGTCCGCCAGCGGCTTGTTTTTGGCGTGTACTCTCAGAATATCTTCCCGGCCGCCGATATCCGGCGCGCCCACGCTGATTTTCCGGTCAAAACGGCCCGGCCGCAGAATGGCGGGATCCAGAATATCCACCCGGTTGGTAGCCGCCATGACAATAATGCCCTCGTTGCTGCCAAACCCGTCCATTTCCACCAGCATCTGATTCAGCGTCTGCTCGCGCTCGTCGTGGCCGCCGCCCATTCCGGTGCCCCTGCGCCTGGCCACCGCGTCGATCTCGTCGATAAAGACGATACAGGGCGCGTTTTTCTTGGCTTCCTCAAACAGATCCCGCACGCGGGACGCGCCCACGCCGACAAACATTTCCACAAAATCCGAACCGGAGATAGAGAAAAACGGCACGTCCGCTTCTCCCGCGATAGCCTTTGCCAGCAGAGTCTTTCCCGTGCCGGGAGGGCCCTCCAGCAGCACCCCCTTGGGAATGCGCGCACCCACGCGGGTAAACTTCTCGGGCGCCTTTAAAAACTCCACGATCTCCTGCAGATCCTCTTTTTCCTCCTTCAGCCCCGCCACGTCCTTCAGCGTGATCTTGGTATCGCCGGCGCCGCTCATGCGCGCCCGGCTTTTGCCAAAGTTCATCATCCTGCTGCCGCCGTTCATCTGGGCATTCTGGGCATTCATCATCATAAATACGATCACGAAGCCCCCGGCGATGATCAGCGCGGGCAGAATGGACGTCAGAAATACGTTCTCCTGGGGGACATCCTCGGAAACGTAATTGACGTTCCCCTCCTCCAGCCGTGCGATCAGTTCGTTGACGTCCGTGACCACCAGAGTCCTTTCCCCGCCGTCTTTTAAGCTGACCCGGGCGGAACCGGTGGGCACCTCCTTATTCTGCACAATCACCACCCCGGCCACGTCGCCGGCGCTCAGCATCTGCTCAAACTCCGCCCTGGTGCAGGTGTTCTCCATCCGGTTGAGCAAACCGGAAAACCAGAACAGCAGCATGGCGACGAGCAGCAGGGTGATGACGAGATTCACTCCTCTGCCGTTTTTGTTCACAGTATCCTCCTTACCTTCTTTTCCCTTCAATCAAATTTCACCACACCGATATAGGGCAGGTTCCGGTAGCGCTGATCGTAATCCAGCCCGTAGCCTACCACAAATTCATCGGGAATGACAAAGCCGGTGTAGTCCACCTTCACGTCCACGACGCGGCGATCCGGTTTGTCCAGTAAAGTGCACAAAGCAAGGCTTTTGGGCCCCCTTCCGCGAAGCAGCTCCAGCAGATAGCGCAGCGTCCTGCCGGAATCCACAATATCCTCCACCACGATCACATCCTTATCCTTCAGCGGCTCGTCCAGATCCTTCACAATCCGGATCACGCCGCTGGACTTGGTGTCGCCGCCATAGCTGGAAACCGACATAAAATCCAGGGAAACAGGCACCGTAATGCGCTTGGCCAGCTCGCACAAAAAGAAGCTGCCGCCCTTGAGCACACAGACCAGATGCACCTGTCGGCCCGCGTAATCCCGGTTGATCTGTTCGGCAATCTGCCGGATCCTGTCATCCACTTCTTTTTCTGTCAGCATCACTTCTACTCTTTCCGCCATTTTCGCTCCTCCTCATTGGTATCGGCTACAGCGCTTCCTCCTCTTTCCCGCTGATTTTTAAGGAAACCTCCAAAACCGCAGCCGTCTGTTCTGTCACCTTATATGCCTGGCTGATCCGATGGCCCGGCACCCACATCACATGCGCGCCGTCCGCCAGAAAAACCAGATCCTCCCTCCGTTCGGCGGGAATCTTTTCTTCTATCAGGTACCGCTTCAGGCTCTTTTTATGTCCTGCGCTGTCAATCGTAAGAAAATCGCCCTTTTTCCGCGTCCGAAACGTTGCGCGCCCTATTATTTTATCATAATCGAACCATTTCGTATACTTCTTTTGGGGGATATTTTCCAAAAAAGGCGTTCCGTCGGCCGGCCTGGGGAAAAGACGCGTCTCGATCTGCCCCAGCCGCGGCACCCGGCAGCTGCCGATCCGCAGCCAGACCTCCTCTCTGCCGTCTTGTCCGTCCGGCCCGGCAGCCGTTTTGGATCCTTTGGGCAGCGCTCCTTTGGGCAGCGCGTACAGCCTCACCCGGTCAAATTCCCGTTTTGCCAGAATGCCGCAGGAGGGCAGTCTCACCCTTCTGCCGCTCTGACAGTCGGGTTTTGTCAGTCTGCCCACCGCTTCCACATGGGCCGCCGTCAGATCCCGGCCGCCGCCTATCCGCCGGAGACAATCGTAAAGCATCTGCTCCTGCAAAAACGCATCCTCCCGCAAAAAAGCGGCCGTGTCCAGACAGACCTGCCGGTCTGCTTCCTCCCACACCGCGCATCGGGAGAGCGCCTCTTGGGTCATCCGCTCCACAAACCCGGCCGCGTCGGAAAGAAGCTGTGCCTCCCGGGCCAGATTTTGGCCCGCGCCCACGCAGATTTCCTTCCGGACATAAGGCAAAACCCGGTTGCGGATTTTGTTTCGGGTGAATTGTTCCTCCAGATTTGTGCTGTCCGTGCGCCAGGAAATGCCTTCCTTCTCCAGCCATGCTTCGATCCGTTCCCGTCCGCAGAACAAAAGCGGCCGGATGATACGCGCGCCGTTTTTTTCCTCCCGCACGGGACGGATGCTCCCCATCCCCCGCAGGCCGGTTCCCCGAAACAGATGGAACAAAAGCGTTTCCGCCCGATCCTCCCGGTTGTGGGCCACGGCGATGCAACCTCCGCTTTCGCTCCCCTGCAGCTGACGCAGCACCTGAAGAAAAGCGCGGTATCTGACCTTTCTTCCCGCCTCCTCACAGGAAAGGTGCTCCCGGGACGCAAGCGCCGCCACATCTTCCTCAATCAGGAAAAACGGAATGTCCCACGCTTCACAGAGCGCACGCACATAAGCGGCATCCTGCGCCGCCTCCGCCCGCAGGCCGTGGTTGACGTGAACCGCGGCCAGCAAAAACCCGCAGTCCTCCCGCAGACCGGCCAGCGCGTGCAGCAGACAAAGGGAATCCGCGCCGCCGGACACCCCTGCCACGATATATCCGCTCTCGGGAAACATATGAAATTGTTCCATATAGGCTCTGATTTCTTCCAGCATGGCACGCTGTCCCGTCTCTTTCGTTTCCCTCATTATACGCCCGTTTTCCCGTTTCCTCAATTCTTTTGCGGATTTTCCCAGATCCCGGCCACCAGGACGGTCATATCGTCCCGGATCCGCCCCTGGCTCTGCCCGATGGCATGGCGGAGCAGCAAATTCGCCATCTCCACCGGAGAGGACACTGTGAGCTGCTCGATCTGGCGCATCATGAAAAATTCGCCGTCCATACACAACCAGTCGTCCACGGCGCCGTCCGAAAGCAGGATCACCATGTCCTGATCCCGCAGTGAACGCACGATGGGTTCCTGCCCCATATCGCGGGAAAGGCCCAGCGGCAGCGTATCCGCGCTGATCTTTTCCACCAGCGCCCCGCGCTTTATGTACGTGCTGACCGCCCCCGCCTTTGCAATCTCGCACTCTCCTTTTCGCAGATCGATCCGGCACAGATCCAGCGTGGGCATCTGTTCTTCCACATTGCCCGCGCAGGCCATCCCGTTCAGCATTTCCAGCGTAGTCCGGCAATCCAGTCCGGTTTCCAGCATTCGTTCCGTCAAATCCACCACCCGGCTGCTGTCCGCCGCGGCCGTTTCTCCCGATCCGACGCCGTCGGAAAGAATGGCCGTCACCTTCCCATCTTCTTCAAAGAAGGAAAAGCTGTCCCCGGACACCGTTTCGTTTTCCCGCACGGCCGTCGCGGAGGCGGACAGATAGCAGAAAGCCGGTTCTTCTTCAAAATAGACGTTGACCGTTTCCCTTCCGATAAAATACGGATTTCTTTTCTGGGCTACCAGCCTTACGTTCATCAGGACGGACAAATAGCCCGCCAGTTCGGCGGAAGTGACGGTAGTATCCCGCCTGGTACACAGGGAAACGCACAGTTCGATCCGATCCTCCTGTCCCCGGATCAGGCAAATATCCCGAACCAAAATTCCTTCCCCCGCCAGCGCCTTCACGATCTGTTTTTCCTGCCTGCCGCCCAGCCGCACAATCCGCACGTTTGGGCAGACCGCTTCCTGCATCAGGCCGGACGCCTTCTGCATATAAAACGCGCAGGCCATTCCGTTTTCCCGCGCCTGCCGTTCCCGCCATAAGCTCTCCCTGTCACAGAGCTTTTGCGCTTCCCCTTCCTGCGCCGGGCACATCCCGGCAAACGCCGCCGCCAGCCCGGCAAAGGTGTCCGCGCAGTTTAAAATCCTTCTTCTGCCGTAATCCAGCAGATAGTCCGTCTGCCGTTCCCCGGTTTCTATCCTGTCCCTCAAAGCTTTCGTCCTCCTTTTTGCCCAACAGGCGTTTTCTCCCAGTATAGCCTGTCCGGCGCGCAGGATTTGTCAAAGCGGGGAGAAAAATTCTTTCTTTCGTTCGTCTTACCTCCCATAAATGTGACAATTCCCGGCGGTACGGGATAGATTCCGATATAAAAACAGCGCCGTCATGCGGCGCTGCATCTTTTTGATAGCCTCTCAATCCTCGGATTTAAAAATGATCTCTCCTTCATATACCAGACCCAGCTTATCCTTTGCCACTTCCTCCACAAACTTCTTCGTCTTGGTATATTTCTCATATTCTTCGATCTGCGCACTGCGCTGCGTCTCATTCTCGATCTGGGCATTGAGCTGCTCGATCCGCGCCGCATAAGCGGCCCGCTTCTGGTGCAGCTCTACGCTTTTAAAGGAAACAGCGACAAGCAGCAGCAAAATGGCCGCCATGACCATGATCATGCTCAACCGGTTCTGTTTCTTTTTCTGCCGAAAAACGATCTTTCTCCTAACCATTTTCCCCGCCTTACAGTACCCTTCCCCAAGCGATTGTTTAAGGATATTTTAGCCATTCTTTGGGCCACAGTCAACCGCTTTTTCAAAATCCGTGCAAATTGTTTCCCCTTTCGCCCCATTCCGGCCGCAGTTTTTTCTGCCCTGTTCCCCAAACGCCGCAGAGGCCCGCCAAAAAAAGCGAGTCCCCTTCGCGCAAGCCCGCCGATCCACAGCAGAAGCAGGGATACGTATTTTACTAAAAAGGGACTCACCGTGCGCCGGAACAACAGCATGCCCAGCGCCGCCCCCAGAATGGCGAACCATCGGAACGCGCCGTCATTCTGGTAATAAAACAGGTTGAAAATGCAAAAGGAAACGAAAATCCAATAGATCAAATCTTCCAGGGAAATCCACAGGGTCCCATGCGCGACCACTCTCCTGCATATCCTGAGACAGTCATAGAGGAAGGTAATCCCGACGCCCAGCAGGATAGAGGAAAGCAGAAACCAGCCCTCCTCTCTGATATAGGGGCTCATGGATCACCCGAACAGACGGGCAAACAGCGATTGCGCCTTGCCGCCCGTGCTGATATTTTCCGAATAGGTCAGGCTGTCAATCCGTCCGTCCACATCCACCTCGCCCTTTTCCAGCGTGAGACGGCTCACGTGCAGATCGCTTCCTTTGATCATCAGCATTCCCTGATCCGTTTCCAACAGCACTTCTCCCACATCAAAGGAAAGTACATCCGAAACACCGCTCAAAGTACAGCTCTGCCGGTTGATCAGGCTGATCCTGTGCTGCCTGCTTCTGCTGCCGTTCAATTCTTCCATAGCGTCCTCCCTTTCCCGACGGCGGCCGCGCCGCGGTTCTTTTAGAGTATACGCGCCATGGGATCCAAAATATGACTGTCCTGTCCGGCAGATCCAGCCCGTCTGTCACAGATAGCGAAACATTTCCCTGGCTTCTTCCTTGCGCACCGTCTCCTGTACGCTTACAACCTCCACCTTCACCTCGCGGTTGCCAAACGAAATCGTGATGGTATCCCCGGCTTTGACCTCCGCCGAAGCCTTCGCCTGCTTTCCGTTTACAAAAACGCGCCCTGCATCGCAGGCTTCATTCGCTACCGTCCTGCGCTTGATCAGACGCGACACCTTCAGATATTTATCCAGTCTCATGGGGTTCTTCCTTCTTCCATACAATAGGCGCCGCGCGGTATGGGACGCCTTTTGGCGAACAAAAAACAGCAGATGCCGAAGCGTCTGCTGCTCTCGTCCATTTCCTTAGTTAATGGAATCCTTCAGTGCCTTGCCAGCCTTGAACTTAGGGTTCTTGGAAGCCGCAATCTGCATCGACTCGCCGGTCTGAGGATTTCTGCCCTCTCTGGCAGCCCGCTCGGAAACCTCAAAGGTACCGAAGCCAACAAGCTGAACCTTTCCGCCCTTCTTCAGTTCGCCGGCAACAACATCCGTGAAAGCCTTTAACGCTTTTTCCGCATCCTTTTTGGATAAGCTGGCTTCTTCCGCGATAGCAGCAACTAATTCCATCTTGTTCATTATAAACTCCTCCTATGATTCTTTTCTCTTATTCTGTCCAATGTCCCGCAGATTACTCCACACGAACACCTTATTCTATTTATACCCGTACTTATCGCATTTGTCAAGGGTTACAGCGAAAATGTCTGCTCTAAAAAGGCTTTTTTCCCATTTTTTTGTGCCAGCAGCTTCTCCAGTTTCTCCATATTTCTGCCCGGGATCCATGATTTTTGACTGTTGAAGTAGAAATTGACAATTTTCCAGAACTTCTCCGGATACGCAAAGCGGTAATACAGCTGCAGCATATCCGCCGCCGTCAGCTTTTTTTCTCTGTCATAAACGTCCAGCAGGCCGCGTGCCAGCGGAACCGACCAGTTGGATTTTTCCAGCAGCTTCCGCAAAAACAGATACAGATCCCGCATCTGACAGTCCAGCGTAAACTTTTCAAAATTGACGACGGTCATGCGATCCGCGCACATCAGATTGTGGTGCTGATAGTCCCCGTGGCAGAAACAGCCGTCCGCTTCGTACGCCCCGGTGTCCAGCACGCTGCCGTATGCTTTTACATCTTCCGTCACGCGCAGCGCTTCCTCGTAAAAAACATCAAAGTTTTGCTGCAGATAGATCTCAAAAACCGTTTTTTGTCCTTTTTCCTTTAAATACCGGCGCACCTTGCGCAGCTCGCGGTTGCGCTTCTCATATTCCGCGCCCAGGCCAACCGCCCGCAGGCCGTCCTGTCTGGCCAGTTCGGGGAACCGCATGGCGCAATGCAGCCTGGCCAGCAGAGTCATGGCGGCCCGGCACTCCTGCCCGTCCTTTAAGCTGCACTCCCGGCCGCCCGGCCAGGTTTTCACAATACAGGGAGTCTGCTCCTGATCCCGGCAAAAAAGCGCCCCCTCCCGGTTGCGCACAAGCCGCTCCACGTCCCCAAACCCGTTTTCCGCCGTCTGCGTCAGCAGTCCGTCCATCAGTTCCAGCCGGAACATCGGCCCTCTATATTCTTTCAGGATCATCCAACCCTTATCTGTTTCACAAAGCATGGCGTTCCGGCTTTTCTGAATCCGGATCACCTCGAAATCGTAGTTTTCCAGCACGCCCACCGCTCTGTCGTTCACATCCGGTTCCTCCCGTTTCTTAGGTATTACCTATCTTATGAGAGGATCCGGCCGGTTATGTTACCTGGAACCCGAAATTTGAAATGCCTCCTTTAGAAGATATTCCCTGTTGTTTCGGGAGGGATCTTCCAGCACCTCCGCAAGCAGCGCCTGCAAAATGACGCCCAGTTCTCTGCCCGGCCGCATGCCTGCGGCGATGAGATCGGAGCCGTTTACCGCCAGATTTTTCAGAGAAACGCAGTCCTGACAGCGCAGAATTTCCTCGTAATCTGCGCGCATACGCTCCAGGCGGGCCCGTTTTTCCTCCCTTCCAAAATCGCTCTGGGCTTCCATGTCCGCCGCCTTTAAAACAAACAGATCCGGGAAAAGATCTTCTCCCAGGCGGTTCATGGCTTTGCGCATCGCCCTTTTCCCGGGCTCGATCCGGATATCGTGGGCCGCCGTCAGTCGCGTCACGCGATCCGTCGCAGCATTGTCAAATTTCAGCCTGCGCATGACTTCCCGGGCGATCCGGGCCCCGGCTTCTGCGTGACCGTAAAAATGATCGATCCCGGCCCCGTCGCTGCTGCGGGTTTCCGGTTTTCCCACATCGTGCAGAAGCGCCGCCAGGCGCAGCGTCCTTTCCGGCGGCACATGCCCCAGCACACCTATGGCATGCTCCCCCACCGTACCGCAGTGATGGGGGTTATGCTGGGGTGTCTCCATCATCCGGTCAAATTCCGGGAAGAAAACCGCGGTCAGCCCGGTCTCATAACAGGTGCGGATCCGATCCGGATGACCGCTGCACAGCAGTTTCACCAGTTCCGTCCGAATACGCTCGGCGCTGATCCGGCCCAGCGTCGGCGAAAGCCGTCGAATGGCTTCCTCGGTTGAAGGCTCGATATCGTATCCCAGCTGCGCGGAAAACCGCACGGCCCGCATCATGCGCAGAGCGTCCTCCAAAAAGCGCTCCTGCGGATCTCCCACACAACGCAGGATCCCGCGTTCGATATCCGAAATTCCGCCGAACAGATCCACCAGACCCTGCCGCTCATTATAGGCCATGGCGTTGATCGTAAAATCCCTGCGCTCCAGATCCTCTCTGAGAGACGCGGTAAAGGACACAGCCTTTGGATGCCGTCCGTCCTCATATTCCCCGTCGATGCGGTATGTGGTCACCTCGTAGCCGACATGACGGATCAGCACCGTCACTGTTCCGTGCGCAATGCCCGTATCCACCGTCCGCGCAAAAAGCGCCTTGACCTGATGGGGCGTGGCGGAAGTGGTGATATCCCAGTCGTCCGGCACGCGGCCCAGCAGACTGTCCCGTACACATCCGCCCACCGCCCAGGCTTCATATCCCGCCTCCTGCAGGGTGTTTATAATCCCGGATACCGCTTCCGGCAGCACAATCCGCATCTTCTCCACAGCCGCCCCTCCTTCCAGAATGTCCTTTTTTCACACCGGCAAACCGTCTACCGACATTTTATCATGCCTGCCCGGGGTTTTAAAGATCTACTTGAAATGCCGGCGCCGATTGCGTATGATAAGGACGGTTGACAAAGGAGGATACGAAATGGAGATCCAAATCAGAGCGCTTACGAAACAAGATCTGCCGGAAGCGATAGCCATATGGAACCAGGTGGTAGAGGACGGGATTGCCTTTCCGCAGACGGAACCGCTGGATACCGAGAGCGGCGCGTCGTTTTTAAACGCACAGTCCTTCACCGCTGTAGCTTTAGACAAAGACAGCGGCCAGGTCGTGGGTCTGTATATCCTGCATCCCAACAACGTGGGCCGCTGCGGTCATATCTGCAACGCCAGCTATGCGGTTCGAAAGGACCTTCGGGGACAGCATATTGGGGAACAGCTGATTTGTCACTGTCTCGCCAAGGGGAAAGAACTGGGCTTTCGCATTTTACAGTTCAACGCCGTCGTGAAAACAAATCCGGCCCTGTCCCTGTATCAAAAGCTGGGTTTTGTGGAACTGGGGACGATCCCCGGCGGCTTTCTTAAGAAGGATGGCCACTACGAGGACATCGTCCTTATGTACCACCTTCTGTAATGTCCTTTGTGCGGTATCCCGTTTTTATCCGTCTTTCTGCAGGATCCGCAAAAGCCCGTACAGCGCCGCATACAATATGCCCGCTATGGGCCAGATGATCCAGCTTTTGTCCCAGCCCCATCCGCCGCCAAAAAGGGAACCTTTGAAGCTGACCGCCAGATAGACGGATGTCACCACGCACCAGTAGACCGTGCCCACCGCGCTGTATCTCCGGTTCAGACGTTTCTCTCTTTTCGTATAATCCCCCTCCTGCAGGAGCCGCTGATAGCTCCCCTGGATAATGCCTACCCGGACGATCCGGTTGACAGCCACGGCAATCAGCACCAGTAAAAAGCAGGTAAACAGCGTGTATATCATATCCGACGCGCCAAATCCGCCGGCCAGAAGCAGTGGGATCACGCCCAGTATGATCAGCGTAATGCCAAAGGTAATGCCGCCGGAAAAAACCGGCGCAAATTTTTCCTTCCGGTCCCGGACGATCCCTTCCACACCGTATTCGGATATAAAATCTTCTTTTTCAATATACTCATATTTTCCCAGGGCAATCCCGTTTTTGATAAAGAGAGGAATCGCGCAGGCCACCAGCAAAAGCAGGATCCCTGTCCCTATCCCGGCTCCCATGTCCTCCGACAACGCCCACAAACCTGTTTCTGCGGCCATGCAGAGAAAAATCAGCATGATGGGGGACAAAATACACAAAGACACGCCCAGTGCGATCTGCCGCGCGGCCCGGGCATATTCCTCCAGAAAACGATTGGCCTCCTCCACGGTTATCCTGGGCAGCGTTTCCTGAAGCTCCGCACCATCCTCCGTATACTCGATGCTGTTTTCTCCCAGCTCCTCCTTCACCAGATAATCCACCGTCACGCCAAAGACCGCGCTCAGCGCCAACAGCTTATCCAGATCGGGAATGGACTGGCCGCCCTCCCATTTGCTCACAGACTGCCGGGACACCGCCAGCTGTTGTGCCAATTCCTCCTGGGACCAGCCGTTCTTCTTTCGCAGCAGTATAATTTTTTCCGCTAAGATCATCTTTTCTTTCCTCCCGGTTGATTTTTGATTTGCCGACGGCGCCATCGGGCTAAGAAAAAAGTATCATAAACGGTGATTGCGGGCAAGAAACCCGGCTTGGAAATTTGTCAACCGGCAGTTGCCATCCCTGCCGGATCAGTCTTTTAAGCAACCGATAGGAACCACATAGATACCGTCCTGACGGCGATATGCGTAATCACCGGTCCCCGTCAAAACCATACAAAAAGACGGCGTATTCATCTTATCGGTATCAATTTTTGCCACCATCGACCGCAGGCTTTTTGCGCCTTCCTCAATAAGCCTGTCGCCGCCGAGCTTGATTTCAATCAGACCGTATTTGCCGTTTCTCAAATGGATAACCGCATCGCATTCCTGCCCATCCTTGTCCCGGTAATGATAAACCCCTCCGTTCAAAGCATCTGCATAAACGCGAAGATCCCGGATGCAGAGCGTTTCAAACAGGAAACCGAAAGTCCTTAAATCGTTTACCAGGTCGTTCGGGCCGATGCCCAACGCCGCAGCGGCGATGGAGGGATCGATGTAATACCGGGTATCGGACGAGCGAATCGCGGTTTTTGACCGCAGATTCGGGTTCCAGGCAGGCATATCTTCCACCACGAAAATTTTACGAAGCGCATTGACATAAGAGGCAACGGTTTCCTCGTTCATCGGTGCTTCATCGTTTGCCGCAATATCCTGTGCAAGCACCGTATTGGGCACCTGACTGCCCTGATTCCTTGCATAGGAACGCATGAGCCTACGAACTCTTTCCGGATTCTTTTGTACATTGTCTGCCCGGTTAATATCGGATCGAACAACTGCATCGTAGTAATCTGCCGCCTGATCCAAAGCGATCTCCTCACGCATATCCACTGCCTGCGGCCAACCTCCCCGGCACACAAGAAAGGCCAAACGGTCGATACTCAGATCAGAGCCCCCGTCAAGCTCTGTCGACTGCTCAAACAACTCTTTTAAGCTGACTTCGCCCGTCGAATCTCCTGATTCAAATAAGCTCATAGTCCTCATTGTCAGCCAGGTAAAACGGCCGGTGCCGGAGTGTGTGATCCCCCTGGTATCTGCAGGAACAGCGGAACCGGTAAGTACAAACTGTCCGGTCTCCCCACGATGATCAACCTCAAAACGAATGGCGTCCCATAGTTTTGGGGCAAGCTGCCATTCGTCAATCAGTCTCGGTGCCGCACCCTTTAATAACCGTTTGGGGCTCAGTTCAGACATGGCAATATTTTGCTCTTTCTTTTCCGGCTCATCCATATAAAGAACGCTGGCGGCAATCTGCTCAGCGGTTGTGGTCTTACCGCACCACTTAGGGCCTTCGATCAGCACAGCGCCCTTTCCTTCCAGTTTTCGTTTCAGAATATCATCGGCAATTCTTTTTCTGTAATACCTCATTCGGAACACCTCTTTTCCTCCCCGGTATTCTTCTATTATACACCATACCAATGTACTTTACGATAGTTTTCCGACGATTGGCGCAATATTTTTCCGACGATTGGATAACTGCCGCACCCTTTTATAGAAAACTCCCCCCGGATCACTTCGGGCGCCCCTTTCGGGACGCCCGGAAACCGGTGTCTGCAGTTGTCTGTCAACGCGTAGCATAATTCAGCCGTACTGTAATATTTGCCGTCTTATACCGTGAACTGATATCAAACGCACCGTCATAGGTATACTCTCTGGAACCGGAGTTCTGCGCCGTAATCTGAAAAACACCCAGGCTGGAGGACAAAAGTTTGTCCACCTGACAGCCTGTGCCCGCCGCCATAATATCGATCCTCTGCTTCGCGTTCTCGGTGGCCTTTTCAATGAGCTCCAGCTTCACCTCGTCCAGCTTGGTGCAGTAATACTCCGGAGAAAAGGACGTAAATTCCACTCCGGATTCGATCAGCTCTGAAATGTCGCGGGAAATCCCCTCTACCTTTTCAATATCATTGGAGGTGATGGTCACGCTCTGATTCAGATCGTATCCGTCCGGGCAGTCCCTGACATAATTCCCATTTTCATCATACTCCGTGCGGTAGCGCTGATTAAAGTCAACGGAAGTGAAAACCAGTTCATCCTCCGTCACCCCGTTTTCCAGCAGGTATTCACGCACCTGTTTTGCGTCGTTCTTTATGATCTGGTAGGCGGCCGACGTGGTTTCCCCGTAAGCGGAAAAACGGCCGCGCCACACGATCAAATCCGACTCGAAATCCATACTGGCGGATCCCGTCGCCGTCAGTCCGCTGCCGGACGCCGTCTTCTTATACCCTACAAACCCATTGGTAAAAATCGTCACACAGGCAATCAGCGAAGCCGCCGCAATCAACGCCACCGCAATCGCAACCAGCCCGCTTCTGTTTTTTTTCTCCATTTTCCCCTCCATACCGCAGTTTTTTTCTTTATCTTACACCCTTATATCCTTTCGGGAAAGGAATTTTTCCTACTTCATAAAAAATTAAGGATTCCGGCGTGGGTGTTTACAAGCCGCTTTTACCGCGATATGATAGGGGTAAGAAAACACTGGCATTT
>CANRGX010000041.1 GCA_947630215.1 uncultured Eisenbergiella sp. | reverse complement strand
GAAATCCGGAATCCCGGAAACGGTTCTGAACCAGACGCCACAGAAGCGAAGGGTTGCCTTTTGCGGTGGACAGGCAGGATGGCCGTCCGTCTCAAAATTCATTCCACAATCAGGTTTTATCCCATCGTACAATTCAATTCACAAAGGAGGATCTGCCTATGCGCAAAAACAGCAGTCTGAAGGAGTATTTTCCCATGATTAGGGAAAGGGAAGAAATTATGGCGGAAATTGAAAAGAGTTCCCGGTTGAAGGGGATGTTTGACAGTTGGGGTCCGAAGCAGCGAGAAGATTTTCTGGATTACGCTTCCGGTGCAAGAGGGTGGAAACTCCTTTACGATTCTTTTTTTAAGGAGGTTCTGAATGTAGAATATGACAAATCCAGGCTGGAGGATTTCCTTTGTACCGTATTGGGGAGAAAGGTGAAAATTCTGCGGATTCTGCCCAATGATTCCACCAGGATTGCAGACGAGACATCGCTTCTGATTACCGATATTGTGGTAGAATTGGAGGATGGTTCGATTGCGACGGTGGAGATTCAGAAAATCGGATATCTGTTTCCCGGGGCACGGTGCGCATGTTATTCCAGTGATATGCTGCTGCGGCAGTATAAACGGGTGCGGGATCAAAGGAAACAGAACTTTTCCTATCGGGATATCCGGAGTGTGTTTTTGATCGTGATCTATGAAAACAGCCCGTCAGAATTTAAGCGGATGCCGGATGTGTACTATCATCATGCAAAGCAGGTGTTTGACAGCGGACTTGCCCTGGATCTGCTGCAGGAATATGTGATGATCCCGCTTGACATCTTTCGCAGACATATGCAAAATAGACCTATAAAGACTGATCTGGAGGCATGGCTGACATTTTTTGCAGAGGACAGTCCGGAGAAAATGATGGAACTGATCACGGCATTCCCCCGCTTTCGGGCCATGTATGAGACGCTCTACCGTATGTGCAGCAATGTGGAGAGGGTGATGGAAATGTTTTCAAAGGAACTTCAGCAGATGGATCGGAATACCGCCGTTTATATGATTGAAGAACAGCAAAAGATGATAGAGCAAAAAACAGCGGAGCTTCAGGAAAAGGAGGCCCGGCTGGAGGAAATGGACGCCCAGTTGGAGGAAATGGACGCCCAGTTGGAAGCAAAGGACGCTCAGTTGGAAGCAAAGGACGCTCAGCTGGAGGCAAAGGACGCCCAGCTGGAGGCAAAGGACGCTCAACTGGAAGCAAAGGACGCTGAAATTGCCAGGCTGAGGGAAGAACTGCGAAAGCAGGACCGACAGGGGACCGGCCAGTCCGGGGAGGCATGAGCGGCGGCGGTTTTTGACGTTATATTTTGACGGAGGTGGCGGAGTATGAAACAACAGCTTTTGGAGAAATTCGGGGAAATTTTCGGAGAGGAAGGCGGGGAAGCCAGGGTATATTTCGCTCCGGGCCGGGTGAACCTGATTGGGGAGCACACGGATTACAACGGCGGACACGTTTTTCCCTGTGCGCTGACCATTGGCACCTATGGCGTGGCGCGGAAAAGGAAAGACAGGGCGTTACATATGTACTCCCTGAATTTTGAAAGCCTGGGTGTTATCGAGAGCAGTCTGGAGGAGCTGGAGCCCTCCCGGGAGGCCGGATGGACAAATTACCCCAAGGGTGTGATCTGGGCCTTTTTGCAGAAGGGAATGGAAGTGACCAACGGCATGGATCTATTGTTGTTCGGGAATATTCCGAACGGTTCCGGCCTTTCTTCTTCCGCCTCCGTGGAGGTGCTGACAGGCTTTATCCTGCGGGATATGTACGGTTTCCGGGCGTCCAATCAGGATCTGGCGCTGATCGGCCAGTATGCGGAGAATTGTTACAACGGCGTCAACTGCGGCATCATGGATCAGTTTGCCATCGCCATGGGGAAGGCAGGCAGCGCGATCTTTCTGGATACGGCCACGATGGAATATGAGTATGCGCCCATCGCGCTGGAGGGCGCGAAGCTGGTCATTTCCTGCAGCAACAAGAAGCGCGGGCTGGGCGATTCCAAATACAATGAGCGAAGAAGCGAGTGCGAGACAGCACTTGCGGAGCTGCAGAAGGTAGTGGATATCCGGACGCTGGGCGATCTGGACGAAGAACAGTTTGAAACTTACAAAGGCGCGATTCAGGACGCGGTCCGCGTCCGGCGCGCGCGCCACGCTGTCTATGAAAATCAGCGCACGATCAAGGCGGTGGCGGCGCTGAAGGCCAACGATATTGAGGCGTTCGGCAGGCTGATGAACGCGTCCCACGTTTCCCTGCGGGACGATTATGAGGTGACGGGACCGGAACTGGATACGCTGGTAGAGGAGGCGTGGAAGGTGGAGGGCGTCATCGGATCGCGTATGACGGGCGCCGGCTTTGGCGGCTGTACGGTCAGTCTGGTAAAGGATGGGGCCATTGAGACATTTCAGGAACAGGTGGGCCGGAAATACCGGGAAACCATAGGTTATGACGCGGACTTTTATGTGGTGGAAATCGGCGGCGGCTCGGTGGTTCTGTGAGGGAGGACGGAATGATTCAGGAGTGTATTCGGGATCTTGTGCGGTATGGACGGATAACGGGCCTGGTGGAGCCGGAGGATGAGATTTATACCGTAAACCGCCTGCTGGAGCTGTTTGAACTGGACGAATATGAATATGCGTCCGGGCAGCAGCCGGAGGGCGGCGGTCTGGATGAGGCTGTCGCGGCAGCGGCGCTGCCGGACATTCTGGAAAAGATGATGGACTATGCCGTTGCAGAGGGCATCATGAAAGAGGACGGGATCGGATACCGCGATTTGTTCGATACAAAAATCATGGGATGTCTGGTGGGGCGTCCCAGTGAAATTATTTCCCGGTTCTGGGAGAAGTACCGGGAATCGCCGGAGGAGGCCACCCGTTTTTTCTACAAATTCAGCATGGATACAGATTATATCCGGCGCTATCGTATCTGTAAGGATGAAAAGTGGGTGACGCCCACCCGGTACGGAGATTTGGACATCACCATTAACCTGTCCAAGCCGGAGAAGGATCCCAAGGCCATTGCGGCGGCGAAGCTGGCAAAGCCGGGCGGGTATCCCAAGTGCCTTTTGTGTATGGAGAACGAGGGATATGCCGGAAGACTGAATCATCCGGCGCGGCAGAACCACCGCATCATTCCGCTGGTCCTTCACAACAGCAGATGGGGGTTTCAGTATTCTCCCTATGTCTACTATAATGAGCACTGTATTGTTTTCAATTCCCGGCATACGCCCATGAAAATCGAACACGACACCTTTGTGAGACTGTTCGATTTCGTCCGGCAGTTTCCGCATTATGTTCTGGGCTCCAACGCGGATCTGCCCATTGTGGGAGGATCCATTTTAAGCCACGATCACTTCCAGGGAGGCCGCTATGAGTTCCCCATGGCAAAGGCGCGGGTGGAGCGGCAGTTTTGCGTAAACGGGTTCGAGGATGTAAAGGCCGGTATTGTCGACTGGCCCATGTCCGTCATCCGCATCCAGGGAGAGGATCCGGAGCGGCTGATCGCGCTGGCGGATGTGATTTTGAACGCATGGCGCAGCTATACCGATGAGGCGGCGTTTGTCTTTGCCGAAACGGACGGGGAGCCCCACAATACCGTTACGCCCATTGCCCGCAGACGCGGCGAAAAATATGAACTGGATCTGGTGCTGCGCAACAATATTACCACACCGGAGCATCCGCTGGGCGTGTTCCATCCCCACGCCAATCTGCACCATATCAAAAAAGAAAACATCGGTCTGATCGAAGTCATGGGCCTGGCCGTGCTGCCGGCGCGTTTAAAGGACGAGATGGCGGCGCTGGAAAAGGCGATTTTGTCAGGGGCGGACATTCGGGCCGACGGGACGATCCGCGGGCACGCGGACTGGGTGGAGGAATTTCTGCCCGAATATCCGGAGATAAACGTGGAAAATATCCATGGGATCATACAACAAGAGATTGGGAAGGTGTTCATGCAGGTGCTGGAGGATGCCGGCGTCTATAAAAGGACGCAGGAAGGGCAGGCGGCATTTGACCGGTTCCTGGCAACGCTGAACCGGGATTCCCGGAATACGGTGGTGTGACGGACGCGCATGAAATTTTTGCTTATCGGACTGAATGCAAAATATATCCATTCCAATCCCGCGCTGTATAGCCTGCGCGCCTATGCCGCAGCGCAGGATGCCAGAGCGGCCGGGGAGACAGAAATCGTCGAATATACGATCAACCAGCAGCTTTCGGATATCCTGGCGGATCTTTACGAAAAGCGACCGGACGCTGCGGCCTTTTCCTGTTATATCTGGAACCGGCGGCAGGTGCTGGAGCTGGCGGGGGCACTGCACAGCGTAATGCCGCGCCTTCCTATCTGGTTCGGCGGGCCGGAGGTTTCCTATGACGCGCAGGCGGTTCTGCGGGAAGCCCCGTATGCGGCGGGCGTTCTGATCGGCGAAGGGGAAGAAACGTTCTGGGAACTGCTGGAGCTGTACCGGAAGGAAGAAACGCCTGACCGGGAAGCGCTGCGGCGGATCCCGGGGCTGGCGCTCTGGGACGCCCGGACGGAACGGACGGTTTTTACGCCCCGACAAAAGCCGCTGGAGATGGATCGGCTGCCGTTTTTTTATCGGGATGTGCCTCCGGCCGTGTTTGAGAACCGGATCCTCTACTATGAATCCAGCCGCGGATGCCCCTTTCACTGTGCCTACTGCCTGTCTTCGCTGGATGAAGGGACGCGGCAAAAGAGCCTGGACCGGGTGAAGGAGGAACTGCGGTTTTTCCTGGACGGGAACGTGGCGCAGGTGAAATTTCTGGATCGCACGTTTAACTGCGATCCCCGTCACGCTGTGGAAATCTGGCGTTATCTTCTGGAAAACGATAACGGCGTGACAAATTTTCACTTTGAGGTGGAGGCGGATCTGCTGACGGAGGAAGAACTGAATCTGCTGGGACAGATGCGCCCCGGCCAGGTACAGCTGGAAATCGGCGTACAGTCCACGAATCCCGCCACCCTGCGGGCCGTGGGAAGGCGGGCCGATATAGAGCGGCTGACAGAGGCGGTAAAACGGCTCCGGGCAGGAGGGAACGTGCATCTGCACCTGGATCTGATCGCTGGTCTGCCCTATGAGGGACTGGAGAGGTTCCGGGAGTCCTTCGACGCCGTCTACCGGATGCGGCCCCATCAGCTGCAGCTGGGATTTTTAAAGCTCCTGAAGGGAACTCAACTGGCGCAGAAGGCAGGGGAATACGGGATTGTCTGCTGGGCAGAGCCGCCCTACGAGGTGCTGCGCACCGACTGGCTTTCCTACGGGGAGATCGTCCGCTTAAAAAAAGTGGAGACCATGGTGGAGCAGTACTATAACAGCGGCCAGTTTGTCCATCTTCTGGGGGCGCTGGAGGCCGGCTTTGCTTCTCCTTTTGTGTTTTATGAGGCGCTGGCGGATTTTTATGACAGGGGCGGCTATTTTTTCAGCCAGCCGGCCCGGACTTACCGATATCAGATTCTGCTGGATTTTGCCATGCAGCGGGATCCCGCCCGTGGGGATCTGTACCGGGAACTGGCGGTCTATGATTTTTATCTCAGGGAGAACGCCAAAAGCAGGCCGGCGTTTGCCGGGCCTTCCGACAGGGGCCGGGAGCGGATCGGGGCGTTTTACCGGGAGGGAAAATGCCGGCGGTATCTGCCCGGTTATGAGGAGTGGGACAGCAGGCAGATACAGCGCATGACGCATCTGGAACTGTTTGACTGGCCGCCGGACGCGGATCCCGGAACGCTTCTGAAGCAATTTGATTCGGATCGTGCGGGCGGAAAAGAGATTGCGATTCTGTTCGATTATCAAAACAGGGATCCGTTGTCACAGAATGCCGGGACGATGCGGGTGGAACTGTAAATGCCGTATACAAGGCAGAGGGAAGGAAAAATGAAAGCACATACGAAAGCGATTCTGGATTTGCTGGACGAACATTACGGGACGGAATACGTCTGTTATCTGACCCACGAAAACGCGTGGCAGCTGCTCATTGCCACGATTTTAAGCGCGCAGTGTACGGACGCGCGGGTCAATATGGTGACGAAGGATCTGTTTCGCAAGTACCCGTCTGTGGAGACGTTTGCAGGCGCGGATCTGCAGGAACTGGAGCAGGATATCCGTTCCACCGGCTTTTATCATAATAAAGCAAAAAACATCATAGCCTGCTGTAGGGATCTGGTGGAAAAATTCGGGGGTCAGGTGCCGTCCTCCCTGGAGGATCTGACGTCCCTGGCGGGGGTCGGCCGGAAGACAGCGAACGTGATCCGCGGGAATATTTTTCATGAGCCCAGCGTTGTGGTGGACACACATGTCAAACGGATTTCCAAAAAGCTGGGTCTGACAAAGGAGGACGATCCGGTCAAGGTGGAGATGGAGCTGATGCAGGTGTTGCCGAAGGATCACTGGATTTTGTATAACATACAGATCATTACGCTGGGACGGCAGATCTGTAAGGCTCCGACGCCGAAATGTGCGGAATGTTTTCTGACGGAGCTCTGTCCGGATTATCAGGCCAGAAAGAAGGCGGCAGGAAAGAGCGGCCGGGGCCGTACTCAATCTTGCAAAAGTTCCCGGACTGCATTATAATAGGCGCAGGGCAGTTTGCCCCCGTGAGGTGAGAAATGATGAATTTTCATAATAAAAAGACGCGGAAGATCCTATCCTCCATCATCATCGTTATTCTGGTACTGGCCATGGTCATTCCGACCCTGGTTGCGCTGCTGTAGAGGCGTTGGATGGGGGAGGGGAATGTGCGCATGAGCAAAGGAAGGATCGTAATATCGGCCCTGATTTTAGCGGCAGGGCTTGCGCTGGCGCCCGGACAGGGAAGTTATGCCGCGCCGAATGACCGGATACAGCAGGGCGTGACCGCAGGAGATGTGGATTTGGCGGGCATGACCCAGGAGGAAGCGAAACAGACGCTGACAGAATACGTCAACGGCCTGAGGGGGAAAAAGATCACGCTGCGCGCTGCGGACGGCCAGAGCGTTTCCGTGACGGCCGGACAGCTGGGCCTTGTCTGGAAGAATCCGGATCTGGTGCAGCAGGCGGTGGATCTGGGCAGAACCGGAAATATTGTGGCGCGCTATAAGGCGCTGCAGGATCTGAAATATAAGGGCAAAAACTTTGAGATAGAGCTGGATTTTGAAAAAAGCGCGATTGCGGGCATTGTATCCGAACAGTGCGGCCGCTTTAACGTGGAGGCGGTCAATGCGCAGCTTGTCCGGGAAGACGGCGTTTTCCGGGTGACGGAGGGGCAGGCCGGCTACGTGGTGGACGAAGAAGCGTCCGTTGCGGCGATTTCCGACTATCTGCTCCATCAATGGGATGGGCAGGATGGCAGCGTGGATCTGGTCATGGCGGTAGAAGAACCGCAGGGAAAGGCGGAGGATCTGCAGCAGGTAAAGGATGTGCTGGGCGCTTTTACCACCAGCTATTCCACGTCCGGGACTTCCCGCAGCCGGAACGTGGAAAACGGATGCCGGCTGATAAACGGCACCACCCTTTATCCCGGGGAAACCTTTTCCGCCTATGACGCGGTCAAACCGTTTTCTTCGGAGAACGGCTACTATATGGCAGGATCCTATCTGAACGGCCAGGTGGTAGACAGCATCGGAGGCGGAATCTGTCAGGTGTCCACCACGCTCTATAATGCGGTGCTGTTATCTGAACTGGAAGTGACCGAGCGGCACAACCATTCCATGATTGTCAATTATGTGGATCCTTCCGCCGACGCGGCCATTGCGGAGTCCTCCGGCAAGGATTTCAAGTTTGTGAATAATACTCCATATCCGATTTACATTGAGGGATATACGGAAAACAAAAAGATTACCTTTACCATTTACGGCGTGGAGACCCGGGATCCCGGCCGCACGGTCAGCTATGTGAGCGAGGTGCTGGAGCGCAAGGTGCCGGAACAGGATCAGATTGTGGCGGACGCTTCCCAGCCGGTGGGCTTTATCCATACCAGCGCGGCGCATATCGGATACCGGGCGCAGCTGTGGAAGGTCGTAAAGGAAAACGGGACAGAGGTGAGCCGGGAAGTGGTCAATACTTCAAGTTACCAGATGAGCCCCAGTACGGTTACAGTGGGAACCGCCACGTCGGATCCCGGATTCAGTCAGATGATACAGGACGCCATCGCCACCAACGATACCGGTCTGGTGAAAAGCGTAGTGGCCAATATCAAGGCCGTGCAGGAAGCGGCGGCCATGTCACAGGAACAGCTGGCGGAGATCGCCGCGGCGCAGGCGGCCGCGCAGCAGGCGGCGCAGGACGCGGAAGCAGGGAACTAAAAAGCGCCGTTGGCGACGGAGCGTGTCATGAAAGCGGGAACTGTGACAGGGAGCGTCTATGGACGCTGTGTGGAAAAAGAACTGGAAAAGTGTCAGAAAGAAAGAGCCTCAGGCGCAGCGAAACAGAAAGCCTGCGCCTGTTTTTCTTATATGCCGGGGGATTTTCCGGCGGTTGCGGCATCCGTTTACAGCGGAGAGGGCTGTGGCCGGTATGCGGTCTGTGCGGCGGCAAACAGGGGAGCGGTTGACATGAGGGCCCTGCAGGGCATTTCCCTTTCCCTGCTGCTTCCCCCCAAAACCGAAGAAGCAAAGCTGCGCCAAATCGTGCGGGAGGCCAAAGAAGCGGCGTTGGAAGCCGGCGCGGATCTTTTTGACCCGGACGTTCATGTGACAGCAGCGGTTTATGTGCCCACGGCAATCGCGCAGGCCGTAGGCGTCCGAAACCGGGAAGAAAGAACCGGATCCGGAAGCGGCTTACAGATTGTCATGACCAAATGGGCGGGGCTGGAGGGCACCGCCATACTGGCACAGCGGTGCGGCCGGCAGCTGGCGCAGCGGTACCCCGCCTATCTGATAGAAGAAGCCGGTTCCTTTTCCCGGTACCTGTCGGTGGCAAAGGAGACTGGGATCGCCAGACGATCCGGCGCAGGGCCGGTGCAGGAGGTGGCGGAGGGCGGCGTGTTTGGGGCGCTGTGGAAGATCGCAGAGCGCGCAAAAAGCGGTCTGCGCGTGGAGTTAAAGGCCATTCCCATCCGGCAGGAAACGGTGGAAATCTGTAACTGCCTGGACGTCAATCCCTACTGTCTGCTGGGAAACGGGAGCCTGCTGTGCCTGACCCGCGACGGGGAAGCGCTGACAGAAGCGCTGTCGGCGGAAGGCGTGGCCGCCACCGTCATCGGCTGCATGACAGACGGCAGAGACAGAGTGGTGGAAAACGGGGAGGAACAGCGGTTTTTGGAACCGGGGAGGCCGGATGAAATTTATCGGATTTTCCCGGACGGACTGTAAAAAGCAGGCCTCAAAAGGGCACTGTTGTCAATATGCAAACAGCCGCGCACACCGGCGGCGGAAATGAGGAAAAATGAGAGAAGAATTGTTGCGGATTATTGAAAAAAACAGCCGGATTGATCTGAAGGAGCTGGCGGTGATCCTGGGCGTAGAGGAGATCGATGTGGTCAACGAGATGGCGGCCATGGAGTCGGAGGGCATCATCTGCGGCTACCATACGCTGATTGACTGGGAGAAGACCAGCATCGAGAAGGTTTCCGCGCTGATTGAGGTGCGGGTGACGCCCCAGAGAGGGCAGGGCTTCGACCGGATTGCGGAACGCATTTACAAATATCCGGAGGTGAACGCGGTCTATCTGATATCCGGCGGGTTCGATCTGCTGATTACGCTGGAAGGCAAGTCCTTAAAGGAGGTCTCCGCCTTTGTTTCCGACAAGCTGGCGCCGTTGGAAAGCGTACTGAGCACCGCCACCCATTTTATTCTGAAAAAATATAAGGATCACGGGACCGTACTGGCCAGACAGTACGAGGATCTCAGAGAGAAGGTGTCGCCGTGAGAAATCCTTTGTCGGAAAGAATTGTCGGAATAAAGCCCTCCGGCATCCGGAAGTTTTTCGATGTAGTCAGCGAAATGCCCGATGCCATTTCCCTGGGTATCGGAGAACCGGACTTCGACACGCCCTGGCACATCCGGGACGAGGGCATTTATTCGCTGGAAAAAGGGCGCACCTTTTATACCTCCAATTCCGGGTTAAAGGAGTTAAAGGTGGAGATCTGCAATTATCTGTGCCGCCGGTTTGACCTGGAATATGATTATCAGAAGGAGGTAATCGTAACCGTGGGCGGTTCGGAGGCCATTGACATCGCTCTGCGGGCCATGATCGATCCGCGGGATGAGGTGATCATTCCGCAGCCCTCTTTCGTCGCCTATGAGCCCTGCGCGATTCTGGCGAACGCGGTTCCGGTGCTCCTCAGTCTGAAAGCGGAAAATGAATTTCGTCTTACGGCGCAGGAGCTGGAGGATGCCATTACGGAAAAGACCAAGGTATTGATCCTGCCCTTCCCCAACAATCCCACCGGCGCCATTATGGAACGGGCGGATCTGGAGGCCGTCGCCAAGGTTGTCCTCAAGCACGATCTTTTTGTGATCTCGGATGAAATTTATGCCGAGCTTTCCTATAAAGGCAAGCATGTGTCCATTGCGCAGATTCCGGGTATGCGGGAGCGCACGGTGCTGATCAACGGGTTTTCCAAGGCCTATGCCATGACCGGATGGCGGCTGGGCTATACCTGCGCGCCGGCTGACATCACGGAACAGATGCTCAAGATCCACCAGTTTGCCATCATGTGCGCGCCCACCACCAGTCAGTACGCAGCGGTGGAGGCGCTGAAAAACGGGGACGATGATGTGGCGCAGATGCGGGAGCAGTACAACCAGCGCCGCCGGTACCTGGTGTATTCCTTCAAGCAGATGGGGCTTCCCTGCTTCGAGCCCTACGGCGCGTTTTACATCTTCCCCTGCATCAAGGAGTTTGGCATGAGCAGCGAGGAATTTGCCACCCGGTTCCTGGAGGAAGAAAAGGTGGCGGCAGTACCCGGGACAGCGTTCGGGGACTGCGGAGAAGGGTTTTTGCGTATTTCCTACGCCCAGTCCATGGAGAATCTGAAAATTGCCGTCAGCAGGCTGGAGCAGTTCATCGGCAGACTGAGGGCGGAACAAAAGCAATGATCAACATTGTGTTACATCAACCGGAAATTCCGCAGAACACCGGCAACATCGGACGTACCTGCGCGGCCGTGGGGGCTGCGCTGCATCTGATCGAGCCGCTGGGATTTTCCCTGAGTGAAAAGCAGCTTAAGCGGGCGGGCATGGATTACTGGGAAAAGCTGGAAGTGCACCGGTATATGAATTTCACCGAGTTTTGTGAAAAAAATCCCCATGCCCGGATCTGGATGGCCACCACCAAGGCGCATACGGTCTATTCGGAGGTGTCCTTTGGGCCCGACGATTATCTTATGTTTGGAAAGGAGAGCGCGGGCATTCCGGAGGAAATTTTGGTGGAGCATGAAAAGACCTGTATCCGGATCCCCATGCTGGATCAGATCCGTTCCCTCAACCTTTCCAACGCCGTGGCCATTGTACTCTATGAGGCGCTGCGGCAGAACGGATTTTTGGGACTGGGCAGAAGCGGGGAGCTGCACCGGCTGCAGTGGAGGTAAGGATGGGAACACTGTGGTTTGCACATCCCGCAAAAAAGTGGGAAGAAGGACTGCCTGTCGGAAACGGCAGGCTGGGCGCGATGATTCTGGGAGGACAGAACCGGGAGAGAATCGCGCTCAATCAGGACAGTATATGGTACGGAGGCCCGGCGGATCGCGTCAATCCCGATGCCCGGGCTCATCTCAAACAGGTGCGGCAGCTTCTGCTGGACGGGCGGATCCCGGAGGCGGAAGATTTGCTGCGCTTTTCTTTTTCCGGTACGCCGCAGAGCCAGAGACCCTATCAGCCGCTGGGCGATCTGACGCTTTCCTATCGGATGCCGTCAGAGGGCGGAGCGCAGATCCCAAAGGAGTCCGGATCGGAGGAAGGCTATCGCCGTACGCTGGATCTGGAAAAGGGGATCGTAACCGAACAGTACCGGATGGCCGGAAAATGGGTGAAAAAGGAATATCTGGCTTCTTATCCCCACGGGGTCATGGCGGTGCGCATCCGGGTGCCGGGAGGGACGATTTGTCTGGAAGCGATGCTTTCCCGGAAACGGTTTTACGGTCGCGCCGGCAGGCTGGGAGAAAATGCCATTTATATGGACGGCACGCTGGGGGACGGCGGCGTTTCCTGGATGGCGGCGGTATGCGCCCGCGTACACGGCGGGACGATCCGCGTGCTGGGAGAACAGATCGTAATCCGGGACGCGCGGGAGGTGGAGCTTTTTGTGGGATGCGAAACATCCTTTTACGAAAAAGATTACAAAAGTGTCCTGGAAAAGAGACTGCAGGCGGCCTTTCGGGACGGCTTTGAGACTGTGTGTCAAAAGCATATGGAAGATTACCGGGCGCTGTACGGGCGTGTTTCTCTGCGGATTGGAAAGGACGCAGGGGACGTATCGCTGGAGGAACGGTTTGCCCGGGGCAGAAGGGAAGGATTTGACGGCGATTTTGCTTCCCTTTACTTTCAGTACGGCCGGTATCTGCTGATCGCATCCAGCCGTCCCGGCAGTCTTCCGGCGACACTGCAGGGGATCTGGAACGAAGCCATGGAGCCGGCCTGGGACTCCAAGTTTACCATCAACATCAATACGGAGATGAACTACTGGCCGGCGGAGAGCTGCGCCCTTTCCGAGTGCCATCTGCCCCTGTTCGACCATCTGATGCGGATGTGGGAGAACGGAAAGCGCACGGCGCGGGAAATGTACGGCTGCCGGGGGTTTGTGGCGCACCACAATACGGATATCTGGGGAGACTGTGCGCCCCAGGATATCTATGTTCCGGCCACCTATTGGGTCATGGGGGCGGCGTGGCTGTGCACCCATATCTGGACCCACTATCTGTATACCGGGGACGAAGCGTTTTTGCGGCGGATGTATCCGGTTCTGGAGGACGCGGTGCTTTTCTTCCGTGATTTTCTGATCGAGATCGACGGCGTTTTCGTTACCTGTCCTTCCGTATCGCCGGAAAATACCTATCTTCTGCCGGATGGGACCGAGGGGCACGTGAGCGCCGGTGTGAGCATGGACAATCAGATCCTTACGGATTTGATAGAAGGATACCAAAAAGCGTCCGGGGTTCTGGGGAAGGACACGGATCTTCTGGCGTGGAGCGATACGCTTCTGTGCCGTCTGCCGCGGCCGAAAATCGGGAAGTACGGCCAGATTATGGAATGGCGCGAGGACTATGAGGAAAAAGAGCCGGGACATCGGCACATTTCACAGCTGTACGCGCTCCACCCGTCCCATCAGATCACGCCGGACAAGACCCCGGAACTGGCGGAAGCGGCCCGCAGAACGCTGGAAAGGCGGCTGCGCTTCGGCGGCGGCCACACCGGATGGAGCGCGGCCTGGATCGTAAATTTTTATGCCAGGCTGGGAGACGGGGATAAGGCGCTGGAAAATTTGGAGAAGCTGTGGACGGTTTCCACGTTCTGCAATATGATGGACAACCATCCGATGGGAGAGGGACACGTCTTTCAGATAGACGGCAATTTCGGCGCCACAGCGGCGATTGCAGAAATGCTTTTGCAAAGCGACGAGGACAGAACCATTCTGCTTCCGGCGCTGCCCGGTCGCTGGACGGAGGGGAGCGTAAAAGGACTTGTGGCAGCAGGCGGCGCTGTTGTGGATCTGGAATGGCGCGGCGGCAGACTGACAGAGTGCAGCGTGTGCGCACCCCGAAAGATGGAAGCGCTTTTCTGTTACCGGGGAAAGGAGGAACGTCTTTTCCTGAAAGCAGGAGAACGCCGCCGGATTTTTGAGACATGAAAAGAAACGGCGGGAAAAGGCAGGGCGGTTATTCCGTCTGCGCTTCATCGACGGGCAGAGAAAAGATAAATTCGCTTCCCACGCCCTCGGTACTGATGACATTGATGTTTTCGTTGTGAGCGCGGATGATTTCCCGGGTGATGGACAGCCCCAGACCGGTGCCCTTTTTATCCTTGCCCCGGGACAGATCCGTTTTATAAAAACGGTCGAAAATGAGTTTCTGGCTTTCCTTGGGGATGCCGATGCCGCTGTCCTTTACGGAGACGAACACCTTGCCGTGTTTTTCGGAGGTCTCGATCCGGATAGCGGAATCGTTATAGGAGAATTTGATGGCGTTGTCGAGCAGGTTGTAGAGCACCTGCTCGATTTTGCTTTTGTCGGCAATGACCGGCAGGGTTTCTCCTGTCAGCGTCAGTTCAATGCGGATATGCTTGGGCCTGCAGGTTCCCTCAAAGGAGGCGGCCGTGGAGCGGATGACCTGGTTGATGTCGAAGGAAGATTTCTCCAGCACCACGCCTTTCATATTCAGGTTATTTAAGGTCAGCAGGCTGTTGGTCAGCTTGATCAGCCGTTCCGTTTCATTGTGCACGATGCCCAGGTACTTGCCGTGCAGTTCGGGCGGGATCGTGCCGTCCTGCATGGCCTCCAGATAACCCTTGATGGAGGTTAAGGGAGAACGGAAGTCGTGGGAAACGTTGGCGATGAATTTCTTCTGATTGTCTTCGCTGCGGGCGATTTCGCTGGCCATGACGGAAAGGGAGGCGGCCAGATAGCCGATCTCGTCTTCGCTGTCCACCTGAAGCTCGTAGTGCATATTTCCGGCGGCATACTGCTCCGTGGCGGCCGTGATTTTGCGCAGCGGCAGATAGACCATTTCCGTAAAAAAGATCAGAATGATCAGCGAGAGCAGAAAGAAGATCAGCAGCATAATATAGGAAATGTTGAGCAGGCTTTCGCTGGACGCACGGATGGCAGCCATCTGTGTGTGGATGACCACGTAGCCGCGCACGCGGAAGTTAGAGGTGATGGGAGCCAGAACGCTCAGCATTTCTTCTGGGAAGCTGTCGAAAAAACTGCCTGTGATGTAAGTGGAACCGGCCGTGGCCGTGGCGTCAAAGCCTTCCACCACCGTTTCATGCCCCACGTCCAGCGGCTGGGAAGTGGTCATGACCATGCGGCCGGAGGGGTTGATGATCCAGATTTCGGCCGACAGATAGACGCTCAGCGCGTCCAGCTGTTCCTTGACCGCTTCCAGAGACGTTTCGCTGTTATACAGATCCGCCGCATAGGTATTGGCAATGAGGGTGGCTTCCCGATAGAGGGCATCCGCCTTTTCCCGCTTTAAATGTTCCAGCGTCATGCCGGAGACGAAGGTGGCCACCACAAGGAACCCGAAAAGGCCGAAGATGAGATACCCCAGTATGAACTTGAGATAGAGGGTTTTACGCATGGACGGCCCTCCTGGCTTTACCGCACTTCAAATTTATAGCCGATGCCCCAGATAGTGGCGATCCGCCAGTTGGCATAGTCTTTGATCTTTTCCCGCAGCCGCTTGATGTGGACGTCCACCGTGCGGGTATCCCCGATGTATTCGTATCCCCAGATCTGATCCAGAAGCTGCTCCCGGGAATAGACGTGGTTGGGAGAGGAAGCAAGAAAGTACAAAAGCTCCAGCTCTTTTGGGGGCATATCCACAGGACTGCCCAGATAGAGCACGGAATAGTTGGTCTTGTTTACCACCAGCCCGTCGTATTCCACCGATTCCACGCTGGGACGCACCGCAGCGCCGGACGAGGGTTTATAGCGGCGCAGCACCGCCTTTACGCGGGCCACCAGCTCCTTGGAATCGAAGGGTTTTTCCATATAGTCGTCCGCGCCCAGCTCCAGCCCCAGCACCTTGTCGAAAATTTCTCCCTTGGCGGAGAGCATGATAATGGGAACGTTGGAACGGCTGCGCACCTCCCGGCAGACCTGATAGCCGTCAATGCCGGGCAGCATCAGATCCAGCAGGATCAGGTTGGGATCAAAGGTTTTTACCGCGCCCAGCGCGGCCTCCCCGTCGCCTACGATCAGGGTATCAAAGCATTCCTTGGTAAGATAGAGCGAGATCAGCTCCGCGATATTGGCATCGTCGTCCACGATCAGGATCTTCTGTTTGTTGGCCATGGTTTCACTCCTTAAATTCTGCAATGGTCACGCCTGCGTCGCCTTCTCCGTATTCGCCCAGGCGGTAGGATTTCACATATTTTACCTTCTTTAAATGCTTCTGTACAGCCTGCCGCAGCGCGCCGGTGCCCTTGCCGTGCACGATGCGCACGCTTTTTAAGTGCGCCAGATAGGCATCGTCCAGATATTTGTCCAGTTCCGAGAGCGCCTCATCCACGGTCTTACCCAGCAGGTTGATTTCCGGGGAAACGGAAAAGGACTTGGCCATCCGCAGCTTTCCCGTGCCGGAACGCTGCAGATTGGGCGCCGTGATCGTCTTTTCCTCCACGCGGACCAGATCCGATACGTTAACCGAGGTACGCAGGATGCCGCATTGGACGAACAGATTGCCGCGCGCGTCCGGCAGCGTGCTGACCGTTCCCTTTAAACCCATGGACGGGATCTGCACCAGATCGCCTTTTTTTAACTGATCCGGCTTGGGAGCGGGAGCCGTCCTCTCCTTTTCCCGGACGGAAAGGTGCGCGTCCTTCTCGCCGATTTTGCCGCGCAGCTGTTCCCGGGCTTTTTCCAAATCCCGGATGGACGCGTTGGGGCCCGCCTTCTGGAAGATGCGTATGGTGTCGTCCGCGGTTTCCTTGGCTTCCCGCAGGATATCCCGGGCCTTTTCGTTGGCCTCCCGCAGAATCCGGTCGCGGGACTGCTCCAGCCGGTCGCTCTTTTCCTGCAGCTGCTTACGAAGGCGTTCCGCTTCCGCCCGGTCGGCGTCGATTTGGCGCTGCTGCTGTTCCATGGCAATCCGGCGCTGCTCCAGGCCGGAAAGAACGTCTTCAAAGCTGACGTCCTGCTCGTCGATCTGCGCTTTCGCGGCTTCGATGATTTCCTCGGAGAGCCCCAGCTTTCTGGAAATGGCAAAAGCGTTGCTCTTGCCGGGAATGCCGATGAGCAGGCGATAGGTGGGACGCAGCGTCTCCACGTCAAATTCGCAGCAGGCGTTTTCTACAAAATCGGTGGAAAGCGCGTAGAGCTTCAGCTCACTGTAGTGCGTGGTGGCCATGGTGCGGATGCCCCGATCATGCAGGAAATTCAAAATGGCAATGGCCAGCGCCGCCCCTTCCGTGGGGTCGGTTCCGGCCCCCAGTTCATCGAACAGACACAGGGAATTTTCATCCGCGTGCTGCAGGATGGACACAATGCTGGTCATGTGAGAGGAAAAGGTGCTCAGACTCTGTTCGATGCTCTGTTCGTCTCCGATGTCCGCAAAAATCTCGGTAAAGACGGACAGGGCAGAGCGATCCTGGGCCGGAATGTGCAGGCCGGCCTGCCCCATCAGGGAAAGCAGTCCCACTGTTTTTAGGGAGACCGTTTTGCCGCCCGTATTGGGGCCCGTGACAATCAGAAGATCGAAGGTTTCCCCCAGCGATACGTCGATGGGAACCACCTTCTTTTTCTCCAGCAGGGGATGGCGCCCCTGCCGCAGGCGGATGTAGTGTTCCCGGTTGAAAACAGGCCGCGTGGCGTTCATATCCAGCGCCAGAGAAGCCTTTGCAAAAATGAAATCCAGGCGCGTTAAGATCTTTTGATCCTCCGCAATCTGGATGGCGCATTCTCCCGCCCGTGCGCTCAGGTTCGCCAGAATGACCGCAATTTCCTTCTGCTCCTCGATTTCCAGTTCGCGCAGCTGGTTGTTGAGCGTCACCACGGCGGCCGGTTCGATGAAAAAGGTGGAACCGGTGGAGGACTGATCGTGGATCATGCCGGGCACCAGCCCTTTGTACTCGGCCTTGACCGGGATGCAGTAGCGTCCCTCCCGGGTGGTGATCACCGCGTCCTGCAGATAGGTGCGGGCCGGGCCGTTCACCAGACCGGTAAGCTGGCTGTGGATCCGTTCGCCGGTGAGCGTCATGCTGCGCCGGATCCGTTTGAGATTGGCGCTGGCATCATCGGCGATCTCATCCTCCGACAGGATACAGCGGCGGATTTCGGCGGAAAGGGACGGCAGCGGATCCAGGCTGTCAAACTCCGCCGTCAGCGAATCGGGCGGCGTCTCCTCTTTCTCCGAGCGGCCGTATTGTCTGACGCGGGCCGTGTTTTCCAGAAGGGCGGCAATGTGAAGAAGCTCCTCCATGGACAGGGTACTGCCGATCTCCAGGGAACGCAGGCTCATGCCCAGGGAACGATTGCTGCCGAAATTGATGCTTCCCTGCCGGAAAATCCGGGCCAGGGCGTCGGCGGTATTCTGCTGCGCGGCTTCGATTCCCTCCAGATCCGTCATGGGGGAAAGACCGCGGCACAGCGCGCGCCCCGGATCGGAGGTTGCCTTTGCCTCCAGCATGGAGAGAACCTTGTCATATTCCAGTATGCGTAAAGCCTTTGCGTTCATGATCGTCTCCAAAAAACGTGAAGGGCGCGCAGGACGCGAAAAATGCGGGCCGCGCCGTCATCAAGGGATATGTCTATCATAACACATCGCAGGGAAAACGGATAGCACTTTTTCTTGTGCCGCCTGCCGGATTGCGGTATACTTAGAATCAGCAAAAAGGGCCGGAAAGGAGAGCGCGGGATGGAAGAAAATCAAACCAGCCAGGATATTGAATTTATCAAGGAAAAGGTGAAGGAACGGCCCCTGGACCGCAAAAAGCTGCTTCGGCGGACGATTCTGACGGCCAGCATGGCCGTGATCTTCGGTCTGATCGCCTGTCTGACCTTTCTGGTGCTGGAGCCGGTTTTTACCAATCTGCTCTATCCCGAACAGGAGCCGGAACCGGTGGAACTGCAGGAGGAGGACATCGAGGAGGAAATGCGTCCCGAGGATATGATCCTGGAGGAGGAAACGGAAACGCCGCCGCCGGAGACCGAAGTGATACAATCCGTGGTGGAAAAGGTAGAACTGGAAATGAGCGATTACCAGCGGCTGTACCGGCTGATGTACGGACTGGTGCAGGAGACCTCCCGATCCATGGTGACGGTGACCGGCGTGGTGACGGATATGGACTGGTTCGATAATATTTATGAAAACCAGGGGCAGTCCGCGGGCCTGATTGTGGCGGAAAACGGACGGGAGCTTCTGGTTTTGACGGATAACGCTGTTCTGGAGGGCGTAGAGAGCCTGTCGGTAGTGTTTTCGGACGGTACGCGCTGCAGCGGGACGCGCAAGGGACAGGATGAAGAAACCGGGCTGGCCATTGTCAGCGTTTTGCTGGAGGATATTCCGGAAAGCACGCGGGAAGGACTGAAAACGGCGGTGCTGGGCAGCTCCGGCAGCAGCATTCTCGCCACGCCCGTCATCGCGTTGGGAAGGCCGCTGGGCAGTCCGTCCTCCCTCGTTTACGGGATGGTGACCTCTGCGGAATCCCGGGTGAACCTGGTGGATCATAACGTGCGGCTGCTGACCACGGACATGGTGGGATCCGCCAATTCCAGCGGGGTACTGGTGAATCTGTCCGGCCAGGTGATCGGGATCCTGCGGCCATCCGGCACGACGGACAGGAAAGGGGCGGACAGCGAAGGCAGCGATCTTTTGACCGCCTACAGCATGGCGGATCTGCGTACTTTAATTGAGCGGCTGTCAAACGGCGCGCGTGTGCCCCACATGGGCGTCACCGGCAGCGATGTGCCGGAGGAAATCCATACGGAGCTGGGCGTTCCGCTGGGGGCATATGTGGCCGAGATTGAGATGGATTCTCCCGCCATGCGGGCGGGCATTCAGAGCGGCGATGTGATCACCGCCCTGGGCGCCACAGAGATTCACTCCTTTGCGGAGTATCAGGAGGCGCTGATGAATCTTCTGCCGGACACCTCGACGGCGGTGACGCTGATGCGCCAGGGGCCGGAGAAATATCAGGAAATGACCGTAGACGTGCTGCTGGACTGAGGGCGGCCGAAAGAAAATATGCAGGGAAGGAAAGGAAAAACGGCGATGAAGTATATCAGGGAGTACAAAGAGGGAGATCGGATATCCGACATTTATCTGTGTAAGCATAAGCAGTCCGCAGTGACCAAAAACGGGAAGCCCTATGACAATGTGATTTTGCAGGATAAGACGGGGACGGTGGACGCCAAAATCTGGGATCCCCACAGCGCGGGCATCGACGATTTCGACGTGCTGGATTATATTGAGGTATATGGAGATGTGGTCAGTTTCCAGGGGGCGCTGCAGGTGAATGTGAAGCGGGTGCGTCTCTGCCGCGAAGGGGAGTACGATCCGGCCGATTACCTGCCGGTGAGCAAGAAGCCGATCCCGGGTATGTATCAGGAGCTTTTGCACTATATCGGCACCATCGGACATCCGTACTTAAAAAAGCTGCTGGAGGCTTTTTTTGTGGAGGACGAGGATTTTATTCGGGATTTCCAGAGATCCTCGGCGGCCAAAACCATTCACCACGGGTTCGTGGGGGGACTTTTGGAGCATACGCTGGGCGTGGTCAGGCTGTGCGATCAGTACTGCAAAAGCTATCCCATGTTAAAGCGCGATCTGCTCCTGACTGCGGCCATGTGTCACGATATCGGCAAGATACGGGAGATTGCGCCGTTCCCCAGAAACGATTATACCGACGACGGACAGCTTTTGGGACACATTGTCATCGGCGCGGAAATGGTGCAGGAGAAAGTGCGCTTGATCCCCGGCTTCCCGGCCGGGCTGGCCTCTCTGGTACGGCACTGCATTTTGGCGCATCATGGGGAATATGAGTACGGATCGCCCAAGAAACCCGCGGTCATGGAAGCGCTGGCGCTGTATCTGGCGGATTATACGGATTCCAAGCTGGAGAGCTTTACGGAAATTCTGGAGAACACCGCGGATACCGGGTGGCTGGGCTTTAACCGGCTCTTTGACTCGAATCTGCGGATGACTCTGCTGGACTGAAGCGGCAAAGGACAGGGTAGGAACGGATGAATGTGCAGAAAAATCAGATGGTGGAAGTCACGATCACGGATATGGGCGCGGACGGGGAAGGGATCGGACACCTGACGCCGAAAACGGATGTATCGGACGGCGGTTACGCCCTCTTTGTGAAGGACGCCCTGATCGGGGACGTGGTACAGGCCAGAATTGTGAAGGTGAAAAAAGGCTATGCTTTCGCGCGGCTGGAAAAAATTCTGCGGCCATCCCCCGACCGGGTGGAGCCGGTCTGCCCGGTGGCGCGCCAGTGCGGCGGCTGCCAGCTGCAGGCCCTTTCCTATGAAAAACAGCTGGAATTTAAAAACCGTAAAGTAAAAAACAATCTGATCCGGATCGGAGGATTTTCTCCGGATCTGGTAGAGGCGGTGATGGAAGAACCTATCGGCATGGCGACGCCGTACCGCTACCGCAATAAAGCCCAGTTTCCCATCGGGACAAACCGGGACGGAAGGCTGATCGCAGGCTTTTACGCGGGACGCACCCACAGCATCATTGAAACGCCGGACTGTGTGCTGGGGGTGGAGGAAAACAAGGATATTTTGCGCATTGTGCTGGATTTTTGCCAGGAGCGGCACATCGCGGCCTATGACGGGGCCGACGGCAGGGGGCTTTTGCGGCATGTGCTCATTCGGAAGGGATTTTCTACGGGACAGATCCTGGTCTGTCTGATTCTAAACGGCACCTCTCTGCCGGACGAGGCACAGCTGGCGGATCGGCTCTTTGCGCAAATTCCGGGCATGACCAGCTTTTCCGTCAGCTCCAATACGGAACGGAGCAACGTGATTTTGGGGAAAACCGTCCGCACTGTGCGCGGATCGAATCGCATTTCGGACACCATCGGGGATCTGGAGTTTTCCATTTCCCCGCTTTCCTTTTATCAGGTCAATCCCGTGCAGACGGAGCGAATCTATGCGCAGGCGCTGGCGTACGCGGGACTGACCGGGACGGAGACGGTATGGGATTTGTACTGCGGAATCGGCACGATTTCCCTGTT
>CANRGX010000040.1 GCA_947630215.1 uncultured Eisenbergiella sp. | reverse complement strand
AAGAATCTCTGGTGGGAAGCGGTTCCTGCAAGGTAGAAAAAAGCGGAGCAAATAGTTGGACGATTACCAATATTGCATATTTGAAGGTGGAAGGTGTCAAGAGCTGGGATGTGCCGGCAGGCCTGGAAGGAAAGATTCCGGCCAGCATCACGGTGGTGCTGTATCAGAACGGGGAGCCTTACGGAGAGAGCAAGACAGTCAGCGCGGCGGATGGCTGGAAGTACAGCTGGACAGAGCTGCCCAAGTATGATGTGTCTGGTGCGGAATATGTCTACACCGTACAGGAGTCGGAAGTACCAGAAGGGTATACCGTTAGTAAAGGAACCGGTTATGATCTGGTTAACACCTTGATTACCACCACGGAAGTGGAAGGCGTCAAGAGCTGGGATGTGCCGGCGGGACTGGAAAGCAAGATTCCGGCCAGCATCACGGTGGTGCTGTACCAGAACGGAGCGCCTTACGGGGAGAGCAAGACGGTCAGCGCGGCGGACGGCTGGAAGTACAGATGGACAGAGCTGCCCAAGTATGACGCGACCGGAGCAGAGTATGTCTATACCGTACAGGAGCCGGAAGTGCCGGAAGGGTACACCGGGAAGTCTGGAGAGGGCTACGATCTGGTTAATACCTTGATTACCACCACGGAGGTGGAAGGCGTCAAGAGCTGGGATGTGCCGGCGGGACTGGAAGGAAAGATTCCGGCCAGCATCACGGTGGTGCTGTACCAGAACGGGGAGCCTTACGGGGACAGCAAGACAGTCAGCGCGGCAGACGGCTGGAAGTACAGCTGGACAGAGCTGCCCAAGTATGATGCGACCGGAGCAGAGTATGTCTACACGGTGAAGGAAGAAAGCGTACCGGAAGGCTATACCGGGAAGGCCGGAGACGGCTACGATCTGGTTAACACCCTGATTACCACCACGGAAGTGGAAGGCGTCAAGAGTTGGGATGTGCCGGCGGGACTGGAAGGAAAGATTCCGGCCAGCATCACGGTGGTGCTGTACCAGAACGGGGAGCCTTACGGGGACAGCAAGACAGTCAGCGCGGCAGACGGCTGGAAGTATAGCTGGACAGAGCTACCCAAGTATGACGCGTCCGGGGCAGCGTATGTCTACACGGTGAAGGAAGAAAGCGTACCGGAAGGCTATACTGGGAAGGCCGGAGAGGGTTACGATCTGGTTAACACCTTGATTACCACCACAGAAGTGGAAGGCGTCAAGAGCTGGGATGTGCCGGCAGGCCTGGAAGGCAAGATTCCTGCCAGCATCACGGTGGTGCTGTATCAGAACGGGGAGCCTTACGGAGAGAGCAAGACGGTCAGCGCGGCAGACGGATGGAAGTACAGCTGGACAGAGCTGCCCAAGTATGATGCGACCGGTGCAGAGTATGTCTACACGGTGGATGAAGTTCCCGTTAGAAATTTTGGGAAGAGGATAGAAGGTTATAATATTATCAATAGTTATAAACCGGAAGAAACACCGGAAGAAACGCCTGAGGAATCTAGCGAACCGGAAACGGAAAGCACAACAGAGAGTACGACGGAGACAGAAACGGAAAGTACAGAACCCGGGACTACGCCGGTCACAATTCCGGAAACACCCCCGGACGATACGATACCGTCCATTCCGGAAGAAGTGGTAGTTGAAGCCCTTGAGAGGCAACCTGGGTTGGAAAATGTAATGGGCGTCGTGCGTGAAGTAGAAGGATTTGTTCTTGGAGCAATGCGAGGCGTTCTGGGTGTTCGGACGGGAGATGATTCCGTTGTGTTTGCGGTAGTTTATAGTATTCTGATTCTGGTTTCCGGCGGCGTTATCGTAGGAATTGTAGTACGGCGCAGAAGGAAGGAAAACGGGAGAAAATAAGTTTTTCCGGATATCCGGTATAAAAATAAGAACCTGAGAAAAGCAGCTCTGGAGAACCAATATGCCAGAGCTGCTTTTTCCGGGACAAATTGACAAACCGGTATAAAAATGTCATGATAGAGAAAGCATCTATCTTTTGAGATGAGATGGGAGGAAAAACACATGTATGCAGATGCTGTATTGAGACGGGCGGGAGAACTGCAGAGCCGGCTGGAGGAAATCCGACATGACCTTCACAGGCACCCGGAGGTTGGATTTGATCTGTCCTATACGAAAAAACGGGTAAAACAGGAATTGGAGGAAATGGGGCTTGCGCCGACAGAATGCGGGAAATGCGGTCTGACGGCGCTGGTTGGCGGAAAGAAACCGGGGAAGACAATTCTGCTCCGCGCGGATATGGATGCCCTTCCCGTTCAGGAAGAAGCGGATATTGATTTTGCCAGCGAATATGAGGGAAAGATGCACGGCTGCGGACACGATATGCACACGGCAATGCTTCTGGGCGCCGCCAGGATTCTGAAGGAGAATGAGGATCAGATTGCAGGGACGGTAAAACTTGTTTTTCAGCCGGCAGAAGAAATCTTTAAAGGTTCGGAGGACATGATTGCGGCAGGAATTCTGGAGAATCCTGCGGTAGACGCCGCTGTGATGTTTCATGTTGTGGCGGGGATGCCCCTGCCGTCCGGGATGGTTCTGGTGCCCAAAGGGGGGATTTCCATGGCTTCCTGCGAGCAGTATCATATTACGGTGAAAGGAAAGGGCGGCCATGGTTCCATGCCGCATGCGGCCATTGATCCGATTACGGCCGCGGCCCATATTCACCTGGCGCTGCAGGAAATCAACAGCAGGGAAATCGACGGAAATGAGTTTGGCGTCTTTACTACCGGGAAATTTCAGGCGGGCGACGTCTCCAATGTGATTCCGGACACGGCGCAGATGTGGGGAACTATCCGGACACAGGATCCGGAGGGCCGGATCGGCGGACTGATCAAAGAACGGATGAGTCAGATCAGCAAGGCGGTAGGAAGCGCGTTTCGATGTGAGACAGAGGTGGAGTTTTATGATTTTTGTCCCTCTATGGTGATCGATGAGATGCTGTCGAAGGATGCGCTGCACTATATGACGGAACTTCTTTCAAACGGGGCAATGGATATGACGCCCATCACAGGCGGCAAGCCGGGGGGCGGCAGCGAGGATTTTGCGTTTGTCAGTCATCGGGTGCCGACAGTGGGGATGTATATTACCGCGGGAAATTCTCAGGAAGGATTTCTGTACGGACAGCATCACCCCAAAGTGAAATTTGATGATAAGGCCCTGGGCTTTGGGAGCGCGGCGTATGCGTATATGGCGCTGCGATGGCTGGAGGAGCACGTTTAAGACACTTTTGCAAAAGATACGGGGACTGGGACGGCAGGGTTTTTACCCTGCCGTAATTTCCACTTTTTTGCCGCTGAATGCCACCCCATATTTATAAATGGTTTTGACACCTGCGGCAGTCATTTCGGTATCATATTTTTTATCTATTATCTGTTGCAGCGCGGTTTTGGACAGTTTTTTGAGCTGTTCCTGTGTGCAATTCTTTTCTGCTTTCAATTCAATTAAAATGCCTGGAAGATTTTTCTTTGCCGGATTCAGTTGGATATCATATCTGCCATCGCCGGATTCCCTATTGGATGAAACAAACGATCCCCCGAGCAAAGCGCATAGTCCGAGCATAAAGCCGTGATAAAAATTTTCGCCTGCCGTGTCAAATGAACTTACAGACTGCGTCAGGAGATTTTGTATCTGCTCTTTCAGCTTGACATGATCACCGGAGAAAATCGCTTCCTGAATGGAAATCGCAATGGGCTGCGGAATGATATCGTCCAGCTTCTGTAAAATCTCCTTATGGTAGACAAGAGAAATTTCTTTGTTCGGCAGGGCAACCTCGCACATGAAATCTCCGTTAAAGGAGGGCGTAGTTTTCAGCACCTTTAAGTAACCTGCAACCAACAAAAAGCTGTAAATGGTGGAAGGATTATTTTTGATCTGTGGATAAATTACGCCTGTATCAATATAGGTTGTGAAAGAATCTCCGTTGACAAGAGAAGTAAGCCTTTCGTAAATCCCCTTGTCCGCTTCGGCAATAATTTCACCGATAATGTCGTTGCTACCCGTAGACTGCCAAAAGGTTCTTGGTTCACATTCGTTGTTGAAGTAATTGATCACCGACCAGGGATTAAAAATTTCGGTTTTTCCGAAACGGTAGCCGTCGTACCATTCGCAGAGCTCCTTATACTTGTCAGAAACACCGTAGTACGCTGCCATTTCCCTTACTTCATCGGGAGTAAATCCAAAGTAAGAACTGTATTTGTTGTCCAACACAGAATGGATGGCAAGATTGTTTAGCCCGCTGAAAATGCTTTCCTTTGCGACACGAAGAATCCCCGTCAAAAACCCGTAAGACAAATGCTTGTTATCTTTCAAACCACCGGAGAAAAGATTACGCATAAAGAGAATTACTTTATCATAATAGTTCTCCCTATATCCTTGTTGAATCGGAATATCATATTCGTCGATGATGATGATCGGCGCAATACCGTGATGCTTGTGGAGCATACCCGATAAATTCAGAAGCGCACCGGAAAGTTCTACTTCATTGACCGTGCCTGATAAAAGATCTTCAAAGGCCTTCTTCTCGTATTCATTGCATTTGTCGGAGGACTGCAATTCCAGGTGGCGCGCCGCTTCTTTGGAAAAGACTTCTTTCACCGCGTCAAAGGTTTCTTCCCAGGTGTTAAACTTTACATCCTTGAAAGTAAGAAAGATAACGGGGTACTTCCCTTGATAGCTGCGATATTTTTCGCCGCACGCCCAAATTTTTTTATCTCTGAAATACACAGAGGTATCTTCGTCTGTCTTTTCAAAGAAAGTGCGAATCATATCCATATTTAAGGTTTTTCCGAAACGACGGGGGCGGGTAAAAAGCGAAACCATCGGACGTTCGTCAATAAAGTCCTTGATCAACATCGTTTTATCAATATAGTAGTATTCCGAAGATGCCAGGCGGTAATCAGAGATGCCGACAGGTAACGGAAGGTTAGTGGGACGAATTATCTTTTTGTATGCCCCCGTTTTGACACGACTGTCCACGGGCTTTTGAGCATCAGCAGGAATAAGCCAGATTCTGCCGTGTTTTATCGCACCTTTGATTTTTCCTTTCTTGCAAAGCTCCGACACCCTTCTTTCGGTTATGTTCCATAGCTTGGCGGCTTCTTTCACAGACATTGTATCGGCCATTATAGAATCCTCCTACAGTCATTTACATTGTTATTATACACATAGTTCGGAAGTTTGTAAATAAACTTCGGAACAATATCATTCTAATTTGATATTGTTCTTTTGCTTTCTTCTTTTACCCACCAGCTGGATTTTACTTTATCAAAATAAAATATTTTCATATTCCGCTCCTTTTCGCATACATATTTCGGAATCATTTCCACATACTAGCTTCATACGCGATAGAAAAAACGGAGGAAAAGGAATATGAAAGCGACAGGAATTGTAAGGAGAATAGATGATCTGGGGCGGATTGTCATACCGAAGGAAATCCGGCGCACCCTGCGGATTCGGGAGGCGGATCCGTTGGAAATCTTCACGGATCGCGAGGGTGAAATTATTCTGAAAAAATATTCGCCGATTGGAGAAATGAGTACCTTCGCCAGACAATACGCGGAGAGTCTTGCCCAGGTATCCGGGCATACGGCGCTGATTGCGGATCGGGATCAGTTCATCGCGGCAGCCGGCGGAGGGAAACAGGTCCTTGGCAAAGCCATCAGCAAAGAACTGGAGGAGCGGATTGAGAACCGTGAGAGCATCATGGCCAAAAAAGGCGAAAAGGACTTTGTGAAGGTGGTGTCAGAAGGGCTGGACGAGGTGGAGCACGAAGCGATCAGCCCGATCATCTGTGAAGGGGATGTGATTGGAGCCGTTGTGCTTTTAAATTCGGATCCCAGAACCGGAATGGGCGATGTGGAACAGAAGCTGATCCAGTCGGCGGCCGGATTTTTGGGAAGGCAGATGGAACAGTAAAAGAGGCGTCAGAACGCCCCTTTCCTTCCATATCATGCATGCGGTTTTGCTTCAGACACGGTCAGGAAACCGTCTGATGCAAACGACAATGCCAATAAGAAGCAGCAAAACAGAAAAAACAAGCAGAACAGGGGCGGCCGGCAATAGACGGCGCCCCTCCTTTGCTGCCCAGGGGCCATTTTGAGCGTCAGGTGAAAAATCCCGGCGCATTTGTCTGCCTGGCATTTGTCCCATCTGCCCGTGCATCCTGTCTGTCCGGAATCCGGCGAAGGGGGACTGGTCAGACGTGGAATTGTCTATGGTGATTTCTTCCTGCTTCTCCCCTATGGAAAGCGTACAGGTTTCTCCCATTACCAGATCGGGAGAGCTGAGAAGAAGGGAGGAGAAGCTGCAGGGAATTTCCCGGGAAAGCAGAAGTTCTCCGGCGGAATTGGCCAGGAAGAAAGTGGTGCCGGCCGGTGCTGTATCCGTGCTGTACAGAAGAAAGCTCTGTTTGGAATCGGCGTCAAACCCTTCCGCCATTCGGCTTCCCCCTGCGGCAATTACGGTTCCGCCGCTGATTTTTGCCGTTTTACCCGATTCACTTCCATAATCGATGGCGCAGTTTCCGCCATCGCCCTTCAGGCTGATAAAGAGATTTCCTCCGCTGATTTCAATTTCGCCGTTAGAATCCAGCCCGTCGGCATCCATTCCCGTTGCGTTGACGATGGAAATATCGCCTCCTGTAATACGGATAATGGAACCGTCGGCGGAACCGCCGGCGTTAATGCCGTCGTCTCTGGGGGAAATGTCAATACGGCCGCCGGAAATGGTAATATCGGAAGCCTCAATGCCCTCATAACAGGAGGGAATGGAAACAGAGCCGGATTCCATATAAAAAGTATCCGTTTCCTTTTCATTGGATACGGTGATGCCGTCATCCCCCGCCTGGATGGTGATGTCGGCTCCGGCAATGCGCACGCTGTCGTTGACATGGATGCCGTCCTGTATTGCTGTGAGGTCAAGATGCGTTCCGACAATCGACAGATTATCATTACATACCAGGGCGTGCTGATAAGCGGTGGAAATATCCAGAGAGCCGGATCCGTTGATGGCAAGATCGTCGCGCGAATAAAGGGCCCCGTCAATTTTCCCAAGGGCCGCTTCTTCCGTATAAGAAGCGCCGGAGGAAATCTGATTTTGGGATCCGTCTGCCAGCGTCAGATATACTTTATTTGCCTGTTCGATCCGGAAAGCCGCGTTGTCCTCACAGTGAAGCACTGCCCCGTCCAGCAGAATCCGGAAGACATCCTCTTTGTTGGCGGAAATGATCACACTGCCGTCGGACAATTCGCCGGAAAGGACGTAATCCCCCGGATAGGTAAGATAAATATTGCCGTCGCTTTCATAGGCCCCGTTCCCACGAATTTCTGCGCCATCCCCGGCGCAGACAATTTTCGTAGCGCGCTGACTGTCCCATGCGGCATCCTGTTCCGCCGCCGTAAACCGGCCGCTTTCGGAAATGACAGCATCCGCCGGCTGGCTTTGCGCACCGGAAAAAAGGGACGTCAGCTTTCCGCTCATGAGCAGCCCGGTGATCAGGAGGGAGAAAAGGACGGCCAGATAACAGATGAGATTGATGTGTTTGCCTGCCGCCATGGTTCACCCCATATAGTCGCCGTTGTAGCTTACCAGAACGGCGTTTTGTACGCCGGACAGTTCGGAAAGCCCGTTGATGAAATCGGTATTGTCTTCTTTCAGCCGGATCTCGTAATTGACCTCTATTTGTCCCTTTCGGGCGGACTTGCTTTTCACTGTGCAGCGCAGCGTCTGCTTTTCCAGGTATTCCCGGGCGGTCTTTTCACTTTCATGATCCGCACACTGTAATACCACAATATAAGGATATGTGTTGGATTTATGGTTGACAAAGACCAAAAGGACGATACCGATAATGACACTGCCAATGACTGCCAGGGGGATCAGACCGGCGGCCAGAACAATGCCAACGGCAATGGCCCAGAATAAAAAGGCGATATCCAGCGGCTCCTTGATAGCAGTGCGGAAGCGGACGATGGACAGCGCGCCGACCATACCCAGGGAAAGCACCACATTGCTGGTTACAGCCAGAATGACCAATGTGGTGATCATAGTCAGCGCCAGCAGGGTGACGCCGAAGCCGGAAGAATAGAGCACGCCCTGATAGGTTTTTTTGTAGACGAGGAGAATAAAAAGCCCCAGACAAAAGGCGAGGGTGAGCGCCAGCGCCATATCCAGAACGCTGACAGCGGTAACGTTTTCCAGGAACGAGGATTTGAAAATGTCTTGAAATGTCATGAGAATGCTCCTTTCACAGGGGTTCTGCAAAAAAACTGTTTCAGCCGTAAATACGGCACTGCGCATATTTGGAAAAAGAAAAAACGTGCCGCTCCGGCAGCTGTATGGCATCGCGAATAATGTCCGGAAGAAAGCTGTCCCATTTGACTTCCAGGAGGATGGGGGCATCCCCGGCGGGAATGGTCAGGCAGTCGGGGTTCAGAAAATCCGTGCAGGAAAGACCGGTGCGGATATCATAGTCCAGCGTGATCCGCACGTTGCCGGGCGCATAAAAAAACGGCTCTCTCGTGTAATCCACAATGGTCTTGGCCCGGAGCCCTTCCGTCCGTATTTTGGCATAGAACTCCCGCACAAGTCCGTGGGGATGCGTCAGCATCCAGTCCGTATTTCCCTCCCCGATGTCCTGTGCCTCCTGCCGGGTGAGAACGGCTGTCTGCTTATTTCCCAATCCGTTCTGCCTGCTTTTCTTTTCCAGATGAATGAGGGAGGTATCACCGTTATAATAGCGGATACGGAATTTTTCCCTCCGGTTGACGCCGTCGATCTTTTTAAACAGCGCCGTATCCCGGGCATTATCAAAGTAGAGGCTTCGGATCCGGTAACGGCCCAGGATGGCGTGCGCGTCCACGGCAGCCACAGCCTGCAGCCGCTGGCGCAGCGCGAGAAGATCGGAGCGGTTTATTTTATGTTTCCACTCATGCCGGTAGTCCATAAAGCAATTCCTCCATTTTTGTTTAGGATACACGGCACGGTTGAAAACCCTGTGAAAAAAATGTGAAAGAATTGTGAAAGAAAAACAGGCGGGCATCTCATTGCCTGTACGGAGAATATGTGCTATAATTTCTCTGTAAAGCTACATAGGAGAGGAGATGACTGGTATGGATAAGTATTTCTGCAACCCCTGCGGTTACACCTATGATCCCGCGAAGGGGGATCCGGAGCACGGCATTGCCCCCGGTACGGCCTTTGAAGATCTTCCGGCGGATTGGGTATGCCCTATCTGCGGCGTTTCCAAGACCATGTTCCAGAGGGTGATCGCATAAGCGGCTGCCGACAGGACAAAGGTGCAAAAGAAAAAGGTGCAAGACGCAAAAATGCCTGCCATCCCAGAAGGATTGGCAGGCGTTTTTCTTTAGGAAACAGTCCGGGCAGTTCAGTCAAATTCGTCGCTTATCGCGTCAAAAAACACAATGCCCACAATGCCGCGGCCGGTATGCGCGCCGATGGCGCAGCCCACGACAGAGACGATCAGCTCCTTCGGCTGTATGACGCCCAGAAGCTGTTCTTTTGTAAATTCCAGGGCGGCCGGATCCTCCCCGTGGCAGATGCCCACAATCTGGCAATTGGGTTCGGCAATATGTTCCGTCACATAATCTATCAGCGCCTTGATGGATTTTTTATGACCGCGGACGGTCTTTAGGACCTGGAGGCTGCCGTTTGAATCCACGATGAGCACCGGCTTCATATCCAGAAGCTCGCCCGCCGTCCCCTTTACCTTGGAGAGCCGTCCTCCCTTGATCAGATATTTCAGCGTGCTGACCGTGAAAACGTGCCGGATATGGTTGACATAAAATTCTGCCGCCCGGATCAGGGTTTCCTTGTCCGCCCCCTTTTCCTGTAAAAGGAGCAGCTTGTATACCACAAGTCCGAACCCCAGGGAGGCGGATTTGGAATCGATAATGGTCAGATCGAAGTCCGGATAGTCTTCGAGTACGGCCTGTCTGGCAAGATTGGCCGCATTGAAGGTGGCGGCAATGCCGGTGGAAAAGCACAGATAGATCACGCTGTCCCCGTTCTTGGCGTAGGGACGGAAAGCCTGTTCAAACATATCCGGATTGATATGATAGGTTTTGATGTCCCGGTTCACATCGTCCAGGATTTGATAAAATTCCTCTGTGTGTATGGTGGCGCCATCCAGATAGTCTACGTCGTCCACGACGACGGGGGTGGGAATCACATGGAGGTGAAAGCGTTCCACGATTTCCCTGGGCATATCTGTGGCGGAATCGGTAATAATTTTTAACATACGAACCTCCCTCCTATTTTGGAAAAACGGCGGGGCCTATGCCCGGCTCATTTCATTGAGCAGTCTGATTTTCATATCGTAGAGCTTCTGGGAAAGATCCACATACACATTGTGGGGATTCACCAGACGCCGCGTTTCATCCCACAGCGTATTCAGCTCCGCCGTACAGTAGTCCCGGATATCCATCACCTTCGGGGAATGATAGATACAGTTCCCCTTGTCGAACACCTGCACCAGCATTTCCCGCATGGTATAGGTGCCGCCCTCCATCCGGGTCTTTTTCCAGGGTTCGTTAGGGTCGAACAGGATCAGCGGCTCGTTCTCGTCAAAATGTTCCTCTACAAGACAGATCAGATCGGCCTTGACTTTGCCGGTCTCCTTTTCATAGATCCGGTAGATGGTCTTGTTGCCGGGATTGGTGACCTTTTCCGTATTTTCGGACAGCTTGATTTTGGGAATAAATTCACCCGTCCTGCTGTCGGCGATGGCGGCCAGCTTGTAGACGCCGCCGAAGGAAGGCCAGTCTTTACTGGTGATCAGGTGGGTGCCCACGCCCCAGGAGGTGATCTTACAGCCCTGGACCTTCAGGCTGTCAATGAGGTTTTCATCCAGATCGTTGGAGGCGGAGATCACCGCATCGGGAAAGCCTGCCTCGTCCAGCATCCGGCGCGCTTTCTTGGACAGATAGGCCAGGTCGCCGCTGTCCAGGCGGATGCCGTAGAAGGTCAGCGGAATGCCTTTCTCCCGCATCTCGGTGAACACGCGGATGGCGTTGGGCACGCCGGAGCGCAGAGTGTCATAGGTGTCCACCAGCAGGATACAGGCGGAAGGGTACATTTCCGCGTAGGTTTTAAACGCCGTATACTCATCCGGGAAGCTCATGATCCAGCTGTGGGCGTGGGTGCCTTTGACGGGCACGTCAAACAGCCGTCCGGCCAGCACGTTGCTGGTGCCCACGCAGCCGCCGATCATGGCGGCCCTGGCGCCGTAGGTTCCCGCATCGGGGCCCTGGGCCCGGCGCAGGCCAAATTCCATGATGCCGTCCCCACGGGCCGCATAGCAGACCCGGGAAGTCTTGGTGGCGATCAGGCTCTGATGATTTATGATATTTAAAATGGCGGTTTCCACCAGCTGCGCTTCCATGATGGGCGCCACGACCTTAATCATGGGTTCCCTGGGGAACATGACGCTGCCTTCCGGAATGGCGTAAATGTCGCCGGAAAAATGAAAACTCCTTAAATACTCCAGAAAATCTTCGGCAAAAATACCCAGGCTCCGCAGATAGTCCAGATCTTCTTCGGAAAAATGCAGATGATTGATGTACTCGATGACCTGTTCCAGACCGGCGCAGATGGCGTATCCGGAGTTCATCGGGTTGTTGCGGTAAAAGGCGTCAAAAATGACGGTTTCGTTCCGATCCTTGTTTTTGAAATAGCCCTGCATCATGGTCAGTTCATAGAGATCGGTCATCAGGGTAAGATTTTGACTTCCCATTTTTCCCTCCTTTTGGAAAGTAAAGTCAGCGCGGCGCGTTCTGCTTTTCCGACAGCGTAATCAGGATCAGTCCCGCGATAAACAGCACAATCAGGGACAGCACGCCGTAACGGGAACTGTTTAAAAAGAACGCGCAGGCGGATATAATCAGCGGGCCGAAAAAGTCCGCAAATTTGCCGAATACATCGAAGAACCCAAAATATTCACTGGATTCCTCCTTGGGGATCAGCCTGCCGAAGTAGGAGCGGGAAAGCGCCTGGATACCGCCCTGGCAGATGCCGACGCAAACCGCCAGGATCCAGAATTCGGCTTCCGTATCCAGTCCGTATCCGAACAGGCAGATGGCGATATACATGAAAATGAAAATTTTGATCATCCGCATGGAACCGAATTTCTTCGCCAGGACGCCGCTGAGGATGGAGCAGGGAAAAGCCACGAACTGGGTCAGTAAAAGCGCCAGCACCATGGCGTTGGAGTCGATACCGACTTCGCCGCCGTAGGAGGTGGCCATGGAGATGATCGTGTATACGCCGTCGATATAACAGAAATAGCCGAGGATGAAAAACAGAAGATGTTTGTCCCGGGAGAGCTTCTGGAAAGTCCGGCCCAGTCTGGAAAAGGTGCCGGAGATAAGATGCTCCTGTCTGGGGACGGAATACTTCTGGTGCACATTTTTATACAGCGGGACGGACATGAGGACCCACCAGGCCATCGTAATAAGGAAGGAAATCCGGGTGGCGGACGTCATGGCAAGTCCCAGCGCGTCACAGTTTAAAATGAGGAGAAGCCCGGCCACAAAGGGAATGCAGCTGCCGATATAGCCGAAGGCGTATCCGTAGGTGGAAATGCGATCCATCCGTTCGTCGCTGGTAACGTCGATGAGCATTGCGTCATAGAAAATATTGCAGGCCGAATACCCGATGCGGGACAGAATGAAAAAAACCAAAAACGAAATCCAGCCGGGGGCGAAGGTGAAAAGGATGCCGCCCGCAATGGCCAGGGCGAAAAACACGGAGAAAATCCGTTTTTTCATATTTTCATAGTCCGCAATGGCGCCCAGCAGGGGGGAAAGAACCGCCAGAACCAGAATGGAAATGCTGGTGGCGCCGCCCCAGACGGACGTGGCGACCGCAGGATCCATGCCGGCGCTCTCCGCCAGGCTGCGGAAATAAATGGGAATGGTGGCCGTGACGATCATAATAAAGGCGGAATTGGCCACATCGTAAAGGATCCAGCTTTTTTCCGATTTGCTCAACGTTTTCTCATTCTGCGCTTTTTTCATGATCCCCTCCTTTGTCCTGAAAATGGGATGCGCCTGACGGCACAAAAAGATACAGCAACATTTTACCCTATCCGTCCGATTTATGCAATGTTGTTTTCAGCGGCCGGTATGCTCCTGCTGCACCCGTTCTACCTTGGGATATAAAATCCGCTGGGTGCGGTACAGACTGTAGTGGCCGGAGAGCATATAGCTGACGGCAATGGCGATCAGATAGTAGGGCGCATGCGAAAACCCGAACAGTTCAAAGCAGATCAGGAGGGCCGTAACCGGGCAGTTGGTGACGCCGCAAAAGACGGCGCCCATGCCGACGGCCGCACAGAGAGGAATATTTCCGTGCAAAAGGGAACCGAACAGCGCGCCGAAGGCGGCTCCGGTGAAAAAGGAGGGGACGATTTCTCCGCCCTTGTAGCCGGCGCCGATGGTGATGGCGGTAAACAGAATCTTTAAGAGGAAGGCCCAGGGAATCACCTGTCCGTGCAGGAACTGTTCGATGACATCCATGCCGGGGCCCAGGTAAGCCGTGGTGCGCAAAAGCAGGGTCAGGCCGATGATGAGCAAACCGCCCGTGACAATGCGCACATAGGAGTTTTTCAGGTAGGTTTTATAGAGGGAATGGGAGAGATAGAGCGCTTCGCAAAATAAAATGCTCACCAGCGCGCACAGGATGCCCAGCAGGAGGATCTGCAGAAAAAGGGGCAGCGTCAGTTCCACATTTTCCGTGACGGTCAGCTGTTCCGCGGGGGCGTGCATGGCCCGGGCAAGAAAGTAGGCCACGAAGGAGGCCCAGATACAGGGCACCAGGGCGGGATAGTACAAGAACCCCACGTCCGCCATTTCCATGGGCAGGAAAGCCGCCGCCATGGGCGTGGAAAAGAGGGCGGAGAAGGCGGCGCTGACACCGCTCATGAGCAGGACGCGCCGGTCCTTTTTGTCGAAGTGCAGCCAGTCTCCCAGGGATTTCCCGATACTGCCGCCGATCTGTACCGCCGCGCCTTCCCGGCCCACCGAACCGCCGCAGAAAACGGTCAGAATGGAGGAAACAAAGATCAGAAACGCCATTTGCAGCGGGATGTAGGTTTCGGACTGGATACATTCAATGACCGTGTCCGTCCCGCCGTTGTTCTCATAGTTGAAAAAACGGTACAGGGCCACAATAATAAGGCCCGCGACCGGTAAAAACAGCAGAATCCAGGGATGGGCCTCTCTGAGCTGCGTGGCATTTTTCATGCCGAAATTGAACAGGATGCTGACCAGGCCCACCACCAGACCGACCATGGTGGACAGCGCGATCCAACGGAGAAACTGGGTAAAATTATCGACACTGCGGGAAAGCAGTTTTGGACTGGAAACCATGGTATTTCTCTTTCGCCTTTCTCATTTGGAAAATATCGGGAACCGTACTTATTTTAACACGGATGAAGCGCAGGATCAATTTGAAAAGGCGGGCGGCCGGAGAGGATAGAAGTTTTTTCCGGTTTTTCTTGACAGGCGTCAAATCCCGGTTGTATACTGAAAAACACTGACAGGATTTTAGTCAGATTGGAGAATGACTGTGACGAAGCCAGTAAGCTGCATCGGAAAGTCCCAGAGAGCCGGAGAAGGTGGAAGCCGGTACGAGTAAGAGCAGCCCAAAATCCCTTCCGAGTCGCAGCGCCAAACGATACCGCGCCGGGATTGTGCAGAGACGGGAACGCCGTTTCGCCGGGCCGCGTCCGGATCCAGTAGGCCCTGCCGCAGTTCCGGCGTTATGGGAAACCATATCTCCCGCAGGTTTTGCGTGACCGGGCGGGCGTATGCTGTAAAAGTGGTAGATGTGTCACAGAGAGTGTGCCCCGTCCTTTTGCAAGGACGGGGCTTTGTTGACTGCAGGGGCTTTTTCCCCGGCACATGGCAATGGGCATTTTTATGGAAAGGAGAACATCCATGTATCGCAAGGTGGACACGAACCTGAATTTCGTAGAGCGCGAGAAGGAGATAGAAGCATTCTGGCGCGAAAACGACATTTTTCAAAAGAGTATGCAGATCCGGGAAGGAAGCCCGTCTTACACCTTCTATGACGGCCCGCCGACCGCCAACGGCAAGCCCCACATCGGACATCTGGAGACCCGCGTCATCAAGGACATGATCCCGCGCTACCGCACCATGAAGGGGTATTATGTGCCCCGCAAGGCAGGCTGGGATACCCACGGGCTGCCGGTGGAGCTGGAAGTGGAAAAGCAGCTGGGACTGGACGGCAAGGATCAGATCGAGCAGTACGGGCTGGAGCCCTTTATCAACAAGTGCAAGGAGAGCGTCTGGAAATACAAGGAGATGTGGGAGCAGTTTTCCGGCACCGTGGGATTCTGGGCGGATATGGAAAACCCGTATGTCACTTACCATGACGATTATATTGAGTCCGAATGGTGGGCGTTAAAGCAGATCTGGGAGAAGGGGCTTTTGTATAAGGGCTTTAAGATCGTGCCCTACTGCCCGCGCTGCGGCACGCCGCTGTCCGCCCAGGAGGTTGCCCAGGGCTATAAGGACATAAAGGAGCGTTCCGCCATCGCAAGGTTTAAGGTCAAGGGAGAGGAGGCCTATATCCTGGCCTGGACCACCACCCCCTGGACGCTGCCCTCCAATGTGGCGCTCTGCGTCAATCCTTTTGAAAGCTACTGCAAGGTAAAGGCGGCCGACGGCTATACCTATTATATGGCCGAGGCGCTTCTGGATACCGTGCTGGGCCCGCTGGCCAAGGATGGCGCGCCCGCTTATGAGATTCTGGAACGCTATACCGGAAAGGATCTGGAATATAAGGAATATGAGCCGCTGTTTGACTGCGCGGTGAAAACCTGCGCGGCGCAGCATAAAAAAGCGTTTTACGTGACCTGCGATACCTACGTCACCCTGACCGACGGCACCGGTGTGGTGCATATCGCCCCGGCCTTCGGCGAGGACGACGCCAATGTGGGCCGCGCGTACGATCTGCCCTTTGTGCAGCTGGTCAACGGCAAGGGAGAGATGACGGAGGAGACGCTCTGGGCCGGCGTCTTTGTCAAGAAAGCCGACCCCATGGTGCTGGAGGCGCTGGATCGGGCGGGCCTTCTGTTTTCGGCGCCCAAATTCGAGCACAGCTATCCGCACTGCTGGCGCTGCGATACGCCGCTGATCTATTACGCCAGAGAATCCTGGTTCATCAAAATGACGGCGGTAAAGGACGATCTGATCGCCAACAACAATACGGTCAACTGGATCCCCGACTCCATCGGTAAGGGCCGGTTCGGCGACTGGCTGGAAAACGTGCAGGACTGGGGCATTTCCCGGAACCGTTACTGGGGCACGCCGCTGAACGTGTGGGAATGTAGCTGCGGGCATATGGAGTGCATCGGCAGCAGGCAGGAGCTGTTTGAAAAGTCTGGGAACGGGGCCGCGCTGACGGTGGAGCTGCACCGTCCCTATATTGACGAGATCACGGTGAACTGCCCGGAATGCGGCGGAAAGATGCACCGCGTGCCGGAGGTCATCGACTGCTGGTTCGACTCCGGGGCCATGCCCTTCGCCCAGCATCACTATCCGTTTGAGAACAAGGAACTGTTTGAACAGCAGTTCCCCGCCCAGTTCATTTCCGAGGCGGTGGATCAGACCAGAGGGTGGTTTTATTCCCTGATGGCAGAATCCACGCTGCTGTTCAATAAATCCCCCTATGAGAATGTCATTGTCATGGGGCACGTGCAGGATGAAAACGGCCAGAAGATGAGCAAATCCAAGGGCAACGCGGTCGATCCCTTCGAGGCGCTTGCCCAGTATGGCGCAGACGCCAACCGCTGGTATTTTTATACCGTTTCCGCCCCCTGGATCCCCAAGCGCTACAGCGGCAGGGCGGTGCTGGAGGGACAGCGCAAGTTCATGAGCACCCTGTGGAACACCTATGCCTTTTTCGTGCTCTATGCCAACATTGATGCGTTCAATGCTACAGAGCATACGCTTGACTATGCGCAGCTTTCCGTTATGGACAAATGGCTGCTGTCCCGGATGCACACCATGGTACGGGAGGTGGATCAGAATCTGGACGCTTACCGCATTCCGGAGGCGGCCAGGGCGCTGGAAGATTTTGTGGACGAAATGAGCAACTGGTATGTGCGCAGAAGCCGGGAACGGTTCTGGGCAAAGGGCATGGAGCAGGATAAGATCAACGCCTATATGACGCTGTATACTGCCCTGTTGACCACGGCGAAGGCGGCGGCCCCCATGGTGCCCTTTATGACCGAGGAAATCTACCAGAATCTTGTCCGCAGCGTGGATCCGGACGCGCCGGAAAGCGTGCATTTATGCGATTTCCCTGTGGCGGACGATTCCCGGATCGACAAGGCGCTGGAGGATGATATGGCGCAGGCGCTCAAGGTCGTGGTCATGGGCCGGGCCTGCCGCAACACCGCCAATATCAAGAACCGTCAGCCTATCGGCACCATGTTTGTCAAAACGCAGAAGGCGCTGCCCGATTTTTGCGTGGAGATCATCGAGGACGAACTGAATGTGAAAAAAGTGGTGTTCACTGAGGATGTGCGGGAGTTCACCACCTATCTCTTTAAGCCGCAGCTGCGCACGGTCGGGCCCAAATACGGCAAGCAGCTTGGCGGTATCCGCAAATATCTGGAAGAACTGGACGGCAATGCGGCCATGGATGCGCTTCAGGAGCAGGGCGTCCTGCGGTTTGAACAGGACGGTGTCTTAGTGGAGCTGGAAAAGGACGATCTGCTTATCGAGATGAGCCAGAAGCCGGGGTATGTCTCCGAGTCCGACAACTATATGACCGTGGTGCTGGATACCAACCTGACGGAGGAACTGATAGAGGAAGGCTTTGTCTATGAGGTCATCAGCAAAATCCAGACCATGCGCAAGGATGCGGGCTTTGAGGTCATGGATCATATCCGGGTGAGCGTTTGCGGCAATGCGCGGATCGCCGGGATTGTGCTTCGCAACCGGGATCTGATCGCCGGGAAGGTACTGGCCGATGAAATCGGGGACGACAGAGCGCTCTCCGTTTCCAAAGAATGGAATGTCAATGGGGAAACCGTGACCATCGGCGTAGAGAAAACGGAATAAACCGGCCGCCCCTGCGGAAAAGAAAAATAGAAGTCCTGCATTGCGTCCGGGCCGCGGGTTATGCTATAATAGCCAAAGACATAAGCCAGACGCCGGCAGCGGCAACGACGAGGAGGAAAAAGAATGGCACAGAACGCAACTCTCAAATTTGATAAAGAGCAGTTTAAAAAAAGCGTAAACGCCAATGTGAAGACGCTGTATCGCAAAACGCTGGAAGAAGCCAGCGCCCAGCAGATCTTCCAGGCGGTTTCCTATGCGATCAAGGACGTGATCGTGGATAACTGGATGATCACGCAGAAGGAATATGAGAAACAGGATCCCAAGATGGTCTATTATATGTCCATGGAGTTTCTGATGGGGCGCGCCCTGGGCAATAACCTGATCAATCTCCAGTCCTATGAGGGCGTAAAAGAGGCCCTGGAGGAGCTGGGCGTGGACATCAACCTGGTGGAGGATCAGGAGCCGGATCCCGCGCTGGGCAACGGCGGCCTGGGCCGCCTGGCAGCGTGCTTCCTGGATTCTCTCGCTACCCTGGGGTATGCGGCATACGGGTGCGGCATCCGCTACCGCTACGGGATGTTCAAGCAGGAGATCCGGGACGGCTTCCAGATCGAGGTGCCGGACAACTGGCTGGCGGAGGGCTATCCCTTTGAACTGCGCCGTCCGGAGTACGCAAAGGAAATCAAATTTGGCGGCTGGATCAACACCTATACGGATGAGAACGGCCGGACCGTCTTTAAGCAGGAAGGGTATCAGTCCGTCCGGGCAATCCCGTTTGATATGCCTATCGTAGGGTATGGCAACGGCATTGTGAACACCCTGCGTATCTGGGACGCGGAGCCCGTGGAGTGCTTCAGCCTGGATTCCTTCGACAAGGGCAATTATCAGAAGGCCGTGGAGCAGGAGAACATGGCCCGCAATATCGTGGAGGTGCTTTATCCCAACGATAACCATTACGCCGGGAAGGAGCTGCGCTTAAAGCAGCAGTACTTCTTTATTTCCGCCTCTGTCCAGGAAGCGGTGGCCAAGTATATGAGAAATCACAGCGATATCCACAAGTTCCATGAGAAGGTGACCTTCCAGCTCAACGACACGCATCCCACCGTGGCGGTGGCTGAGCTGATGCGTGTGCTGATGGACGATTACTATCTGACCTGGGACGAGGCCTGGGCCGTGACCACGAAGACCTGCGCGTACACCAACCATACCATCATGTCGGAAGCGCTTGAGAAATGGCCGATTGAGCTGTTTTCCCGCCTGCTTCCCCGCATTTACCAGATCGTGGAGGAAATCAACCGCAGATTTATCCTGCAGATTCAGCAGAAGTATCCCAACGATCAGGAGAAGATCCGCAAGATGGCGATCATTTACGACGGGCAGGTGAAGATGGCGCATCTGGCTATCTGCGCGGGCTTTTCCGTCAACGGCGTCGCGCGTCTGCACACGGAAATCTTAAAGAAGCAGGAACTGAAGGATTTCTATGAGATGATGCCCGAAAAGTTCAACAATAAGACCAACGGGATCACCCAGAGAAGATTCCTTCTGCACGGCAATCCGCTGCTGGCCAAATGGGTCACGGCGCACGTGGGGAACGACTGGATCACGGATCTGCCCAAGATTCACAAGCTGGGTGTCTATGCCGACGATGAGAAGGCCCAGCAGGAGTTTATGAATATCAAATACCAGAATAAAGTGCGTTTGGCCAAATATATCCGGGAGCACAACGGCATAGAGGTGGATCCCCGCTCCATTTTTGACGTACAGGTGAAACGTCTGCACGAATACAAGCGTCAGCTTTTGAATATCCTCCATGTGATGTACCTTTACAATGAACTGAAGGATCATCCCGAGATGGAGTTCTACCCCAGAACCTTTATTTTCGGGGCAAAGGCGGCGGCAGGCTATCACAATGCGAAGCTGACCATCAAGCTGATCAATTCCGTGGCGGATGTGGTCAACAATGATCCGGTGATCAACGGCCGGATCAAGGTGGTATTCATTGAGAATTACCGCGTATCCAACGCGGAGTGGATCTTTGCGGCGGCGGACGTTTCCGAGCAGATTTCCACGGCCAGCAAGGAGGCTTCCGGCACGGGCAACATGAAGTTCATGCTCAACGGCGCGCTGACCCTGGGCACGATGGACGGCGCAAATGTGGAGATCGTGGAGGAAGTGGGCAAGGAGAACGCTTTCATCTTCGGCTTGAGCTCCGATGAGGTAATCCGCTATGAAAACCAGGGCGGTTACAACCCGATGGATATTTTCAACAGCGATCAGGACATCCGCCGGGTGCTGATGCAGCTGATCAATGGCACCTATTCCCAGGATACCGAACTGTTCCGTCCGCTTTACAATTCTCTGCTCAACACGCAGAACACATCCCGGGCGGATACCTATTTCATCCTGGCGGATTTCAAGGCGTATGCCCAGGCGCAGCGGCTCGTGGAAGCGGCCTACAGAGATGAAAAGAGATGGGCGCGCAGCGCGATTCTGAACGTGGCCTGCTCCGGCAAGTTTACCTCCGACCGGACGATTCAGGAATATGTGGATGAGCTGTGGCACCTTGACAAGGTGGAGCTGCCCAAAAAAGAGGAACTGACGAAATAATCACGTGTCAAAGCAGACCGTTTTTATGGATGGAAAACAGCCATCCGGCGCAAAGTGCCGGGTGGCTGTTTTGCGATAAATTGTTTATACTTTTTTAATTGACAGGAAAAGAATGACAAGAGTAAGATAACCTGTGTATATCAGGCAGTTTTTTTGGAGGAACAGGCCATGAAAAGGAACAGGAAAACGGTAAGATGCGCGCTGCTTCTGACGGCAGCGCTTCTTGCAGGCGGGTGCGGACAGACAGAAGAAGCGCCGGAACCGGCGGCAGAGTCGGCGGTGGCGGTAAAAGCGGCCAGTGCGCGGGTGGGTACGCTTTCGATAAGCAACGAGTTTGTCGGGACGGTGGCACCGCAGCAGCAGGTGACCGTCATGCCGATGGTTTCCGGTGTGGTGGACGAGATATACGCGCAGGTAGGCGATGAAGTGAAGGCCGGTCAGGTGTTGTTTCACATAGAGGATGACGCCGCCAAGCTGCAGGAGGAGAGCGCGGAACTGTCCAAACAGAGCGCGGAGGTGGCGGCCCAGGCGCAGCTGGGTTCGGCGCAGGTGCTGAACAACCTTTCCATGGAGTCCAACATCCGTTCCATCCAATATCAGATCGATATGGCAAAGGAACAATATAACGCGGCGGTGGACGGCGTGGTGGATGCCCAGGATGCCAAAGAGGATATGCAGGAGGCCATCGATTCCATTGAGAGCAGCGTAAACGGGATGCAGAGCAGTTACGGGCAGATGCAGAAGGCGGTGGCGCAGGCGAAGCAGCTGGTGGAATGGGACAGCGAAGGCGGATGGCATTATAAGGAGGTTTGGCCCTGGCCGCAGAACCCGGATTATTATTATAAACAAAGCGAATCGACTTCCGAACCGGCAAGCGGGAGCGGAACGGAACCGGCTGGCCAGGGGGCCAATGGGAATGTCTCTTTTGCTGAAGTACCGGGAACCGGGGAATCTTTACCGGAATCCCAACAGGAGGAAACGGAAACTGCCGGCACAGAGGCAGAGAGTCTGCCGGAGGAAACGGTTCCGGAAACGGATCCTTCCGAACCGTCTCAGGAAGAAACCCCTCCCGATCTGCCGACGGTTCCGGAAGAAACGGGAGACGGCGGGGGAGAGATGGAACAAAAGCAGGATGCGCAGAGCGAAGAAGATGCCTCAAACGAGCAGCAAGGCGTTTATTTCAGTGCGTTGTCCCTGGAAACACAGGCCGGAGGCGGAGCCACGCCCGATCTGCTGATGACAGAGGAGGAGGCCTGGAACCTTTATAAGGCCCAGCAAGGAATCAACAAGGTGAAAAAAGCAATGGACAGCATGGGGTATTCGGCTTCGGATTTGGGCGAAGGCCGCGCGGACTCCGCGCTCTCCCAGTATGCGTCCCAGATCGCTTCCATGCAGTCCCAGGCGGCGACCTTAAAGAGCAACCAGGCATCTTTAGA
>CANRGX010000039.1 GCA_947630215.1 uncultured Eisenbergiella sp. | reverse complement strand
CCCATCCCCTCTGCGATACAGAAGGAGCAGGTATCCAGATATTTGTCATCGGACAGGTAAAAGTAGTGTATCCATCCGGTGACCCTGCCCTCCCGTTCATAGAGCAGAATGTCCTCGTTTTCCCGCTCAAAGGCCCGCAAGGACCGCTCTACAAAATCCGCCCTTGTTTTGATTCCGTCCGTGTAGGTGGGATAGCCGGATTTGGCCGGGTCCAGAGCGAGCGCATATATAAAGTCTATGTATTTGTCAAATTCCTCTCTTTTAAGCGGTATCAGCATTGTTTTTCCCTACTGTTGCGCTGTTTGGGCACAACTGCCAATGATCTCTGACCCATTCGGAATTCATCTAACTCCTTATCTGTGTTATCATATATGCAGCAAATTCATGGGCATTCTTTTCATCCCATTCTGTTGATCTGTCAGATATATATTCATCCAGTGCCTGTACGATTATCGTTTGATACTTTTTAGGGACATTGCATATCCCCCATTTGCCGCCTTCCTGTTTTGACAGGATAAGTCCCTCTTTTTTGTATGCGAGCACTCTGCATAAGTTTAGAATCATGTAGGTGGGATTATCCATTATTTCCGTTTCAGCTTCCTCAATATCACTCCAAATACTATCAAAATAGTCTTCCTTCCTGACAGCTCCAAAGACATCTTGGATGTCCTTTCCATAAAGACATTTTCCCCTGTGAGAAAGAATCGTAAAATGAGCCGCCAGGTCTTTATCTGTTCCCTTCATTTTAGCGATATAATCGAAAGGCTTGGTTTTGTACCATTTTAAATGTGCAACAGAAAAATGCAGTTCAAAAGGTGTCGGATAAACAAACGGATTGCACACCTCTCTTTTTACAATGCTCAGTTCGATCCCCTTTGGAGGAGCATAGGTATTTAATTCCACAACCATATCCAGGAAGCAGTGTTTTATGTTGTCCGGAATAGCCTCCTCTACTACAACCAGCAAATCAATATCGCTTTTTTTCTCATGATAGCATCCCATGACGGCAGAGCCATGAAGATAAATCCCAATCAGATTATCTCCTAATATTTTCTGACTCTGTGTGACAAAACTCTGAAGCAAATCCTTCAAAGCATCCATGTCTGACGTCTCCTCTAAAGCATCTTCTGCAGCAAAACAGAAATCAGCTTCGTATCCGTTCTATGATAAATCTTGCGTTTTCTTCGACAGGTTTTGTCCCATCCACCCGTATAACAGGACAGCATAACGATTTTACCCATTCTTCAACCGTATTCTCCGCTCTGGATTCAACCAGGTGAAAGAAACTTTCTTCCCGCTCGTATAAGTCCCCACCGGGCAGCATTCTGTTGCCAAATCTGTGAAAAGAGCGCTCTTTCACCCGCTGCAGCCGAATATCTTTCGGCACATCAAGTAACACGGCATATCGGAAAAATGGGCGGATATTCTCTCCATAATCGCCTTTTACGGAAGCGAGCACAAAATCTTTATGCGCTTCGATCTCACGAAAAAGGAGTTGTTCCACTTCTTTGTGGGAACGTGGGGAAGCATATGTATAATGAGGGTCCGTCTTTGGGAAATACAGTTCTTCAATATTCAGAATAGATCCCTTTCAAGTATTATACCATATTGGAAACCCGTCAGAAAGTGCATTCGGAGGAATTGACAAGGTTTCTGTCATGATTTATAATTATTGTTATATAACAAAAATTATTTAAAGGAGAAAACCATGCCGCCAAAACCCAAAATCACAAAAGATATGATCATCGATGCCGCCTTTGAGGTCGTCCGTGAAACAGGCGCGGAAAATATAAACGCAAGAACCGTCGCAAAAAAACTGAAGTGTTCTACGCAACCTGTGATGTACCACTTTGCAACGATTGAGGAATTGAAAAAAGCTGCTTATGCAAAAGCAGACTGCTATCATTCGGAATACCTGATGCATATAGAAAGCCCACACAAGGGCGTTATGCTCGGAATCGGGCTGAATTATATCCGCTTTGCGGTGGAGGAACCGCATTTGTTCCGGTTTCTTTTTCAATCCAATTTCTTTACCGGGACGACCTTGCTTGAAATGATAGATGCAGACGAACTTGCCCCTGTTCTTCTGGCCATGCAGGGGGCTGTGGGAGGAAGGATAGACCAGGTGAAACAAATCTTTACCACCGTTTTTTTATTTGTCCACGGATACGCGAGTATCCTCGCCAACAATACCTTGCAATACGACGAGGAGCTTGTAAAAGCCCATTTGGAGCGGGCATATAGGGGCTCAATACTGGCTCTGCAGGAGGATAGGAAATGAAAACTCAGCACGTTTTGGAACATAACAAAAAGAGCATTGTCCTCACGGTGATAGGTGTGGCGATTATGATCGCATTGACGGTAACAAAAATTGTGCCGTCCTCGAAAATAGCAGGATATTCCGTATTTGTGGGAATTGCGTTTTTCTTTATTACGGAGACAGCCGGCAAAGAAAAAGGGGCCGAATCGGGCTTGCGTTTTCATACGGTTTTGGAGGATCTGAAAAAACCGGGCGTGATCGTTTGGATTTTGCTGCCAATCGTAAGCGGCATTGCAACGAATCTTGTCGGGAATCTGATATTCCACGGAGAATTTGGAGCTCATGTATTGGAACGGACGGGCGCAATCCTGTCTTTTGATCAAACGCTGCTTCTGATAGGTCAGGTTGTCCTTGCGGCATTTGGCGAAGAAATCGCATATCGGGGATTTTTCCTCGGAAAAGGCATGAAGATATGTCCGTTTTGGCTCTGTGCGGTTGTTTCGTCGCTCACTTTTGCAGCAGGACATCTTGCCGTCGGAAACACAGGTGTTGTACTGTTTGATGTGGCCGGCGTATTCATCGACAGTTTGATTTTCTCGATGATTTACCGTAAGTCCGGCAACTGCGTCATCAGCACAATTTCCCATATCCTTGCGAACACAGCGGCGATTATTCTATTATTTCTGTTCTTCTGAGCCAGGATCAGGGACATGCGCAAAACGGCCGCAGGAGTTTAGCTATATACCAAACGCCTGCGGCCGTTTACAAGTATCACTTCTGTACCAGATTCACCAGGCGGCCCAGTACATAGATCTCTTTTACAATGGTTCCGGTCAGCCGATCCGCCACCGCCGCTTTTCCCGCCGCAATGGCGTCTTCCTTCGACACATCCGCCGGAAGCTGGATAGTGGCGCGCACCTTACCGTTTATCTGCACCGCAATCTCCAGAACGGATTCCACGGTCTTTGCCTCGTCCCACGCGGGCCACTTGGCCTGATAGAGCCGGCCCTCATAGCCTGCGCTCTCCCACAGCTCCTCCGTGATATGGGGCGCCACAGGATTCAACAGAATCAAAAGCGTGCGAAATTCTTCCCGCGTCACTTTCCCTGCCTTGTAAAACTCGTTGATCAAAGACATCATGGCCGCGATGCCCGTATTATATTTTAAGGATTCATAGTCGTTGGAAACCTTCTTGATGGTCTGGTGCATCTTCGTTTCCAGCGCTCTGGAATACCCGTCCGCCGTCAGTTCACCGGGGGTTTCGTCCACGACCAGATCCCGCAGCTTCCAGACGCGCTCCAAAAACCGGCGGCAGCCCCGGACGCCCTCCTGGCTCCAGGCCGCGCTCAGATCGAAGGCCCCAATGAACATCTCATAGGTGCGCAGCGTATCCGCGCCGAACTCGTTTACGATGTCGTCCGGGTTGACCACATTGCCCCTGGACTTACTCATCTTTTCGCCGTTTTCTCCCAGGATCATGCCATGGGAGGTCCGCTTGCGGTATGGCTCCGCACAGGGTACCACGCCCTGATCGTAGAGGAATCTGTGCCAGAACCGGGAGTAGAGCAAATGCAGGGTGGTATGCTCCATACCGCCGTTGTACCAGTCCACAGGAAGCCAGTATTCCATGGCCTCTTTGCTGGCCAAAGCCTGTCGGTTGTCCGGATCGGTATAACGGATGAAATACCAGGAGGAACCGGCCCACTGAGGCATGGTATCGGTCTCCCGCTCCGCCTTCCCGCCACAGCAGGGACAGGTGGTTTCCACCCAGCTTCGCATGGCCGCCAGCGGGGATTCCCCGTTATCGGTGGGCATATAGCTTTCCACATCGGGAAGCTCTAACGGAAGCTGATCCTCCGGAATCGGCACATACCCGCACTTGGGACATTTCACAATCGGGATCGGCTCTCCCCAGTAGCGCTGGCGGGAAAAGACCCAGTCGCGCAGCTTGTAATTGGTCTTTTTCGTGCCGATGCCCTCTTTTTCCAGATAATTGAGAATGGCCTCCTTGGCCTTTTCCACCTCCATGCCGGTCAGAAAGCCAGAATTGACCATCCGGCCCGTGGCCACGTCGGTAAAGGCGGCCTGGTTGACATCCACCGCGCCCTTGGCGCTTTCCACCACCTGAATAATGGGCATATGAAACTTCTTGGCAAACTCCCAGTCCCTTTCATCGTGGGCGGGAACGGCCATAATGGCGCCGGTGCCGTAACTCATCAGCACATAGTCGGAGACCCAGATGGGAATTTCCTGTCCGTTGACCGGATTGACAGCGGTCAGGCCGTCGATTTTCACGCCGGTTTTCTCTTTTGCCAGTTCAGAACGTTCAAAATCCGATTTTTTCGACGCGGACTCCTGATAGGCCCGGATCTCGTCCAGGTTCCGGATCTCGTCCGAAAACTTTGTCAGATACGGATGCTCCGGCGAAATGACCATATAGGTGACGCCAAAGAGCGTGTCCGGCCGCGTGGTGTAAATGCGCAGCGTCTCCTGCTTGCCCTTGATGGGAAAATCCACCTCCGCGCCGTGGGAACGTCCGATCCAGTTCTTCTGGGATACTTTGACCCGCTCGATATAGTCCACGGTGTCCAGCCCGTCGATGAGCTTGTCGGCGTATTCCGTGATCCGAAGCATCCACTGGCTCTTGACCCTGCGCACCACCTCGGCGCCGCAGCGTTCGCACCGGCCATTGACCACTTCTTCATTGGCCAGGCCCACCTTACAGGACGTGCACCAGTTAATGGGCATTTCCGCCTTATAGGCCAGACCCGCTTTAAAGAGCTTTAGGAAAATCCACTGCGTCCAGTGATAATAGTTGGGATCCGTGGTGTTGATCTCCCGATCCCAGTCAAAGGAATAGCCCAGCGTCTGCAGCTGTTCCTTAAAGCGCTTCACGTTGTTCTGGGTCACGATCCTGGGATGGATATGGTTCTTGATGGCATAGTTTTCCGTGGGCAGTCCAAACGCGTCCCAGCCCATGGGATAGAGCACGTTATAGCCCTCCATCCTCCGTTTGCGCGCCACGATGTCCAGCGCTGTATAGGGACGGGGATGGCCCACATGAAGGCCCTGCCCGGAAGGATACGGAAATTCCACCAGCGCATAATACTTGGGCCGGGTAAAATCCTGGGACGCGGCGAAGGCCTTTTCCTCCTCCCAGATTTTCTGCCATTTCTTCTCAATTTCCTTGGGGTTATAAACTCTTTCCATCGTTTCCTCCAATCAAAAGGCCCTTTCTCTCCAATCTATAGAGACGAAAGGGCCGCTGCGTTTCTGCTGTTCCTTTTCCTCGCTCTTTTTTGTCCGGCGGCACAGCGCGCCGAATATGCTTGTATTTTATGCTCCCGCACCGTATTTGTCAACCGCTTTTTTCGGCCGCTCCGGACGTCTTGCTATTCAGCCGCCGATCTTTTGCAGCAGTTCTTCCATTTCGATGGGTTTTTCGATAAAATCATCCATGCCGCTGTGAAAGGCCCTCTCTCTGTCCTGCTCGGTGCAGTTGGCGCTGCAGGCGATGATGCGCACCGACGCAGCGTCGCTGCGCTTTAAGGCGCGGATGGCGCGGGCCGCTTCGTATCCGTTTAAAACCGGCATGAGCAGATCCATGAGAATGACGTTGTAGTAGCCTTCCGCGGACGCCTCAAACAGTTCCAGGGCGCGCTGTCCGTTGGGGGCGTGATCCGCCCTGCAGCCGCATTCCTCCAGAAGATCCAGCATGATCTCCGCGTTGAGCTCATTGTCCTCCGCCACCAGAATCCGCTTATTTTCCCACGTATTCTCTGTCGGATCGCTCTCCTGTTTTTGCTTCCTGTCCGCCGCCTCGGCCTCAAAAGAAAAGGTAAATACGCTGCCCTCGCCCGCCTTGCTGGAGAAGGTCAGTTCTCCTCCCATCAGCTTTGCCAGGCGGTAACTGATGGGCAGTCCCAGACCCACGCCCTGATCTCCTTTGGAAACCGTATCCTGTTCCTGTGCAAAGGAATCGAAGATTTTTCCCTGAAAGGCCTCGCTCATACCTTTTCCGGTGTCGGCGACCTCCATCCAGGTGCGGACGGCGTTTTCCTCCGTCAGCTCCTGCCCCAGAGAAAGGGTGACCTTCCCGCCCTCCGGCGTGAATTTTTCCGCGTTATCCAACAGATTCAGCAGGATCTGCTGAATCCGGAACCCATCCCCGACGACGACAGGATAAGAAAAGCTGCCCTGGATGGAAAAAGCCAGTCCGTGCTCCTCCATCCTTCTTTCCACAATCGACGCCGCCGTGGAAACCAGCAGATCCAGATCCACTGGCTTTTTCTCCAGCGTCACTTTTCCTTTTCGCAGCATGGACATATCCAGCATATCATTCACCAGCGACAGCAGATATTGGGCGGTCAGAGTGGACTGATTGAGATAGCGGGATAGCTGTTGTTTATCCTCTGCCCGCCGGGACATCAGATAGTTCAGACCGATCAGGCCGTTTAACGGCGTGCGGATCTCATGGCTCATGGAGGATAAGAACCGGTCCCTGGCCCTCGCGTCCGCCCGTTCCTCGGCCGCCTGCAGCCGCTGGCGGAAAAGCAGGACGGCCAACAGAAGGATAAGCATGGCGGCCGCCGCCAGAACAATAAGCGCATACCGATAGCGGTAGAGAAAATCCCCGATGGTAAACTGATACCGGTTTTCCATGATAGCCTGTATCGTATAGCTGTCGACTTCATCCTCCTCCAGCATCTCAATAGACTTGTTGAGAATGGAGATCAAGAGCTGTCCTTCTTTTCTGGCGTCGGCGTTTTCCTTTTCGCCAAAGGGAATCACCGCGGAAAAACAGAGCTGATCGTCAAATCCCAGGGCGGGAATGACCTTCAGATTCTCATAGGCGGGCTTATAGAGCCAGTATTCCACCACATACTGGTTCAGAAGCATCATATCGGCGTCCCCGCTGTCGACGGCGCTAAAACAGTCCCCGATGGTGTCGTAATCCTTCAGCGTAAAATTGGGAAACGCCTCGCGCAGCACCTTGCGGACGGTCTGGGATCCGCTGGAAACCGCCACCGTTTGCTGCGCACTATAGGAAAAGCTGAAATCCGCGCGGGAAACGATCACTTTATTACTGGACAGATAGGGCTGGCTGATGAGAATCCCGTTGGCCTCCAGATTTTCCTTGTTATATTCCACGCTGGTGACGAGATCGAACCCTTCTCCCATGAGATAGTCATAGGTCACCGCTCCGCCGGGCAGCGGGACATACTGAAACGACAGCCCGCTGAGCTTGGAAATCCGGTCGAAGATATAGCGGGAAATCCCCGCCAGTTCTCCGTTTTCGTCCTGGAAGGAAACGGGAATACGATCCTGCACATATCCGATTTTCAGGGTATCCGCATTTTGGATATAGGCCAGCTCCTCCGCAGAAAAAGGACTTTCCTCCTGCGCAATGGCCTGTGTGGGCATCAAAAGGCCAAACGCCAGGACAATCGCCCCCAAAAGTGCCAGTCGTCTGATGAAATGACACATTCTGCCGTTCCTCTCTCCCTGTTTTTTTTGTCCCGTTTCTCTGCCCCTACCGGGCAAAAGACCGGATTTCGTTGAGATCGTATCCTTTTTCATAGGTCAGCGTCACCTTGTCCTTCTCCTTTAACCGCACGATCCCGTACAGCTCCTCCCGGGAAAGATCCGCGTCAAAGACTGCGTCGTTTCCCTCCAGACAGATAAAGTAATGGGTATAACCGTCCAGCACCACCGGCGCAATGACTTCTATGACGCCGGAAACCTCCTCCTGGCGCGCCTGCGTCTGGCTTACGATGCCGTTGACGGACAAAAGCTCGCTGTAATTCTTCTCACACTCTCCCACCGTATCCCCGATGGCCACCCACTGATACTTCTGGATGTTGATCATGGCGTATTTTTTCACCAGGCCCGCGCCATCCTTGAGCGCGACAAAATAGGTGGGCTCTCCCGCGATGTTCAAAAGCAGGGGGAAGGTGGAACGGTAGCCAAGGTTTTGCACCTGCCCCTCTGCAGAGGACATGGCCGATGTTTCCGTCGCCCCCTCAATCTTATAATACCGGGCCTCCATGGTGCGCTGGTTCATCAGCACAAACCCCACATTGGACTGATCCCCGTTGACGGAAGTCAGTCCCGTATAGACCCACACGTCATCGTCCAGCGCGATATAGTTATAGCCCGCCGTGGTAGTCAGGCAGTCCCTCTGTCCCAAAACGCTGTTGAAAAAGCCGTGTACCAGCACCCCGTAATAATCGTAAAGCTGCATCAAAAGCTCGGCGGAATACACCTTATCCACCCACTGGGGCACGTCCTCTACGGCATAATCCACACATTCTCCCGTGACGGCGTTGCACAGTACCACATGCCCCACGGTCTGCCCGCCAAACAGGCCGATGTTGAACTTTTTCACGGGGCACACCCAGTAGGGCGTCCCTTCCTCGTCAATTTCAAAAAAGAGCTGATCGTCAAAAATATAGGTCGGATAGGAAAAGCGGAGATGCCGGTACAGATTCCGGTTGAAATGCTCGGATTTGGAGTACCGGATCCCCTGATCCAGCATCACGATCTGCGTGTCCTGGGTGGCCATATCGATCCGCACATAGGCGGGGATGCCGTTTTTCTGATTGGTCAGCCATTTGACGGCGCTGGCGTACATCAAGGGCGTCACCCGCACCGGCTTGCCCTGATAGTTGATCTGGGCATAGTCGTCGGATACTTCAAACTGGGAAACCATCTCTACCAGACTGCCCATCTTGCGGTCGCCCAAAAGGGCCGCGGAGTCCTTGTCCAGAAGCGGGATCGTGCTGAAATCCACTTCCTGAATATCCTCCGTGAAATTGCGCTCCTCCACGGTCAGAAGCTGCCGGTACTTCCCCGCGTTTAAAATGGGAGAAGACAAAAGGCTGCCGATCAGATAGACCGCCAGAACCAGCAAAAAGACCGCCGCAAATCCCTTCAGCGCCTTTTCTTCCTTCCAGAAGGATCCGATCTGCGCCCCGTAGCGCCTGTATTCTCCCGCCGCTTTTTTCAGCGCATATACAACGCCCAGAAAGGCGATCAGCGCCAGGATAAAAAACCAGAACCCGCTGGCGTGAATGTTGATAGCGGGCAGGGTCACATAGTAATACACAAAGGCGGCGGCCAGCACACCCAGAATCCCGGCCCCGTACAGCAGGATTTTTCTCCCTTTTCTCATTCCACATCCTCCCGGCTTTGCCTACGTCAAACAGGACGCCGTGTCCCCCAACACAATGGCGTCCTGTTTTCCCCATCTATCCTTCTCTAAAAAAGATACATGCGTCATTCACCGGCGATGAAAAAACCGCCTCCGGCACAGGATCAGTCCTCGCTGCCCTCCGCAACGCTGGACGCCCTGGCCGCCACTTCCTTCTCCTGCACATCCGCCGGCGCCTGCTCGTAACGCGCGAACGTATACTCATAGACGCCGCGCCCGCCGGTCATGGACCGCAGATCCGTGCAGTAGCCGTAGAGCATGGAGGTGGGCACATCCGCTTCAATGATCTGCTTTCCTCCGGCCACAGGCGTCATGCCCAGCACCCTGCCGCGCCGCTTGTTCAGATCGCCCATGACGTCGCCGGTATACGGATCCGGCACCGTCACCTTCAGGGAGGAAATCGGCTCCAGCAGCACCGGGCCGGCCTCCATAAAGCCCTTCTTGAACGCCTGGGAAGCCGCCATCTTGAACGCCATTTCCGAGGAGTCCACCGGATGATAGGAACCGTCGTATAAAACGGCCTTTACGCCCACCACGGGATAGGCCGCCATAGGGCCCTTTTGTACGGATTCCGCAATGCCCTTTTCCACCGCCGGAAAATAGTTCTTGGGCACCGCGCCGCCGACTACTTCCTGCTCAAACACATAGGCGGTATCCAGATCGCCGGACGGCTCAAAGCGCATTTTGACATGGCCGTACTGCCCATGTCCGCCGGACTGCTTCTTATATTTGTATTCCACATCGGACTTTTTGCGGATGGTCTCCCGGTACGCCACCTTGGGCTCCGCCAGATCGATCCGGACCTTGTATTCGTTTTCCAGGCGGCTGGCCACGATTTCCAAATGCTGATCGCCGACGCCGTAAAGCAGGGTCTGCCGGTTCTCCGCGTCGTTGACCACGCACAGCGTCTTATCTTCCTCCGTCAGCTTCTGCAGCGACTGGGAAATCTTGTCGATATCCGCCTTATTCACAGCCTTATAACGCTTTACGGTATAGGGCTTCGTAAACTCCGTGCGGGCAAAGGCCACGGGCTGGGCCTTCGTGGAGAGCGTGTCCCCGGTAGAAGCCGCGTTCTTGGCCAGCGCGCCCAGGTCGCCGGCGTGCAGCTCGCTCACCTCCTGGGGCTTATTGCCCTGCAGGACATAGAGCTTGCCGATCTTGGCCTCGTTCTCCGCGTCCTTGTTATACATCAGATCGTCGGTCTTTAAAACGCCCGAGCAGACCTTGATCAGCGAATACTTGCCGATGAAGGGATCCATCATCGTCTTATACACATAGGCGGATTTGGATTTGGAAAAATCATAATCCGCATGGAAGATCTCATTTGTCTTGACGTTGATGCCCGCACACTCCCGATCCTCGGGGCTGGGGATATACTTTACGATGTCGTCCAGCAGCGTGAATACGCCCTGGCAGAGCACGTTGGAGCCCATGGATACGGGCACGATGGAACCGTCGATGACATTGGTGCGCAGGGCGGCGCGGATCTCGGCCTCGGAGAAGGTCTCTCCGCCGAAGTAGCGCTCCATAAACTCCTCGCTGGTCTCGGCAACCGCCTCCAGCAGCGTCTCGCGGCAGATCTCCAGGTTAGGCAGGACATAATCGGGCACGTCACAGGGCACCACATCCTTGCCCTGCCAGCGGTGGCCGGTCTCGGAAACCACGTTGACATAGCCTACAAAATGCTCCTTCTCCCGGATGGGCAGATTGAAGGGTGCGATCTTCTTGCCGTATTTCTCCTTCAAATCCTCCACGATCTGACGGTAGGACACGTTGTCGATGTCCATGTTGGTCACATAGATAAAGCGGGGCAGATGGTACTTCTCGCACAGCTCCCATGCCTTCTCCGTGCCCACTTCAATGCCCGATTTGCCGTTGATGACGATGATGGCAGCGCCCGCAACGCTGACCGCCTCCTCTACCTCGCCGACAAAATCAAAATAACCGGGCGTATCTAATACGTTAATCTTCACGCCGTTCCACTCGATGGGAACAATGGACGTGTCGATGGAAATCTGTCTCTTTTGTTCTTCTTTGCCAAAATCGCTGATGGTGTTGCCATCTGCTACCTTCCCCATTCTGGATGTGATGCCGGATAAGTATGCCATCGCTTCCACCAGGCTGGTTTTCCCCGAACCGCCATGGCCCAACAGGACGACATTGCGGATCTTGTCGGTTGTGTAAATGTTCATGCTCATTCCTCCGTTTTTTGCTATTTCTGGGTATTCTGTCAAAGATTTCAGTCTCCGAAAATCAATCCCAATTTCCCCATGATGATATTTTACTAAACTTTCCACTGTTTCGCAAGTCCTTTTGTCAAAAATAACAGCCTTAGGGATTTTCCCCGGTTGATTTCACCGGCCCGCGGTGGTATAGTATGGATAAAAAAGCAGAAGAAAAGAGGCAAACCATGATCACCTGCGGATTCATCGGCTTTGGGCTGATCGGCGGCTCCATCGCCCGGGCACTGAAAAAAAACAGGGACGATATTTTCATTCTCGCCTGTGATCCGAGCGCGGAAACCAGGCGGCTGGCGCTTTCCCAGAAAACGGCGGATGCGGTTTTGGAAACGCCCGGCCCCGGGTTTTCGTCCTGCGACTTCGTCTTTTTATGCGCGCCGGTCTCCTTTAACGACGAAAACCTGATTCGGATCCTTCCCTTTCTGCGAAAAGACTGTATTCTGACCGATGTGGGAAGCGTGAAAACACCCATATACCGTCTCATTTTGTCCCTGGGGCTGACGGATCGCTTCATCGGCGGACACCCCATGGCAGGCAGCGAGCGCGTGGGCTACGCCAATTCCAAAGCCTCTCTTTTGGAGAACGCCTACTATATTCTTGCCCCTGCTCCGGACGTACCGGCGCAGAGTGTGGAGAGTTTCCGTTCGCTGGTGCTTTCCACTGGGGCGATTCCGCTGGTAATCAGCAGTGAAAGACACGATTATGTGACCGCGGCGGTCAGCCATCTGCCTCATATTATTGCCGCTTCTCTGGTCAATCTGGTGCGGGATCACGACGAAAACGGGATGATGAAAGCCATCGCCGCCGGCGGATTTAAGGATATTACAAGAATTGCCTCCTCCTCTCCCGTCATGTGGCAGCAGATTTGTCTGACCAATACAGTCAACATTTCCGGACTGCTTCAGGACTATATCGATTCCCTGACCGCCATCAAGGCGGATTTAGACGGCGGCGATCAGGAGAAGCTGTACCGCTTTTTCGACGGCGCGCGCCTTTACCGGGACTCCTTTATCGACGCCAACAGCGGCCCCATCAAAAAGTCCTATACCATCCGCGTGACGATTCCGGACGAGGCCGGTTCCTTGGCGGAGGTCGCCACCCTTCTGGCCGCCAACGGCATCAGTATCAAAAACATCGGCATCTCTCACAACCGGGAAGTGGAGGAAGGGGTTTTGATCATTGAATTGTACGAGGAAGTCTCCATAGACAAAGCCATTTCCCTTCTGGAAAAGCGCAATTTTGAAGTGAGCCGTTCCTAAATAAAACAACGTAAAAACGACGGAGGACGCGCCATGCGATCCATCCGTCGTTTTTATGGGAAGTTCTATTCCTCCCCCTCGTTTTCCTTCCTTCTCTTTTCCGACGCTGCAGAAGCGGCCAGCGCCACCAGCACCGCGGTCAGGCCCGTCACCGCGCAGACGATGGCGGCAATCAGAAACCAGTCGATTTGCACCGGATTATTTTCTTCAACTCTATCCGTCTCCGGCTCTGTTTCCTGCGTCTCTGTCTCCGGCTGCGATATCAGTGTTTCCTCTGCCTCCCCGGTTTCGGTCTCGCTCTCGCTTTCCGGTTCCGGGAACGTAGCCAGCGGATGGCTGATGATATTGCCCTGATGCGCAGGAGGGTTGCTCTGCGTAGAAGTTTGCGGTGCAGGCGCTGCCGGCGCCGCAGGCTGTATGGGCTGGGGCTCTACAGGGGCCGGCGCAGGCTGGGGCGCCGGATACCGCTGTGCCAGTTCCGCCAGCGTCCAGGTTTTATGCGCTTTGTCAGCGTCCGGCGCGCTGCCTGCGGGAATCAGAATCATCCCGCCCTCCCATACGAGGGCCAGCGTCACCTTCCGATGGCCGCGCAGGGCGTCCAGCACCCGATCCGGCAGCTTTTCATGGCCGGTTGCGTTGATGGTGACCGTCTCTCCCTTCTCCTGCGCCTTGTAGATCCGAAACATCACGTTAATCCAGAAATCCTCCTCCACTTCCTCGGCGGTTTTTACCGGCGGATCGGACTCGCTCTCCTGGGACGGGGACTCGTCCGGACTACTTTGCTGCTGCTTTTGTTCCCCGCCGGAGGACGCTTCTTTTTTCTTTACCGTGACGGTCACAGACTGCTCTGTAGCACAATAGGATTCGTTCTCCAAAGTCTGAACGATACAGCGGATCTTCTCGGTTTTATTTCTCGTGGAAAAGACATAGGTATAAGTCCCGTCCGCTCCTTCCAGCGCCTGGATTTCCTCCATCTCCGGTTCTGTTCTTACCTGTATGCTTTTCAGATCGGGAAGCTCTTTTTCCCATTTTCCCGTTTTGGCGTCCTCCAGACGGATCCGCAGGGTAACACGTCCTTTTCCCGTCCTTTTTGCCGGTTCTGCTTTCAGCGTCAGCTTCGGTTCCGGCTTGTTTACCACAAGCGTCCAGCTTTTCTGCACCGCTTTGCTCTCCTGCACAGCGGTAACCGTCAGGGGGAACGTTCCGTATTCCGTCGGCGTACCGGAAAGCAGCCCGGTATCCGGATCCAGTGACAGCCCCTCCGGCAGCGCCCCGTCTTCTTCCTTCAGCGTAAAGGAGATTGGGAAGCGACCGTCGGCGTCGGTTGTAAGCTGCACCTGATAGGGCTCCTTCCACACGGCGGCCGGCAGCTCCCGGATCGTGAACTGCGAAACAGGCGCCACGGCTTCCACCTGAAACTGCGCGCGCGCTTCCGCCGTCGTTTCGTCGGCGGGCTTATACACGGCCGTCAGCGTATGGATCCCGGTCTCTGTTACCTCCCAATTCGTTTCGGCAGTATAGGTTTCTGCTCCGTCGACAAAGGGAATCCCTTCCGCTATCGTCTCCTGTCCGTCCAAAAAGGTGACGGTACCGCTTTCGGCCGTCACGCCCTCCTCTTTCTGCAAAACTGCTGTCAGTCTAATCTGCGTTTGCGTCAACACAGCCTGAGACTGCGCTTCCAGACTCAGCGTCACGGGACGGGGCTGTATCTCCAACGCCAGTTCCAAAACTGCCTGTTCGTACTTTTCCGGGTCCCGGGGCAAAAAAGTGACCGGCACACGCTGCGTTCCCGCAGACAGGATCTGTTCCGGCGTTGTCCAGACAAACCTTCCCGCCACTTCTTCTACGCCTCCCGGCGCGCCCTCCACCGGACAGACGGCCCGTCCTCCCTGCAAAACGGCCCGGGAGAGCGAGTCGGCAGGATAGAGTCCCCCGGAAACGACCACCGGCGCCTCTGCGCTCTGCGTTTTGCCCTTTTGCACCGAAACGCTGACCAGCTTTTTCACCGGCGCAAGCTCCGCCTGATCCGGGGTAAAGACCACGGTTTCATAGGTAATCCCCACCGCTGTCATGACCTTCTGCGGGTTTTCCCAGGAAAACTGTCCGGGTACCGGCGTACCGGATACGCCCGGAGGCAACCCGGCAGGAGCCGGAGTGGTTTCTGTTTCTTGTTCCGTCTCCGTCTCGGTTTCCGTTTCCGTCTCCAGGCTCTGTTCCTCCCTGTCCTGCGGCAGATACGCATACCCTTCCGGCAAAACCTCCTGCAGTCTCTGTCCGTACCGGATTTCCACCGCTTTTACCTGGACGATGGGCAGATCCTCCTGCGCGAAAACCTCCGGCGCGCCAAAACAGGCCGCGATCACGCATACCGCAGCTGCGGCCAGCCATTTCCCGATCCGACTCCCCTTTCCGTTCTTCATGCTTCCCCTCCGTACCGCAAATCCGCCGTCTTTTGCAAAACGCCCCCTTAGATCTTTGGATTCCGGCTTTTGTCCCTTACCGGCCGCCGGCGTTTACAAGCTGCGCCGCCAACACCCCTATGGCCTGCCGGTTTTCTTCTGTCAGCGCCGAGCGGATGGTCACCACGGGATCCAGCATCACCAGATCCCTGGAATTTGCCAGCATCTCCTTCATGACCTTTGCCGCTGTGGGCGCCCAGGATCCGTTTTCCAGAAAGGCCACCGTGCGCTTTTGATACCCCCGCTCCGTCAAATGCTCCAGGAAGGTTCTCATAAACGGGAACACATCCGTATTGTAGGTTGTGGTCGCCAGCACCAGTCTGTCGTAACGGAAAGCGTCCTCCACTGCTTCCGCCATATCGCACCGGGCCAGATCCTGACACACCACCTTTTTGGCTCCCGCCGCCTGCAGCGCTTCGCACAAAAGGCCCACCGCCTCCTTTGTATGGCCGTACACGGAGGTATAACAGATGCAGATCCCCTCCTCCTCCGGCCGGTAGGAGGACCAGATATCATACAGATTCAGATAATAACCGAGGTTTTCCTTCAGCACGGGGCCGTGCAGCGGACAGATCGTCCGGATATCCATCCCGGCCGCCTTTTTTAAGACATTCTGAACCTGTGCGCCGTATTTGCCCACGATGCCGATATAGTACCGCCGCGCCTCGCAGGCCCAGTCCTCCTCCACGTCCAGGGCCCCGAACTTGCCGAACCCGTCTGCGGAAAAGAGAACCCGATCCCTGCTCTCCCAGCTCATCATCACCTCCGGCCAATGCACCATGGGCGCAAACACGAACTGCAGCGCGTGCGTTCCCAGCACAAGGCTTTCCCCGTCCTTGACCGTCAGCCTGTTGGGAATCGCCGTGTCCGGGAAAAACTGATCCATGATGCGGAAGGTCATCGCGTTGCCTACCACCGTGACTTTGGGATACGTCTCCACAAAAGCGCCGATGGAAGCGGAATGATCCGGTTCCATGTGTTGAATCACCAGATAGTCCGGCTGTCTGCCCGAAAGGGCCTCCTTCACATTTTCAAGCCACTCCTGCGTTTTTTTCTGATCCACCGTATCCATGACCGCGATCTTTTCGTCCAGGATCACATAGGAATTGTAGGCCATACCGTTTGGCACCACATACTGCCCCTCGAACAGATCCACTTCATGATCGTTGACGCCCACATATACAATGCTGTCCGTTACCAATTCTTTCATTTTCTCTCTCCTTCTTTTTGGCTGCACCACAGTGCGTTTTCCGGCGCGCTGCACCGCTTCGCCGTTTTCTCCTTTCAGTTTTCTCCCTTCAGCAGACGCAGGGCCTGTTCATAGGCCTTTGTCCGTTCTTCCTCTAAAAGATCATCCAGCTGGTTCCCCATAGATAAAAGCAGTCCCACAAAAACCGGGGAATAGCGGTGCCCTGCTTCCCTGGCCAGCGTTTCTCTCGCCGCTGCCGGCGAAAGCCCCCTGCGGCCCAGACGCGGTTTTTCCTCCATCAGGGACAACAGGGCTCCTGCCGCGCTCACAATATCCACCACAGGCTGATCCGGATTTTTTGTCCTGTCGTACTCCGGTGGATAGCCGCCCTTTCCGTCGTAATCCCGGTGATGTCCCCAGGCCGTCGGAGCGTAACAGGCTGTGGATTTGCATCGCGACAGAATTTTTTTGCCCGCAAGCACGTGCAGTTCGTACAGGTTCTTCTCGTCCTCCATCCAGGAACGGCCGGACTGGGTGACCAGATTGAGAAACAGAAGCGTTCCCACGTCGTGCAGTTTGGCGCTCTCGTAGACAAATTCCAGGATTTCCTCCCGCCGCCGCGTCACTTCCGCCGCGTCCTGACAGGATAAAACGCCCGTCAGACTGTCCGGGCACTCCTCAATGGCTTTCTGGGCGATCCGGCGGGACAGCCAGGCCGTCAGACATAAAAATACATACAGCTCCGGATTCCGGCCGAGAATGATCTGCTGCAGGAAATCCTTCTGGGTAAGGCCGCCCGGATATTCCAGAAACGTATTCAGTACGGCCAGCAGCGTGCGCAGCAGCCGGGAATTGAGCTGTCCGTTCGGCATATGTTTCGCATACGCCAGAATCCGGCCGTACATATACTGCACCACATCCCGCTTCTTGCGCACAAGCTCTGCGTCCTTCTCCAGATAGACGGTATAGTAGGCCGGAAGGTTCACGTTGCCGAAAATTCCTTCTTCGGAAAAATCCCGTTCGTCCAGCTCCATGTAGGTTTCTTCCAAATGCTTTAAAAATACGGGAAGCGTATAAATGCCGCAGTGGTACTGCGCCATCTCATATTCCAGCCACCAGTGGACGGACAGAGGCGTTCCCTTGCTTTTGGCCCGGGAAAGCTGTCTCTCCCAGACGTAAACGGCCGACTCCATCACTTTTCTCACCAGTTCCGGACTGCCCTCTCCCCTGCGCAGCAGCGTCATCGCGGTGGTACGCTCCTGATGGGATTTTAAGAGATACAGATCCCAGGGCAGGGACGGCGTTTTTTTGCGGTAGGCGGGATCGGTCAAAACATTCATGGAACGTCTGATGGCAATGAGCTTTGCCTGCGCTTCCCCCTCGTTCCAGGTATAGGCCAGCGCCAAATTCCCCATGGAGCGGTGGATATACCCCCGGATCTCCGGATCCTCGATCTCGTCATACATTTTGATATAGGACGCCGCTTCTCCGAACATCATGCTCATTTTCCAATCATAGCGGCGTTCCCCGAGCAAATCCACCATACTCTTTAAATAAAACAGGGTCATTCCGGTATGATAGAGCTGCTTGATCAGCATATCCCGCTTCTTCCACTTGCGCGCGTAACTCACCAGCGCATAGCGGATCCGGTAGCTCAAAATCAGATCCAGCTGTTTTACGCCGGGCGCCAGCCGGTAGGCAAACGCGTCCAAATCGGAAATCTCGTCCTCTCCCGCGCTGACAATATCGTCCAGCAGGGGCATCAGACGATTCCTGAGGATATCCGTGTTTTCCTGTGACAGTCTGCTGATTTGCCGCATATCCTCTGTTCTCTGCTGCAAAAAGGCGGCGGCATCCTGCGGGATATCCCCGGAAAGATCGGACAATTCCAACACTTTCTCCAGATTGGCGATATAGCGTTCCTGATAGTCCTTCATCCGGCCTCACCTCCCAAGGAAACGGTCAAGGCAGGCCAGCACCAGTTCCATATCCAGCGGTTTGGAGATATGGTCGTTCATGCCCGCATCGATGGAATTTTTGACATCTTCCACAAATGCGTTGGCGGACATGGCCACAATGGGCACCAGCGCCGCATCCGGGCGTTCCAGCCCCCGGATGGCGCGGGCGGCGTCCAACCCGTTCATCACGGGCATTTGAATATCCATGAATATCAGATCGTAATAAAAAGGCCGGGAAGCGGCGAAGGTCTCCACCGCCTGCGCTCCGTCAAGCGCGGTTTCAATGACCAGACCGTTCATCTCCAAAAGCTCCGTGGCAATCTCCAGATTCAGTTCGTTATCCTCTACCAGCAAAATCCGTTTTCCGGAAAAATCCCGTTTAATCTTTTGGTTCTGCCTCTCCTTCTCCTGCTTTCCTTCCTGGGAAAACTCATAGAGAGCAGCTGCGACGCGGCTTGCAAACAGCGGCATCGGGAGAAAGGCGCTGATACCGGCCCGTGTAAACATATATTCCGTCTGGCTCCAGTCCGTTTCGGAAAGCAGGATCATCGGGAAATTTTCTCCCATCCTTTTGCGCAGCTCCGACAAAAAGGACAGCATCTCCACGCCTTCCATCTTCTCTACGGTCAAAAGCGCATAATATTCCCAGTCGGCAAAAATGGCCTCATTCAACTGATGGATCGCCTGCTGTGGGCTGTCCGCCCAGTCCAGGTGCATTTCCAGCCTGTCCAGAATCGCGGAAAGCTGCTCCTGGTGCCGCTTTTCTCCTGACAAAAGCAAAACACGCCTGCCCCGCAGGGCCTCCCGGCAGGCTTCCATGCGATCCGGCACAATGGCAAACGGAATCTGCAGCGTAAAACAGGTTCCCTTTCCCTGCTGGCTTTCCACTTTGATCCAGCCGCCCATTAGCTCTACCAGATTCTTACAGATTGCCATTCCCAGCCCCGTTCCCTGGATCTTGCTGACCGTCAGGCTGCGTTCGCGTTCAAAGGGAACAAAGATCTTTTCCAGGAAATCTTTGCTCATGCCGATGCCCGTATCCGCCACCTGTACGCCCAGACACACCTGGCCGTCCGCCTCCTGTCTTTTTATTTCCAGGGAGAGAGAAACCCGGCCGCCCTCCGGTGTAAATTTGATCGAATTGGACAGCAGATTCAGCAAAATCTGCTTCAGACGCACGCCGTCCGCCAGGATCCGCTCGTGATCCATATGTCCGATTTGCAGCTGAAAGGAAAGCCCCTTTGCATCCGCCTGCGGTCTGGCCACCACCAGCACCTCATGCAGCAGGTCGGCAATCTCCACTTCCTCCGGCTGTATGAGCACTTTCCCGCTTTCAATGCGGGACATATCCAACACCTCGTTGAGCAGCGACATCATGTGGTCGGAAGCAATTTTAATTTTCCGCAGATATTCCCGGATCCGGGCAGGCGTGTCCGGATTGCAGAGGGCGAGATCCGTCATACCCATAATGGCGTTCATGGGCGTGCGGATATCATGGGACATTTCCGAAAGGAAGCTGGTCTTGGCCCGATTGGCCATGATCGCCTCGTTCATCTGATTTTCGGTGCGCTGATAGAACGCCGTGATCTCACACAGCATACAGGCCGTGTAACCTTCCCACAAAAAGAGGATCAGACAATAGACCTCTCCGTTTATTCTGCAAAACAGAGGATCCCCCTCCTGTCCGGCTCCGGACGCATTGCCTGTTTTCCGCGTCCTCTGGCTTTTCAGCACTTCTGCAAAATCAAACTGATCCTGTGTAAACAGAAACCCTGACAGGCCGTCCTTTTCCGGTATGATTTTGTCCGCCGCTTCATTCTGATAAACGAGGGTAAACGGGCCGTCTCCTTCATACAGGAGCACCGGCAGACACGTTTTGCCCCAGCAGCGCTTCAACGCATCCGAATCGCTCATTGTGTCACCTTTTATTCATATGTAAATTCCCGAAGGCAGAATGCCTCCGGGAACTGCAAAACATCTTTGGCCTTATCTTGTATTATATACGATCCGTTCCCAAATCTCAAGCAATAACGGCGAAAAATGATGCGGAATTATCGCCGTTTCCGTTTATCCGCCGCGAACCGATGCGGATCCAATTTGTTTCCAAAGGAAAACAAGGTTGTAAACCGATGTAAACCAGGATAGAATACTCTTGAAAAAGAGGAAAGGAGCGGCCGGTCTATGTGCAGAAAATTTATGATAGCCCAGTAATCTGAGCTTAAAATAAAAATCCCATTAAGCTCAGAGGTAATCCCCACAAAAGAGGAGGATCACATGAGCTATATCAGGGCGGAACAGATTCTGCCAGAGGAATTGATCCGGGCGATCCAGCAGTATGTGAGCGGAAAGAGCATCTACATTCCGTGTAAGGAGAAAAAAAGCTGGGGAAGCCAGACAAAAACGAAGCAGTTTTATTTGACCAGAAACGCGGAAATCTCCCTGAAACATCGCAGCGGGCTTAGTGTAAAATCCCTCGCGGAGGCGTATTCACTTTCTGAAAAAAGCATCCAGAGAATCCTTCGCAGCATAGCGCAGACCGATAAGACAGAGGGGCTGTGAGCGCGGGCACCGGATACGCGGGCGGGACAAAAAGGGAAATACGGTTGGCACAAGGAGGAAATGGAAAATGTATTATTATCATGTCATCTCGGATATTCCCAAACATCAGGGGGAGCGTTTTGTTCTGGACGAAAACCACCCCAACGGAGTATATCAGCGCGTATACGCACAACTGGATGTCGTAAAGGAGATTTACCGGAATCCGCAAAAATTTGAGGGAACCAAATTGAGTCATGCGGTGGATGTGGCGCTCAGGGAACTGGCGCTGGAAAAAATCAGAAAAGAGAAATATCCCCAGTATCCCTCCCGCATGGCCTCCCTATATGTCTCAAACACATATGAGGAAGCCGTGCGGTGGGCCGAATATTTTACCCGCCTTGGACGTCCAACCTATGGAATCGCCAAAATCAGGGCTGTCGGGCGCTGTTTTATCGGAGACGCCTACAAATGCTTTGACGGGACGATATGGGAAAAAGAAAATCTGAGAATGGCAGATTTGTACTGGGAAAACGGCGACAATGAAGACGGACACGCTCCTATTGTCGAAATCCTTGTGGACGGAATGATGGAAATTGTTGAGCTTATAAAAGAAACCGGGAACTTGTTCCCATAAACCGGTATCATCCGTCCCGCATTATCTCCCGTTCCATTCAAAGGATGCGATTTCCCTTTTCGGCCAGAAAGCCCATAAATGCAATCGGACGATAGTTCCGACAAATGGATAAAATGATTTTAAAAATAAAGGGCAGCGCGGGGCAAATCGCTTCAGGCTCGTCGATCCGAACCGTAACATGCGGCGTCCACAGACGGTTTTTGTCAACATTTCAAGTTTAACGTGTGCGTTTTTGCAATTTTATCAAAATCGCACACGTTAAAAATCGTCAGTCAAGTATAACACACAGCACACAACTATTCCGTACAGGAGTGCAAAAATCTTATTGTGTTACACCAAAGTCCACTTTCTCACCCGGGATGATATTGTCATCCCGATGTGAAAGTAAAATGCCTGCTCCGATAAAACAACCGCTCTCTTTGCGCCCCGCCCTGCCGCAATACTTACCGCTTCATATACAA
>CANRGX010000038.1 GCA_947630215.1 uncultured Eisenbergiella sp. | reverse complement strand
GGCAAAGCAGAGAATGCAGGAGTGGGGAACTGCCCAGGAACACGCGGAGCAGCTTCTGGAAAACCTGTACAGGATCCATGGACGGGGAAAGCACCGGGGATGAGTATGCTGTAGCCTGGACGTAAGACGGTATAAAATATTGGAATAAGGATAGCCAGGAGGAGAGAAAGGAACGTGTTTGCAAGAAAATTACTATCTGATATATATCATTTCATTATTCGGATTTTTAAAAGGGTGCAGCGCCATCTGCTTGGTCTGCCAATAGCACAGAAAATAATTGGCAAAGCATATGTGCCGGATAGAATATATGTAATGAAAGAGTATAAAGAACGTATTGGCAAACCGATGGATATGAAGCATCCGAAAACTTTTAATGAAAAGAATAACTGGAGAAAAATTTATGACAGAAAACCAATATACACTGCAATGGTTGACAAATATTTGCTGAAGAGCGTTATCGCTGAAAGAATCGGAAGTCAATATGCAATTCCTTTGATCGGAGTTTGGGATGATCCCAAAGATATTGATTGGAATAGTATGCCGGATCAATTTGTATTGAAATGTAATCATGCAAGCGGGTGTGTAGTATGTACAAATTTGCAGAGCTTTGATAAGCAGCGCGCTATTGCAATTTTGAGCAAAGAGCAGAAAAAAGACAAATATCTTAACCACAGAGAATGGCCGTATAAAAATGTTAAAAGGAAAATCATAGCGGAAGCATATATGGGTGAAAATCTCATAGAATACAAAAACTATTGCTTTAACGGGAAGGTACAATATACTTTTGTTTTCAAAAATTATTCCCTGAAAAGCGGAGATAAACCGGATGTTGATTTCTGTGGTGCATATGATCGACAGTGGAATAAAACAGGAATAGAAATTCTCATTGATCCATCGGGAGACGTTGTAATGGAGAAACCGGCGCTCTATGAGAAGATGGTGAGCTTGGCAGAAAAAATGGCCAGGGAGTGCCCGTTTGTCAGCGTTGACTGCTTCATTATAAACAATAGGGTGTATATTAATGAAATGACCCTTTTCCCGAAAGCAGGATATTCGGAATTTGATGAAACCTGGGATTCTGTTTTAGGAGATATGATAAAACTTCCTGGAGTTGATGATTGAGCAAAACTGGAGTGCAGGGAACAGTTTCAGGTTTCCAAAAAAGGACTGGATTAAAAATGAGAATCGTATTTGTTATATCACGGTTGAAGAATGGCGGGGCAGAGCGGGAGGTGGCTGCTTTTGCAAATGAACTTGCGGATATGGGCGAGGAAGTACATATCGTTTGTACAAAAGATGAGAAAGACGAATATGAAATAGACGGGCGGGTACACAGACACTTGCTTCACCCTGCACGGTGGTCGATCCCTAAAATGAGAAAAACGTGTAATAAACTTGCGATGGCAGCACAATTGAGAAAAATACACGCGGATGTGATACTGGAATTTTTAGTGCGGCATGATTATTATGTCCAACTAATACTTGCATCGCTTTTTTCGAAAACGAAGCTGATATACACTGTCCGTATTAGCCCGGGCGGATGTGTTCCAAATGAAATGGAGCGACTTAAAAACAGGCTGACGTTTCGATTTGCGGATGGCGTCTGGATACAGACGGAGGATCAGAAGCAGTTTTATCCAAGGTGGATACAGAAGAACATGTTTGAGGTACGCAATATACTGGCGCCCATTTTTTTGCAGATCGAGAGGGAGAAAAGGGAGCAGATCGTGCATTTTATCAGCGCGGGCAGGCTCCATCCGCAAAAAAATCAGAAGCTGCTGATCGAAGCGTTTGAGAGAATGATCCGAAAAACAGGGAATACTTCTGCCACGTTGACGATTTATGGAACTTCCCAAAAGAATTACCGTTGGGCGGAGGACGAGCTGAGAGAACTGGTGGAACAGCTGGGACTGCAGGACAGGGTTTTCCTTCCGGGACGAGCGCAGGACATTGGAGCGAAATATGCAGAGGCAGACGCTTTTGTATTTGGTTCGGATTATGAAGGAATGCCAAACGCGCTGATGGAGGCGATGGCGGAGGGGCTGCCCTGCATTTCCACCGACTGTCCCACGGGACCGTCCGTGCTGATCGAGAGCGGTAAAAACGGGCTTTTGGTGCCGATGGGAGATGTGGAGGCGATGGCGTGCGCCATGCAATATCTGATCGAGAATCCGCAGGAAGCAAACCGCCTTGGCAGGGCAGCAAGGCAGACAATGAAAGAGTGGGGAACACCACGGGAACTTGCGGAGCAGCTTTTTGAAAACTTGCGCAGGCTCTGCTCCTAAACAGGATTCAGGAATAAAGGAGGAGAAACCAATGCCAGAGGGGATCAAATCTGTCAAAGGAAAGAAAAGGACTTGGAACTTTCATACAATAAAAGAATGGGGGAGACTGGAATGGCTCACGGCATGTTGTGTGCTTTTGCTCCGGTTTTTGTTTTATCTGCTGGGCAATAAGCCTCAGATAGGGGGGGATACCCATACATATGTGGAATTTACCTGGCGAGGGTTTTTAGCTGGGGAACGTATGCCGCTGTATCCCCTGCTCATTCGGGCGAATCGTTTTCTCTTTCAGGACGGTTATCTTTTGGGGGTAGTGGGCTGTCAGATCATCCTTTCCCTGATTTCGATACTGTTTTTGTATCGTGCGGTGCGGATGGCCACAAAAAACCGGGGGATTGCCTGTATCATTGTTTTTTTCTATGGAGGAAATCCATGGCTCATGGATGCTGATCTGACAATTCTGACGGAGTCTCTGGCAATTTCCATCAGCGTGTTTCTGTTGTATCATACGGTATGCTATCTCCAGTCTCCTTCTCTGAGGAGGGGGATGGCAATGGTATTCTTCGTGCTGTCAGCCACCCTTCTGAAGTCGGCGCTGTCTGTTTATGTGGCAGCCTATCTGATCTTTATGGGGATACAGTTTTTCTGTGAGAAGGACAGGAGAAGGATAACGATAAAAGTATCCGCCGCCCTGTTTGGAATCGCCCTCCTGCTTTTGTGCTATGCGGGACAGGTCTGGAAAAACGCAGGCACCTTCAGTCTGGATAAAAGAGGGGTGAGGCATATGCTGTATACCTGTCTTGAAACAGATTTGTATAAGAATTATCCGGATCAGGAATTGGTAGAAAAAATTGACAGGATATATCTGGAACATGATAAAGTAGTGGATTGGAGGATAGGGGAGCCAATTACGCTGCTGTTTGGAGAAAAATATAGTGAACAGAATATCAGGATACGCGAATTTAGCAGGTACTGTATTCGAACGGAGCCCGGGGTATATGTGCGATATTTGATCGGACGTTTTGTAAGAGTGACGAATGATGAATATAAGATAAAACAGTCGGAACTGGATGAGAGTCCTTTCCTGTTCCGGGTTTTGTATGATATGTCAGGAGTCCTTTTCCCAATCGTGAAGGTCGGACACTTTTATCTGATCGGAGGGGCAACGTTTTTGCTGCTGGTCATAAAGTGGAAGAAAGAGAAGGTGTGTCCCTGGTACTATCTGGGTACATCGGGCATGCTCATGGTGATCCTGGTATCGGTGATTGTGGGGACATATTGCTGTTATGTACGGTGTTTAAGCTATGCTCTGCCGTTTGCGTATTCCGGCCTGGCGCTGTTGTTCCAGGATTTGCTCAAAGGACTGGAGAAATGTAGGGAATAAAAGGAAGGTGGTTTATCACAGTGCATAGAAGCATGATATCTGTCAAAGAAAAGAAGAATATTCAGAGTAAAAAAAGGAAATGGGGGAGACTGGAATGGCTCACGGCGTGTTGTGTGCTTTTGCTCCGGCTTTTGTTCTATCTGCTGGGCAATAAGCCTCAGATAGGCGAGGATACCCATACATATGTGGAACTTACCTGGCAAGGGTTTTTAAGGGGGGAACGTATGCCGTTGTATCCCCTGCTCATTTGGGCAAATCGTCTTCTCTTTCGGGACGGTTATCTTTTGGGGGTAGTGGGCTGTCAGATCATCCTTTCCCTGATTTCGATACTGTTTTTGTATCGTGCGGTGCGGATGGCCACAGAAAACCGGGGGATTGCCTGTATCATTGCTTTTTTTTACGGGGGTAATCCATGGATCATGAACGCTGATTTGACGATTCTGACGGAGTCTCTGGCAATTTCCATCAGCGTGTTTCTGTTGTATCATACGGTATGCTACCTCCAGTCTCCTTCTCTGAGGAGGGGGATGGCAATGGTATTCTTCGTGCTGTCAGCCGCCCTTCTGAAGTCGGCACTGTCTGTTTATGTGGCGGCCTATCTGATCTTTATGGGAATACAGTTTTTCTGTGAGAAGGACAGGAGAAAGATAACAATAAAAGTATCCGCCGCCCTGTTTGGAATCGCCCTCCTGCTTTTGTGCCATGCGGGCCAGGTCTGGAAAAACGCAGGCACCTTCAGTCTGGATAAAGTAGGGGTAAGGCTTATGCTGGTTACCTGTCTCGAAACAGATCTGTATAAGAATTATCCGGATCAGGAATTGGTGGAAAAAATTGACAGGATATTTCTGGAAAATGATAAAGCGGTAAACTGGGCGGCAACGGATCCAATCACGCAGCTGTTTGGAGAAGAATATAGGGAACAGAATATCAGGATACGCGAATTTAGCAGATACTGTATTCGAACGAAGCCCGTGGTATATGTGCGATATTTGATCGGACGTTTTGTAAGAGTGGCGAACGATGAATATAAGATAAAACAGTCGGAACTGGATGAGAGTCCTTTCCTGTTCCGGGTTTTGTATGATACGTCAGGAGTCCTTTTCCCCATCGTGAAGATCGGACACTTTTATCTGATCGGAGGGGCAACGTTTTTGCTGCTGGTCATAAAGTGGAAGAAAGAGAAGGCGTGTCCCTGGTACTATCTGGGTACATCGGGCATGCTCATGGTGATCCTGGTATCGGTGATTGTGGAAGTGTATAGCGGTTATGTACGGTGTTTAAGCTATGCTCTGCCGTTTGCGTATTCCGGCCTGGCACTGTTGCTCCGGGATTTGCTCAAAGGACTGGAGAAATGCAGGGAATAAAATGGAAATTCAAAGGAAGGAACAGTGGAAATATTGCATAGAGCCGGGAAAAGGAAAACCGGAGCTGGGATTTCGGGAACTGTGGCAGTACCGAGGCCTTGTCTATTTGTTTGCCAAACGCGATTTTACGTCGCGATACCGTCAGACTCTGTTGGGGCCGCTGTGGATGTTCTTAAATCCCCTTTTGACCACGATAGTGTTCACCATTGTATTTGGAAATATGGCGAACTTTCCTACCATGGACGGCCCGGTTTCCGAAACTATGGCAGTTCCGGCTTTTTTGTTCTATATGATCGGCAATATCCTTTGGAATTATTTTTCCAATACGGTAAGGGACGTGTCGAAAACGCTGACTGCCAATGTCCGGATCATGGAAAAGGTATACTATCCCAGGCTGGTGTCTCCGGTGGCATCCGCGCTCTCCAATCAGATGACAATGGCCGTCCGCCTTCTGCTTTTCTTCTGCCTTCTTGCGGGAGGCGCGCTCTGCGGCCGTGTGTCGGTGTCTGTCACCTGGATGGTGTTTCTGCTGCCTCTGCTGCTTTTGCAGTTAATGCTGTTGAGTCTGGGGACAGGTCTCATCATTTCGGTGCTGACAGTGAAATACCGGGACGCAGGGTTTATGGTAGACTTCTTTCTGCAGCTGTGGCTCTATATGACGCCGGTGGTGTATGGCCTGCAGATGGTACCGGGAAGATGGATTGGGCTGTATCTGCTCAATCCTGCCGCTCCGATCATGACGACCGCCCGATACCTCTGTTTCGGAGACGGATATTTTCAAGCGGGTCCCGTTTTGTGGAGCTGGGCGGTCACGCTGCTTCTTTTTCTGGCCGGAGTGCTTCTGTTTAACCGGACGGAAAAGAATTTTGTAGATGTCATTTGAATGCAGGACGCAGTTGTGGAATGGGACGGGAGACTGGTATGGGAACCCCTATGATCAGGGTAGAGCATGTTTCAAAAGAATACCGGCTCGGCGTGATCGGGCAGCAGATGCGCCGAAGGAATGAGAAGGAAACGCTGACGGCTTTGTCGGATATTTCCTTTGAGGCGGGAACCGGGGAAACCCTGGGGATCATTGGGCCAAACGGGGCGGGCAAATCGACTTTGCTTAAGCTCATTACAAAGATTACCCGGCCCAGCGCAGGGCGGATCCTTCTGAACGGCCGTGTGGCATCCATGATCGAGGTGGGAACGGGATTTCATCCGGAGCTGACCGGCCGGGAGAATATTTATCTGAACGGTGCTGTCTTAGGGATGAGTATGCGGGAGATTGACCGGAAGCTGGAGGAGATCATTGATTTTTCCGAATGCAGAAAGTTTATTGATACTCCGGTGAAGCGGTATTCCTCCGGCATGTATCTGAAGCTGGGTTTTTCCGTGGCCGCATATCTGGATGCGGAAGTCGTGATTATGGATGAGGTTCTGGCAGTAGGGGACGCCGCGTTTCAGAATAAGTGTATCCAGAAGATCCGGGAGATTTCAGAATCCGGGAAGACGGTTCTTTTTGTGAGCCACAACATGAATACGGTTCGTAATCTCTGCAGCCGGTGCCTTGTACTGGATCAGGGAAGGCTTACCTATGACGGAGAGGTGGAATTGGCCATACAGCGTTATCTGTCCCTGGATCTTTCCTCGGATCCGGCCCAGGACTTGGATCATCAGAGACGGGTTTTTCATAAAACCGGGGAAATGGCGCATATGACGTATATCGACCTCTTTGGGAGAAGGGTATTTGAAATGGGGGAAGCCCTGCGCTTCCGGCTGCGGTATCGGGCCCTGCGTGATCTGGAACAGCCGTGCCTGAGGGCGGGTGTGTGGGCGGCGGACGGTACTGCCGCCGCGATAGGCTTTGTCCCCCTTACAGGTGCGCGGAAAGGTGAGAACGAGGTACAAATATGTATGGATATCTCCCGGCTGCTCCCGGGAAAATACAGACTGGAGCTGGTGCTGACAGAATCAGACGACAGCGGGCGGATGGTAAAGCAGGACGCCCTCAGGAACGCAGCGGCTTTTGAGGTTGCGCTGCCCAAGGATCGCCCGCTTTATCGGGCTTACAACCGCGATTGGGGCTATGTGGAGCTTCCCATGTCGGTAGAATAAGGATAGACAGGTATATAAACTATGCAGAAAAAAACGCAGGTACTATCTATTGTGATTCCCTGTTATAACGAAAAGAAGCATATCGTCTCCATCGTTAAGCGGATTTTGGCGTCTCCCATCGGGAAAAAAGAGATCATTCTTGTGGACGATTGTTCTACAGACGGCACAAGAGAGGTGCTGGAAAGGGAAGTGAAACCCCTTGTGGACAGAGTGATCTATCATACCCACAATCAGGGAAAAGGCGGTGCCCTAAGGACGGGTTTTATGGCGGCGACAGGGGATGTGGTGATCATCCAGGATGCGGATCTGGAGTATGATCCCATGGAGTATCCAAAGATTGTGAATCCGATTTTTGAGGGAAAGGAAACGGTGGTCTACGGTTCGCGGTTTTTAGGCCAAAAGAGGAAAGGATATCTGGCAAACCGGGTGGCGAACCGGGTGCTTACCATGTTCTCAAACTTCTTTACCCATCAGAATCTTACCGATATGGAAACGTGTTATAAAGCCTTTCAAAGAGAGTTGATCCAGTCTGTGGATATTGAGGAGAACCGGTTTGGATTTGAGCCGGAAATCACTGCCAGGATCACAAAGATGGGGATCCGAATCCGGGAGGTGCCGATTTCCTATTATCCGAGAAATAAAAGGACAGGGAAAAAAATAGGTTGGAAAGACGGACTGCGCGCGCTTTATGTAATCTGGAAATACCGCTGACGGAAAGGGCGTGAGACGATGGAAAAGATTGAGTTATTTGTACCCGGAAGACTGTGCGTGGTTGGAGAGCACAGTGACTGGGCAGGCACGAACCGAATGATGAACGCCGCGATTGTCCCGGGATGTGCAATCGTCACCGGAATTGAGCAGGGAATCTATGCCACGGTTGAAAAAGCGGAAAAGTTTATTATGGAATGTGATTTGGAACATGTGATCCGGGAGAAGTTCGAGTGTGAGATGGACACCCAGGCCCTTCGGAAAACCGCTTTGGAAGGAGGCTTTTTTTCCTATGTGGCCGGTGTTGCGTCCTATGTGAACGAACACTATCATGTGGGAGGATTGCATGTCCGGGTCACCAGAATGGATCTTCCCATTAAGAGCGGTCTTTCCAGCAGCGCGTCGATTTGCGTCCTGGTTGCAAGAGCCTTTAACAGGCTCTATCAGCTGCATCTGAATACATTTGGGGAAATGAATATCGCCTATATGGGAGAGCAGAGAACCCCTTCCCGGTGCGGAAGGCTGGATCAGGCCTGTGCGTTTGGCGTGAATCCGGTTTTCATGACCTTTGATGGGAATGATATTTCCGTCCGGCCCATCCGGCTGAAAAAAGAACTGTACTGGGTCGTGGCGGATCTGAATGTGGGCAAGGACACCGTGAAGATTCTGACGGATATAAATAAATGCTATCCGTTTGCGGACGGAGAACAGGCCAAACTGGTTCATCAGGCATTGGGGGAAGACAATAAGGCTTTTGTGGAGGAGGCGGTTGGCTATTTAGAATCTGGAGATGTGGAAAAGCTCGGCGGACTGCTGGTGCGTTTTCAGAAGAATTTCGATGAGAAAGTGGCGCCGGCCTGCTGGTCGGAGCTGGAGGCGCCGGTTCTCCATTCTATTTTGTCGGATACCCGGATATATAAATACATATATGGAGCAAAGGGAGTTGGTTCGCAGGGAGACGGCAGTATTCAGTTTCTCGCAAAGGATGAGGAGAATCAGCGAAAACTGATCCAATATCTGAAGGAAAAATGGAAACTGACAGGGATTGCCTTTACGCTTCATCCACAGCGGAGGATTAAGAAAGCCGTCATTCCGGCGGCCGGATTTGGCACAAGATTGTTTCCGGCGACAAAGAATCTGAGAAAAGCATTTTTCCCGGTGCTTGACCGGGATGGTCTGCTCAAGCCGGTGCTTTTTATTTTGCTGGAACAGTTGGAGGAGGCGGGAATTGAGGAAATCTGCCTTGTCATCGGAGAGGGAGAACAGGAAATATATAATGGGTTTTTTCGGGAACTGTCCCAGGAGTATTATCAAAAACTGCCGCAGGAGAAAAAGAAATATGAAGATTTTTTAAGAAAAATCCGAAACAAGATAAAATATGTCGTCCAGAAACAACAGAAAGGATTCGGAGACGCCGTTTCTCTTTGCAGGGAATTTGCGGGAGGGGAGCCGGTACTGCTTCTGTTGGGCGATATGATCTATCGGTCCTATAAAAATGAGAACTGCATGGCTCAGATGATACGGATCTATGAGGATTATGGGCTTCCTGTGGTTTCCATCCATCCAATTCCGAAGCAGGATGTGATTCATTATGGGATTCTGCACGGACAGTGGGAGGATGCAGAGGAGACTGTGCTGAAACTGGATGAAATAAAGGAAAAGCCAGACGTTCGGTATGCGGAAGAATACCTGAATGTGCAGACGAAGGCAAGCGGTGAGAATTATTATGCGGTTTTCGGCCAGTATGTGATAACAAAGGATATCTTTGACGCCCTGGAAGAACTGGCAGAAACCGGGGGGAAGGAATCCGGCGAGATCGAACTTACCGATGCTCTTGAAATGGTCCGCAGGCGCTGCGGGATGATAGGATATGCGGTTGCCGGCAAATCGTTTGACGTGGGCCTGCCGGAGAAATATGTGGAAACAATGACGCAGTATGCGAGGTGAAAGAAAAATAGCGGAAGGCCCCGTTTTTACGAGGCCTTCACTTTTATGTGATTCAGGAACCGCATCGCATAAATTCTGACCGACACAATTCCTTTTCTCCCAGCAAGGTGCCAGCGGAGTGTTGCAGCAGCCTTTGCTTTCGTATAAAAAAACCATACCATAAAAATATGGCGAAAATGTTTCCAAATTAAAAAGAAATCATAAATTGCAGAAAGAATTTATAAGTTGCAAAAATGCGGGAACGCGGGTATCATGAAGAAGAAAGTCCCATGCACGACAGGAGGAGAGGAAAATGTTAAACGAGAACAACGCGGAAAAGCCTATCCGGCTCATAGAGCGCAGGGAAGCATATAAAGGGAAGGTGCTCACCGTTTACGATGATCTGGTGGATATCGGGGGACACAGGGTCCATTGGGATTTTATCCATCACGACGGGGCGGCGGCGGTACTGCCGGTGCTGGAAGACGGCAGGATTCTGCTGGTGCGTCAGTTCAGGCACGCGCTGGGCAGATACACGCTGGAGCTTCCGGCGGGCAAGCTGGACAAACCCGGGGAGCCCTTTGAGGAGTGTGCCAGGCGGGAGCTGGAGGAAGAAACGGGCTATATCGCCGAGCAGCTGGAGTTTCTGCTGTTTGTGAATACTTCCGTCGCGTTTATGGACGAGAAGATTGGCGTTTATCTGGCCCAAGATCTGAAAAAAGGGGAAGTCCACTGGGACGAGGACGAGGAACTGGGAGTGGAGGCCTGGGACCTGGAGGACTTAAAACAGTTGATCTATAAAGGAGAAATGACCAACGCCATGACGGTGGCGGCCCTGATGACATATGCGGCAAAGTACGGAAAGTAAGGATTTGCCTGATTGGTGCGGCATCAACAAAAATGCGGACAGAGAATGGGTTCTCTGTCCGCGTTTCCTTTGTTGACGCCCGGCCCGTAAGGTCAGACATATTCTTCCCGGTTGTTGTATTTTTCCAGAATCGTGCGGATTTTTTCCGTGGGAGTCAGGACGTTGGTAAGAGAGACGTCGTGGTTCATAAAGTCAATGATGGAAGCCAGGAATTTACTCATGTCCGCTTCAATGTAGTAGGGGCGTGCCAGCAGTTCGGGGATCTGGTAGGTCAGGTTGGTGGTGATAACTCTGTCGAACCACCCTTTTTCATATGCCTTGTCAAATTCGCCCATACCGTCGGTAAAAAGACCGAAGGTGGTGCAGATGAAGACGCGGCGCGCGTTCATTTCCTTCAGCTGGCGGGCGGTGTCGAGCATACTGCCGCCGGAGGAGATCATGTCGTCGATGATGACAATGTCTTTGCCGTCCACGTTTTCTCCCAGAAATTCATGGGCGACGATGGGGTTTTTGCCGTTGACGATAACGGAATAGTCGCGGCGTTTGTAGAACATACCGATGTTGACGCCGATGACGTTGGCAAAATAGGTGGTGCGGTCCAGGGCGCCTTCGTCCGGGCTGATGACCATCATGTGCTCCTTGTCGATGATCAGATCCGGCACGCTGTCCAGAAGGGCGCGCATGAACTGATAGGGCGGCGTGAAGTTGTCGAAGCCGCAAAGCGGGGCCGCGTTCTGTACTCTCGGATCGTGGGCGTCAAAGGTAATCAGGTTGGTGACGCCCATCTCGGCCAGCTCTGTCAGCGCATGGGCACAGTCCAGAGATTCCCGGCCGCTTCTTTTATGCTGTCTGCCCTCGTACAGAAACGGCATGATAACGGTAAGACGCTTGGCCTTTCCGCCCACCGCGGAGATCATGCGTTTTAAGTCCTGGTAGTGATCGTCTGGGGATTTATGGTTGGTCAACCCGTTCAGGGAATAGGTGATGCTGTGATTGCAGACATCTACGAGAATATAAAGATCCGCGCCGCGGACGGATTCATGCAGCACGCCCTTTCCTTCGCCGGTGCCAAAACGGGGGCAGTCGGCGTCCACCAGATAGTTGTCTGCGGTATACCCTCTGAAAATGAGGTCATTATGAGAAGCGTTTTGCAGATTCTTGCGGAAGGAGACGAGGTAGTTGTTGACGCTGCTGCCAAGTCTCTGTGCGCTGTCCAGCGCAATGATTTTGAGCGGGCCGACGGGCAGGGCGTTTTCCAGTTCATGTAAGTTGGGCATTTTTCCTCTCATTCTGCCGCAGGGCGGCTGTAACGTATGAAGTTTCCATCTCCGTTATATCATCGGTTTTCCCGGCAGTCAAGAAAATTCTAGTGACACGGCGCGATTTTTCCTGTAAAATAATGGGGAAAAGGAGTTTTGGAAATGAAAGAAAAACAGGGGCATCTCATCCGGAAGGTGCAGCCGGGCAGCATAGCCGAAGAAATGGAAATAGAAGCGAAAGACAGGCTGTTGGCCATAAACGGGGAAGCGGTGGAGGATATCTTCGATTATCAGTACCTGATGCAGGACGAATATGTGGAAGTGCTGATTCAAAAGGCCTCCGGAGAAGAATGGCTGCTTCAGATCGAGAAGGACGAAGAAGCCGATCTGGGTGTGGAATTTGAAAACGGCCTGATGGACGAGTACCGTTCCTGTACCAACAAATGTATTTTCTGCTTCATCGATCAGATGCCGAAGGGAATGCGCAGCACCCTTTATTTTAAGGACGACGATTCCAGGCTCTCTTTTTTGCAGGGAAATTACGTGACCTTGACCAATATGTCCGACCGGGACGTGGAGCGGATCATCCGGTACCGGCTTTCCCCCATCAATATTTCCTTTCAGACCACGAATCCGGAGCTGCGCTGCAGGATGCTGCATAACCGTTTCGCCGGAAAAGCGCTGGAAAAGGTAAGGGCCTTTTTTGAAGCGGGTATCGAAATGAACGGCCAGATCGTGCTGTGCAGGGGGATCAACGACGGAAAGGAGCTGGAGCGCACCCTTTCGGACCTGTCGGGGTACCTGCCTTATCTGCGCAGCGTATCCGTGGTTCCCGTGGGACTGACCCGGTACCGGGAGGGGCTGTATCCGCTGGAGCCCTTCACAAAGGAGGACGCCGTACAGGTGATTGCGCTGATCCGGGCGTGGCAGAGAAAGCTGTACCCCCAATGGGGGGTGCATTTTGTCCATGCCAGCGACGAGTGGTATCTGTTGGCGGAGCAGGAGCTGCCGGAGGAGGAAAGCTACGACGGGTATTTGCAGCTGGAGAACGGCGTGGGAATGCTGCGGCTTTTGCTGACGGAGTTTGAGGATTCCATGGATCGGCTGAAAAAAGACGGCGCCATGCAGAGATGGAAGGGGAGAAAACGCACCGTTTCCACGGTGACCGGACAGATCAGCTATCCCTATATCCGGAGGATGGCGCAGCGGATGGAGCAGGCGTTTCCCGGGCTTTGCGTTCGGGTCTGGCCTGTCCGGAACGATTTTTTCGGAGAGTATATCACGGTAACCGGGCTTTTGACGGGGCAGGATATTGTGGCCCAGCTGGCGGGGAAAAACCTGGGGGAGGAGCTTTTGCTGCCCCAGAATCTGCTCCGCAGCGGCGAGCAGGTTCTGTTGGACGATTATACGGTGGAGGACCTTCAAAAGGCTTTACAAGTTCCCGTGAATATTGTAAAATCAAGCGGATATGACTTCACAGAAAGCATACTGGGCAACAGGACGACAGACATAGAAATGTGAGGAAAAGCATGGCTAACAGAAAGAGCAGGCCCATCGTGGCGGTAGTGGGAAGGCCGAATGTGGGAAAATCCACTCTTTTTAACGCGCTGGCGGGAGAAATGATCTCCATTGTAAAAGACACGCCCGGTATCACCCGGGATCGGATCTATGCGGACATCACCTGGCTGGACAGGACGTTTACCCTGATAGACACCGGGGGCATTGAGCCGGATTCCAGCGATGTCATTTTGTCCCAGATGCGTCAGCAGGCGCAGATCGCCATCGATACGGCGGACGTCATCCTGTTTATGGTGGATGTCAAACAGGGGCTTCTGGATGCGGATTCCAAGGTGGCGGATATGCTGCGGCGGTCAAAAAAGCCCGTGGTGCTGGCAGTCAATAAGGTGGACAGCTTCCAGAAGTATATGGCGGACGTCTATGAATTTTACAATCTTGGGATCGGGGATCCCCATCCCATTTCCGCCGCCAACCGCATGGGAATCGGAGATATGCTGGATGAGGTGATTTCCCATTTTCCCAAGGAGGAGGGGCAGGAGGAGGAAGACGACAGGCCCCGGATTGCCATTGTGGGAAAGCCCAATGTGGGAAAATCCTCCATTATCAACCGGCTGATAGGGGAAAACCGCGTCATCGTATCCGATATTGCAGGTACGACCCGGGACGCAGTGGATACGCAGGTCATGCACAACGGCAGGGCCTATGTGTTCATCGATACGGCGGGGCTGCGCCGCAAGAATAAGATCAAAGAGGATTTGGAGCACTATATGATCGTGCGCACGGTCAGCGCGGTGGAGCGGGCCGACGTGGTGGTGCTGGTGATAGACGCCAGGGACGGCGTGACAGAGCAGGACGCCAAAATCGCGGGCATTGCCCACGAGCGGGGCAAGGGCATGATCATTGCAGTCAATAAATGGGACGCCATTGAAAAGGACGATAAGACGATTTACAAGTTTCGGGACAAGATACGCAATACCCTGTCGTTTATGCCCTATGCGGAACTGATTTTTATTTCCGCCCTGACCGGGCAGCGGCTGCCCAAACTCTTTGATACCATAGACGCGGTCATTGAAAACCATGCCATGCGCGTTGCCACGGGTGTGCTCAACGAGATCATGGCCGAGGCGGTGGCGATGCAGCAGCCGCCCTCCGACAAGGGAAAACGGCTGCGCCTTTACTACATTACCCAGGTGTCTGTCAAGCCGCCCACCTTCGTGATCTTTGTCAACGATAAGGAACTGATGCATTTTTCCTATACCAGATATATTGAGAATCAGATTCGGGAGGCGTTCGGATTTTCCGGGACGCCGTTAAAGTTCCTCATCCGGGAAAGAAAGGAGAAGGAGTAAGATGGTACGTTTGGCTGCACTGGGAATCGGGTATCTGTTCGGGCTTATCCAGACTTCTTATCTTTATGGAAGAAGGAAAGGGATCGATATCCGCAGATACGGAAGCGGCAACGCCGGGACGACCAATACCCTGCGCGTCCTTGGTATGCGGGCCGGGATGCTGGTTCTGCTGGGAGATATTCTGAAATGTGTGCTGGCCGTCGCGCTGGTGCGGGCCCTCTTTTCGGAAAGCCATGGGGATATGCGTTATCTGCTGGCCATGTATGCGGGGGCGGGCGTGATCCTGGGACACAATTATCCTTTTTATCTGCATTTTAAGGGCGGAAAGGGAGTGGCGGCCACCGCGGGGCTGGTCTTTTCGTTTTATCCCTATCTGGCCCCGCTGGAAGCGGTGCTGTTTCTGGGGATCTTTTTTACCACCCATTATGTCTCACTGGCTTCTCTGACCGCTTATGCGGCCTATTTGATACAGATTGTGGTCGCCGGACAGATGGGGCTGTTTGGCATGTCTCAGGCGCACTTAAACGAACTCTACGGGATAGCGGGTCTTTTGACCGTGCTGGCGTTCTGGAAGCACCGGGAGAACATCGGCAGGCTGGTGCGCGGAGAGGAGCGCAAGACCTATCTGACGAAAAAGAATAAGGAAGCGCTTTCCACCGGAAAGGAAGACGCGGAAAGGAAATGAGATGGCAAGAATCGGAATGATCGGCGCCGGAAGCTGGGGGTGCGCTCTGAGCTGGCTGTTGTGCAACAACGGCCATGAGGTCGTCATGTGGAGCGCCCTGCCGGACGAGATCGGGATGCTGCAAAAGGAACGAGAGCATAAGAGCAAGCTGCCGGGCGTCATCCTGCCTGCAGGCGTGTCTTTTACGACGGATCTGGAGCAGGCGGCGCAAAAGGCGGATCTGCTGGTCTTGGCGGTGCCCTCTGCCTTCACCCGACAGACCGCCTGCCGGCTGAAGCCTTTTGTGAGACCCGGACAGATTCTGATCAATGTGGCGAAAGGGATCGAGGAAGGCACGCTGATGACGCTTTCCCAAATTCTGGAGCAGGAGATTCCACAGGCGGACGTGGCGGTGCTTTCCGGCCCCTCCCATGCGGAGGAAGTGGGAAAGGGGCTGCCGACCACCATTGTGGCGGGGGCCAAATCCAGGGCCACGGCGGAGAATATCCAGAACATTTTCATGAACCGGGTCTTCCGGGTCTATACCAGTCCGGATGTGCTGGGCATCGAACTGGGGGCGGCGCTGAAAAATGTGGTGGCGCTGGCGGCCGGCATTGCGGACGGTTTGGGATACGGCGATAATACGAAAGCGGCCCTGATCACCCGGGGCATTACGGAAATTGCCCGGCTGGGCACGGCCATGGGCGGCCGGCTGGAAACGTTTTTCGGACTGTCCGGTATGGGGGATCTCATTGTCACCTGTGCCAGTATGCACTCCCGCAACCGGAGAGCCGGTATCCTGATCGGGCAGGGATACAGTATGCAGGAGGCCATGGATCAGGTACAGATGGTGGTGGAAGGAGTCTATTCCGCCAAGGCTGCCATGGGGCTGGCGAAAAAGTATCAGGTTTCCCTGCCCATCATCGAGCAGGTCAACGAAGTCCTTTTCGGGGATAAGCCGGCGGCCGCTGCGGTTCAGGACCTGATGCTGCGGGATCGGAAAATAGAAATCACCGATACGGAATGGAAATGAGGAAACGGTATGAAAGTGAAATGCAAGGACTGCGGGTATACGTTCCAGGCGGAGCTCTACAGCGGCCTGTGTCCCAGATGCGGCGCATTTACGCCCTATCAGGAGCAGGATTCTTCAGAGGGTTCTCCTGACAAGGAAGAAAATTTGGAAATCCCTCCGGAATGGCGTCCCGGGACAGAACAGGGAACGCCGCGGGCAAAAAGACCCATCCCAGTCTTGCTTATCATCCTGATCATCTGGATGGTCGTGCTGCCGATAGGCTCTCTGATTGTCTTTCGGGTCTGGTCCCACCAGTATTTCCAGTCCGCCCTGGATCGGGAACTGGTACAGGAATCGGCATCGGACGGCGTGTTGACCTTCGACGGCAGATACATGGAGTATCCGCTCACCTTTACGCTGCTGGAAGCCGGCCGTGTAGAAACCGGGGGACTGACGCTCCCGGAGGGAATGTCTCTGCTGGCGGTAAGGGTGAGAGCCCAATGCGGCGGTTACGAATCCGTTGTCTATTGGAAAAATCCCTGCCTGAAATATGAACGAAACGGGGAGACCTGTTACCGGGAGGCGGAAAATTATTATTCTTTTCCGGATCATTTCTTCGAGAGTGGGTTTTCCTCCAATGATCTCCTGCGTTCCTATTGTCCCGGTCTGGAAAAAGAGGAAGGGTATCTGCTGTTTTTCTTTGATGAGGACGCGCAGAATCCGGAGCTTGTCTGGACGCTGCAGCGGACGGAGGAACCGAATTTCGCCGTGGCGCAGGGAACGCTGCCGTTGGGTCAACTGGATACGGTCACGCTGCGAGGAAAGGAGGATCGGGAATGAAAGTAAACGTATGGCAAAAGTGGGTTACGTGTCTGATGGCCATTCTGCTGATTTTTGAAATTCTTCTTCTTGCCGGTGTCATGCTCGCCAAAAGGAGCAATTTGAGTTATGCGTTGGAATATGAAAAGGGACAGCTGGAGATAAAGAGCGTCACGGTTTGCAACCTGGACGGGAGACGGGAGGACTTTTCCGTGTATAACAAGGACAACCTGTACGAGGTTTCCGTGTGCTTTGTCAACAGGTCCTCCGTCGCGAACAATTATCAGAGTCAGATCATGCGTTTTGAGGAAAAGGATTCCGGCAGCAGGGTCAACGGAATTTATGAAAAGGATTTGAATTTTGAAGGAGTGGCCGCTTTTGACAGTCAGATGATCCCCGCCAGGGGAACCGGGGTATACCGCTGGATTCTTGCGGTGGATGAGAAAGAGGATACGCTGGTGATCCAGGATATGCAGGATAAGATCCGGGGCAAGGGGGAACGGCTGGAGATTCAGCTGCCCCAAAAGCAAGGACAGAAGATCACGAAAAATTTAGACTGAAACATATGTGGAGGCCATCCTATGCACGGATGGCCTCTACGATTTCCCGTGTGGTTCTGGGACGGTTCATGGTGTAGAGATGAATGTGCATGACGCCGTGGGCTTTCAGATCCAAAATCTGCCGGATGGCATATTCCGTACCGGCCCGGCGCATTCCCTCTTTGTCGTCTGCGTGAACAGCCACCAGATCCGCGAATGCTTTCGGAACGCTGGATCCGGACAGATGCACGGTGGTTCCGATCTGCTGCGCCGTTGTGATGGGCATGAGCCCCGCGCAGATGGGCAGGGTAATGCCGGCCCTGCGCACTTTTTCCAGAAAACGGTAAAAGAAATTGTTATCAAAAAAGAGCTGGGTGATCAGAAATTCTGCGCCGGCCTCCACTTTTTCTTTCAGATGGGCGATATCTTCCTCCATGCTGGCCGCTTCGTAGTGTTTTTCGGGATAGCAGGCCCCCGCCAGGTGCAGATTCGTATTTTCTTTCAGAAAACGGGTCAGATCCGAGGCGTGGGCAAAATCCCGGCCCAAAAACTGTTCTTCCGGCATCCATGAGGGCCGATCCCCCCTAAGTGCCAGTACATGGCCGATGCCGGCTGCTTTCAGTTCTTCGACGACACGCAGGATGTCGTCTTTTTTGGATCCTACGCAGGTCATGTGGGCCAGTGTGGGCACATGCAGCGTATTTTGGATATAGGAAGCGATCTGAGCCGTGTTGCGGGAACGGCTTCCGCCCGCACCGTAGGTGACGCTGAAAAAATCGGGAGAGAGGGCGGCAAGCTGCGTCAGCTTTCCGTATGCGCTCTCAAATTCTTCCTCTGTTTTGGGCGGGGACACTTCAAAAGAAAGGCTTTGTCCGCCGGCCCGGAATAAATCCTGTATCATCTGTATTTCCCTCGAATTTCCTTGATTTTGGCCTTCAAATATCGTACCATGTTATCGGAAGCATTGCAAGATCAGGTTTTTAGGAGACAGGATAAAGGAGAGGTTTTAAAATGAGCGACGGATTCAACAGCACCGGACAATATGTGGCAAGCCAACAGCTCATGGCCAGCGTCAACGTGGCCATTGCGCTGCAAAAGCCTTTACTGATCAAGGGGGAGCCCGGCACCGGGAAAACCATGCTGGCGCAGGCAGTGGCCCAGTCCCTTGGCAAAGAGCTGATCATCTGGAATATCAAATCCACCACGAAGGCCCAGGACGGGCTGTATCTGTACGATACCATCCAGCGGCTGTATGACGGACAGTTCGGGGAGGAAGGCGTGAATGATATCGCACGCTATATCAAGCTGGGCAAGCTGGGAGAGGCGTTTGAGGCAGAGCAGCAGGTGGTTCTTCTGATCGATGAGATCGACAAGGCGGATCTGGAATTTCCCAATGACCTGCTCTGGGAACTGGATCAGATGGAGTTTTATATCCACGAGACCAAGCGCACGGTGAAGGCCAAACACCGCCCCATCGTGATCATTACGTCCAACGCGGAAAAAGAACTGCCGGATGCTTTTTTGCGCCGCTGTATTTTCCATTATATTGATTTTCCGGACGAAGAACTGATGGAACAGATCGTGCGCGTGCATTATCCGGACGTGGAGGAGAAACTGCTCCGGGAGGCGATGGACGTGTTCTATGAGATCCGTTCTTTTCGGGATATCCGTAAAAAGCCCAGCACCTCCGAATTGATAGACTGGATCAACGCGCTGCAGCTGGGAGGGATTCCGACGGAACAGATTAAAAAGGCGCTGCCGTTTATCGGCGTCATTGTGAAAAAGGACGAGGATCTGGAAACCGTGCGGCATAAGATGGCCTGAGGACAGCGATATGTTTACGAAGTTTTTTTATACCTGTAAGGCAAAGGGGCTGCACATCACCCTGAGCGAATGGCTGACGCTGCAGGACGCGCTGGATCGGGGGCTTGCCGGCAGCAGCCTGACGCAGTTTTATTATCTGGCGCGGATGATATTGGTCAAGAACGAAACGGATTTTGATAAGTTCGATCTGGCCTTTGACGAGTGCTTCAAGGCTGTCAGGTCGGAGAACGAGGTCACCAGCGAAATGCTGCGCTGGCTGGATAAGTCCGATATGCTGGAGTTGGCCCATGAGGACGCGCGCAAATGGCTCAACGAGGGCGAGGATCTGCAGATCGACAAGGAGGATGTGGAGGAGAAGTTCAAAGATCGCCTAAAGGATCAGGATACAGAGCACAACGGCGGCAGTTATTGGATCGGCACCATGGGAAAAACGTCCTTCGGCAATCTGGGCGGCAACGTGGGAGGCGTCCGGGTGGGCGGCAAGACCGGCTACCAGTCCGCTTTTGCCGTGGTGGGCGCGCGCAAATACCGGGATTTCAGGGACGACCGGATGTTGGATAACCGGCAGTTTCAGCTGGCGTTCCGGCGGCTTAGGCAGTTTTCCACCAAACTGGACGTGCCCAGGACCGAACTGGATATTCCCGGTACGGTGGATAAAACCTGCAACAATGGGGGCTGTCTGCAGATTGTCATGGAAAAACCCCGGAAAAATTCTGTCAAGCTGCTGCTTTTGTTTGATTCCGGCGGTACCATGATTCCCTTTTCCAGTCTGATGAACGAACTGTTCCAGGCGGTGCACAAGTCCAATCACTTTAAAGACGTGAAATGCTATTATTTCCACAACTGTATTTATTCCAAACTCTATAAGACGCCGGAGTGTGAAAACGGGGACTGGGTGGACACGGAATGGATTTTCCGCAACCTGGACAGCGACTATAAGGTAATTATCGTGGGGGACGCGGCCATGGCCCCAGAGGAGCTGTATTCCGAAACCGGCAATTACCGGGGTCCCAACGGCGGTCTGTCCGGGTGGGACTGGCTGCAGCTGATGAAAAGGCATTATAAGAAGATCATCTGGCTCAATCCCAAAATGGCGCCGGGCGACGCACCTTGGAGGGAGGCGGAAACGGCCATCAAGGGACTTGTGCCCATGTATAAGCTGACGGTGGAAGGGCTGAATGAGGGAATGATCCGGCTGATGCGGAAGAACTGAATGCTGTGCAGAAAGAAAACAGGGTTGCCGGAAAGTGCGGGCAACCCTGTTTTTTACGTTGTTTTTTGTAAATATTATTCCCTGCCGTCCCAGCAGTAAGTACAAAGCTTACAGCGATCCAGCCCCACGGATTCCACCATGTCGTCCAGACGGTGATAGCGCAGGCTGGTGAAGTTCATCTGTTTGCAGATGCGGTTCACCATTTCATGGTACTGTTCGGAATCCGGGTCGGCGTAACGGGTCAGATTCGGGTATTTGTCGCTGCCTTCCATTTCTTTGATGACCCGCCTGGTGATCAGCTCCATATCGGAGGTGGAGCGGGAAAAGTTCAGATATTTACAGCCGTAGAGCAACGGAGGACAGGCGGGGCGGACGTGCACCTCCCGTGCACCGCTGCGATAGAGAAATTCCGTGGTTTCCCGGAGCTGTGTGCCGCGTACAATGGAATCGTCGATCAAAAGCAGGCTTTTGTCCCGGATCAGATCGTGGACGGGAATCAGCTTCATCTTGGCAATCAGGTTGCGCTGGCTCTGCATGGTGGGCATGAAAGAGCGGGGCCAGGTTGGCGTGTATTTGATAAACGGTCTGGAGTAGGGAATGCCGGAGGTATTGGCATAACCGATGGCATGCGCCGTACCGGAATCCGGCACGCCGGCCACAATATCGGGCCTGACGCTGTCCGCGTCCCTTCTGGCGAGAGCGGCGCCGCAGTTATAGCGCATTTGTTCCACGCTGATACCCTCGTAGGAGGAAGAAGGATAGCCGTAGTAAATCCAGAGGAAAGTACAGATCCGCATTTCTTTGCCGGGAGCCGCCAGTGTCTGAATGCCGTCGGGCGTCATGACCACGATTTCCCCCGGGCCCAGATCCCGCAGGGGGGAGTAGCCCAGATTCAGATAGGAAAAGCTCTCAAAGGCCAGACAATAGGCGTCTTCCTTTCTGCCCAGCGTAATGGGGGTCCGTCCCATTTTGTCCCGGGCCGCCAGGATGCCCTTGGAGGTCATGATCACAATGGACATGGATCCGTCGATGATCTGCTGGGCAAACTGGATTCCTTCGATGAGATTATCTTTTTGGTTGATGATAGTCGCCACCAGTTCCGTGGCATTGATATCGCCGCCGCTCATTTCCAGAAAATGGGTGGGGGAGGTGGAGAGGAGTTTCTTTACGATTTCATCGGTGTTGTTGATCTTTCCGATGGTCATGATGGAAAAGGTGCCATGGTGGGAGCGGATGATCAGCGGCTGGGGTTCGTAGTCCGAAATACAGCCGATGCCCAGATGGCCGCGCATGCGCTCCACTTCTTTGTCAAATTTTGTCCGAAAGGGCGCATTTTCAATGTTGTGGATGGCACGGTTGAAGCCTTCCCTGTCGTCATAGACCGCCATGCCGGCGCGTCTGGTGCCAAGATGGGAGTGATAGTCTGTCCCGAAATAGAGGTCAAATACGCAATTTTCCTTTGATGCTACTCCAAAAAAGCCGCTCATGCTTATCCTCCGTATGAATCTGTCCGGACGAGGGATCCGGCGGGCTGCCGGGAACCGTCCGGGAATTTTCTGCCCTAAAAAAGCACTTCTATTGTAGCACAGTCCGCTGAAATCCACAAATAGAAATAAACGGAGAATTCCTTGAAAAATTAGGCATTGCGAACAAAAGAAAAGCTTTTTTCCAAAGCTGGAATGAAAATCCCTCCGGGACGGCTGCCGCTTTATAAACCGGCTGCCGGTTTTTGAAAAATCCCTTGCCGTGCAGGATATATTGTGCTATTTTAAAATTAGGCATACCTTTCGGAATCCGAAATTCTCTTTTCTTCTTTTCTTTCTTTTTTCAAAAGCTCTATGCCGGATACCCCAATGTTTGTGCAGGAGCGGTTGAAAAAGGACTGCTTCTGCCGGAATGGAAGGACGATGTGAAAAAGATGTTCTTTTTGTACCGTCCGAAAGAGAGGAGCAGCTTATGCAGCAGACAACAAATGTGATACGTAACCACAAGGATACCGTGTTCCGAATGCTGTTTCGGGAAAAGAAAGCACTTTTGCAGCTCTACAACGCTTTGAACCGGACCTCGTATGCGGATGAAAGCAAGCTTGAGGTCTATACCCTGGAAAACGCCGTTTATAATCCCGACGCCGCGTTTTGTGGTCTTTTATAACGGGACAACGCAGCAACCGGACAAGCGGATTTTAAGACTGTCGGACGCATACGAAAAAAAGACGCCGGATCCGGATCTGGAACTGAAGGTTTTGATGTTGAACATCAATTACGGGAAGAATCGGGAGCTGATGGAACGGTGTGAAACACTGAAAGGGTACAGTATTTTTGTGGAACGGATCCGGAAATATGCCAGGACGGAATCCATAGATACGGCGGTTGACCGGACGGTAGAGGAATGTATCCGGGAGGGGATCCTGGCGGATTTTCTGAGCGTTCAGAGAGCGGAGGTCAAGGCGATGTCAATATTTGAATATAATGAGGAAGAAGAACGTCGAAAAACGCAGAAGGCGGATCGGGAAATGGGCCTGGAAATGGGCCGCAGGGTGGGCTACAGAGAAGGCCGCAAAGAAGGGCGCAAAGAAGGGCGAAAAGAAGGGCGAAAAGAAGGCCTGACCGAGGGCCTGGCAGAGTCCGTTCTGATCCTGCTGACAGGGTTGGGGGAATTCCCCGTGGCACTGCAGGAGCGAATCAAACAAGAGACGGACCAGGAGAAGCTGCGCGCTTGGATTGGAAAAGCGGCAAAGGCAGAGTCCCTGACGCAGTTTTTAGCGATGACCGGACTTTTGGACGAAAGGGATGG
>CANRGX010000037.1 GCA_947630215.1 uncultured Eisenbergiella sp. | reverse complement strand
TCAAAGTCCTCCATCAGCTCGTTTTGGCCGATGACGGTTTCCATATCCTCCGGCAGATAGGTCAGCATATCGTAGTTAATGCGTGTATGGGTCATCCCTAAAACCGAAGGAATCAGGAGAACCAAGGTTAGAATCAGAATCGGAACCCGGTATTTTACTACCGCTTTTGAAAATTTCATGGCCTTCACCTTTCCTTTCCGTCAATCTCAAATGCCTCTACTTCAATAATATCCGGCGCTTGATTTTTGACGATCAAAACAGTACTGATTACCGTATACAGGTTCAAAATGCCTTCTGAAAGAAGTGTGAGTCCCAATAGAACCGACAGAATCTGCGATCCAATGACTGAATCAAAAATCAGGAAAACACCAATCACTCCGGTAACGATTGCCAGAGACAGGATTAGCCACCAGCTTTTGATTCCAAACTGTCTGGAATCCATGGCGATTCGAATTTTGAACAGACCGTCAAGCAGGATGGAAATCCCAAGAGCAATGCAGATAAATACCATCAGGTTCTTGGGATTAAAAAGGACGATCACGCCTAATACCATCATCAGGATTCCAAATTCCAGATCGAACTGGAATGCCAATCGGAATAAATCCTTTGAAAAATATCCGATTAGTTTGACAATGCCAAAGAGTATCATTGCGATGCCAATACAAACACCGATAATTTCCGTTGAGATTTCGGGCATGGTGATAAAAAGAATGCCTGCGACACAAAACAGGACGGACATGACGATGTATCCGGTTTTCGCAATTTTCATTGGTGTTACAGATCGCATCTTCATAAAAACAAACCTCCTTTGCTTGCTTGTTTACCTTTACTATAGCTACCTTGTATGGATTTGCATACAGACACAAAAAGTCCCGTGTCCGACAATCAGACACGGGACATAAAAATGACCGATTTTTGGACAAACGGAACCGTTTGTCTGCAAACGGTGGCATTTGTCTGAATTTACTCATTGACACAGCATAGAATCATCTCTTCGGTCATTCCTTTCTTGATTTCCATCAGGCGTGAGAGCATAGTCCAAATATCACCGTTCATATCGTTTTTCAGCCATCTGGAAAAGATACCGAAAGCAAGGCCGGACAGATACTCTTTTACGATGAAAAGGTCGCTTTCCCGAACACTTTTGCCTTGCAGGACAGACGTAACATAAGCATTGATTGTATGATCACAGACTTTCCATAAGTACATCTCATAGATTTCCCGATTTGCCGAGTGATAAATATGCAGCACCGCGCGCTTTTTTGCAAGCGCCAGCGTAATCGCCGCGTCCAGACAGTCCTCGAATTTTTCTATCGTGGGATAGGACTGAATGATTTTTGCGGCGTCCTCCTCCACAATACTTTCAATGAGTTTTGGAATATCTTCAAAATAGTAGTAAAAGGTATTTCGATTGATGCCGCAATCCGCCACAATATCCTTTACCGTGATTTTAGACAGAGGCCGTTCATTAAGTAATTTCAGAAAAGACTCTTGAATTGCTTTCTTTGTAAAGTTAGCCATTCTTGTGCCTCCTGCTGGTTGGTTCTGACCGTAGCTGCAATACGATCCCGTATGAAAACATTATATCACGCAGGTATGAAGAAATCTACTCCCGACGTTCAAGCGCAATCAGGGCTTCTTTCGGCAGTTTCTCCGCTCCGCAGTCAAGCAGAAAACGGATTGCCCTTTTTGCAAAAATATTTGTCACCGTTGTATCCCAATCGGCCAGCCGGATGATCTTTGCTGTGACACGCTCAAAGTCAAATGGAATCTCGCCCCATTCGCCGTCGCATGTCTGCTGCGTCATGCCCTGCATGACGCTATACTCGTAGACTGCGGAGGGATTTGAACCTGCAAACATCAAACAAACATCATGTTACCCTTGTAAGACAACAGAAAGAAACCATGGAAATCGGGCACGATTTTATCTGGTGTTATGGGTTTTTTCATTGTATAATCTTTTTAAGTCGGGATTTGTGCTGCTGCACAAAGTCCTCCTGATTCAAATGCCGCCTGCCCGGCGGCAGAAGGAGAGAAAAAGTATGAAGATCTTAAAAAGAAAGTGGAATGAGACACTGGTGGTCTTATACATAGGGACCTTTCTGCTGATGATGATAGGGCAGCTGTTGGGCGAACTTTTGCTTGCCGGCCTTAGTTTCGGGATGTCGCTGTTTGCCGGTTCCTTCGTACAGTCCGATGTCTGGACCGTGAGTACGATGTATCTTTTGTTCATCGGCATATGGATAGTGGTATTGCTGTGGATAGGGGCCTGGAAGTCAAATCGTCCCATTCTTCGGCAGCTGGGGCCGCAGACGTCCGGAAATAACTGGCGTTTTCTGCTGGCCGGAGCTGCGGCCGGATTCGGAATGAACGGTCTGTGCATCCTGGTGGCATGGCTGCATCACGACATTTATCTTTCGTATGATTCGTTTCATCCGATTGCACTGCTGTTTATCCTGATTGCAGTGTGGATCCAATCGGCTGCAGAGGAACTGATCTGCCGGGTATTTTTATATCAGAAGCTCCTGAAAAGCTATCAGAAACCGGCGGTGGCCATCATCGGAAACGCGTTCCTGTTTGCGCTTCTGCATATGATGAACCCTGGCGTGACGATTCTGTCTTTGCTGAATATTTTCCTGGTGGGGATACTCTTTTCGCTGGTGGTCTATTATTTTGAAAGCGTCTGGTGCGCGTTTGCCATACACACGCTGTGGAATTTCACGCAGAATATTCTGTTTGGCCTTCCCAACAGCGGCCTGGTTTCCCTCTACTCCGTGTTCCGGCTGGATGCCAGTACGGCGAGGGACAGCTTTGCCTACAACGTGGCCTTTGGAGTAGAAGGCACCGTTTTTACCGATCTGGTTATGATCGCCGCCGTCGTCCTTGTGATTTTCCTGGGACGGAAGTATCAGAAGCGCCGCGCTCCACGGTTGTCCGGATAAGGTGGGTCTCTTTTAGAACAAGTTGAGTCTTGTCCATAACTGTCTTGTTTCCTTAGGCAGATATATGCCTTCCATTCTAATTATGTTATGCCAAAAGGCAGTCCCATAAAACGGACTTACAGGTTCAGGCTGTTCTCATCCAAAAGGAAGTTTCGGATGCCGATGGTCACGATCCCCATATCGTTCTCCTAATTCAACAATAAGTGTGCTCACACCTTTTTTCGTAATTGTTATATCCGGTGCCTCCACAAAAATCAAGTATTCTCCGTAAGTTCATAAAAAAGTAACGAGTATACCCGAAAATTGGCTCGTTACCCATGTAAACAAAGACACCACAGACCGTTCCCATCTGTGGTGTCTTTGCCCTTGTTTTGTACCGGCATTGCTCTCTGTTCACTTTTTGTCCCATTGAGCAATACCACTTGCTTTTTCCGGGCTTTTCTTGGCGTCGATGCGACAGGATTTGAACCTGCGACCTCTGCGTCCCGAACGCAGCGCTCTACCAAGCTGAGCCACGCATCGAAGTGTTTTTTTCAAGCCTTATCATAATACTAAACTTTCGCGGAAAAGTCAATGGGTTCCTGGAAGAAAAAAAGGATTGACAAAATTGTTAATAGTGTATATAGTGAATATACACACATAAGGAGGAGGACAGAATGGACATTATCATCAGCAATATGGGGGATCAGCCGATTTATGATCAGATTTACACTCAGATCAGAAACCAGATCCTTGCGGGCAGGCTGAAGGAAGGAGATATGCTGCCGTCTATTCGCGGGCTGGCCAAGGATCTGCGTATCAGCGTGATCACCACCAAGCGCGCGTATGAGGAACTGGAACGGGAAGGGTTCATTTACACCGTGACCGGGAAGGGCAGCTATGTGGCGCAAAAAAATACCGAACTGATCCGGGAGACAAATTTAAAACAAATTGAAGCGCACATGAGGAAGATATGGGAGCTGGCGGACGGGTGCCGGCTGGATCAGGAGGAGCTGATAGAGATGCTCCTGCTGATGCGGGAAGAAAGACAGGAGGGAATTTGAAGATGGAAGAAAGAGCGTTATGGGTTCGGAATCTGACAAAGCAGTATCGGAATTTCCGGCTGGACGACGTCAGCTTTTTTCTGCCGCAGGGCTGCATTATGGGCCTGATTGGAGAAAACGGCGCGGGGAAAAGTACGCTGATCAAATCGATTCTGGGAGCGGTGCGGCCGGAGAGCGGACAGATTGAAGTGCTGGGATGCGACAATAAAAGCGCGGATTTCATCGGGCTCAAGGAGCAGATCGGCGTGGTACTGGATGAGGCCTGTTTCCCGGCGGGACTGACTGCCGTACAGATGGAACGAGTGCTGGGAGGGATTTACAAAAACTGGGAGAAAGAAACCTTTCTGGAGTATCTGAAGCGGTTTGGACTGCTTTCGGATAAATTATTTAAAGATTACTCCCGGGGCATGAAGATGCAGCTTTCTATTGCGGCGGCGTTGTCCCACCATGCCCGGCTGCTGGTTTTGGATGAGCCTACCGGCGGTCTGGATCCGATTGTGCGGGATGAGATTCTGGATGTGTTCAATGAGTTTACCAGGGACCCGCAGTGTTCCATTCTGATTTCTTCGCACATCATAAGCGATCTGGAACGAATTTGCGATTATATCGCGTTTCTGCATCACGGGAAACTTCTGTTCTGCGAAGAAAAAGATGTGCTTTTAGAGCGGTATGGGCTAGTGTCCCTGCGCCGGGAGGATTTTGAGGCGCTGGAAAAGGATGCGGTGCTTTCGGCCCATGATACGGGCTACGGCGTGGAGGCGCTGGTGAGACGGGATCGGATTCCGGCGGGAATGAAACCGGAGTATGCCGGTATTGAGCGGATCATTGTGGCGCTGGCAAAGGAGGAGAGAAGATGAAAGGGCTGCTGCGTAAAGACTGGTATGTATTTTTAAAGTATGGAAAGTTATTTTCCCTGTTTATCTTTGTATACTCTTTTTTGACATTTTTTATGGACAATCCGACCTTTTATATCCTGATCTGTATGCTTATGAGCGTCCTGATGGTGAAAATGCTGATGGCCTATGAAGAACAGGAAAAATGGGACAGTCTGGCTGCCTGCTTTCCGATTCGGCCGGAACAGCTGGTGCTGGAAAAGTATCTGGTTTCCCTGCTTCTTTCCGGCGCGATGCTGGTTTTGCTGGGCATCGAGTTTTTGGGGGTGGCCGTTTTCCTTCCACAAAAGGCTTTGGATTTCTCTTTGTTACAAATGGTGTTTTTGATGTTCTGCGTCAATATGCTGATGTTGGCTGTGGAACTGCCGCTTTTGTTTTGGTTTGGCGTCAACCGCAGCCGGATTTGGCTGATGATACTGGTGGCGGCGGTTTTTGGGATTGGAAGCGCTATCGGGGCCGTGCTGCAGGAAACCTACGTCTTTTGGAGGGGATCCTGGATAACGACCGTCACGGGAGGGTTCGTTTTATCGGTGATTGCGCTGCTTCTTTCTCTGCGGCTCTCCGTGGCGGCCTATAAAAAAAGAGAATTTTAGGGCGGATACCGCTTGTCTGTGCGCGCCGGATATGATTCAATAGAAGGAGACCGGATCTTGGAAAACAAGGGACGGGAGAAAGGAGCGCACGATGAAAAAACCGAGGATTCATCCGGACGCTTTTGTGGCGCCGCAGGCGGTTATATTAGGAGATGTTACGATAGAGGAGGACTGCGGTATCTGGTTCGGCGCGGTGGTGCGGGGCGACCGTTCGCCGGTACATATCGGGAAGGGAAGCAATATTCAGGATAACTGTGTGGTGCACGAGGATGCAGGGCACACCGTAGAAATCGGGGAATATGTGACGGTGGGGCATGGGGCCATTGTGCATGGCAGCAGGATCGGGGACAATTCCCTCATTGGGATGGGAGCCGTTTTACTGAACGGATCCGTGATTGGGAAAAACTGTATTGTGGGCGCCGGCGCGCTGGTGACGCAGGATATGGTCGTTCCGGACAACTCCCTGGTGCTGGGCAGTCCGGCAAAGATCCGCCGCAGCGTGACGCCTGAGGAGACGGAGGCCAACGCTGCAAACGCAAGACTGTATGTGCAGGAAGGAAAGGCGTATGCGGCCATGCTGCAGGAGCGGACAAAATGAGCGCGATCATCACACTAAAAAAGGGAGAAGGGCGCACCGTAAAGAGCGGGGGAGCCTGGATTTACGATAATGAAATCGCAAAGGTAGACGGCGCTTTTGAAAACGGCGATATCGTGGAGGTACACGATTTTGACGGATACTTTATGGGCTGGGGATTTTATAATCCGGTTTCCCGGATATCCGTCCGCCTGATGAGCCGGAAAAAGGAGCATACGATTACGGCGTCCTTTCTGGAACAGCGGGTGAGGGACGCGTGGGAATACCGGAAGATGACAGTGGACACTTCGTGCTGCCGGTTGATTTTCGGGGAAGCGGACTGGCTGCCGGGGCTGGTGGTGGATAAGTTTTCGGACGTGCTGGTGGTGGAATCGCTGGCGCTGGGGATCGACCGGCTCAAGCCGCTGCTGGTGGAGCTGGTGAAAAAGGTGCTGGAAGAAGACGGCATTTCGATCCGGGGCGTATACGAGCGCAGCGACGCCAAAGTGAGACTGCAGGAGGGAATGGAGCGGGTGAAGGGGTTTCTCGGGGAACCCTTTGATACGCGGGTGCCGATTGTTGAGAACGGCGTGAAATATATCGTGGACGTGGAAGATGGGCAGAAAACCGGATTTTTCCTGGATCAGAAGGACAACCGGCTGGCCGTGCAAAAACTCTGCGCCGGGAAGCGGGTGCTGGACTGCTTTACGCATACGGGTTCCTTTGCCCTAAACGCCGGGCTGGCCGGCGCGGTAGAGGTGCTGGGAGTGGACGCTTCTCTGACGGGTGTGCGGCAGGCGGAGGAAAACGCCGCTTTAAACGGGCTTTCCGACCGGGTAAAATTTCTCTGTGCGGATGTGTTTGAACTGCTGCCCCAGCTGTTGGAACGGGGAGAAGCCTATGACGTGGTGATTTTGGATCCACCCGCCTTTGCCAAATCCCGCAGTTCGGTGAAGAATGCCGTAAAGGGGTATCGGGAAATCAATCTGCGGGGATTGAAGCTGGTGAAGGACGGAGGGTTTCTGGCGACCTGTTCCTGTTCGCACTTCATGGATCCGGAACTGTTTGCAAAGACCATCCGGGAGGCCGCCGCAGGAGCGCACAAGCGGCTGCGGCAGGTGAAGTTTGGAACGCAGGCCCCCGATCATCCCATATTGTGGGCGGCGGAAGAATCCTACTACCTGAAATTCTATATTTTTCAGGTGTGCATGGAACGCTGAACGTTACTGCTTTTGCAGCTTTGCCACAAAAAAGCCCTCATAGAGTTTGGTGGGACAGATGCAGCACGTTCCCTCCAGCTGCGTGGGCAGAAGCGGGATTTCCCAATGAGGGGGAAGCGTAAGGGGCACCAGCCGGGCCTTTTTGCGGGAGAGAATCCTTTGGAGATTACGCTCGTTCTCCTCAGCCAGGATGGAACAGGTGGAATACAGCAGAATGCCGCCGGGCTTTAAAAGCTGCAGCGCTTTTTCCAGAAGCTGCGCCTGGGTCTTTACGGAGCGTTCCAGCAATTCCTTTGAAAAAGCGTCCGGCAGACGCCCGCCGGGGTCGTCGGAAAAGCTGAGGGTTCCGCTGCCGCTGCAGGGCGCGTCCAGCAGTATTTTATCAAACGAAAAAAAGGGATCCAGCTTTCGGGCGTCCTGCGTCATCACCACCACGCGGGACGCTCCCTGTTTTTCCAGATTATACTGCAGGCGCTGGGAGCGGATCGGGTTTTTCTCACAGGCCGTGATCTGGGCGCGTCCGCCCGACAGGGCGGCCAGCTGGGTGGTTTTGCTTCCGGGGGCTGCGGCCATATCCAGGATACATTCTTTTTCTTTCGGTTCCAGCAAAAGCGGCGGAAGCATGGAGGACAGGCTTTGCAGATAGATTTCGCCGTCCGCGTAGACGGAAAGGCTTTGCACGTCCTTTTCCCGTACCTGTTCCAGGATCAGCGCGCAGGGGCTGAAAGGAACCGTTTGGAAGCGGATGCCGGCGGCGGTCAGGCAGGCTTTTACCCGCGCTTCCTCTGATTTTAAGGTATTGATCCGCAGCGTCACGGGGCGTCTGCCGTGAAAACCCTGTTCGATCTGATCGGTCAGGGCAGCGCCGTACTGTTCCTTGAGCAGGGCGTGTAAGAAATCCGGAATCTGCGACATGGCGTTTTCCTTTCTGTCGGAAGGACGGGGGAAAATAAGGCCGGGGCTCTGTCCCGGCGCAGTCGAAAAAGAACTGTATTTATTTTACCCGGCACCGGCCCAGAGCGCAAGGACTTTCGGACGGTTGGAAAAGGGAACCTTCCGAAGAGCCGGAGAGGGAGACAAAGGGAATTTTTTTGCATAAATAATTAAAAAACTGTGGCATCTTAAACTAAAATGTGATAGCATGAAAACAGAGGGGGAGACTTGTGTTTTAGCCACACGAAGAATGTGAGAGCTGCCGCAGGGCAAAAGGGGGAGGGTAATGATCGTCAAAAACATTACCCTGGGTCAGGTTTCTGTGACTTATGAACTGCAATACAAAAATGTGAAACGGATCAATCTGCGCGTCCACAGAGATGGGCGCGTATGTGTTTCCGTGAACCGCTTTGTGCCGCAGGCGCAGGTGGACGCGTTTCTTGTGCAGAACGGGGATTTTATCCTGCATGCGCTGGAGAAATTCCGGGAGATGCGGGAGGGCGGCGACGGAATGACCGCCGGCAGGAACCGAGGATATCAGGATGGGGATACGCTTTATCTCCGGGGGGAGCCCTATCGTCTGAGAGTATTGCCAGGGGGAAAAGAAAGGGTAGAAGTTGTTGACAGGGTGCTGCTTCTGACACAGAAGGATGTGGAGAATGCGGATCGCAGAAAACGGATGATGGATCAGTTCCTGACGGCGCAGTGCAGGGAAGAAGTGGAGCGGCTGTGCCGGGAGATCTATCCGTCTTTTGAACGGCTTGGCGTGGCGTGGCCGCAGATCCGTGTGCGCAGTATGATATCCCGCTGGGGAAGCTGTCATCCTACAAAGGGCATTCTGACTTTTGCGAGACAGCTGATTGAAGTGCCGGAGCGCTGTATGGAATATGTGGTGGTGCATGAATTTTCCCATTTCATCCACCCGGATCATTCGCCGCGGTTCCATGAATTTCTTTCGGACGCCATGCCGGACTGGAAGGAGCGCAGAAGGCTTTTAAACAGCAGACAGTGGGTGCAGTAACAGGCCGGTAAGGAAGCGTTAAAGGGACAGACAGCGGTCAATTTCCGCCCGGTCAAGATCGTGGATGGATAAAAGCGGCAGGGGAGCAGCGCAAGGGCTTCCCGCCGTTTTTTCGTACCAGGCCACATCGTGCCACTGTCCCAGCTTATACCCGGAATGGGGCCACAGGCCGACATCCTGAAAGCCAAGGGCCGTGTGCATACGCTGACTTCTTTCATTGGGCACGGTGATGCAGGCGTAAAAATTGCGCACGTGCTGCAGTGTCAGCAGATCCATCAGCGCGGTATAGAGGGCAGGCCCCAGGCCGTGTCCGCAGGCTTCCTTTTTCAGATAGACGGACAGCTCTGCGTCCCACTGGTAGGCCGCCCGGGACATATGGCGGTGCGCATAGGCATAGCCTGCAGGCTGTCCGTCGATTTCGCAGACAAGATAGGGATAAAAGGAAGCAATTTCCCGAATGCGGGCGGCAAATTCCGCTGCGGCAGGCACCTCGTATTCAAAGGTGATGGCCGTATCTTTTACATAGGGCGCGTAAATTTCCAGCAGAGCCGGCGCGTCTTTTTCCGTTGCAAGTCTGATCATATCGTTTTCCCGCTATATGGAGAGAACCTTCCAGATGCTTTTTACATCGTCAAAGATCCAGGTGGGTTTGATCTCTCCGGTTTCTATATCCTGTTCGGAGGCTTCCCCGGACAGGACGCAGATGGTATCCACTCCCGCGTTTTTGCCGGCGGCGATATCCGTGTAGAGACGATCCCCTACAATCACCGCATCCGCGGGGGCAAATCCCGTTTCCCGAAGCACGCAGTCGATCATGATGGGTTCCGGTTTCCCAATAAAAAACGGGGTTCTTCCGGTGGCGTTTTTCAGCATGATGCTCATGGAGCCGCAGTCCGGGATATAACCGAAGCTCACCGGGCAGACCAGATCCGGGTTGGTGGCAAGATACGCCACGTCCCTCCCCAGCATGATGCAGGTGTTCCGGATTTTTTCCGAGGTGACTTCCGTGTCGAATCCGAGGAGCACCACGGAAGCGCTGTCGTCCGGTTCCGTCACGACCCGGATCCCGGATCGGCGCAGTTCGTTCACCAGAGAGCGGGTACCCATACAGTAGACCGTCTCTCCGGGGTATTGCTGCTGCAGATAGAAGACCGCGGCCTGACCGGACGTATAAAAATCCGCGGTCCCGGCGGGAATCCCCATGGCACTTACTTTTTTCACGTAGTCCTCCACCGATTTGGAGGAGTTGTTGGTGAGGAAAAGATACCGGCCCATTCGGGCGCGGATCTGGGAAAGAAAGTCCAATGTCCCGTCAAAAATGCGGTTTTCATTATAAATGGTGCCGTCCATATCCAGTAAAAACAGCTTTTTGGAAAGCAGAGCATCCGCGTTTTTCCCGTATTTGTCCCCTATCATGGCGTGCAACCTTTGGAAGGCCCGCTTGCGGAAACGGCCTTGGTCGCCACCACGTCGGCGTCTGTTCCCGCAACGTTTTGCAACAGGACGTCTCCGATGGCGACAGGCGCCGCCACCGTCAGGCTGCGAATGGCAGCCATGACCGCTCCGATCTTTCCCTTCGGAACGGCAAGGGATGTTTTTACGGAAACCACCGGCAGGCGTCCCCCGGTGACTTTTACCGTGGAAGTAACCATGCGGGTGGGGTTTGTGACCTCTCTGCGGCCGTAGTCGGCGCCTTTGGGGCAGGTATTGCCGGTGACGGTCGTTTCGCCCCGGTCGTCTGTGGTGACGGTGAGAGCGCAGCCCAGAGGGCAGTTAATACAGATCAATTCACGCGTTTTCATGGGAGGCCTCCTCCAGTCTGATCACGAGAGAGCCGGAAGCGCCGGCCTTTTCCAGATCCGATTTTTTCAAGGTCAGCTGCTGCATTTCGCCGGGCGTTATCTTCGCTTTTTTCAGGTGCAGCAGACAGACATCATCCAGCCAGACGCTGACGGTGCAGTTGGAATAAATGGCATTTGCCCGGAAACGCACCAGCAGGGTTTTTTCCATTTCCGCCGGACGTATGGTCTGGGGAACGGTATAGCGGACGCCGCCTTCCGGACGCAGGGTAAGTGTGACACAGGGTTTTGGGCCGCGGTCGCCGGTATTTTTATGTTTTTCAATATAGTGCGCCGCATGGATACCGGCCCGACCCGCTTCCTCGGAAACATAGTCCACCAGATCGTGCACATGGAGCACGTTGCCGCAGGCAAAGACGCCCGGAATATCGGTTTCCAGGCTTTCATTGACCGCAGGGCCGCCGGTGACGGAGGAAAGGGTGACGCCCAGCTTTTCGGAGAGTTCGTTTTCCGGCAAAAGGCCGCAGGAAAGCAGCAGGGTGTCGCAGGCGATCCGCTCCTGTGTACCGGGAATGGGCCTGCCCGAGGCGTCCACCTCCGACAGGGTTACGCCGGTGAGCCGGTCTTTTCCGTGGATGTCCACTACGGTGTGCGACAGTTTCAAGGGAATATCATAATCTTCCAGACACTGTACGATATTCCGCTGCAGGCCGCCGGAATACGGCTGCAGTTCCGCCACCAGCTTTACCTTTGCCCCTTCCAGCGTCATGCGCCGGGCCATGATCAGACCGATATCTCCGGAACCCAGGATCACCACTTCTTTTCCGGGCAGGTATCCCTCCATGTTGACCAGCCGCTGAGCGGTGCCGGCGGTGTAAATGCCCGCCGGACGAAAGCCCGGGATATTCAGCGCGCCCCGGGAACGTTCCCGGCAGCCCATGGCCAGAACGATGCTGCGGGCATACAGCTGCAGCAGGCCGTCCTCCCGGTTCATGGCCGTGACCAGTTTTTGATCCGTGTCCGTCCGGGAAATGTCCAGTACCATGGTGTTGAGTTTAAAGGGAATCCCGAGACTGAAAACCTGCCGGATAAAGCGATCCGCATACTCGGGCCCGGTGAGTTCCTCCTGGAAGGTATGCAGGCCGAAGCCGTTATGAATACACTGGTTCAAAATGCCGCCCAGTTCGTTGTCGCGTTCCAGAATCAGGATCTTTTCAACGCCGGACTGCCGGGCGGAAATGGCGGCCGCAAGGCCCGCCGGTCCGCCGCCTATCACAATCAAATCATAGAGGTTCATGGCCGGTCTCCTTTCCCGTCCGCTTCCGGTCCGGTTACCTGTTCGGTTTCCAGTTCGGTTTCCTGACGGGTCGCTTCGGCCAGCAGCTCGGAGCCGCTGCCGTGCTTGGAAACCGCGAGCGGATTCAGATGCCGTTCCCGTTCCAGAATTTCCATGACCCGTGGGGTACAAAAACCACCCTGGCAGCGCCCCATGCCGGCTCTGACGCGGCGCTTCACGCCGTCTAAGGAACGGGCGCCCAGCGGACGCCGGATGGCGTTTACAATTTCTCCCTCCGTCACCGTTTCACAGCGGCAGATCACGTTCCCATAGGCGGGATCTTTGGCAATCAGCACTTTTTGCTCCTCGGGAGAGGCGGACGCCATATGAGGAATCGACTGCCGGGTGCCGTGAAAATCGGGTTTCGGTTCCGCCTTCAGTTTGTCGGCTACCAGCTTCGCCAGGTATACGCCGATGGCCGGGGCGGCGGACAGGCCGGGAGAATCGATACCGGCACAGTTGAAAAAGCCGGGCGCGTCTTTGGGCTCTCCCAGGACGAAATCCCCGTCTGCCTCACTGGCGCGCAGTCCGGCAAAGGAGGTGATGGTCAGTTTGGCGGGCAGGGAAGGCACGCTGCGCCTGCCCTTTTCCATGACTTCATCCAGTCCATTTGCCGTGGTGTTGACCGCTTCTCTGTCCGTCAGGTTTTCCGCGGTAGGGCCCATCATCAGGTTGCCGTGGACGGTAGGCGTGACCAGAACTCCCTTCCCCATGGCGCCGGGAAGCTGAAAAATGGTATGGGAGACCAGATTCCCCGCTTTTTTGTCCAGGAGCTGATATTCTCCCCGGCGGGGGGTAATGGACAGCTTGTGTGCGCTGACCATGTTGTTGAAAACGTCCGCGTAGACACCCGCCGCGTTGACGATGCAGCGGGTTTCAAAGACTTCCCCGCCGGCAGCAGTAATCTGCCAGCCCAAAGCGGCCTCGCCCTGTGTATTAGATTCCCTGGGCGCAAGCGGGGCAATTTGGGATACCGCTGTGTCAAAACGGAAGCAGACTCCATTCTCACAGGCGTTTTCCGCCAGCGCGATGGTCATTAAAAACGGGCAGACAATGCCGCCTGTCGGGCAGAAAAGCACCGCCTGCACTTCGTCGGAAAGGTTGGGTTCAAGGGTCTTTATTTCCTCTCCCGTTACAATGCGCAGCCCTTCCACGCCGTTCTGCCGGCCGCGTTCCAGCAGATCCTCCAGCCGGGGCAGCTGCGCTTTGTCAAAGCATAGCACCAGGGAGCCGTTTCGCCTAAAGGGGAAATCCAGTTCCTGAGAAAGCTGATCCATCATGGCATTTCCCAGCACGTTGAATTTTGCTTTCAGAGTGCCGGGCTGCGCGTCGTGGCCGGCGTGGATGACGGCGCTGTTTGCTTTGGATGTGCCGCAGCAGACGTCCTCCTCTTTTTCCAGCACGAGCACGTTCAGTTGAAGGCGGGAAAGTTCCCGCGCGATGGCGCAGCCGGTCACGCCTGCGCCAATGATAATGACATCGTACATGAAGTTCCTCCGTGGGGAATCGGGAGCCGGGCCTTTTTGTCAGGTTCCGGAAAAAGGCGCCGGCTGTAAGCTGTATTTTCCTATTACACATTTCAATCCACAATGCTTTCGCCAACATCCGGGCAAAAGTATTGACAAGATTATTATAATGGATTCTTTTTTTATTTACAATAAGGGGATGAAAAAAAGTTTGTTTCGTGTATTAGGATAATTGACAGGAAAATATAAATATGATATGATTAAAAAAATTAATAATAAAACACAAAGTCCTATTTATTGGACTCAAAATATGATATAGTAATAAAAAAGTTTTGTATAATTCATACAGAGGCGACAGGAATGAAATTAACGGCACACATTACAAAAATAGACAACGTGCGGCACGAGCAGTCTCTGAAAGAGCACTGCTTTCAGACGGCCCGGTATGCTGCGGAGAGTGTTTCTTCCGCAGGTCTTGGTTGCACAGCTTTTTTGATCGGCCTGCTTCATGATATGGGAAAGGCAAAGGAAGAATTTATTTCCTATCTGGAGGCGGCCTATCAGGGAGAAGGGGTAAAAAGGGGAAGTGTGAATCATACGTTTGCGGCCGTAATTTGGATACTTGAGAATCATCATACTTCAAATTCGACACGCTGGGAACGATTGACCAGTGAAATTATCGCATATGCAGTCGGCGCGCATCATGGAATGTTTGATTGTTTGGATCTGGACGGAAAGAATGGATTTTTACACCGGCTTCAAAAGAACAAGAAGGAGATTTGTTATGAGGAAGCCATTGAGAATTATTTTGCAGAAGTTGCATCAGCAGAGATGCTGGAGGACTGTTTTTGCAAATCTATGACGGAGATTCGGGATTTTTTTGAAACAGCGGCCTGTTCTTATGAAAACAAGTCCAAGGATGTGTTTTCCCAGATTAGCATGCTGGTCCGCCTTCTGCTTTCGGCTGTTATTTACGGGGACAGAAGGGATACCGGTGAATTTATGATGCAGAAGCAAATGCCGCTCTTAGAAAAACCGGATTGGAAAGCCTGGCAGGTTTTTTTTGAAGAACGCCTTTCTGCCCTGCCTTCCGATTCTGAACTGAATAACATAAGAAGGGAGATTTCCCAACAGTGTTTCCGTGCTGCCAAAAGACCATGTGGAATATATCGTCTAAATGTGCCTACCGGGGCCGGAAAAACGCTGTGCTCCCTGCGTTATGCGCTGGAACATGCCAGGGCATATGACAAGAAACGGGTGATATTCATTATCCCATTGCTGAGCGTACTGGATCAGAATGTTAAAGTGATTCGGGATTATCTGCCTGAACCGCAGCTGATATTGGAGCATCATTCCAATGTGATACATAGTCGTCAGGAGAAGGAAGAATTGGACGAATATGAAATTTTGGCAGAAAGCTGGGGAGCGCCCGTCGTTGTGTCGACTATGGTTCAATTGCTGGAAATCCTTTTTTCCGGAAAGAACTGTGCAATCGGAAGAATGCAGGCGTTATGCGACAGTGTGATTGTAATCGATGAAGTGCAATCGTTGCCTAAAAAGGTAACTGTCATGTTCAATATTGCCGTCAATTTTTTACAGCAGTTCTGCAATACCACAATAGTTCTTTCCTCAGCGACACAGCCCTGCTTTGAAGAGTTGAGATGGCCTTTACACCTTTCTGAAAATCCGGATTTGGTTCAGTTGGCGGCGCATCAGACGCAGATATTTGAACGTGCGGAGATTCTTGACAGAACAGATAGCAGCGGCATGAGTATAGAAGAATGCGTGAGTTTCTGTGCGGAGCGAATGTGGCAGCACGCCTCACTTCTGGTTGTTTGTAACACAAAAGCAGAAGCAAGAATGATATTTGAAGGACTTCGATCCTGCGAAGGACACGAAGACTGGGATATGTTTCACCTTTCAACTGCTATGTGCCAAAGGCACAGGATGGAACGGTTGGAAGAATTACAGGAGAAATTGAGTTTACTTCAAAAAGCGGTTCGGGAAGGGAGAAAAGGCCGAAAATTATTGTGTGTTTCCACACAACTGATTGAAGCCGGTGTGGATCTATCTTTTGAAGGAGTGATCCGAGTCCTGGCGGGAATAGATAATTTGGCTCAGTCCGCCGGGAGATGTAATCGAAGCAGAGAATATGGAGGGCAGGGAAGGGTATATCTGGTTAACCTGAAAAACGAATCTTTGCAGATGCTGCATGAAATTCAAAATGCGCAAAACAGCACCCGACAGGTATTGGAATATATCCGGCACAGAGAAAATATTTCCATAATCGGCGAAGAAGCCACCAGAAAATATTATCAATATTTATATGAGGAAATGAAGGACTGTCTGGAATATCCGGTTAAGGATTCCTTCAAAAAATATCAGGATTTTTATTATCTTGCCCGACTTTTGGCGAACCTAAAAATAGATATGCAAACAGCCGAAAATCGGACCTATATTCTGCAACAGCCTTTTCAAACTATAGGGAGGGAGTTTCAGGTCTTCGATCAGGAAACAACGGATATTATCGTACCCTACGGAGAAGGAGAGGAACTGATAAAAGAATTGTTAAAACAGAATGGGAAGCCGGTTCAATGGGATTTATACAGAACCTATCTGCAGAAAATAAAGCCGTATGCGGTCGGAATTTATGAATGGCAAAAACAGAAATTGGAACAGGAAAAAGTTTTATTCCCAGTATTTGAAGGGAGGATGTTTGTTTTGGGGCCGAACATTTATGATTTAGATTACGGAATGACAGATGTAAGACAGCAGCCGGTTGAAAATTATATTTTTTAATTATCTAAAAGAGAAGGCAGTACAGAAAGGAGGAAGTATGAAATACCGAAATACGGTGGAATTTGAGGTAAAGGGGGAATATGGATTGTTTTCCGATCCTATTACACGGGTCGGAGGTGAAAAATTTTCCTATCAAGTGCCAACCTATGAGGCAGTAAAAGGAATTTTGCACAGTATCTACTGGAAGCCTACGCTCATATGGGTTATTGATGAAGTAAGGGTCATGAATCCGATTCAAACCGAAACAAAGGGAGCTAGACCAATTAAATATAAAGATAAAAATAAAGAAAATGATCTGTCCTATTACACATATCTAAAAAACTGCAGATATCAAGTAAGAGCGCACTTTATATGGAATGAGAACCGGCCGGAGCTCCTTGCAGATCGAAATGAAAATAAGCATTTCAGTATTGCAAAAAGAATGATTGAGAAAGGGGGAAGGAGAGATATTTTTTTGGGTGCCAGAGAGTGCCAGGGATATGTAGAGCCCTGTGTTTTTGGAGAAGGGAAAGGATTTTACGATGAGGTTCCAGAACTCGATTTCGGTATGATGTACCATGGAATTACGTATGCAGATGAAGCATACTCGGAAGAAACCAGAGGGAAAATGAGCGTACGGTTCTGGCAGGCTGTGATGAGAAAAGGGGTTCTTTCTTTTTTGCCGCCTTGGGAATGTACGCATAGACCTGTCAGGGAAATGAATATCAAACCATTTGGCAGTATTTACAAGAATTTCTCTTTCTCGGAGGAAGGGGGTGGCGATAAAGATGTCCTGGACCAGCCAGCTTTATAAAACTTATGAAGAAAATCTGGGCAAGCACACAGCAGAAAGTATGCAGATGGCACCTGTGGCGCATATGCATGCAAAGGCACAGATTGAAGTATTTTTAAATTTAGATGGGGATTTTCAGGGGGCAAGAATCCTGGAAAAAGAAGACGCCACGACGCTGATTCCGGTGACGGAGGCCTCTGGGGGCAGAGGTTCCGGTGTTGCGCCGCATGCGCTCTGCGATACCTTATCTTATGTTGCGGGTGATTTTGAGCAATATTGTGAAACCGAGAAACAAAAAAGGGGCGCACGGGAAAAATATACTTCTTATATTTCCGCTCTTGGAAATTGGGCGGTATCAGAATATTCGCATCCCAAAGTCAGAGCCATTTATGCGTATCTTTTGAAAAAGGAATTGATTTCGGATTTGCGGAAAGCCGGAATTGTGTTTCTCAAGGACGGAGAGGTCTTTGACGAAAGAAAGATAGCCGGACAGCCCTATGAGAAAGCGCTGGTACGGTTCCGGCTTCTGGGGTCACCGCCGGGACAGGAGGGGACCTGGTCGGATGACTCTTTGATAGAGGCGTATGTTTCTTATTATCAGAGTATTCAGCCAGGAAGGAAGGACATCTGTTATTTTACAGGACGGCAGGAAATTATTTCCAAAAACCACCCCAAGGGGATTGTGGCTGCAAATTATAACGCAAAGCTCGTGTCGGTCAACGACAGCCATGGATATACCTATCTGGGTAGATTTCGGAATGCAGAGCAGGCCTATGCTTTTAGCTATGTAGCCTCCCAGAAAATCCATAGGGCCCTGACCTGGCTTGCAAAAAATAAAGGGGCATATATTGGAACCAAGGACAAGCGTATGTTTGTCTGTTGGAATCCGAATGGGCAAAAAGTCCCTGATATTTTTGAAGAATTTGGCCTAATCGGAGATGCAGATGATATCGTAGAGGTTTCTTATAAAAAAAAGCTGATAAAGGCTTTTCAAGGATATCGGGACCAGTTTCAAAAAGATGAAACTATTATTGTGATGGGACTGGATGCGGCCACTACAGGACGACTTTCTGTGACCTATTATAGTGAACAGCCTGCAAATACTTTTATTGACAGGATTTTATATTGGGGAGAAACCTGTAACTGGTATTTCCTCAAGTTTAATGAAAAGAAGGAACCTTATTATAAAGTGGAGACACCCATATTCCGGCGGATTGTGGAATGTGCATTCGGCAGGGAAAGAGAACGGGAGAACGGATACAGCTATATTGAAGCAGATGATAAAGTTTTGAAGGAGCAGACACAGAGATTGGTAAACTGTATGATTGAGCAGCAGCCGATTCCTTTTGATATCGTTCATGCACTGGTCGTCCGTGCTTCTATGCCGATGGCGTATTCACGCCTGAACCGGGAAAGGGTTTTGTCCACGGCATGTGCTGTGATAGTAAAATATAATTGTGATAAAGCCAATTCGATGAAAGGAGAGGAGAACGAAATGAAGCTGGATAAAACCAGACGGGACAGAAGTTATCTGTTTGGGAGATTACTAGCCATTCTTGAAAAGGTGGAATTGGAAACATTCGATCCCGGGGAGCAGCGGGAACCGAATGCGATTCGTATGCAGGAGGCATATATGAATCATCCTCTACAGACATGTATGACCTTGAAAAAAATGCTAATTCCCTATTTTAAAAAGCTCCCAAGTTGGAAACGCAATTTTTACGAAGATCAAATTGGAGAGGTGATCGCATTATTAACAGATGAGAGAGAACAGATTTTGAATCAGAGTCTGGGCGCGGCATATCTTTTGGGATATTATCTGCAGAGAGCAGAGTTAAATAACAAAAAGGATATCAAAAAGGAGGAAAAGGAAAATGAGTAAACTGCAAAACAAAATTGACTTTGTGGTGTTGGTGAAAGTGACAAATGCAAATCCCAACGGGGATCCGTTGGATGGAAACCGTCCTAGGACAACCTATACGGGGCAAGGGGAAATATCAGATGTCTGTATTAAAAGAAAGATCCGAAATCGTTTCCAGGATATGGGGGAGAACATTTTTGTTCAGTCGGCAGATCGCCGTGACGATGGGTATATGTCGCTGAGTGAGAGAGCGGCCGGAAATATTCTTGCATATGTCTCAAAAGAGGATTATGCGAAACAGGCGTGCGAAAAATGGATTGATGTCCGGGCTTTTGGTCAGGTGTTTGCGTTTAAGAGTAAGGATAAGAAGGACAATGTTTCTGTGGGCGTGAGAGGACCGGTATCCATCCATCAGGCTGTGAGCTGTTCTCCGGTTGATATCAACAGTATGAAAATTACAAAGAGCGTAAACGGGGAGCCGTCAGAAGGCCGCAGCCCCGATACAATGGGGACAAAGCATTTTGTAGAGTTTGGGTTGTATAAAATAAAAGGCTCTGTTAACGTTCAGCTTGCGGAAAAAACGGGATTCTCAGATGAGGATGCAGAGAAATTGAAAGAGGCCCTGCGCACCCTGTTTATCAATGACGCTTCCGCGGCAAGACCGGACGGCAGTATGGAGGTAGTTACCTTGTACTGGTGGAAACACGAAAATAAAATCGGCCAGTATTCGGCGGCAAAAGTGCATGATTCTGTTAAGATCCAGATAAAGGAAGGTGTTTTGATTCCGGCGGCGGTTGAGGATTATGATATTACTTTGGAATCTCTGCCCGGATTGAGTCCTGAGATTATTCAGGGGATCTGATGTAATGTATCAGGATGATGATTATCTGATGTTGTCTGGGCTGCAGCATTTTGCGTATTGCAGGAGACAGTGGGCTTTAATCCATATTGAACAGCAGTGGTCAGAAAATGAAAGAACTGTTGATGGGAAACTGTTTCATACCGTGGCGCATGATGGTGATAGATTTGAAAAAAGAGGGGATCTGCTTATAACGAGAGGATTGCATATAAAATCCGCAAGCCTTGGTTTGACCGGCATATGTGATGTAGTGGAGTTTCACAGATCAGGAGAGGGGATCCCCTTATCTTCCTACGATGGGTTATGGCAGCCGTATCCGGTAGAATACAAAAAAGGAATGCCAAAAGAAAATGATGCGGATATTCTCCAACTCTGTGCTCAGGCAATGTGCCTGGAGGAAATGTTGCTGTGCACGATTCCGGAAGGAAGCCTTTTTTATGGGGAAACCCGCAGAAGGACAAGGGTAGATTTTTCTGAGGAAATTCGGGATAGAGTCCGGATGATGGCAAAGGAAATGCACGAATTATGGGATAAGGGATATACGCCGAAGGTAAAGATTAAAAAAGGATGCCGTGCTTGTTCGCTCAACGAGATCTGTATGCCAAAGCTGGGGAAAGTGTGCTCTGTGTCGTCTTATATTTCAAAGAACCTTCAGGGGGAATGAAATGCGTAAATTATTGAATACTCTTTTCATTACCAGTGAAAACGCCTATTTGTCTTTGGATGGGGAAACCGTCTGTGTAGAGATGGACCGGCAGAAGGTAGGACAATTTCCAATTCACACGCTGGAAAGCATTCAGTGTTTTTCCTATAACGGAGCTTCCCCAGCTTTCATGGGTGCGTGTGTAAAGCGGGGGATTAACTTGTCGTTTTATACACCGTATGGAAGGTTTCTGTGCCGGGCTGCCGGAGAAAGTCAGGGAAACGTTCTGCTGAGGAAAAAGCAATACCGGATTTCTGACAGTTGTCAGGAAAGCTGCCTGATTGCCCGAAACATGATATTAGGAAAAGTTTTTAATTGCAGATGGAGTATAGACAGAACACTGAGGGATCATGCCCTGAGAGTTAGACAGGAAAAATGTCAGAAAGCAGGGCAGTTTCTGGCATCCGCAATGGAAAAAATCCGTTCAGAAGATAGTCTGGATTCCCTTCGCGGAATAGAGGGAGAATGTGCAGCCGTATATTTCGGAGTATTTGATGAATTGATTTTAAACCAAAAAGATACCTTTTCTTTTGAAGGGCGGAATAAAAGGCCACCGATGGATCCTGTAAACGCGATGCTCTCATTTGGCTATACCCTTTTGGCAAGCGATTATACGAACGCCCTGGAAGGGGTAGGACTGGATTCTTATGTGGGCTTTCTGCATCGGGATCGTCCGGGCAGAAGATCCCTGGCTCTGGATTTGATGGAAGAAATGCGCGCAGTATTGGTGGATCGGTTTATTTTGACGCTTATAAACAATCGGCAAATACGCGGGGAACATTTTCGAAATGATGGGAATGGAGCAATAACATTTACAGAAGAAGGGAAAAAGAAATTCCTCACTTTATGGCAGGAACATAAACGGGAACAAATTGTGCACCCGTATTTGCAGGAAAAGATTTGCTGGGGGCTAGTCCCTCATATTCAGGCTTCGTTGTTGTCGCGATATTTGCGGGGAGATATTGATGAATATCCGCCGTTTTTATGGAAATGAGGGGAAAACGTATGCTTGTATTAATTACGTATGATGTAAATACGGAAGACGGGCAGGGAAGGGGCAGGCTGCGTAAAGTCGCCAGGCAGTGTGTAAATTATGGGAAAAGAGTGCAAAATTCAGTATTTGAGTGTATTTTGGATGCCGGTCAATGTAAATTATTGAAAGCACAACTTTTAGGAATTATTGATCAAGAGAAAGACAGTCTTCGATTTTACTATTTAGGGAACCAGTATAAAAATAAGATTGAGCACTATGGAATCAAGGATACTTATGACCAGGAAGGCGTGCTCATTTTGTAGTGCGAACAGGAAGCAGACAACTTTTTATGGTTGGGTTCGCACCGTAAAAAGGACGAAATAAACGAATGGTTATTAATACATTAGAAGATTTAATTTTCTTTTTTGTTGATTATAGACCATTATGTGTATTTGTGAACAGTATTTTTTAGATATATTTGCTGTCACCCTTCGCAAGAAGGGTGTGGATTGAAATCACGAATGATTTTTTCGCATTAGAAAGTTCGACTGTGTCACCCTTCGCAAGAAGGGTGTGGATTGAAATCGAACAGTTTGTTTTTTTCGTCCTGTTCCAGGGCGACGTCACCCTTCGCAAGAAGGGTGTGGATTGAAATTTCCATGTTCGACTTTTCCTCGACTTCCGCCTGCGTCACCCTTCGCAAGAAGGGTGTGGATTGAAATAACATCAATGCATGGAACGAGAACGACACCGACATGGTCACCCTTCGCAAGAAGGGTGTGGATTGAAATTGTTTTTTCGTGTGCAGACGGGCGTCAGAGCAATGTCACCCTTCGCAAGAAGGGTGTGGATTGAAATAACTGTTGCCGGGAAAATTGGAGTTTTTCAATCGTCACCCTTCGCAAGAAGGGTGTGGATTGAAATATCAAGGATAAGATATTTACTTTAGCCAGAGAAAGTCACCCTTCGCAAGAAGGGTGTGGATTGAAATTTACAATCGGCGCGATGAAATCTTGAATACTTTGGTCACCCTTCGCAAGAAGGGTGTGGATTGAAATGGAAAGAAGACGGTAAAAAGTGCGCGCCGCACTGGTCACCCTTCGCAAGAAGGGTGTGGATTGAAATTTATCAATCTTGATCCGCTTCTTAAGTTTTCGTGGTCACCCTTCGCAAGAAGGGTGTGGATTGAAATTATAGGAGGTTTAATTATGACAAGGGATGACTGTAGTCACCCTTCGCAAGAAGGGTGTGGATTGAAATAGAAGGACGGGATGCGGATGACTTTAAAGAGCTTGGTCACCCTTCGCAAGAAGGGTGTGGATTGAAATAAATGTTGTCGACGAAGAAGACGCCGTGCTTGCATGTCACCCTTCGCAAGAAGGGTGTGGATTGAAATTGGGAACACCCAGGCAGACGGCACGACAAACCGAGGTCACCCTTCGCAAGAAGGGTGTGGATTGAAATTGCAGCTCTTAAAATATCCGCCTTGTGTGCCGGGTCACCCTTCGCAAGAAGGGTGTGGATTGAAATTTTTCCGCGTCAGGTTTAAACTGTTCCAGGTACTGTCACCCTTCGCAAGAAGGGTGTGGATTGAAATCAATGTGCGGAAAAGTTCTGCGCCCAGGACAGGCGTCACCCTTCGCAAGAAGGGTGTGGATTGAAATATAAAGAAAGCCCCGGCGTTAACCGGAGCTCTCCCAGTCACCCTTCGCAAGAAGGGTGTGGATTGAAATGTACAGTTTATATGCGCCGGCTTCTAAATCAATGTCACCCTTCGCAAGAAGGGTGTGGATTGAAATTTCCAATGGCAACATTGACGGAATCTCCGGCCCTGGTCACCCTTCGCAAGAAGGGTGTGGATTGAAATAAGCCAAAAGAGGGGATGGTTTTGTGGGTGGATAGTCACCCTTCGCAAGAAGGGTGTGGATTGAAATTCTGTCGAGTGCTTTTTCCGGTCTGCCATCCGGAGTCACCCTTCGCAAGAAGGGTGTGGATTGAAATAGTTTCACACTCCACGAGGTTTCCATCTTTGAGGTCACCCTTCGCAAGAAGGGTGTGGATTGAAATAAAAAGCGTGTGCTTATCCACGAGATGACACACGGTCACCCTTCGCAAGAAGGGTGTGGATTGAAATAGTTTTCCAATGAGATAGATGAAATTGCTGACCAGTCACCCTTCGCAAGAAGGGTGTGGATTGAAATCATACATAACAGTAGAGATTGATAACGAGAAACTGAAGTCACCCTTCGCAAGAAGGGTGTGGATTGAAATCCGGCGCACATAAGGACGTGGAGAGAATGACGCGTCACCCTTCGCAAGAAGGGTGTGGATTGAAATGGCCATCCTCGTACAGAATGTGTGACGCATCGTGTGTCACCCTTCGCAAGAAGGGTGTGGATTGAAATATTATCCTAAGGGAAGTAAGAGTGTGTGAAACGAATTCTGTAAATACAGATCTCCTATGATAATTATCAAGGCTGAGAGCATGAAAAAGGCTCCCG
>CANRGX010000036.1 GCA_947630215.1 uncultured Eisenbergiella sp. | reverse complement strand
CCGCTGTACCCGACCACCGCTTATGCGGTGGCCATGTTGATTTTGTTCACACTTTTGTTTTTTTGTATGGCGCAGAGAGAAGCGATGCGGGCGGAACTTTGAACCGGAAAAAGGGAAAACGGTTTTTCGGCTGCAATCCGTCTTTCCACAGGCAGAAATCCCTCCGGAAGAATTGACAGGAACCCTTTTGGGGGATAAGATAGCAGTAAAAGGTAAAGGGGGGACGGCTGTGAACGGGCCCAAAATGGCGCAGGACAGGGCGGATACGCCGTCGTGCCCCGGGGTGTACGCCCACGTATGGGAGCAGATCGGGACGCTTCTAAAGGAAAGGCCACGGGTGCTGGCCGCCATCGACGGAAGATGCGGCAGCCGGACTGGATGCGGATACCGGGCGGCAATATGGATCTGGAACGGTTTCGCAGGGAAGTTCTGGAACCGGTTTATTCTGGTAGAAGGAAGCTATTCCCAGCATCCCCTTCTGGCGGATCTGTACGATTACAAACTCTTTCTCACCTGCAGCCAGACGGCGCAGGAAAAACGCCTGCGAAAGCGGGAGGGAGAACGGTTTGACGGTTTTCAAAAGCGGTGGATTCCCATGGAGGAACGGTATTTTACCCGGTGCAAGATCCCGGAGAGCTGCGACGAAATCGTGGATACCACGAGCGCCTGGTGAGCGCAGGAAAGGAGTAAGATGAAAAACAAAACGGAAAAACGGGTACAGAAGATGGTGCTGTCGGCCTTATTTATGGCGGTGGGGCTGGTGCTGCCTTTCTTTACGGGACAGATCCCGCGGGTGGGACAGATGTTGCTGCCCATGCACATCCCGGTGTTTTTGTGCGGCCTGATCTGCGGCTGGCAGTACGGCGCCGTGGTGGGATTTCTCCTGCCCCTGATGCGTTCGGTGCTGTTTGGCATACCGGTTCTTTTGCCGGGTGCGGTGGCCATGGCCTTTGAACTGTGTACCTACGGTCTGCTTTCCGGCTATTTATACGGCGTTTCCCGCTGGAAATGCGTGATTGCCCTGTACCGTTCCCTTCTTATCGCCATGCTGGGCGGACGGCTGGTGTGGGGCATCGTGCGGGCGGTGATCGGAATCGCCATGGGAGAACCCTTCACCTGGCAGATGTTTTTATCGGGCGCATTCCTGACGGCGGGCCCCGGCATCGTTGTACAGCTTGTGCTCATTCCGACTCTGATGGTGGCGCTCAACCGCGCCGGTCTGGTGACGTTTCAGGGGCGGGAAAGCAGGGAACGGGCCGCCCGTTCATAAGGAGAAAGAAAGTCCTGCAGAAGGGCAGAAAGCTCGGGAGAAAGGCAGGATACGCATTCTTCCAGAGAAAGGGCCGGATGCAGGAAGCCGTGTTTTTTCATCCAGAAATAGCGGCATTCCGACAGCATTTTTTCCAGGGCAAATTCTGCGGAAGGAACCGGCTGGGCGAGATCGTAGCTGTCCTCGTATTTCAGACTGAGACAGTACCAGCGATCCTCCAGGACGCCGTAGGCGAAGGTAATGGCGTCGTTTTCGCGGAGAACATCGGAAAAGATTTGCACAAGCTGTTTCATGACGGCATTCATGCCAGCGTCTGTTTTTTCAATAGCCGGTCCGGAAGAAGCGGCGGGGTTCGTATGGGGACTCATGGGTTTGCTCCTTTGCAGTCTGGTTTTGGAGAAAGGATACGAAAGAGGAGAGAAAAGTATGGGGGTACAGGCGGATACGATGCCAAAAGGGCGGCATCCCGGCGCTTCGGAGGCGCTTTGTAAGCTAAAGGAGGGAAACCGCCTCTATCTGGAAGCGTCCCGCGGGATCGGAGACACTTCTTTGCGGATCCGGCAGGAGACCTGTGCAAACGGACAGCATCCGTATGCGGTAATCGTGACCTGTTCCGATTCCAGGGTGATTCCGGAGAGCATTTTTATGGCGGGCATCGGCGATCTGTTCGTGATCCGCGTCGCGGGAAACGTGATTGACAATTCCCAACTGGGCAGTATCGAATATGCCGTAGATCATCTGGGCTGTCAGCTGATTGTGGTGATGGGACACACGCACTGCGGCGCAGTGGATGCCGCCATCCACCACGAGCCGGACGGATACGTCAGATGTCTCACCGATGCGATCAAAGCCGCCATCGGCGGGGAACAGGACGACGAGCGCGCCTGCCGTCTGAATGTGGCGTACAGCGTCCGGAAAATAGAAAACAGCTTAAAGGGCCGCAGCAGGGAAGCGCAGGATCTGCAGGTGGCAGGGGCGCTCTACCGCACGGAGGACGGCAGCGTAGAGTTTTTCTAGGCTGCTGTCAGGATACAAACTGGAAAACGCAGAAGGCCGCGTAAATCAGAAGCAGGACGATGCCCTGTGTCCGCGCCAGTTTTCCCCGAATCAGGGCGGGCAGTGTCAGAAACGCCATTACAAACAGCATCAGCGGCAGATCCAGAATCAGGGACGCATTGTGTCCCCAGAGCGTTTTGGTCTGGGGAACGGAAAACGGGGAGAGTACCGTGGACACCCCGCTGACCAGAACCAGGTTAAAGAGGTTGGCTCCGATGATGTTGCCCAGGGAAAGCGCGCTGTGACCTTTGGCCAGGGACGTGATGGCGGTGACCAGCTCCGGCAGGGAGGTGCCCAGCGCCACAAAGGTAAGGGCGATAACCGATTCGGGAACGCCCAACCCCTGTGCGATCAGCGTTCCGTTGTCCACCAGCAGATCCGCGCCGATGGCAATGAGAATCGCGCCGATCACAAGCCAGGCGATATCGGCGGCGGCAGAACGCGCGGGCGGCTCAGATTCCTGGGCAGGCTGGGCAGGAAGGTTCTTTGCCTGCCTGACGACCACAATCATATAGATCAGAAACAGAAGTAGCAGTAAAATGCCGGTGAACCGGCTGAAATATCCGGTCAGATAGGCGGTAAGCATATATATGGCCGCCGCGATGGCAAAGAAGGCAAGGGGCGTGCGCAGCGCCTTTTTATCCACAGTGGACGGGCGGATGGCCACGGTCAGCGCACTGATCAGGGCCGTGTTGCAGATGATGGAGCCGATGGCGTTGCCGTAGGCGATTTCCCCATGGCCGCTGACGGCGGAGGTGGCGGAAACCATCACCTCCGGCAGGGTGGTGCCGATGGAAACGACGGTGGCGCCGATGAGAAGCTCCGGAATGTGAAAGCGGTGGGCGATGCCGGTGGCGCCGTCTACGAACCAATCGCCGCCCTTGATCAGCAGCACCAGCCCGAAGGCAAACAGGATAACAGGGATCAGCATATCTCATTTCCTCCTTTGTGAAAGCGGATGCGACAGAGGTCCCGATCCGTGCGGCGTCCGTCGTTTTTGCAGCGTATGCAGGATGGCCCTAGGGGCGTTTGCCTGCTTTTTTCAAGGTATCATATCCGCCGTGGGTTGTCAAGCAACCGTAAGGGCGGGAAAACAGGAGAGACGTATGGGAGTCAGAACCGATCTTTCGGGGGTCTGGGGATTTCGGGCAGATCCGTGTGAAGAAGGGATTTGGAAGCGTTTTTTTGAGGAAGAACCGACGGAGGAGATCCTGCTGCCCGGTACCATGGCCTGCCGGGGCAAAGGCGGCCCGTGCGTGCCCGGCCAGACAGAGCATTTGACGGAGGTCTTCCCCTTTGAGGGCGGCGCCTGGTATTACAAAACCGTAGAACTGCCAAAAAAGTCAAAGCTGGATATGTTCCAGCTGCTTTTGGAACGCACCCGAAGGTCCAGCGTCTGGGTAAACGGTCGGTTTGTGTCGTCCGCCGACAGCTTCTGTGCGCCGCACCGGTATGATCTGACGGAATTTTTAAAAGCGGGCCCAAACCGCCTGGCGATCCTGGTGCGCAATACGGGCTATCGGACAAAGGGCGGGCATATGACCTCGCCGGACACACAGACCAACTGGAACGGGATTTTGGGGGAGATTTCCCTGACCCGGTATACCGGCGTGCGGATCGGGGACTTTCAACTGTATCCCCATGCGAAACAGGGCCGGCTGGAGGTTTCTTTTTCGGTTATCTGTGCAAAAGGTGTGCCGGCGGGGGACGCCCGGGCGGATCTGTCTTTAGAGCCGCCGGCGGGAGAGGCGCCCGTCTGCTGGCAGGAACCGATTGCCCTACAGGAAGGAGAGCGTTCGTTCCGCCTTTCCTTTCCGTTTCCGGCGGACAAAAGCCCGCTTTGCTGGAATGAATATGAACCGAATCTGTACCGGGCCGTCCTGCGGGTGGAGACAGCGGGTTTTTCGGATACAAGAGCAGCGGTGACAGGGTTTCGGGATCTGCATACCGACGGGCGGGATTTTTATTTGAACGATCTGCCCGTTTTGCTGCGGGGCAAGCACGACGGTATGGTGTATCCGCTGACCGGGCACGCGCCCATGGACAAGGCGGCCTGGATACGGACGTTTGAGACGGCAAAGGAATACGGCATCAATCATTACCGGTTCCATACCTGCTGCCCGCCGGAGGCCGCCTTTTGCGCGGCGGACGAGTTGGGCGTCTATCTGGAGCCGGAGTTGCCCTTCTGGGGGTCGATGGTGGCGGAAGGGGAAGAAGGCTACGACAGGGTAGAGCGGGGATTTCTGGTGGAGGAGGGGCGAAGGATTCTGAAGGCCTTTGGCAACCACCCCTCTTTTCTGCTGTTTTCTCTGGGAAACGAACTCTGGGGCAGCAGGAGCGTCCTGTCGGAAATCCTGCGTTCTTATCGGGCTTTGGATCCCCGTCATTTTTATACCCAGGGTTCCAACACCTTTCAGTTTTCTCCGGAAATTTTGCCGGAGGATGATTTTTTCTGCGGGGTGCGCCTGGCAAAGGATCGGCTGCTGCGCGGCTCCTACGCGATGTGCGACGCGCCCCAGGGACATGTGCAGACGGACGAACCGGCCTTCTGCCACACATATGATGCGGCCGTCTGTCCGGAGGGAAAAAGACCTGAAGTTCCGGTGGTCACCCATGAAATCGGACAATACGCCATGTATCCCGATTTTTCGGAGATCGGGAAATACACCGGGGTGCTGCGGGCCGACTATCTGGAGGTCTTTCGGGAGCGGCTGCAGAAACGGGGGCTTTTGGGGATGGCGGATCGGTTTTTCCGATCCAGCGGCCTGCTGGCGGCAGACTGTTATAAGCGGGAACTGGAAGCGGCCTTTGCCAGCCGGGAGCTGGCGGGCTTTCAGATTTTGGATCTGCAGGACTTCCCCGGGCAGGGGATCGCGCTGGTGGGTATTTTGAATGCTTTTCTGGAAAATAAGGGGCTGATCTCGCCCGGTCAGTGGAGACGGTTCTGTTCCGACCGGGTCCTGCTGCTGCGCTTTGCCCGCCATGTGTACCGGACGAAGGAACGGTTTTCCTACGAGATCCTTTTTGTCAATATGCGGCCTGCCCCCCTGCAGGACGCCCGCGTCCGCGTCTCGATCCGAACCGATACCGGACAGGAGACAGCGGGGGAGGAACGTTTCCTGGGAACCCTGGATCCGGGCAGGCTCTTGCATCTGGGCACAGGAGAGCTGCCGCTGCCCGATTCCGGGCGGCCGCAGGTTTTGACGGTGCGGGTGAGTCTGGTGGGAACGGATGTGGAAAACGAATACGAGCTGTACGTCTATCCCCCTGTTTCCGGAGCGGATCCGCTGTCTGACCGGGCGGAAAGTCCGGGGGACATCGTGATCACGGATCGGACGCAGGAGATGCTGTGGGCACTGGCGGACGGAAAAAGGGTGTTGTTTTTTGGCGGCCGGCTGCGGCGCAACCGGTGGATCGAGGGCACGTACTGTACGGACTTCTGGTGTTATCCCATGTTTTCCTCGATTTCCAGAAGCATGGGAAAACCGGAGCCGGTGGGAACGATGGGCTTATGCCTAAATCCCGCCCATCCGGCCTTTCGTCTGTTCCCCACGGCGGATCATACGTCGCCTGTGTGGTGGAACATTGTGACGGGCGCGCCGCTGGCCATATTGGACGATCTGCCGGTGACGCCGATAGTCTGGATGATAGACAACCCGGCGCGCTGTCACCGGATCGGCCTGCTTTACGAGGCGGCGGTGGGAGAGGGAAGACTGCTGGTCTGTCAGGCGGATCTGCGGCGAAAGGACAGCCCGGAGCAGCGTTGGCTGTACCGCAGTCTGACGGCCTATCTGGAATCGGAAGCGTTCGCGCCGCAGGAACGGCTCACGCCCGAACAGCTATTACAGCTTTATGAAAAGGAAGAAGCCAGTGGAAAAAAAGAAGCAAGCGGAAAACAGGAGGGTGACAGATGGAACACAGATTCAGACACGACCGCGATACGGCGGTAGCGGACACGACACAGGGAAGGGTTCGCGGGTATTGTTATGACGGACTTTCCATATTTAAAGGGATCCCCTATGCGAAGGCGGAGCGCTTCCACGCGCCGCAGCCGGTCGAACCGTGGGAAGGGGAGCTGGACGCCACCAGTTACGGCTATGTCTGTCCGCTTTTGGAAATGCCCAGGCCGGCCGGGGAGCTTTTGGTGCCTCACCGTTACTGGGTGATGGACGAGGACTGCCTGAACTTAAATATCTGGACGCCTGGCTGTGACGGGGCAGGGCGCCCGGTGCTGGTCTGGCTGCACGGGGGCGGTTACGAGGCCGGATCGGCCATCGAGCAGATCGCCTATGAAGGGGAAACCATGAGCCGCCGGGGAGACGTGGTGGTGGTTTCCTTAAACCACAGGCTCAACGTGCTGGGCTATTTTGATTTGTCCGCTTTCGGAGAGGAATATGCCAATTCCGGCAACGCCGGGATGGACGATATTATTGCGGCGCTCAGGTGGGTGAGGGACAACATCGCAGCCTTTGGCGGAGATCCCAAAAACGTGACGCTGTTTGGCCAGTCGGGCGGCGGCGCCAAGATCACCACGCTTTTACAGATGCCGGCGGCGGACGGCCTGTTCCAAAAGGGAATCAATATGAGCGGCGTCATCGGGCCCATGCTGGCGGATGCAGAAGGCAGCGGAGAAAAACTGGGATATGCCGTTATGAAGGAACTGGGCGTAACCGGGATAAAGGCTTTGGAAACGGTGCCTTATCCTGCGCTGGCAGACGCCTATCGGAAGGTGCGTCCCGCGCTGGAAAAGGCCGGTAAGTACGTAGGCGGCTGCCCCCACCCCAACGCGTTTTACGCAGGCGATCCGTGCCTGAACGGATTCCGCCGGGAGAGCGCAGAGGTGGCGCTTTTAGTGGGCAGCGTATACGGGGAGTTCTTTTCCTTTGCGCCGCTTTTGTACGACCGGAACCATATGAGCGCAGAGGAGGGCAGACAGACCGTGCGCGCGGCCATCGGAAAAGAGGCGGCGGACGAATTGCTTGTGCTGTTTGAAAAGGCTTATCCGGAGCGCAATCCGGTGGATCTGCTGACGCTGGACTACAAGGTGCGCCCGTTTTTGAAAGACTATGTGAAAAAAAGAAGCGCCGTCTGTCCGGCAACCTGGTCCTATCTGTTCAACCTGGATCTGCCGCTCAACGGCGGGACGTCGCCGTGGCACTGCGCGGACATTCCCTATGTGTTCGGCAATACAGGGCTGGTGGAGACGACGCAGGAGGAGGGTGTGACACAACGGCTGGAAGCGGAGATCTTTGACAGCGTGATCGCCTTTGCCAGAACCGGAGATCCCAATCACCCCGGTATTCCGGCCTGGCCGCCCTGCACGCCGGAATCGGAGCCGACGCTGGTGGTGGACAAAAAAACCTCCGTGCGCGTGGAGTATGACAGGGAACTGATGGAGAAGCTGGCTGGCCCCCTGCAGGAGGCGATGGAACAAAACCGGTACAGACAGGAAGGGCAGATCCAGCACTGAGTGTTGGGAAACAAAAAAGAAAAGGCCCCGCCTCCGCGGGGCCTTTTTTAGATCACGTAGTCGTTGCCCGGTTCGGAAGAACTGATTAAATCTGCCAGCGTGATGCTGTCCAGATATTCGTTGATCAGTTTGTCCAGGCCCTGCCATACCGGGAGCGTCCTGCATTCCGACATTTTCGCACAGATTTCCCGGTTGGGATCCAGACAGTTGACCGGAGCGAGAGAAGTTTCCGTCAGACGGAGAATGCTGCCCAGCGTATACTGTTCCGGAGATTTGGTCAGGCGGTAGCCGCCGCCTTTTCCGCGGAGCCCGGACAGCAGATTGTTTTTGACCAGGATACTCAGAATACCCTCCAGATACTTTTCGGAGATTTCCTGCCGATCCGCCGTTTCTTTTAACGGGATGTATCCGTCTGACTGGTGCTCGGCCAGATCGATCATCACGCGCAGGGCATAGCGCCCCTTTGTTGAAATCATCATAGCTTTCTCCATTCCGGAGCGTTTACGCGACGGGGCAATGAGAAATTCGCGTATGCGATTTCTCATCTGCCATCCTGGCAATTTGTGACGCTCCGGCGCAAATTGCCGATTGAAAAATGGGCTGTCAGGCTCATTTTTCAATCTTTCTCCTCCCCACGGTACTTATAAACCTATTATATAGCATGGTAAGTAGGTATTCAAGCAGAAATTTTTCTTTCTTTTGGAAAAAAGCGGTTGACAAAGCTCTTTCCCGGCGCTATAATCCCTATAAACATATAAAACAAATAGGAAATAAGGAGGAGAAAATAATGAGCAGGATTTATACCTCGGCGGATCAGCTGATCGGAGGGACGCCGCTTTTGGAACTGACCCATCTGGAGCAGGCGGAGGGGCTGCAGGCCCGCGTGCTGGGAAAGCTGGAATATTTCAATCCGGCCGGTTCTGTGAAGGATCGGATCGCAAAGGCCATGATTGAGGATGCGGAGGCGTCCGGCAAACTGAAGCCGGGTTCCGTGATCATCGAGCCCACCTCCGGCAATACCGGAATCGGGCTGGCATCTGTGGCGGCGGCCAGAGGGTACCGCATTATCATCGTGATGCCGGAGACCATGAGCGTAGAGCGCCGGCAGCTGATGAAGGCATACGGCGCGGAACTGGTGCTGACAGAGGGCGCTAAGGGCATGAAGGGTGCGATTGCCAAGGCGGAGGAGCTGGCGCAGGAGATTCCCGGCAGTTTCATTCCCGGCCAGTTTGTCAACCAGGCCAATCCCGCCGCGCATAAAGCATCCACCGGCCCTGAAATCTGGGCGGATACGGACGGCGCCGTGGATATTTTCATTGCGGGCGTAGGAACCGGCGGGACGATAACCGGCGTCGGGGAATACTTAAAGGCGCAGAATCCGGCCATACAGGTGATCGCCGTGGAGCCTGCAAGCTCTCCCGTACTGAGCAAGGGGACGGCCGGTTCCCACAAGATCCAGGGCATTGGCGCGGGTTTTGTGCCGGAGGTACTCAACACCTCTCTCTATGACGAGATCATCCCGGTGGAAAACGAGGATGCGTTTGCCGTCGGAAAGCAGATCGGCAGGACGGAAGGCATTCTGGTGGGCATCTCCTCCGGCGCGGTGGCATGGGCGGCCATTCAGGTGGCGAAACGGCCGGAAAACCGGGGCAAGACCATTGTGGTTCTGCTGCCCGACACCGGGGACCGCTATCTGTCCACCCCTTTATTTGACTGATTTTTACAAATGGCAATGGGAGGCTTTGGCTTCCCATTGTTTTTTTGCCCTTTTCGTGATAGAGTGGTCTTATCAAAAACGCTGTGTCCAAGCGACGAAGAAAGGCAGGGAATGGGAATGAAGGTGTTACTGATCAATGCAAGCCCCAGAGCCAACGGCAATACCGCCGCCGCGCTGGGAGAGATGGAACGGATTTTTGCGCAGGAGGGGATAGAAACCAGGACGCTGCAGATCGGCAGCCAGGCGATCCGGGGGTGTATCGCCTGCAATGCCTGTGCCAGGCTGGGAAAGTGTGTGTTTGACGACGCGGTGAACGAGGCGGCGAAGCTGTTTGAGGAAGCGGACGGCCTGGTGGTGGGCAGTCCCGTCTATTATGCCGGTGCGAATGCGACGCTGGCTGCGTTTCTGACACGTCTGTTTTACAGCACTTCCTTTGACAAGACCATGAAGGTGGGGGCCTGTGTGGTGGCGGCCAGAAGGGGCGGCCTTTCGTCCACCTTCGACGAACTGAACAAATTTTTCACGATCTCGGGGATGCCGGTGGCCTCCGGCCAGTACTGGAACAGCGTGCACGGCGCGCAGCCGGGAGAGGCGAAGCAGGACGCAGAAGGAATGCAGGGAATGCGCACGCTGGCCCGGAATATGTCCTTTTTGATCAAAAGCATCGCGCTGGGCAGGCAGACCTACGGCCTTCCGGAACGGGAACCCTTTGAACGGACGAATTTCATACGCTAGACACGGACGTGCGGGAGGAAAAAATGGACAAAAACAGGATCAAAAAAATGTGGATTGCCGATCGGGGCGACGGGACGTATACCAATCCCGTTTTGTATACGGATTATTCCGATCCGGACGCCATCCGGGTGGGAGAGGATTACTTCCTCATTGCTTCCAGCTTCTGCAATGCGCCGGCGGTGCCCCTGCTGCACTCTAAGGATCTGGTGAACTGGAAGGTCATCAACTATGTGATGGATCGGCTGCCCTTTCCTTCTTATGACAGGCCGATGCACGGATGCGGGGCCTGGGCGCCCGCCATCCGGTTTCATGAAGGCGTCTTTTATGTGTTGATTCCGTTCCCGGATGAGGGAATCTTTATGTGCAAGACGACAGATCCCTGGGGGAAGTGGAGCGAGCCGGTCTGTGTACGCAAAGTGACGGGCTGGATCGATCCCTGTCCCTTCTGGGACGATGACGGGAAGGCCTATATGGTGACGGCTTTTGCCAGGAGCCGCATCGGGTTCAAGAGCTATCTGTATCTGTCTCCCATAGAACCGGACTGCTCCGGCGTACTGGACGACGGCCGTTTTCTTTATGACGGCCACGCCACCCAGCCCACCATTGAGGGGCCCAAGCTCTATAAGAGAAACGGCTATTATTACATATTCGCCCCCGCGGGCGGGGTCAAGCCGGGGTGGCAGACGGTGCTTCGTTCCCGGAACATTTACGGCCCATATGAGGAAAAAATAGTCTTGCACCAGGGCAGCACGCCGGTCAACGGCCCGCACCAGGGGGCCTGGGTGGATACGCCGTCCGGTCAGGACTGGTTTCTGCATTTCCAGGACGTGGGAAACGCAGGACGCATCCTGCATCTGCAGCCGATGCGCTGGGAGGACGACTGGCCAATGATCGGCGTCCATCCGGATGAAAACGGATGCGGGGAACCGGTGCTGTGTTATCCAAAGCCCGACGTGGGGGAAAACTGTCCCGCCGACGCGCCGGAGGACAGCGACTTCTTTGAGGGGCCCAAGCTGGGACTTCAGTGGCAGTGGAACGCCAATTACCGGCAGGACTGGTACAAAGTCTCCGGCGGCCTGACACTGTATGCGCAGCCGGTGGAGGCAGGCACGCAGCTTTGTGATGTGAGCAGTCTGCTGCTCCAGAAATGGCCCGCGCCGCAGTTTCGCGCCGTCAGCTGCCTTCATCTGGAGGATATGCAGGACGGTGAGGCGGGAGGTATGGTATCCCTGGGAGGCCGTTATGCCGCGCTTTTTGTAAGAAAAGAGAAAGGGAGGAAATTCCTGCAGTTTCGTACCGGCAACTGGACGAAGGACGACGAGACGCGCACCGATCTGGAGGAATGGGATGCCGATACGCTGTATGCGCGGATGCGGGTGGAGCAGGAGAGCAGGGTTTCCTTTGAGGTGAGCCGGGACGGCAGCGCCTTTCATGCCGCCGGGCCCGTGACAGAAGCCACACCGGGCCGCTGGGTGGGGGTAAAGATTGGACTGACCGCCCTGCGGGAAGCAGGACAGGAGGACGCTGCAAAAGCGGGCAGTCTGAAGGCAGATTATTTCGTATTTGAACCGTTGGACGAGACGCCCTGAAGCCAGCGGAAGCGTTTGACGGAAGAAAAAGAGAAAAAGAAAAGCCTTGTCAAAGGCGCGGATAGTTCCGGAAGGAATATTCGCGCCTTTGATGTTGTCCGGCTGATTTTGCCCCCCGGAATAGGGCAACATGACGGGAAAGATGTATGAATTCACAAAAAAAACACAACTTTTGCACATACTGTGCAATTTGGATATTGCAAATTCCGGATAATGCTGGTAGAATAAAGCTGTAAAAATTTTATACAATCCAAAGGAGGTTTTTATGAAAAAGAAATTCCTTTCTTTGCTGCTGGTTGCTGCTATGGCAGTGACGGCAGTGGGATGTGGTTCCGGCAGTTCCACATCCGGCACTGACAGCGGCGCCGGCGCTGACGCAGGCTCCAATGAGCAGGCTGCCGCGCCCGCAGAGAGCGCAGCGCCCGCGGAAGAGGCTTCCGACATCGAGAAGCCCGATTCCATTACCATCATGGTGGACGGCACCGTGTTCACCCAGGAGAACGGACAGGAACAGTTCATCGCCAAGATCGAGGAACTGACCGGTATCTCCGACATCAAAGTGATTCAGCCTGACCACGACGCGTACTACGACGTATTGGGTCAGACCATCGCCTCCGGCGACTGGCCGGATGTGCTCATCGCTTCTTCCACCTACTATTCCGCATACGCAGCGGAAGGCGTGCTCTGGGACATGACCGATATGTGGGAAGGTTCCGATCTGCAGGCCAGACAGAAAGCGTACAATGCGGACGGCGTAGTAGAGGGTATGAAGATTGACGGCCGCCTGTACGGTATGCCCGCTGCCCGCGGCAACGGCTGCATGACCTACGTCAAGAAGGCATGGCTGGATGCGGTCGGCATGGATGTGCCTACCAACTTCGACGAGTACTATGCGATGCTGCAGGCTTTCACCACTCAGGATCCTGACGGCGACGGCAAGAACGATACGTACGGTGTTTCCGCTGCAGGCTTTATCGGCGGCGAGGCTCCTTACATCAACTATCTGGCGGAGTTCTATCAGGATGCGTATCCTTCCTTCTATCAGAAGGACGACGGCACCTGGGTGGACGGCTTTACCGAGGATTCCATGAAGGGTGCGATGGAGAGACTGGCCCGGGCTTACAGCGACGGCGTCATCGATCCTACCACGCTGACCAATGGTACTTCCGACTGCCGTAACAAGTTCTACGCGGATGAGTTCGGCGTGTTCACCTACTGGGCGGGCACCTGGGCTACCAACTTAAAGACCAACCTGGATGCCAACGGTGTTGACAGCGAGCTGATCGCCCTTCCTCCTCTGGCGGAAGTAGGCAAGTATCTTGACCGTATTCCTCCCGTATGGTGCATCACCACCAAGTGTGCGAATCCGGAAGGCGTTTACAAGTACTTCATCGAGACCATGCAGGATGGCGGCGAGACCCAGTTCGCATGGACCTACGGCGTAGAAGGCACCCACTGGTCCACGGCAGCCGAGACCCTCTGGGAAGGCGCTGAGAACGAGACCACCTATGCGGAGGGCGAGTTCCATATGCTGCCCAACCTTGAGAAGCCCGAGACCGCTTACACCAAGGCTCATATCGATCCCATGCTGGCTCTGACCGACCTGACCGCATATCCGGCAGGCGTGACGGAGAATCCGATGGATAAGGCTGTCGCTGAGGAAGCGAAAAATTCCGCAAACGTGTTTGCGGAGAACTGCGTATCCGCAGTTCTGGTTCCTTCCACCGATGTGCTGACCCAGTTAAACGGCGATCTGACCACCCTGAAGAATCAGCTGATTGCTGACGTTACCATGGGTAAGATCACTGTGGACGAAGCATATGCCCAGTTTGAGTCCGACGGCGGAGCCGATTGGTCCAAGCAGATTGTGGATTCTTTGAATGCGCAGTAATCAATAGGCCGGTTTTTGGCAGAACCCTTTGGGGGAAAGAGAAAACAGGATGGGGCCGTGGCTCTTTATGGCCCCATCCTTTCTCATAAGGATAAGGGGGATCCGCCGTCCGCCGACTGCAGCGGGAGAAGATAGTTTTTGAGAGGGAAGAACCGATATGAAGAATAGCAAAACGAAGGCAGTCTCTGCCAGGAAATCGTCCGGCAAGAGTTTGGGGGCTCAGATTTATAAATACAGAGGATTCTATCTGATGTTCCTCCCTGTATTTATTTTCGCGTGCGTATTCAACTACCTGCCCATGATCGGGATCCGATACGCCTTTACCAACTATAACGGTATTAAAGAGCCTGTTTTTAACGGATTTGAAAATTTCCAGAGGATGTTCAGCATGGTGAACTTCTGGAAAGCGTTTACCAATACGATTGTGATCAGCGTCGTCAAGCTGCTGCTGACCACGGCTTTTGCGGTCGTCGTCTCTCTGTTCTTAAACGAGATTGTCAACCTGCATTTTAAGAAGGTGGTGCAGACCATCATCTATCTGCCTCACTTTATGTCATGGGTTGTGACCGCCTCCATTTTTTCCCTGATCCTGGCCCCTACCAGCCACGGCCTGGTGAACACCTTCCTGGTGAATGTGGGGATCCTCGGAGAGGATCAGATGATCTATTTCCTCGGATCGACGAAATGGTGGAGATTTGCTTATTATCTGATCAACATATGGAAAGAAACCGGGTGGCAGACCGTTATTTTCATGGCCACGCTGTCCGGTATCAATACAGAACTGTATGAGGCGGCCTCCATCGACGGAGCCGGGCGCTGGGGCAAGATGCGTTACATCACGTTCCCTGCCGTCGCCAATACGATCCTCACCGTTATCATTCTGAACCTGGCCAAGGTCATGAACCTGTTTGAATCCGCCTTCGTTCTGCAGAACGACGCGGTGCTGGATACGGCCAACGTTCTGGAAACTTATATCTACTATCAAACCTTTAACAGCGGCTCCATTCCGAACTATGGTTATACCACCGCCATCGGTCTGTTCAAGTCCATCGTAGGCTGCGTACTCGTGCTCGTCTGTAACCAGTGGAGCAAGAAGGTGCGCGACGGCCGGGGCATTGTATAGGAAGGAGGGAATGTGTGATGAAAAAGAAAAAAATCTCTGTTTTTTCCGTTGTGAACGGACTGATCTTCATTCTTCTCGCCCTGATCATACTGGTTCCCATGTGGAAGGTGCTGGTAGACTCATTCGATCTGCAGACCGCTTATGGTATGAAGCTGTGGCCTGAAAAGCTTGGTCTTGCCGGTTATGAATCCGTGTTCAGCAATCCGACGCTGAGCCGTCCGCTGATCATTTCCTTTGTTACCACGATCTGCGGCACGCTGCTGGCGCTGGCGCTGTGTACCATGGGCGCCTATGTGCTGATTCAGTGGGATATGCCCGGCCGGACGTTCTTCGCCAACTTCCTGCTGTTCACCATGATTTTCAACGGCGGCATGATTCCTACATACCTGGTGTTGAAGGCCCTGCACCTGACCAATACGCTGTTGGTCGTGATTTTGTTCCCGGCGTTAAATGTTTACAATCTGGTGCTGATGCGAAACTTCTTTGAGGGCATTCCGGCCAGTCTGTTTGAATCGGCGAAGCTGGACGGCTGTTCCCCGATGCAGACCTTTATCCGGATCGTGCTCCCGATGTCCAAAGCGGCGCTGGCTTCCATCGGCCTGATGTACGCGGTGACCTACTGGAACGATTACACCCACTACAAACTGTATATTACAGATTCCAGGTGGTATAACTTCCAGATGAAGCTGCGGGGCATGACCATGGGCAGCGACCTGCCTCAGGCAGTAGGCTCCGCGACGGAGAACACCGTAAAGAACGCGGCCATTATCGTGGTTATCCTGCCGTTCATGATTGCCTATCCTTTCCTTCAGAAGTACTTTGTAAAGGGCGTGAACGTAGGCGCGGTAAAAGAGTAAAACGATTTCGCAGGGAGGCCCTTGGGGTCTCCCTGTTTTCCTGTAGGACGTCCCGGCCGGGCGTCCGTGTTTCGTTCGGATAGGAGAGAACGGTATGAATAGGATATTCTGGGCAGGGGACTCCACGGTGGCTCACAACAGTTTTCTGAGCTATCCGCAGACCGGTATCGGGCAGGTGTTCCCTATTTTCGTGAAGCGGGATATAGGGGTGGAAAACTATGCCGTAAACGGCAGAAGCACCAAGAGCTTTATGGACGAAGGCCGTCTTGCCGCCATAGAGGAACGGATTGGGCCGGAGGATTTCCTCTTTATTCAGTTCGGACATAACGATGAAAAGATCGTCGATCCGACCCGTTATACAGAGCCTTTTTCCACCTTTCAGGAGAATCTGACCCGGTTTGTGGAAACGGCGCAAGGGCACGGCGCATGGCCCGTATTGATCACGCCGCTGGAAAGGCGCTGCTTTTTGCCGGATCACACGCTGGGACCGGGCGAACACGGCCCCTATGTGGAAGGAATGAAGCAGCTGGCGTCGCGGCTTTTGGTTCCGTGCATTGACCTCAACGAAAGAAGCCGCCAGGTGCTCAAACAGATGGGAGAAGAAGAAAGCAGGCGGCTGTATATGAACCTGGAACCGGGAAAATATGCGTCCCACCCGGAAGGACTTTTGGACAACACACATTTGCAGTATGCGGGCGCGGTAGCCTTTGCAAACTGCGTCGCCCAGGGATTGAAGGAACTGGGGGGCAGATATGCTGCGCTGCTCATAGAAGGGATCTGAAGGGTGCAGGAAAGGAGGCGCGCCGCTTGACGGCAGTACAAAATGGCAAAGAAGATCAATCGTGACCTGATACTCAAGGGCAGCATGTGGAGGGCGATTTTATCCATTTCCATTCCGGTGGTGATCAACAGTTTTCTGCAGACCATGTATAACCTTACGGATACCTACTGGCTGGGAAAGCTGGGAACCTACGAACTGGCCGCCATCAATCTGGTGACGCCGCTGCAGAACATTGTCATCAATATGGGAAGCGGAATTACCGTGGCGGGATCGGTTCTGATCGCCCGTTATGTGGGAGCAAAGCGGGATCGGGAGGCGCAGTCCATGGCGAATCAGGTGTTTGCCTGTTCCATGATCTTTGCGGTGGTCTGCGCGGGTCTGATTTTTCTGTTCACACCGGGGATTGTATCCTGGCTGGGTGCCCAGGCGGAAACCTGGGACTATGCCCGCATCTATATGCAGATCGTCATTCTGGATATGCCCTTTCTCTATACAGTGAACATTTTCGCGGCCATTTATCAGGCCCAGGGAGATACGGTGCGTCCCATGTTTTTAAATTTGGGGGGCATCAGCCTGAATATGGTGCTGGATCCGCTGTTTATGCTGGTTTTTCAATGGGGCGTAGCGGGGGCCGCGCTGGCCACCGTACTGGCCAAGGCGGTTCCGGCGGCCGTGGCGTTCTGTCTTTTGCACAGGAAAACACAGACGGTCCGTCTTGCCCTGCGGCACATGAAGTTTGAACCGGATAAACTCAAAAGCATCCTGGTCATCGGTCTTCCTACCGCCATCGGCGGGAGCACCATGCAGCTGGGCTTTCTGTTGATGAGCCGGAATGTGTTCGCCTATGGGACGCAGGCCATGGCGGCCTACGGGATCGGCAATAAGGTAAACAGCACCATCACCCTTCCTTCCACAGCGGTCGGATCCGCTGTGGCTACCATTGTGGGGCAGAACGTGGGTGCGGGGCAGATGGATCGGGCGCAGGAGGGATATTTGCTTTCCCGCCGCATGAGCGTGATCTTTTTGTTCGTCTGTGGTATGATCCTTTCCGGAAAGACATTGTCTACGGCTGTAGTGGGCATTTTTTCCCAGGATCCGGAGGTGATCGCCATGGCGGCGGACTTTTTGCGCATTATGGCGTTCTGGTGTTTTACCAACGGCGTATACAATTCCACCACCGGCCTTTTTCAGGGGACGGGGCACACGGAAGTCACCATGGCCGTGGACGCCACCCGGCTGTGGGTGTTCCGGTTTGCCACGCTGTACGTCTGTGAGAAGCTGCTGCATATGGGAGTGCGCAGCGTCTGGTATTCCGTGGTCGTCAGCAACGGGATATCGGCGGCGATTCTGTTTGTGCTCTATCATACGGGACTTTGGCGCAAAAAACGGGGATAGAAAGAAAGGGGGCAGCTGCGATGAAGAATGTAGAAGCCTGTTGGGAGCGGTATCTGGATACCGGTTCCCATACCGGGAACAGTTGGAAGGATGAGGACGGGTGCCTGCTGCTGGGGGCGGCGCAGATGTTTACGGCCACCGGGGCGCCCTGTTACCTTCAGTTTCTGGAAAATGAACTGGACAATCTGGTGACGCCGGACGGGATCCTTGCAAAGGAACCGGCGGAGGAAAACAGTCTGGAAAGCGTAAGCATCGGCAGGATCCTGTTTTTTATGTACGATCAGACGAAAGAGGAAAAGTACCGCAGAGCCATTGCGTTTCTTATGAAACGGCTGGCTGCCCAGCCCCGCTGTGCCTGCGGCAGTTTTTGGTATGACCGGCAGCATCCGAATCAGATCCGGCTGGACGGACTGTATATGGCCCAGCCCTTCTATATGGCATACGAGACCCGGTTTCATAAGAAGGAGCAGTACAATGACATCCTCGGACAGTTTGAAAATGCCAGGCGGCTCCTTTATGACGGGAAGAAGGGGCTGTATCATCCGGCCTGGGACGAAGAGGAGCAGAAGCTTGAGAATACCGGTTTTTGCCTGCGCAGTACGGGACTGCATCTGATGGCGCTGGTGGACGTGATGGACGCCATGAGCATGGAGATCTTTGAACAGTATAAGCGGTACATGGCGCTGTTTAAGGAAGCGCTGGCCGGTCTGCTGCGCTATCGGGATCCCAAAACGGGACTGTTTTTCCAAAAGATCGAAAAGGGCAGCAAGACAGAACGCGATTTGGAAACCTCCGGCAATGCCATGGTGGCCTATGCCGTTTTGAAGGGCTGCCGCATGGGCGTTTTGCTCAGGGAAAAATATGCGGACATCGGGTTTGCACTTGTGGACAGCCTGACGGAGCGTAAACTGACAGAGCGGGAGGACAAGGAAGCGTCGGAGGCGGGTCCTCTCCTGATGGCCTGCGCCCAGAAAAAGATGCTGGAAAACGAGTTGTGATAAGGGGGCAAAAATGGAAATCAAACTGGCTATGCTCACTGCCAGAAGCGTCACCCTGGAGCTGGCAGACGGCGGCATTTATTACACGAAACAGCCGTACCGCATTTTGCTGGACGGAAAAGAGGTAAAACGGGCCGATACGGTCATTACCTCGCTTTTTGGTCTGAAACCGGATACGGAGTATGTGATAGAAGCAGAGGACGGGGAAGGAAAAAGTCTGGGAAGCCTGCGGGTGCGCACGAAGACAGAGTTTGTGACGCTGGACGTCCGGGATTTTGGCGCGAAAGGGGACGGCGTATCCGACGATACCAAATTTATCCAGGCCGCCATTATGGCCTGTCCGCCCGACAGCCGTGTGCTGATCACCCGGGGAACCTACCGGATCACCAGCTTGTTTTTAAAAAGCGATCTGCGTCTGGAAATTACAAAGGGCGCGCATCTGGCGGCCATTCCGGAGCGGTACGCCTATCCGATCCTGCCCGGTCTGATCGAAAGCTACGATGAAAAGGACGAATACAATCTGGGCACCTGGGAGGGCAACCCTCTGCCCATGTTCGCCGGGGTGATCACCGGCCTGCATGCCAAAAATGTGCTGTTATACGGAGAGGGTACGATAAGCGGATGCGCGTCCCGGGAGAACTGGTGGCACGATCCGAAGGTCATGCGCGGCGCCTTCCGCCCCAGACTGCTGTACCTCAACGGCTGTCAGAACGTACAGGTACAGGGACTTCGTTTTTCCGACAGCCCCTCCTGGACGCTGCACCCGTATTTTTCGGACGATCTGCGTTTTTGCAACGTGACCGTCTGCAATCCGGCGGATTCGCCCAACACCGACGGGCTGGATCCGGAATCCTGTAAAAACGTGGAGATTCTGGGCGTGAAGTTCTCCCTGGGCGACGACTGTATCGCGGTCAAGTCCGGGAAAATCTATATGGGAAAGAAATATAAAAAGCCCTCCGAGAATCTGCGCATCCGCCAGTGTCTGATGGAAAACGGGCACGGCGCGGTCACCGTGGGCAGCGAAATGGCGGGAGGCGTGAAGGACCTGATCGTGGAGGAGTGTCTGTTTTCCCATACGGATCGGGGACTGCGCATCAAGACCAGAAGAGGGCGCGGAAAGGACGCGGTGCTGGACAACATCGTGTTTCGCAATCTGAAGATGGATCAGGTGATGACTCCCTTTGTGGTGAACAGCTTTTATTTCTGTGATCCGGACGGAAAGACCGAATATGTGCAGTCGAGAGAAAGCTGCCCGGTGGACGAGAGGACGCCCATGGTCAAACGACTGGTATTTGAAAATATCCACGCGGCAAACTGCCATGTGGCGGCGGCCTATTACGAAGGACTGCCGGAGCAGAAGATTGAAGAAATCGTGATGAAGAACGTAGCGATCTCCTATGCAGCGGATCCGAAAGAAGATGTGCCCGCCATGTCGGCGGGCGTGGAGCCGTGCAAAAAACGCGGCCTGTTTGCCCGCAACGTAAAAAGACTGGTTCTGGAACAGGTTGCCATCGAGGGACAGGAGGGAGAGGCAATCGAGCTGGATCAGGTGGACGAAGTCATCAGGTGACGGGAGCGCAGAAAAGATGGAATACTCTTATTTGAATTTTTTCCGGAAGGTATACCGGGAAACCGGACAGGAATTTTCTTTTTGTGCCAAAGATACGGACGCCTTTTTTGCCTGGAGAAAAAAACTCCGTTCTGCGCTGTGGGACTGTCTGGGACTTCATGTGCTGGAACAGTTTGCGGGACAGCTCTCCGAAAAAGAAAAGCGGGTGGTGCAAAAGGGACGGGTGCAGGAGGATGGCTACTGCCGGTACGACTATGAAATGCAGACCCTGCCGGAGGTGTGGATGCCCTTTTTTGTGCTGGTGCCGAATGGCGTGGACGGACAGCATCCCGCGCCTGCCATGCTCACCATACCGGCCCACAATGCCAACCGCAACATCGTCTGCGGGGTAGCGGCCACGATAGAGGAGGAGAAAAAACTGGCGGACGCGCCGCTGGAATGTTACGGAAAAGAGTACGCAAAACAGGGATACCTGGTGTTCTGCCCGGAACTGCCGGGGTTCGGAGAGCGAATAGAACCGGTGACGGGAAAGAAAAGCAGTCTGATCTGTTCCTGCTCCGATCTGTCCGAAATCGCGGAGGCGCTGGGTTTTTCCCTGGCGGCGCTGGAGGTATGGGATCTGATGCGGCTTTTGGACTATGCCTGCACGCGGCCGGAGGTGGCGCGGCAAGCGGCGGATCCGGCAGAGTCAGTGCTAAAGGAAAACCGGAAGCGGCTGCGGATTGGCTGCACGGGTTTTTCCGGCGGCGGGCTGCAGACCATGTGGCTGGCGGCGCTGGATGACCGGGTGCAGCTGGCGGTGATCAGCGGCTATGTGCACAGCTATTATGACAGCATCCTGAAATGTCACCGCTGTGCCTGCAACTTTGTGCCCAATCTCTGGAAGCTCTGTGACATCAGCGACATCTGCTCCCTGATTGCGCCGCGGCCCCTCTATATGGAAAACGGGATTTCAGACAGTCAGAACGGATGGGATGGCATCGAAGGGCCAATCAGACAGGTAGAGAAGATCCGCAGCGCGTACGCTCTGTTTGACGCGCGGGATCGGGTGGTTCACTATACCCCGGAGGGCATTCACCGGTGGTACGCCGGCTGTTATGGGTTTGTGAAAGAAAATTTGTAAAAGAAGATTTGCAGAGAGTATTATATTATACCGGAAGAAAAGGGGATGTCCTTTCAGACATCCCCGCTTTTTTTCCCTTTCCCCTTTCCCTTGGCTCCGTCTTTTAAGCTGACGGCGTTTCCCTTTACGGTGACGCCTACCATACTGCGCAGGAAGCTGGAAATGCGGCTGTAGCCGTAATCCTTGAGATCGAATCCCGGATGCTTCTTTTTCAGCTTGTCGTAGACCACAGAGAGGTTGTCAATCGTACCGCCGTTTTTGGCGATCATGTTGGTAACCTCCTCCTGAACGTCGGTCTCGTTCTCCAGTTCCCGTACCGTTACATAGTAGGAGGAGTTTTCCTTGATGAGCTCCAGCTTGGAGCACTTGTCCCGGATAAAGGTCAACAGCTTGGTGTAGCCGTAGTTGCGCACGTCAAAGTCGGTGAACTTGGCGTTTAAGCGGCTGCCGATCTCTCCCATATAGGTGGTTTTGCCCTTGTTTTCATTGTCATTGATAATGGAAATAATGGCTTCCTCAATTTCGGAAAGAGGGGTGACGGCGTTGGCCTTGGCGCTTTTGTCGCTGGTAAAGTCATCGTGCAGATCGTGGTCGTCCGAACCGTTTGCGGATCCGGAGGAGCTGTTGGGCTGGCCGTAGATCAGGTTCAGATGGATAAATTTGTTGCAGGCCTTGGTCAGGGAGACGGGGCTTTTGGATTCCCCCATGCCGATGACGTACATATTGGCCTCCCGCAGGCGCATGGCCAGACGGGTGAAATCGCTGTCACTGGTGACGAGACAGAAGCCGTCCACGTTGCCGGAGTAGAGAATGTCCATGGCGTCGATCACCATGGTCATGTCCGTGGAATTTTTCCCGGAGGCGTAGTCGAACTGCTGAATCGGCGTGATGGAATTTTCCAGAAGAATGTTCTGGTTCCACCCGTTGTTGCGCGTCCAGTTGCCGTAAATTCTCCGGTAAGAGGCGAAACCGTAGGTTTCAATCTCGTTAAAAATGATGGAAGCGTAGCGCGAACTGACATTTTCCGAATCGATCAGCACCGCGATCTGCATCTTGTTGTCGTTTTCCATTGGCAACTCCTTTGCTTCCCGTGAAAGAATATCAGAAACAACGGGCGGCAGAAGAATCTGCCGTCCGTCTTGTCAGAATCCTTTTACAGGTCAAAACAGAAATAGCGAACCGCGTTATTGTAGGAGATATCCTGTACGATTTCGCCCAGAGTCTCCATATCGTCCGGGAATTCCCCGTTCTCCACCAGATCGCCGATGAAGCCGCAGAGGATGCGGCGGAAGTATTCGTGGCGGGTGTAGGAGAGGAAGCTCCTGGAATCCGTCAGCATACCCACAAAACCGGACAGGTTGCCGAGGTTGGCCAGACAGGTGAGCTGTTCCAGCATTCCCTGCTTGTGATCGTTGAACCACCAGGCGCTGCCCTGCTGGATCTTTGCTACCGCGGTGGAATCCTGGAAGCATCCCAGAATGGAGCAGATGGCCGCGTTGTCGTTGGGGTTGAGGCTGTAAATGATGGTCTTCGGCAGGGCCTTCTTTGCGTCCAGTGCATCCAGAAAATCCGCCATCTGGTAAGAAGGAGCGTGGTTGTTGATGCAGTCGTAGCCGGTATCCGGGCCCAGCTTTTCAAACATGGCGGAATTGTTGTCGCGCTTGGTGCCGTAATGGAGCTGCATCACCCAGTTGCGCTTCGCATATTCGCCCGCCACAAAGAGCATGAACGCGGTCTTGAATTTGGAAATGTCGCTGGCCGTAAGCGGTTTTACGGAAAACCGCTTGGTGAAGATATCCTCGATCTCATCCTCGGTGGCGGGATCGTACATCACGTACTCCAGCGCATGATCGGAGACGGTGCAGCCCATGGAGGCGAAGAAGTCCATTCTCTGGATCAGCGCTTCCTTCAGGGTGGCAAAAGAGTAAATATCCACGCCGCTGACCTCGGAGAGCTGTTTGAGGTAGTCGCGGTAGGTGGGCTTTTCGATGTTCATGGCCTTGTCGGGACGCCAGGCGGGCATGACCTTCACGTCAAAGGTATCGTCCTGGGCCAGCATCTTGTGCCACTCCAGAGAATCCACCGGGTCGTCGGTGGTGCAGATCAGCTTCACGTTGGAGCGCTTGATTAAGGCGCGCACGCCCATGCCGGGCTCATTGAGCTTCTGGTTGCACAGATCCCAGACCTGTTCGGCCGTGTGTTTATTCAGAATACCCTGATAGCCGAAGTAGCGGCGCAGCTCCAGATGGCTCCAGTGATAGAGCGGGTTGCCCACCGCCTTGCCCAGAACCTCGGCCCATTTGAGGAATTTTTCCTTGTCGGGCGCGCCGCCGGTGATATAGTATTCGTCCACGCCGCAGGAGCGCATCAGACGCCATTTGTAGTGATCTCCGCCCAGCCATACCTGCGTGATGTTGTCAAAATGTCGATCCTGCGCGATCTCCTGCGGATTGATATGGCAATGGTAATCCACCACAGGCATCTGCTGCGCGTATTCGTGGTAGAGCTTCTGGGCCGTGGGCGTGTTCAACAGAAAATTCTCGTCCATAAAGGGTTTCATTGATCTTTTCCTCCTGTTTTTCTTCTTTATATCAGGCGGGCGGAAGCGTCCGCTCTGCTGCATGGCAGTTCCCGGTTTCCGGGAGGGTGGTGCCCCGGCGGATCAGTCTGCCGGAGAAAATGGTTTTCTGCGGCATCTGGTTTCCGTCCAGGGTGTTGATCAGGGTCTTGACCAGCTGGCGGCAGATATCCTCCAGCCGGTTGTCCACGCTCGTCAGCTCCGGTTCGCAGCAAGAGGCGAGAATGGAATTGTTGTAGCCGATGATGGACAGATCCTCCGGGACGCGCAGATCGTGCAGCCGCGCGTATTTCAGGGCAGCGGTGGCCAGGATGTCCTCGGAGGCGAGCACGGCATGAAAGGAAAGTCCCATATGGTGGAGACGGGTCAGAAAGGCGCAGATGCCGTCCACGTCCTCATGACCGCCGTCGTAATACTGCTGCAAATCCTTTTCCAGAGGGAGATCCCGCTGCAGGAAGGCCGACTGATAACCGGCCAGTTTGTTTTGTCCGCTGTAGGAGCGGGAGTTATACAGATAGAGGATATCCGTAATTCCGGCGTCAATCAGGCTCAGAGCGGCTTCCTGGGCGGCTTTGAAATCATCGCAGAGCGTACAGTAGACGTTTGGGTGATCAAAGTCGGCATTCAGCAGCATGAGCGGAATCTGGCGCGCGGCGTCCCGGATATAGTCGTTGTCCGCATCGTCTTCTTCAATGAAATTGGAGCCCACCATAACAACGCTGTCCACCTTCTGGTTGAGCAGCAGATTGAGAGAGCTCTTTTTATCCTCCAGTTCATAACCGGTACAGCATAGAATGGAATGGTAGCCGCCTGCCCGCAGATTGCGCTCTATATAGTAGACCGCTTTTGCCAGATACAAATCGGAAGAATCCGCGCACAGGATGCCGATGGTGTTCATGGAGTTCAGTCCCAGACCCCGCGCAAAAGCATTCGGCGTGTAGCCGCAGCGTTCCATCACATCGAGCACTTTCCGGCGGGTCTCGGGGCGCACGTTGGCGTTGCCGTTTAAGACGCGGGAAACCGTGGCGATGGAGACGCCTGCCATTTTTGAAATATCATAGATGGTCAAGGGACGTACCTCCGGGAACTTCCAGTGTATGAAAATGGAATGTAAATAGTTACAAGGATTTTACAAGCCCATTATACAATAGTAATGAAGCAAATTCAAGCGAAAAATGGAAATTGTAAAATCTCGACAAATATCTATTGACTGTAGGGAAAAAACAGGGTAAAATCAGAGATGTAAGGGCTTACATGG
>CANRGX010000035.1 GCA_947630215.1 uncultured Eisenbergiella sp. | reverse complement strand
TACCACGACGGCGGACAACAGACATACGCCCATGATCACGGGGTAGTCCCTGCCGCTGATGGCGCTCATGGTCATCAGCCCAAGCCCGGGCCAGGAAAAGATCTGCTCGATGATCACGGCGCCGCCGAACAGCACCGGGATCTCCATTCCGATCACCGTTATGATCGGGATCAGCGCATTGCGCAGCGCGTGTTTGCAGATCACTTTAAAATGCCCGATCCCTTTGGCCTTTGCGGTTCTGAGATAGTCCTGCTGCAGAATTTCCAATGCGGCGCTTCGGATATAGCGGATATTACTGCCGGCCATGGAAAAGGCCAGTACGATCACAGGCATAACCATATGCTTTGCCACATCCGCCGCGCCGTCGTCTGCCCCCAGCGTCGTCATGCCGCTGGAAGGCAGCCAGCCCAGCCGGACTGTAAAGAGATAGATCAGCAAAAGAGAAAGGAAAAAACCGGGCACGCTGCTGCCCAGAAAAGAGAGCGTTACCACTGTGTAATCCCCTTTTGAATACTGGTGTATCGCGCTGTATATCCCGGCGGGGATCGCCAGAATGAGGCTTGCGATCAGCGATACGCCCATCAGAAGGAGAGTGGGCCCGATATGGCTGCCGATCAGAACGCTAACCGGCTGGAAGGACTTGATGGAATATCCCATATTGCCGTGCAAAAGCTGTTTCAGCCAGAGAAAATACTGCACATAGACGGGCTTATCCAGTCCCAGCGCGATCTCCTTCGCCTCGATTGCCGCCTCGGACACGCGGGGCCCCTGGAGCATGGCCAGCGGACTGCCCGCCATGCACATGATCGTGTAATCGATGATCGTGATGCCAATCAGGACAGGGATCGCAATTAAAATCCGTTTCAGTATATATTTTCCCATCCTCTTATTCCTTTTCCTTTATGTTAGAACAATAGGGACATGCTACATAATGCTCCCCCGCCGCCAAAGCCGTTTTGCCGGACGGGATCTTTTGCATCTGCGGTTCCTGTGTGCGGCACAGGGGAACCGCGTAGGGACACCTGGGATGGAACCTGCATCCGGCAGGGGGGTTGGTGTTGCTGCTAATCTCCCCTTCCAGGAGCCGGCGGGGTTTGTCCTTTTCCCCCGGATCGGGGATGGGTACGGCATCCAGAAGCGCCTGCGTGTACGGATGGGCGGGATGCGCAAAAATATCCTGCGCATCGCCGTACTCGACGATCCGGCCCAGATACATGACCGCGATCCGGTCGCTGACATAATTGACCGCGCCGAGTCCGTGGCCCACAAACAGCAGCGTGAGCTTCAGTTCTTTTTGCAGTTCTTTTAACAAGTTCAGGATCTGGGCCTGGATCGATACATCCAGGGCGCTGACCGGCTCGTCGCAGACGATGAACTCCGGGTTTAGGGAAAGCGCTTTGGCAATGCCGATCCGCTGCCGCTGGCCGCCGGAAAATTCATGCGGGTACCGCCCCAAAACCGTTTCCGGCAGTCCTACCATATTCAGGAGCTTCCGGATATCCCGGCGGACGGTGTCCTTTTGCGATATCCCGTGATACAGCATAGGCTGCGCCAGGATCTCATAAATATGTTTCCGGGGATTTAAGGAGGAATAGGGATCCTGAAAGATCATCTGCAGTTTCGTTCTGACCTGTCGCATTTCCTCCGGATTTTTTCGTAGGGCGGCCAGATCCCGGCCATCATAGAAAATGCTGCCTTCGGTGGGGCTTTCCAGCCCTACAAGCTGTCTGCCGATGGTGGATTTGCCGCAGCCGGATTCGCCCACCAGTCCCAGCGTCTGGGCGCGCATCACCGAAAAGCTGACGCCGTCCACCGCCCTGACCCATCCGGTCGTGTGGGGGATGATCCCGCCACGGACCGGATAATATTTTTTCAGATCCACAACCTCAATCAGAGGCGTCATCGCTTCTCTGTTCATGGCGTTCCTCCTCTGTCGTGGCCGTTGGCGGCGACGACGCACCTGGCGGCTTGTCCTTTGCCAAAGGAATATAATAACTGTGGGCCGTCACACGCGTCGGTGCGGTGCGGACAGCGATCTGCGAACCGGCACCCGGCAATATCATCGTAACGCTCCGGCACCATGCCGGGGATCGCCTGCAGCTTTCGGTCTGCGCTGTCCCGGATCGAGGGGACGGTATTTAACAGCGCCTTCGTGTACGGATGTCTGGGATTTGCGAACAGTTCGTCTACATTTCCTTCCTCAATGATCTGTCCCGCATACATCACCAGCACCCTGTCCGCCATATTGGCGACCAGCCCGATGTCGTGGGTGATCAGGATCATGGACATATTTCTTTCCCGGCGAAGTTTATTTAAAAGCCCCATGATCTGGGCCTGGATCGTCACGTCCAGCGCAGTGGTCGGTTCGTCCGCGATCAGCAGCTTGGGATCGCAGGAAAGGGCCATAGCGATCATGGCCCTCTGCCGCATCCCGCCGGACAGCGTATGCGGATATTTCTTCATCGTTTCCTGTGCTTCGGGCATCCCCACCTGCGCCAGCAGATCCGCAGCCCGCTCTTTGGCTTCTTTTCTTGTGAGGTCCGTATGCGCCCGGATGCTTTCCGTGATCTGATTCCCGATAGTAAACAGGGGGTTCAGGGAAGTGAGGGGATCCTGGAAGATCATGGTCAGTTCATTCCCTCGGATCCGATCCAGCTCCTGTTCCGTCATCGAAAGGATATTTTTGCCCGCAAAGAAGACAGAGCCGTCTGTGACAGCTCCGCCTCTTCCCAACAATCCCATGATAGACAGCGATGTGACGCTTTTTCCGCAGCCGGATTCTCCGACGATACAGACCACTTCTCCCTGATCCACATAGAAATCGATATGGTCGACGGTGGTACGGGTTCCGTAATCCCCGGTAAAAGCGGTCGTCAGGTTATGTACTTCCAACAAATGCGGCATCCGTCTCCTCCTGCCCCTTACCGGTCACTGTACAATATCCCAGTTCTGCACATCGTTAAAGAATCCGTATACGCTCGGCTCTGCGCCCGTCACGCGGTTGTTCACCGCTCCCTGGGCGCTGATGATATAGACGGAGAACATGGGGACGTCCTCCTGCATCTTCCGGTCGACGAGGGAATAATATCCCTTGATCTGCTCCGTATCGCTGGTCTGCTGTGTTTTATCCAGCGCGTCCATGACCTCGTCGTCGTAGTATCCGGTCCAGCTTCCTTCTCCGCCCAGAAGCCAGGTCACGTCCGGATAGGGATCCACCGGCGCGTAGGTGTACTGTACCGCCATAATATCATAGTCGGTCGTTCCGGCCACCGTCATGAGAGTGGCCAGATCCACCGTCGTGATCTCCACATTGATTCCGACCTGGGCCCATTGCGCGGCGATGACCTGTACGCCGTTGATAAAGGTGCTGTCGCCGGAGTTGACATAGAAGCGCAGCGTCCTTGAGCTGTCCCACCCGGCCTGTTCCAAAAGCTCCCTGGCCTTGTCCGGGTCATATGCGATTGGCTGCAGCGCAGGGTCATAGAACGGGCCGGCAGAGGACAGAAATCCGTCCACGACTTCCCCGTGCCCCTTAAGAAGCTGATCCACAAGCTGCTGTCTGTCTATGGCGTAAAGGAGCGCCTGGCGCACCCTCGCATCCGGAAGGTTGGCCGTCTGGATAAAGGCCGACTGGTTCGTGATAGGGGCCCCGTAGACGACCTTTACGTTATCCAGCTTTTCGATGCTTTCATAATCTTCCTGCGGTATCGCCGTCATGGTGTGGTGGGTGATATCGATTTCGCCCGACTGCAGACCCGAATAGATCTGGCTGCCGTCCACCACTCTGATGTTGAGTTTATCGATCTTGGGCGCGCCCTTCCAATAATTCTGGTTGGCGGTATAGGACACATAATGATCCAGATCATAATCGGTCAAAAAATAGGGCCCGCTGATCACGTCCGGATGATTGAACCAGTCGTTGGAGGTCAGTTCCCCTTCGCTGAAATTCTCGATCACATGCTTCGGCAGGATATGCAGATATCTGGCATAGCTGTTCTGGAAGGTGGTCAGCGCCATCGGGCTTTTTGCGGTAAACTGCACTGTTTTGTCATCCAGCGCGGTAACGCCCTCTATCGATGTGGCCCCTTCCTCCACAAAACCGGTCTCGTCGTCGGTCCCAACGAACGCGTACAACAGGAGGGTGGTATTGCCCACCACAGGGCTGGCGTAGCGCAGCACCGAATATTCCACATCCGCCGCGGTGACCGGCGTACCGTCAGACCAGGTCGCAGCCTCGTCGATATGTACGATGAAATGAATATTGTCCTCGGTCGTGATGGAATCCGCCAGCATGCCCTGGAAATTCAGATCCTTATCCAGTTCCATCAGCGGCAGGAAGGTGAGATCCATCGCGTATTTATTGATCTCCGTCTGGTCGATGGCAAACGGGTTAATGCCGCCCAGGCTGTCCGTTACGCCGATATTGATGATCTTTTCACCCGCTACAGCCTCGGAAAGATCGCCGCCGTCCTGGGCGCTTTTTGTTTCGGACGGCGCAGGGTCGTCCGTTCCGGCAGCGGTGCCGCAGGCTGTCACGCCCCCGAGCATTACCAGCGTCAGCAGCAGGCTCAGGAATTTTTTGGTTCTCGTATTCATATCGCATCCTCCCTTTCCTATGGTGCGCCTTCATACGCGCATTCGACATAAATCCTATTATTCATATAGGTTAAGTGGATTATACTTCGTCATCGTTGATCTGTCAATAAAATATATAAACATCTTTTTGGGCGTAAGTAAAGCATATTCTTGACAAAACTTGCCGGGAGGGGTATATTCTATCCCAAATGTATTTTTGTAATCGGCCCGGGTGGCATGAAAGGGCCTGTTTTGAGGAAAATACCGATGAAAAATTTACTGAACTATCAATCCAGCGAGTATGATTGCGGACCGGTATCCCTTACCAATGCGATCCGTTACCTTTTTGACCGGGAAATGATCGACCCCGATATCTTAAAATATATCATGCTCTATAGTCTGGACTCGTATAATGAAAAGGGCGAAAGCGGGAAGATGGGCACGTCCGCCTCGGCGATGCTTTTTTTAAGCAACTGGCTCAATCAATTCGGCCAGGTGAAACATTTCCCGATCCATTGTGAATTTCTGGACGGGGAAAACGTATATCTGTCCAAGGCGGGACGGATCGTGACCGCTCTGCAGCAGGGCGGCGCCGTCGTGCTGAGGCTGTATCTGGAGGTGGGGCATTATGTCCTGCTGACCGGGGTCAGGGGGGATGAGATCTTCCTTTTTGATCCTTATTATGTGGAAGCAGACGATCCGGAATTGGACAGGGAGTTTTTGGAGGAAGGCATTACTTTTGTGACGGATCAGCCCAGGTGCGCCAACCGTATTGTATCCATGCAGCGGCTGAACCGGCTTTCCAGGGGCTTTTATGAAATGGGGGAGTACGAGAATCGCGAGGCGCTGATCCTGTTTAACCAGGACGCGCGTCTGCTGCCGGAGGAGACGATAGAGTATTTTATCTGACGGGCCGAGGGTACAGGTGGGGCCTGCTGTGGCGGCCAAAGGCAAGGGGGCATGGGAAATGCGATTTACTTACTGTCCGCACTGCGGAAGAAAACTGATCCGAAAAGAGATCGGGGACGAAGGGAAGATCCCGTTCTGTGAAGCCTGCAGCATCCCCCTGTGGGATATGTTCACCACCAGCATTATCGCGGCGGTGGTCAATGAACAAAAAGAGGTGGCGCTGCTGCGGCAGGCGTATGTTTCCCAAACCAGCTACGTCTGCGTGGCCGGCATCATGAAGATCGGCGAATCCGCAGAGGAAACGGTAATACGGGAGGTGCAGGAGGAACTGGGGCAGCAGGTGGAAACGCTGAAATTTATTCGCAGCTTTCCCTATGAAGCCAAAGAAATGCTGATGCTGGGCTATCGGGCAGAGGTCAAAAAGAAGGATTTTTGCCTGTCGCAGGAAGTGGACAGCGCAAGATGGGTCGGGTATGAACAGGCCCTTTCCCTTCTGCGTCAGGGCAGCATCGCGTGGCAGCTCGTAAAAAGCGTGATCGAAGCAGACGAAAGGTGACGGCACCCCGGGACGCTCGATGAAAGCGACGCCCGGGAGAAACCGGCTGTTGCGCACAAAAAGCGTAAGAGCCGGTTTTCAAGTTCCGTCAGAAGTCCTGACACTGCGATGTGCCTTCCTTAACAAAGTGCAGCAGCACGCTGCCATAATCCCCAAAGATCATATCCTGTAAATAGCCGGCCTGCATCAGCATTTCCCCGGAATATACCTGTCCGGTTCCTTCCAGCCGATAAGAGGCGGCAGGATCCAGTCCTTTCAGTTTTAACCGTCTGGATTTGCGTCCCGTTTCATAGCGGACCTGTACGTAGGTGATCAGGCTTTCGCTCCTGTCTTTTTTCACCACCTGCCAGCAGTCATACATCTGATTTTCCCGGTAAGAGGCGATGCGGTAATAATCCCCCTCCCGAACCAGTTCGTGATAAGCATGGTACTGCCGGTTGAAGCCGGCGGCCTGTTGCTTTTCCGTGTCGCTGAGTTTGGTAATATCCAGTTCGTAACCGAAGGTGCCCGCCAGCGCCACATTGGCGCGGGTTTCCATCGGCGTGACGCGGCCCACCGAATGGTTGGGACAGACGCAGATATGGGCGCCCATGGTGCTCAGCGGATATAACAGGGCGGTTCCCTCCTGGATGAGCAGACGCTCTATGGGGTCCATATCATCGGAGGTCCAGATCTGCGGGCTGTAGTAGAGCATACCGGGATCAAAGCGGGCGCCGCCGCCGGAGCAGTTTTCCAAAAGCAGATCCGGAAACTCCTGCAGCAGCCGTTCCTGCAGGGAATAGACGCCCAGCACATAGCGGTGGGAAAATTCTCCCATGTGTTCGCTGTCCAGGGCAAAGCTGCCCAGATCCGCCAGTGCGCGGTTCATATCCCATTTCACATATTCAATATTGGCGCTGCGCAGTACCTTTGCCACGCACTCATAGACATAGTCCACCACCTCCTGCCGGGTCAGATCCAGCACGCACTGATAGCGGGCTAGGGTAATTTCGCGCCCCGGCACCTGGATCGCCCAGTCGGGATGGGCGCGGTAGAGATCGGAATCGGGAGAAACCATTTCCGGCTCAAACCAGATGCCGAATTTCAGCCCTTCTGCGTTGACGCGATCCACCAGGGATTTCAGCCCGCCCCGGAGCTTGTTTTCATTGACCTGCCAGTCGCCCAGGGCGCATTCGTCGTTACGGCGCCGTCCGAACCAGCCGTCGTCCATGACCAGCATTTCAATGCCCAGCTTTTTGGCTTCCCGGGCGATGGAGACCAGCTTGTCGTCGTCAAAATCAAAATAAGTGGCTTCCCAGTTATTGATCAGGATCGGCCGTTTGGCGTGCAGATATTTACTGCGGATCAGATGGATGCGGTACAGATCGTGGAGGGTGCGGGTCATCTGGCCCAGGCCGTGGTCAGAATAGACCAGCACGGCTTCCGGCGTTTCAAACTGCGCGCCGGGCTCCAGCACCCATTCAAAGCCCTCGGGAGGCAGTCCGATTCCCATGCGGACGCTGTCCATGTGATCCAGCCCGGTTTCCGCCACAAAATTGCCGGAATAGACAAAGTGCATGGCGTAAACGTCGCCGGCGTCCGGATCCGTCCCGTTGGTAGTCAGCGCCATAAAGGGCTGCGTCTGGTGACTGGTCTCCCCCCGCAGGGAGGATACGGTGTGCTTGCCCATGGTTACCTGGCGCAGCGTCATGTGCCGTTCCCGTGCCCAGCAGCCGTGCAGCGTCAAAAGACTGTAATTTTCATTGTCCATATCCAGGCAGGCACTCAGGATCTTTTCCAGATAGAGCTTCTTTTGCCCTTCATTGACCGCAACGACGCTGCGTATGATGGCGTCGGAATCCTCAAAGACGCTGTAGCGCAGCAGGATTTTCAGACCCAGCAGGTCGTCCTTGAGCCGGATCGTCAGTGTCTGGGCGGCCTGTCCCGGCTGTTTGCCCGCAAAGGTGGCGGGCATGCCGGATAAGGCAGGCTTGCCTTCTGCCAGTTCATAGCCGTCGTATACCAGTTCGCAGACGCGATGGCCCCCTTCGTCCCGCACCCGCAGGCCCGGATCCCGGTAATCGCCCACGCCCCAGGAGGGGTATTCAAAGGGAAAGCTGTCCATAAAGCCCAGCTTGTTTTTGACAAAATCGTGATCCGCCGCGGGCCCCTCGCCCACCCGCATCAGGTAACGGCCGTTATGGTCCAAAAGCCGCTTGCCGTAGTACAGATGTCCCAGATATTTTTCCCGTGCCACGCCCATCAGATAGGTGGTGTGGGGCGTGTGAATCTGGAATATTTTTTCCTTTTCATAAACCCTGATTCCCATATGTTATCCTCCCGAAGGTATGCTCTGTCTTTATTATATCGGATCCGGAAAGAAAAAAAAGGGGGTTTTGAAACAAAAAAGAGGAAACCGCCGGAAGAATGTGTTATACTGAAACCAGACAGGTCGGCGGCTCTTTTTCGGGAAATGAGGTTTGCGGCCGGGGTGGGACATGGAGAAAGAGAGAGGGCCGCTGGGCCGGGAAGAAGAAAAGACAAAAGAAAGCCTGCCGGACAGGCTGGCAGAACATATAAAAAGCGGCGGATATCCGTATCATATGCCGGGCCACAAGCGGAATCTCCCGGTTTCGGACAGGATCGACCGGGACGCCGGACAGATTCTGCGGCAGGCGGCCCGGATGGACATTACGGAAATAGACGGTTTTGACAATCTCCACGCGCCGGAAGGGATTCTGCAGGAAGCGATGGAGAAGGCGGCGCGGCTGTACGGCGCCGATTTTGCCTTTTACAGTGTCAATGGCAGTACGGCAGGAATCCTGACGGCGATTTCGGCGGCGGTGCCCTGGGGCGGTACGCTGATCATGGCGCGCAACTGTCACCGGTCGGTCTATCACGGCGTCTATCTGCGGCGGTTGAAGCCCGTATATCTGTATCCCCCGGCGGCAGGGGAGACAGACCTTGCGGGCGCCGTTTCGCCGGAACAGGTGGAGCGCGCGCTCTGCCAGCATCCGGAGGCGGCGGCTGTGCTGATCGTTTCGCCTACCTATGACGGCGTGACAGCGGATGTGGCGGCGATTGCCGAAATCGCGCACGCGCACGGGAAGCCGCTTCTTGTGGACAGCGCCCACGGCGCGCACTTCGGGTTCCATCCGGCCTTCCCGGAGAGCGCGGTGCGATGCGGAGCGGATTATACGGTGGTCAGCTTACATAAAACCATGCCCTGCCTGACACAGACGGCGCTTTTGCTGGTGAATGCCGGACGGGCGGATCTGCGCCGGGTACGGATGTTTGAGAGCATGTATCAGACCAGTTCCCCCTCCTATGTCCTGATGGCGGCGATGGATGCCTGCATGGACCTGGTACAGGAGCGGGGAAGCGGCCTTTGGGAGACCTTTTTTGAAGACCGGGCGGCCTTTTACAGACAGACAGAGCGGCTCCGGTTTCTGCGGGTGCTATCCTCCGGCAAAACGCCGGACGGCCGGGAAAAAGAGGATACAAAAGCGGGAGCGGTGCAGGGATCGCCTTTGGATGGGGTTTGCCTGGATCCGTGCAAGATTTTGATCCATACCGCGGAAAGCGGGCTGTCGGGGAAGGCCCTTTCCGATATCCTTCGGGAGCGCTATCAGCTGCAGATGGAGATGGCGGCCGGAGAGTATGTGACGGCCATCATGACCTGCTGCGATACCCGGGAAGGCTGGGAACGGCTGGCAGCGGCGCTTTTGGAGATCGACGCCTCCTGCAGGCAGGGGACGGGAGAGAGAAAAGGGCGATTGCCGGTCTATCCCCGGCTGGAAACGGTTCTGCCTCTTTCCGACGCGCTGGATGGGCAGCGGGAGACGGTGCCCCTGGAAGCGGCCCGGGGAAGGGTGAGCGCGGATTTTATCCATCTTTATCCGCCGGGAATCCCCATAGTGGTGCCGGGAGAGCGTCTGGAGGAAACCGTGATCGGACTGCTGCGGCAGCTTTTGCGGCAGGGGTTTTTTGTGCAGGGCGTAAACGGGGGAGCAATCGCAGTACTGGCCGAAGCAGACAGGCCCTGCCGGGCGTGCCCCACAAAATGAGAGGAAAAGCGGCGAAGGGAGAAAGGGTATGAGAAAAACCAAAATCGTGTGTACCATCGGGCCTGCGTCGGAGAGCGAGGAGACGCTGCAGGAGCTGATGGAGGCGGGAATGAATGTGGCGCGGCTGAATTTTTCGCATGGGGATCACAAGAGCCATGGCGAGAAGCTGGAGCGGATCCGGAAGGTCAGCCGCCGGCTGCAGCTGCCGGTAGCGGTACTGTTGGATACCAGGGGGCCGGAGATCCGTCTGGGAGATTTTGCCGGGGGCAGGGTCGTGCTGCAAAAGGGGCAGAAATTCACCCTGACCACGGAGGAAATCACAGGAACCGCAGAGCGGGCGTCCATCAGCTATCAGAATCTGGTGAACGATGTAAAGCCCGGCGCTTCCATTCTGATTGACGACGGTCTGATCGGGCTGTCGGTGGATGAGGTGACGGAGACGGATATCGTCTGTACGGTTTTAAACGGCGGGCCGGTGTCCAATCACAAGGGGATCAATGTGCCGGGCACGGTGCTGACCATGCCATATCTCAACGAGAAGGATCGGGCGGACATTCTGTTCGGCTGCAAGATGGGATTTGATTTCATTGCGGCCTCTTTTGTCCGCTGCAAGCAGGATATTCTGGATATTAAGGCGATTTTGAAGGAAAACAATTCCCGGATTCAGGTCATTGCCAAGATTGAGAATCTGCAGGGAATTGAAAATCTGGGGGAAATCCTGGAGGCCGCCGACGGCATTATGGTGGCCAGAGGCGATATGGGCGTGGAAATCCCCATGGAGGAAGTGCCCATTGTGCAGAAGCGGATGATCCGGCAGGCGGTGATGGCCGGCAAGCACGTGATCACCGCCACACAGATGCTGGATTCCATGATGCAGCATCCCAGGCCGACCCGGGCAGAGATCACGGATGTGGCGAATGCCATTTACGACGGAACCACGGCGATTATGCTTTCCGGGGAGACCGCCAGCGGCAGTTATCCGGTGGAGGCCGTAAAGACCATGGCCCGGATCGCAGAACGGACGGAGGAGGATATCGATTATATGGTGCGGCTGCGTCGGCCGGGGGACAATATGCCCGCCAGAGATATTACCTCATCCATCTGTCATGCCACCTGCCATGTGGCGTCGGAACTGAACGTGAAGGCGATCATCACCGTCACCATGTCGGGCTTTACCTCTGCCATGATCGCCCGCTATAAACCCCAGTGTCCGATCATAGGCTGTACCACCGGCCGGCTGGTCTGGCGGCAGATGAATCTGCAGTGGGGAGTGAAGCCGCTTCTGATCGCGGAAGAAAGCATCGCGGAGGATCTGTTCCGGGAGGCGATTGCCGCCGCGGAGGATGCGGGGTACGTCAAAAAGGGAGATACGGTGGTGCTGACCGCCGGGGTGCCGCTGGGCGTATCCGGCAATACCAATATGCTGCGTGTCGTAGAGATTTGAGGAGCCCGTTGAAAGAAAGCGTATTTGACGTTCCGGAATGGAGATTGGCATGAAAAAATATGTGATGGCGCTGGATCAGGGAACGACCAGTTCCCGCTGTATTCTGTTCGATAAAAAGGGAACGGTCTGTTCCATAGCGCAAAAGGAGTTTGCGCAGTATTATCCCCATCCGGGCTGGGTGGAGCACGATCCGCTGGAGATATGGTCCTCGCAGCTTTCCGTGGCGGTGGAGGCCATGGGAAAAATCGGGGCGGGCGTGGAGGAGATCGCGGCCATCGGCATTACCAACCAGCGGGAGACTACCATATGTTTTTCCAAAAAGACCGGGAAGCCTGTCTATCCCGCCATTGTGTGGCAGTGCCGCCGCACGGCGGATCAGATTGACAGGATGAAGGAGGACGGCTTTGACCGTGTGATCCGGGAACGGACGGGCCTGGTGCCGGACGCCTATTTTTCCGCCACCAAGATCCGTTGGATTCTGGACCATGTGGAACAGGCCCGGCAGATGGCGCAGGACGGGGAGCTTGCGTTCGGAACGGTGGATACCTGGCTGATCTGGAACCTGACGAAGGGAAAGGCCTTTGTCACGGATCAGACCAATGCTTCCCGCACCATGCTGTACGATATCCATAAAAAGGAATGGGACGAGGAAATCCTGTCCTACTTTCAGATTCCCAAGTCCATGCTTCCCCAGGTCAAGCCCTCCAGTTGTCTGTTCGGGGTGACGGATGAGACGGTGATCGGCGGCGAAATTCCCATTGCCGGTGCGGCGGGGGATCAGCAGGCGGCCCTGTTTGGCCAATGCTGTTTTGAGGCCGGAGAAGCGAAAAATACATACGGAACGGGCTGCTTTTTGTTGATGAACACCGGCGAAACGCCCATTTCTTCGCAAAACGGACTGCTGACCACCCTTGCCGCCAGCCAGGAGGGAGAGACGCGCTACGCCCTGGAGGGCAGCGTGTTTGTGGCCGGCGCGGCGATCCAGTGGCTGCGGGACGAGATGCGTATGATCAAAAGCGCGCCGCAGTCCGAGGAATATGCGCGCAGGGTGGAGGATACGGCCGGCGTATATGTGGTGCCGGCCTTCACCGGGCTGGGCGCCCCCTATTGGAACCCCTATGCGCGGGGCATCATCACCGGGCTCACCAGGGGCGCGGCAAAGGAGCATCTGATCCGGGCAACCCTGGAATCGCTGGCGTATCAGACGCAGGATGTGCTGGCCGCCATGGAGAGGGACGCGAAGCTGCCGCTTTCCGGCCTGCGGGTGGACGGCGGAGCGTCCGCCAACGATTTTTTGATGCAGTTTCAGGCGGATATTCTCAACAGGGACGTGCTGCGGCCCCGGTGTATTGAGACTACGGCTCTGGGAGCCGCTTATCTGGCCGGATTGGCGGTGGGCTTTTACCGGGACAAGGACGATATCCGGGAAAACTGGGCGCTGGACAGGAAATTTGCCCCTTCTATGCAGGAGGGCGCAAGGAAGGAACGGCTGCAGAGATGGCGGTCCGCGGTACAGGCGGCGCTATTGCTGGGACAGCCGGATCGGGATGAACAATGGGAAAAATAGTATATCTTATGGGGAAAAGCGCTTCCGGCAAGGATACGATTTTCCGGCGGCTGTCAGAGGAGGAGGAATTTTCCTTCCGGACGCTGGTGCCCTATACCACCAGACCCATGCGGAGCGGTGAAAAAAACGGGGTGGACTATTTTTTTACGGATGAGGCAGGTCTGGAGAAAATCCGCCGGGAAGGCCGCCTGATTGAGGAGCGGGTCTATCATACGGTGCACGGTCTTTGGTATTATTTTACGGTAGACGACGGGCAGATCGATCTGGCAAACTATCATTATCTGATGGTGGGGACGCTGGAGTCCTATCGGAAGGTGCGCCGGTATTTCGGCGCGCCGGCGGTGGTGCCTGTGCTGGTGGAACTGGAGGACGGCCTGCGGCTGCAGCGGGCGCTGGATCGGGAGCGAAGGCAGGCCGAACCGAAATACGCGGAGATGTGCAGACGTTTTCTGGCGGACGCGGACGATTTTTCGGAGGAAAAAATCGCGGGGGAAGGGATAACAAAACGGTTTTCCAACCAGGATTTGGAACTCTGTCTGCAGGAAATACGGGAATACATCCGGCGCTTTCTACAAGCGTAAAACACGGGAGGAATGGTCATGGCAGGATTTCGGGACATTATCGGGCAGGAGCAGATCCGGGAGCATCTGCAGAACGCGCTGCGGACGCATCAGATTTCCCATGCCTATCTCATCAACGGGGAACGCAATTCCGGCAAGGAGTTTATTGCCAAAATATTTTCCATGGCGCTGCAGTGCGAACGGGGAGAAGACGAGCCGTGTCAGGAATGTCATTCCTGTAAGCAGGCGCTTTCCGGCAATCATCCCGATATCATCCGGCTGGTGCATGAGAAACCCAACACCATCAGCGTGGAGGATATCCGTTCCAAAATAAACGCCGACATGGGCATTAAGCCCTATCAGGGGCCGTATAAGATCTATCTTATCAGCGAAGCCGAAAAAATGACGCCCCAGGCCCAGAACGCGCTGTTAAAGACGCTGGAGGAGCCGCCGGAATACGGGGTGATCCTGATTTTGACCAACAGTCTGGAGGCCATGCTGCCCACCGTTTTAAGCCGGTGCGTGCTTCTGAATATGAAGCCGGTGCCGGACGCTCTGGTGCAGAAATATCTGATGGAAACGCTGCAGATCCCGGATTATAAGGCCGAGGTATGCACCGCTTTTGCACGGGGGAATATCGGCCGCGCCAAGCTGCTGGCTTCCAGCGAGGAATTTGACAAGGTCAAACAGGAAGCGGTGACGCTGCTCAAGTACATCCATGAAATGGAGATTGCGGAAATCGCGGCGGCCATCCGCAAAATCACAGAATATCAGTTTGACGTGACGGACTATCTGGACATTCTTTCCATCTGGTACCGGGACGTTTTGCTGTTCAAGGCGACGAACGATGTAAACCACTTGATTTTCAGGGAGGAAATACAGTATATTAAGAAGGTGGCGGACAGAAGCTCCTATGAGGGCATCGAAACGGTACTGGAGGCACTGGATAAGGCGAAGGCCAGACTGACGGCCAACGTCAGCTTCGATCTGACGATGCAGCTTCTGCTTTTGACCATTCAGGAACACGGATAATGGATTCAGGAGGTTATAGATGACAAAGGTAATCGGGGTAAGGTTTCGGACGGCGGGTAAAATCTATTATTTCGATCCGCTGGACTTTCAGGTAAAAAGAAACGACCATGTGATTGTGGAAACGGCCCGCGGCGTCGAGTACGGCACCGTGGTGGGTGAGCCCAGGGAGGTGGAGGACGACAAGGTAGTGCAGCCCTTAAAGCCTGTGCTTCGCATCGCCACCAGCCGGGACGACGAACAGGAAGCGGGGAACAAGATAAAGGAAAAGGAAGCGTTCCGCATCTGTCTGGAAAAGATCGAAAAGCACGGTCTGGAGATGAAGCTGATCGACGCGGAATACACGTTTGACAACAATAAAGTACTGTTTTACTTCACCGCGGACGGGCGGATCGATTTCAGAGAGCTGGTAAAGGATCTGGCCAGCGTGTTCCGGACCCGGATCGAACTGCGCCAGATCGGCGTGCGGGACGAGACGAAGATCCTGGGCGGAATGGGGATTTGCGGCAGACAGCTTTGCTGCAACGGCTACCTTTCCGAGTTCATTCCGGTGTCCATCAAAATGGCGAAGGAGCAGAACCTTTCTTTAAATCCCGCCAAGATTTCCGGGGTCTGCGGCAGACTGATGTGCTGCTTAAAGCATGAGGAGGAGACTTACGAGGAGCTCAACCGCAAGCTACCGGGCGTGGGCGACTATGTGACTACGGACGATGGGCTCAAAGGCGAGGTTTCCAGCGTCAATGTGCTGCGGCAGCTGGTCAAGGTCGTGGTGGATGTGAACGATGAGAAGGAGATCCACGAATACCGGGCCGATCAGCTGCGGTTTAAGAAGCGGCACGGACGCGGGCGCAGGAGCGACAACGCGGATGAAAAGGAGCTCAAGGAGCTGGAAAAGCTGGAGCGCGAGGAGAAAAAGGGAGGAAAGTCAAAGCTGGATGACTGAACAGAGCCAAAATCCCCTTCTGCGTCCCGGCGAGCGTCTGGACGATCTGCAGCGGAACGGATACCGGATCATACAGAATCCGGGCCGGTTCTGTTTCGGTATGGATGCGGTGCTCCTTTCCGTTTTTGCCTCCGAGGGCGTGAAGGCAGGGGATCGGGTGATGGATTTGGGGACAGGCACCGGTATCCTGCCGATCCTGCTGGAGGCCAGAACCGGGGCTTCTCATCTGACGGGGCTGGAGATCCAGCCGGAAAGCGCGGACATGGCGCGCCGCAGCGTGGCGCTCAATGGACTGGAAGAAAAAATAACGATCCTGGAGGGAGATATCAAAGAAGCAGGCGGGATCTTTGCGGCTGCTTCTTTTGACGTTGTGACCTGCAATCCGCCATATATAACACAGCGGCACGGGCTGGTCAATCCGGAGACGCCCAAGGCCATCGCGCGGCATGAAGTGTTGTGTACCTTTGACGACGTGGCAGGACAGGCGGCGTATCTGCTGCGCCCGGGCGGCAGCTTTTTTCTGGTGCACCGTCCCTTCCGGCTGGCGGAGGTCATGACCACCCTTACGGGCTGCGGTCTGGAGCCGAAGCGGATGCGTCTTGTTTTTCCTTATGCGGACCGGGAACCGAATCTGGTGCTGCTGCAGGCGGTGCGGGGCGGCCGGCCGAGACTGCGGGTGGAAAAACCGCTGGTCATTTTTCAGAGACAGGGTGTCTATACAGATGAAATCAAGGAGATATACGGGTTTTAAAACCAGGGGAAGACGGTGGACGGTGGGCGTATGTCTGGCGCTTCTGACGGCGGCCCTGTCCGGATGCGGCGGGACAGGGGAATGGCAGACCGTGTCGGTAGTGGCCGAACCTGTGGCCGGGACGGCCGAAAGCGTCCCCCCTGCAAAGGACGGCCAGGATGTCCTGGATGAGCAGGCCGCCCCGGACGGCCAGGCCATTTTGCAGGATCCGCCCGGCGCGCAGACGCCCCCAACGGAAAGACCCCGGGTGCGCGGGATCTACGTGACGGGCCCCATGGCCGGCACCGAAAACATGGATCAGCTGATTGCGCTGGTGGAACGGACAGAACTCAACGCCATGGTTATCGATCTGAAAAACGACGAGGGCTATGTGGTCTGTGATCTGGCTGCTCCGCTGGTAGAGGAGATCGGGTCGGTAAAGCGGTATGTGCGGGATATGCCGGCGCTGATCCAAAAATGTAAAGAAAAAGGCATTTATCTCATCGCCCGGATTGTGGCGTTTCGGGATCCGCTGCTGACGCAGGCGAAACCGGAATGGAGCCTGCACAATGCGGACGGTTCGGTTTTTCTGGATCAATCCGGCATGGCATGGGTGAACCCGTACGAGAAACAGGCCTGGGACTATCTGGCCGAGATAGCCCAAGGGGCCGTGGAGCTGGGCTTTGATGAGGTACAGTTTGACTATGTCCGTTTTTCTACCGATCCGGGGATGGAAAACGTGGATTTTGGAGCAGCGGCAGAAGGGGTGTCCAGAACGCAGATCATAGAGGACTTTGCGGCCGATATGGCAGAGCGTGTGCACCGGCTGGGCGCGGCCCTGTCCGCGGACGTTTACGGAATGGTGATCGACAGCCCGGTGGATCAGCGGATCGTGGGACAGGATTACGCGGCTCTGGCCAGGCACCTGGACTATATCAGTCCCATGGTTTATCCGTCTCACTACGGCCCGTATAACTACGATATTCCGGTGCCGGACGCCAGGCCCTATGACACGGTGCTGGCGGCCATGCAGGCTTCCCGGAAGACGCTGGCGGGAGAAACACAAAAGCGGGCGGACACAGCAGGGGCCCCGGAGAGCGTTTCCGGGAACGCGTCCGCCGCCGGGGAGGATGTGCGATCCGCAGAGGAGATCGCAGCGCTGGAGCCCATGGAGGGCGTGTGCGCCGCCGTGCGGCCCTGGCTGCAGGATTTTACGGCCAGTTGGGTAGCGGGACACATTTCCTACGGCCCGGAGCAGATCCGGGCGCAGATCCAGGCGGTCTATGACGCCGGTTATGAGGAGTGGATTTTATGGAACGCCTCGAACCGCTATACGGAAGGCGGCCTGTATGGGCCGGACGGTCAGCCGGCGCAGTGAGGAGGAACTATGGCGGGGATTTTATATTTGTGCGCAACGCCCATCGGAAATCTGGGGGATATTACCTCCAGAGTTGTGGAAACGCTGCAGAATGTCGATTTGATCGCGGCGGAGGATACGCGGAACAGCCTTCGGCTTCTGCACTGTTTTGAGATTCATACGCCTATGACCAGCTATCACGAATACAATAAGGTGGAAAAGGCGCGCAGCCTGATCGCACAGCTGCAGAACGGGAAGAACGTGGCGCTGATCACGGATGCCGGTACGCCCGCCATTTCCGATCCGGGAGAGGTGCTGGTTCGGATGTGCCAGGAGGCGGGCATTACCGTCACCAGCCTGCCGGGCCCTTCGGCCTGTATTACGGCGCTCACCCTGTCCGGCCTGTCCACCCGGCGGTTTTGTTTTGAAGGTTTTTTGCCCGCTGAAAAAAAGGAAAAGGAAGAAGTGCTGGCAGAATGCGCGTCGGAATCCCGCACCATGATCTTTTATGAAGCGCCGCACCGTCTGAAGCGGACGCTGGAGGAACTGTACGCTGCGCTGGGAGATCGGCGGGTGACGATCTGCCGGGAACTGACAAAAAAGTTTGAGACGGTAATGCCCTGTACGCTGGGAAGTGCGGCGGCCTATTATGAGACCAACGAACCCAGAGGGGAGTATGTGCTGGTGGTGGAGGGAAAGAGCAAACGGGAGAAGGAAGCGGAAAAAAGGGCCCGATGGGAGACGCTGACCGTAGAGCAGCACGTCCGGTTTTATGAGGAACAGGGAATGGAGCGCAGGGAAGCCATGAAACAGGCCGCAAAGGATCGGGGAGTGAGCCGGCGGGACGTTTATCAGGCCCTGCTGGGAGAGGAAAGATGAGCCGCAGGACGCGTTCAAAATTCGCGGCCATGGCTTGTGTAATCCTGCAAAATAAGATATAATAAAACATAAGTGAAAAATAAAAAGGAGGGTTATGTTCTATGAAAAGGATCGGTATGTTGACCAGCGGCGGCGACTGCCAGGCGCTGAACGCGGCGATGAGAGGCGTAGCGAAGACACTTTTCAACGCCAAAGAGGATGTGGAAATTTACGGTTTTCTGAATGGCTATCAGGGACTGATTTACGGCAAGTTCCGCCTGTTGAACTATGGGGACTTTTCCGGTATCCTGACCAAGGGCGGCACCTTCCTGGGGAGCAGCCGCACGCCCTTTAAGACCATTGAGGAGCCGGATGAAAACGGCCTGGATAAAGTGGCGGCGATGAAGCAGAACTATTACAAGCTCCAGCTTGACTGTCTCGTGATCCTGGGGGGCAACGGCACGCACAAGACGGCCAATCTGCTGAGAGAGCAGGGGCTGAATGTGGTCACGCTGCCCAAGACCATCGACAATGACCTCTGGGGCACGGATATGACGTTCGGCTTTCAGAGCGCGGTGGACATTGCCACGGACGCCATCGACTGTATTCACACCACGGCGGCTTCCCACGGGCGCGTGTTTATCGTTGAGGTCATGGGCCATAAAGTAGGATTTCTGACGCTCAACGCCGGTATGGCGGGCGGCGCGGATATCATTCTGATTCCGGAGATCCCCTACGATATTGACAAGATTGTGGAGAAGATAAAAGAACGGCACGACCGCGGCAGCGCGTTCACCATTCTGGCGGTGGCGGAGGGCGCCATTTCCAAAGAGGACGCCAAGCTGTCCAAGAAAGAATACCGGAAGAAGCTGGAAAATTACAAATACCCTTCTGTTTCCTACGAAATTGCAGAGAAAATCAAGAAAAAGAGCGGACTGGATGTGCGCGTGACCGTGCCTGGCCATACCCAGAGGGGCGGATCCCCCTGCCCGTATGACAGGGTATTTGCCAGCCGTCTCGGTTCCGAGGCGGGCAAGCTCATCCTCAAGGGAGAGTACGGCTTCATGGTGGGCTACAAGAACCGTGAGATCGTAAAGGTTCCGCTGGAAGATGTGGCCGGCAAGCTCAAGATGGTGGATCCCAAGTCCTCCATCGTCAAGGAAGCAAAGATGCTGGGCATCAGCTTCGGCGACTGAAAAAAGAGCCGCAGGCCCGGGTTTTATCGGGTCAAGGAAGGCAGGCAGGAGAAAGGGTCTGTTAAATTCCCGGTGGGGTTTCCTGCCGGGAATTTAAGGTAGAAAGCGGAGGCTGTCATGTCCTATACGGCTATGTATAGAAGGTTTCGCCCGTCCCGGTTTGAGGAAGTCAAGGGACAGGACGCTATCGTCACAACATTAAAAAACCAGATCAAGGCGGATCGCATCGGACACGCGTACCTGTTTTGCGGGACGAGGGGGACAGGCAAGACCTCTATCGCCAAGCTGTTTGCCAAAAGCGTCAACTGCGAGCATCCGGTGGACGGCAGCCCCTGTATGGAATGCAGCTCGTGCAGGGCGATTGCCGCCGGCGCCAGCATGAATGTGATCGAAATTGACGCCGCCTCCAACAACGGCGTGGACAACATCCGGGAGATTGTGGACGAGGTTTCCTATTCCCCGACAGAGGGAAAATATAAGGTTTATATCATTGACGAGGTTCATATGCTCTCCGCGGGGGCCTTCAATGCACTGTTAAAAACGCTGGAGGAACCGCCCTCCTATGTGATTTTCATTCTGGCGACTACGGAGGTGAATAAGATTCCCGTTACGATTCTCTCCCGCTGCCAGAGATATGATTTCAAGCGGTTGACAGTGGAACAGATTGAGGAACGGATGCGGGAAGCGCTGCAGCAGGCCGGGGAAAAGCCGGACATCGAGGATCGGGCCCTGCGCTTTATTGCCAAGTCCGCTGACGGGGCCATGCGGGACGCCTGGAGCCTGCTGGATCAGTGCCTTGCCTTCCATTTCGGGGAGACGCTCACCTACGATAAGGTACTGGATGTGCTGGGTGCGGTGGACACGGAGGTGTTTTCCCGGATGCTGCGTTTTGTGTTGAAACAGGACGTGCCGGGCTGTATTGGCCTTCTGGAGGAAATCGTGATGCAGGGCCGGGATCTTTCGCAGTTTGTGACGGATTTCACCTGGTATCTGCGCAATCTTCTGCTGGTGAAGACCTCCGGAGAGGACTGTGAGGAAGCGATTGACATATCCAGTGAAAATCTGGCGAGATTAAAGGAAGAAGCATCCATCGCACAGACGGATGCGATCATGCGTTATATCCGCAGCTTTTCAGAACTCTCCGGCAGAATCCGCTATGCCGGACAGAAGCGTATTCTGATCGAAATGGCGCTGATCCGCCTGTGCAGACCGCAGATGGAAACGAAGGAGGACGCTCTGTTAGAGCGCATCCGCAGTCTGGAGCGCACGGTGGAGAACATACAAACCGCTGTAAATACAGGCAGCCTTTTGGCTTTATCGCCGGCGGACGGAATGCCGGACGCAAAGGCAAACGGCGTATCAGGAAGCGGCACAAAGAAAAAGCCGGCGCTCCCCCAGGCGGTTCCCGAGGATATCAGCCGGATCGTGGCGGGCTGGAAAACCATCCTGGCAGGAGCCGGACAGCCGATGAAAACGTATTTAAAAGGGGCGCGTCTGAGCCTGGATGGGGACAACCGCCTGCTGATCGTTTTGGAAGAAGGGCTGCCGGCAGAGTATTTCAGCCGGGATCCCCAAAACCGGGAGCAGCTGGAAGCCATGCTTTCGGAGTTTGCAGGCAAGACCGTGGAAACGGAAATCCGAAGTGTGAAAAGTGAAAGCGAATTTGAAAGTTCCTATGTTGACCTTTCGCAGGTCATTCATATGGACATAGAGGAAGAAGATGCGTGAGGGAGGGACCAACCTCCCACGCGCCAAAAGAGCCGCAGCGCGGCAGAACGGAGAGATGACATGGCAAAAAGAGGCGGATTTGCCGGCGGCATGCCCGGCAATATGAGCAACCTGATGAAACAGGCCCAGCGGATGCAAAGGCAGATGGAGGAAGGACAGAAGGAGCTGGAGGAAAAGGAGTTTACGGCCAAGGCCGGCGGCGGTGCGGTGGAAGCCTGCGTGAACGGTAAAAAGGAACTGCTGCGTCTTTCCATTTCGCAGGACGCGGTGGATCCGGAGGATGTGGAAATGCTGCAGGATATGATCGTGGCGGCGGTGAACGAGGCCATGGGGCAGGCTGACGCAGCCAGCCAGGAACTGATGGGACGCATGACGGGCGGCCTGGGCGGAGGATTTCCTTTCTGATGGATCTTTACAGCGGCTATATTAACAAACTGATCGATGAGCTGGCGGGACTGCCGGGCATCGGAAACAAGTCCGCGCAGCGTCTGGCGTTTCATCTGATCAATCTACCGGAGGCCCGGGTGCAGCGCCTGGCAAAGGCAATGGTAGAGGCGAAACAGAATGTGCGCTACTGTAAAGACTGCTTTACGCTGACGGACAGCGAAATCTGTCCGATCTGCGCAAACGACCGCCGGGATCATACCACCATCATGGTGGTGGAGAATGCGAGGGATCTGGCCGCTTACGAAAAGACAGGAAAGTACACCGGCGTATATCATGTGCTGCACGGCGCGATTTCACCCATGCTGGGGATCGGCCCCCATGACATCAAACTCAAGGAACTGATGGAGCGCCTTTCCGGAGAACAGAATATCGGGGAAGTGATCATCGCCACCAATTCCAGTCTGGAGGGGGAAACGACGGCAATGTATATCAGCAAGCTGATCAAGCCGCTGGGAATAAAGGTGACAAGGATTGCCAGCGGCGTTCCGGTGGGAGGCGATCTGGAGAACATAGACGAGGTGACGCTGCTGAGAGCGCTGGAGGGCAGAGTGGAACTGTGAGGATAACGAATCGAAGAAAGGAGTGGAGAGTGTGAAAAAAGAACGGTTTGGAACAGTGGACGGGAAAGAGGTCTTTCTTTATACACTGGAGAACGCCAACGGAATGAAGGTGGTACTCAGCGATTTCGGCGCGTTGATTATCCGCATTTTTGCGCCGGATAAGGACGGCAGGCTGGAGGATGTGGCGCTGGGCTACGATTCTTTGGAAAAATACCGGGAAAACGGATGTTTTCTGGGCGCGGTGGTCGGCCCCAACGCGAATCGCATCGGCGGCGCGCAGTTTGTATTGGATGGAAAGACCTATCATCTGGACGTCAACGATGGGGTCAACAATCTGCACAGCCATATGGATCTGGGCGTCCATAAGAGGATCTGGGCTGCCAGGGAGCAGGACGGCGGCATTCTGTTCTCCCTGGAAATGAAGGACGGCGAGCTGGGATTTAGCGGAAACCGGGTCTTTCATGTGTTCTATGAGGTGACGCAGGACAACGGACTGCGCATCACCTACGATGCCGACAGCGACAAAAACACCATCATCAATATGACCAATCATTGCTACTTTAACCTGGACGGACAGGGAGCGGACACCATAGAAAACCATACCCTGCAGATTCTGGCGGATTCCTATACGCCGGCGGACGAGGGATCCATTCCCAACGGAGACATTGTACCGGTGGCCGGCACGCCCATGGACTTTACAGAACCGCACAAAGTAGGAGAGCGCATCGGGGAAGACTTCGCGCAGCTGAAAATGGCGGGCGGCTACGATCACAACTGGGTGTGCAGAAAGTATGACGGGACGGTGAGAAAAATTGCCGTGCTGCAAAATGAATCCGGCAGCAGAACGATGGAGGTGTATACCGATCTGCCCGGCGTGCAGTTTTATGCGGGCAATTTCCTGGTAGAGGAGGAGGGCAAGGACGGAAAGTCCTACCGGCCGCGCTGTGGTCTGGCGCTGGAAACGCAGTTTTATCCCGACACGCCCAACAAGCCGCAGTTCCCGTCTTCCGTGTTTGGACCGGACAGGCATTACCATACGGTGACGGAGTATAAGTTTATATAAGAAGATCGGAAAACGAAACGGAAAGTGTGAAAAAACCGCTCTGAGACGCAGTTGTCAGGGCGGTTTTTCTTTTGCCGGGGCCGGCCCAATTTTGTGGGAACCGGCCGCCGTTTTCGACAAAGATTCTGCCCCCGGTGTGCTACCATAAAGCAAAAAGGCAGGAGGCGGGAGTATGCAGATACCTAAAAACGTGATGCAGATCGGGCAGATCGATCCGAATACGAAAGTATACATAGAGGATTATGTCAATACTTTTCTGGAACGGAACCGGAAAGCGGAGACATACCTGGTTTTCGGCAAGAAGGACGAGCGAAACGGCATTCCCTATTATCTGATTTACGGCGTAGAGAAAAAGAGCGACTGGGACAGGGGCAGTTACCCGTATTTTAAAAAATACGAACGCCTGGGGACGATAGAGGGCGCAGCGGGTCAGCGTGTATTTAAGCCCACCAGGGGCACCTCTCTGCCGCTTGGCGGTTACTTTATTTTTTATGAACAGAACGAAGATATGCAGGCCTACATGATCACAGTGAAGGAACGGGATTCGATTCCGGGTACCGAAGAAAAAGAGGAAGTGATGGAGGCCGTAAAAACACGCCGGGAGATGAGGCAGAAGGAGATCCGGGAGACTGGCGGGACGAAAACGGAGGACGTGAAGCTATGGCGCTTTAAGCGGACGGAAGCGCAGCCGGAGCCAAAGAAAGAGGTAGCGAAAAAGGAAAGCACCAAGCCCCCTGTCCGGCAGACCGCCAGGGCGGACAGACAGAAACGGGAACGGGTAAGAAAGGAAAAGGTCAGGGAAAGCCGGGATCCAAAAAGAAGCTGGAGCGTACCGGAGCTTTGCCGCGCGGGCAGTTTGCTGCTGCTTCTTTTGCTTGTGGTACTTGGCCTGACCTCCGTCAACCGGTACCCGGATATGAAAGCGGTGGTCAGGATGTTCTCCGACGCGGCATCCACGCTCAGGGAAAAGGGACGGGCCGCGTGGGGAGAGAGCACGGAAAAGGAAGAACTCTTTGTAATAGAAGAAACCGGGACGGTAACGGATACGGCCCCGGAGGAACAAAAAGAAGATACGCTGCTGCTGTCGGAGGATGAAAACGGACAGATCACTTGGACCATTGGACAGGCCGGGGATCAGGAAACAGCGGCGGAAGAAGCCGTGCAGACAGAGGAGACGGAGCCGGAAAAACCGACGGAGACGGAAAATGGGGAGCTGGAGGAAGAAAGTGCGGAAACGGAAATTCCCGCCCAGGCGATTGCCCGGCCTACCATATATATTGTAAAAAAGGGAGATAATCTGCGGGCAATTTCCCGAAAATTTTACGGGTCGATCTCCATGGTAGACGAAATCTGCCGGATCAATGAAATCGAAAATCCCAATCACATCCAGCCCGGACAAAATATTTTGCTACCGTAACGGGAAGGCATGTGTTATAATGGGCGTTAGCGGGAAGCAGTCGGATATACGCGGGGATGAAGGACGATGGTTGATATCAGAGAATACCTGAAGAAAAAGGCAAACCGGACGCAGGAGCACTCCAAGGAGTTTGCCAGACAGATACGGGCACACCGGCTGAAAACCTTTATCAGGACGGTCCTGATTGCGGCGGTCCTGATCGGTGTTGCGGCCGCTCTTTACATCCAGATCAAAAATCAGGTTTACAGCGAATATGTCGTAGTGTCCCAGGTGGAAAAGCAGCAGTATTCCCAGACCACCGTGCTGGGGTATCAGCAGGGGTTTGTGACCTACAGTAAGGACGGCATCAGTTATACGGACTCCCGGGGAAACGCCATGTGGAACCAGACCTATGAAATGCAGTCGCCTATTGTGGCGGTAAAGGGCTCCTGGGTGGCAGTAGGGGATTATAACGGGCATATTGTATATGACATATCTGTGGACGGAACGTCGCAGGAAATCGACACGAATCTCCCGATCCGGGGCTTGACCGTCTCCGGGAACGGCGTGGTGGCGGCGATTCTGGAGGACAGCGATGTGACCTGGATCAATATCTATAATCCGTCCGGAGAGCGCGCGGTCAGCATCAAAACGACGATGCCAAAATCCGGATATCCCATGTCCGTCTCGCTTTCGGACAACGGGAAGCTGATGCAGGTGGCCTATCTGCGGGCGGAAAGCGGCTCCATGAAAGCGGTGGTCAGCTTTTATAATTTTGGCGAGGTCGGCCAGAATTATACGGATACGATGGTCAGCTCCTATGAATATGCGGATACGGTCGTCCCCTATACGGCCTTTATGAATGCGGGAACCGCATTTTCCGTTGCAGACAATCAGCTGATGATATATGCGGACGAAGGCGGAGAGATCCCGAAAAACATTTTCCAGAGCTTTCTCTCGGAGGAAATACAGGACGTATATTATAGTGAGAACTACATCGGTCTGGTTTTCTTAAACGGAGAGGGCGGCGAAAAGTACCGGCTGGATCTTTATGATAAAGCGGGAAATAAGGTGCTTGAGAAAAAATTCGATCTGGAATACCGGGAAATCCGGTTTGTGAAAGACGGCTTTCTTATATATAATGAAGCGGAATGTATCATCTGCAATATGCGGGGCAAAGAAAAATATATGGGAGAGATTCCGGAACAGACGATACTGTTTTGGCCGCTTGGCGGGAAACGGTATCTGACGGTGACACAGGATTCGGTGGACGTCATAGAAATGAGATAGGAGAAGCCAGGTTCTTCTACGGCATGGAGGAAAAATGAATATACTGCTGATCGTGCTGATCCTTCTGGCCGTGTGGAGAGGATGGCACGGATTGAAAAAAGGGCTGGTGGGCGAGGCCGGCTGGCTGCTTTCCCTGTTGATCTCGCTGTTCATACTGTCGCTGGCGATTCTTCTGTATACCAGCGTGCGGCAGCAGGACACAAAGAACATCGTGCTTTCTGTGCTGATGATACTTGCCACCGGACTTGCCGCCCGTCTTTTGGGAATGCTGATCAAAACGCTTTCCGCAATCGCGCATCTGCCGGTGCTCAGTCTGCTCAACAGTCTGTTGGGCCTGGTTGTAGGTGTGGCGGAGGCGGTAGTCGTCCTTTGGATCGTCTATGTGGTGGTTGTAAGCTTTGACACCGGCGCTTTCGGGGAACTGATCCTGGAATGGACACGGGAAAACGAATGGCTAAGCAGGCTCTATCAGATGAATTGGATCGCCTGCCAGATGGCCGCCGGGCTGTAGGTTTCACGG
>CANRGX010000034.1 GCA_947630215.1 uncultured Eisenbergiella sp. | reverse complement strand
GTTACCTTGTATTGTAATATAAATCAGGGGAAGAAACAACCCCAAATTTTGCTCACTGTTTGGCCGGAAGGCCGCTGCGCCGGTCGCGCAGTCCCTCCACCACGTGCTTTTTGAGCTCGATGGCCCGGTTGGCGTTCATGGCGGGCAGATCTTTCAGCTTGTAGTCCATGCCGAGTTTTTCGTATTTCACCTTCCCCATGGTATGATAGGGCAGGATATCCAGCGCCTTTAAGTTGGAAAACTGTCCGATAAAGTATCCGAGACGGTAAAGATACACGGGATCATCCGTGATGGTGGGCACCACCACATGGCGGATCCACATATCCACCTTTTTCTCGTCCAGATAATGACAGAAAGCCAGAATGCCGTCGTTGTGCTGCCCGGTCAGCGCCAGGTGCTTGTCGGGATCGATGTGTTTGATGTCCAGCATGACCAGATCCGTCAGCGTCATAAGGTGATCCAGCTTTTTGAGCCAGTCGGGATTGCCGTCCGCATGGTAGGCGATACCGGAGGAGTCGATACAGGTATGCACGCTGTTTTCCTTTGCTATCGTAAACAGATCGATCAGAAAATCCACCTGCATCAGAGGTTCTCCGCCGGTGACGGTAATGCCGCCGCCCCGGTAAAAACTCTCGTTCCTTTTGTACTGTTCAAAAATTTCCGCCGGTTCCATCAGGGTGCCGCCGTCCATGGGCCAGGTGTCCGGGTTATGGCAATAGGCACAGCGCATGGGACAGCCCTGCACGAATATTACAAAACGCACGCCGGGGCCGTCTACGGTGCCGAAACTTTCCAGAGAATGGATTCTGCCTTTCATAGTTGTGATGCTCCTATCCTTTCTGCCGCTCTTTGCGGTACAGAGACGTCTGCTTACAGACAGTATACTATTTTGCAGGGGAAAAAGCAACGCAAAGAATTTTTCCGTATAGGTTGTCAGGTTCGGGGGAATGTATTATACTATATTCTTGATCGGATGACAGTTGGCGCCGGCGGCGCCGGACAATAGAAAAGGAGGTTCGCGAAATGGCGAAATTTTCAAAGGAAATGACGATTGGAGAGGCGCTCGGTCTGGATATCAATGCGGCGCCGGTTCTGATGGAGATCGGGATGCACTGCCTGGGATGCCCTTCCGCACAGGGGGAAACGCTGGAGGAAGCGGCGATGGTGCACGGCATTCCCGTGGAAGAACTGATGGAGAAGCTCAACGCTATCTGAGACGTCGGGAAAAGGGCGGCGGGAACATGGTTTCCCGCCGCATTTTTAAAACATAGAAAAATATGCCCAAAGGAAGAAAAAAATTTTGGCAGAATCCACAAATAACGTGTGCGAAACCTGCAAATGTATAGAAAAAAGTACATCGCACACACTTGACCTTGGACGACCGGTCACTTATAATAAAACTAAGGGTTGGTGCAGTGTCGTCCGCCCCCTGCAACACGGGGTGTGATGCGCTATGCCGTGCAACGATCCACTATATTTTCAAACAGGAGGCTTTTTACAATGAGACCAGAATGGACAGGTTTTGTGGGCAACAAATGGGACAAAGAAGTGAACGTCCGCGACTTCATCCAGAAGAACTATGAGCCCTATGAGGGCGACGACGCTTTCCTTGCCCCGCCTACACAGAACACAAAGGATCTGTGGAACCAGGTGCTGGAGCTGCAGAAGAAAGAGCGTGAGGCCGGCGGCGTCCTCGATATGGACACCAAGGTCATTTCCACCATCACTTCTCACGGCCCGGGCTATCTGGACAAGAGCAAAGAGACGATTGTAGGGTTCCAGACGGACGCGCCCTTTAAGCGTTCCCTGCAGCCTTACGGCGGTATCCGTATGGCGGAGAAGGCCTGTGCGGATAACGGCTACACTGTGGATCCGGAGATTTCCGAGTTCTTCAATACCCACAGAAAGACACACAACGCAGGCTGCTTCGACGCTTACAATCCGGAGATGCGCGCCTGCCGTTCTTCCCACATCATCACCGGTCTGCCGGATGCTTACGGCCGCGGTCGTATCATTGGCGACTACAGAAGAATCGCACTCTACGGCATTGACAGACTGATCGAGGACAAGGAAGAGCAGAAGGCTTCCACCGGCCGTGTGATGACCGACGACGTGATTCGTCTGCGCGAGGAAATTTCCGAGCAGATCAAAGCATTAAAGGAAATGAAGGTTATGGCCGCTTCCTATGGCTGCGATATCTCCAAGCCCGCTGCCAACGTACAGGAAGCCATTCAGTGGACTTACTTCGGATATCTGTGCGCGGTTAAGGAGCAGAACGGCGCGGCCATGTCCCTTGGACGTACCTCCACCTTCCTTGACATCTATGCACAGAGAGACCTGGCGAACGGCACCTTTACCGAGGAGCAGATTCAGGAGTTCGTCGATCACTTCATCATGAAGCTGCGCTGCATCAAGTTTGCCCGTACCCCTGAGTACAACCAGATTTTCGCCGGCGATCCCGTGTGGGTAACCGAGTCTCTGGGCGGCATGGGTGTTGACGGACGTCCGATGGTGACGAGGATGAGCTTCCGTTATCTGCATACGCTGACCAACTTAGGGCCCGCTCCCGAACCCAACCTGACGGTGCTGTGGTCCACCAGACTGCCTGAGAACTGGAAACGGTACTGCGCGAAGATGTCCATTCAGACTTCTTCCATCCAGTATGAGAATGACGATCTGATGCGTCCGGTTCACGGCGACGATTACGGCATTGCCTGCTGCGTATCCTCCATGGTTATCGGTAAGGAAATGCAGTTCTTCGGTGCCCGCGCGAACCTGGCCAAGTGCCTGCTGTACGCGCTGAACGGCGGCGTAGACGAAGTGACCAAGAAGCAGGTCGGCCCGAAGTACCGCCCTGTGACCGGCGATGTGCTGGATTACGACGACGTGATGAGCAAGTTCATGGATATGATGGAATGGCAGGCCGACGTGTATGTCAACACCCTGAACATCATCCATTATATGCACGATAAGTACTGCTATGAGAGAGCGGAGATGGCCCTCCATGACAGAGATGTAAAGAGATATTTCGCAACCGGCGTAGCTGGCCTGTCCATCGTGGCAGATTCCCTGTCCGCCATCAAATATGCGAAAGTGGAAGTGATTCGGGACGAGGACGGCGTTATCGTCGACTTCAAGACCACCGGCGACTTCCCGAAATATGGCAACGACGACGACCGCGTGGACGAAATCGCACAGGAGATCGTGCATAAGTTCATGACCGCTGTCAGAAGACATCACACCTACAGGAACGGCATTCCTACCACCTCCATTCTGACGATTACCTCTAACGTTACCTACGGTAAGGCTACCGGTAATACGCCTGACGGACGCAGAAAAGGACAGCCTTTCGCTCCCGGTGCGAACCCGATGCACGGCCGCGACACCCACGGCGCCATCGCTTCCCTGTCTTCCGTATCCAAGCTGCCTTTCAAGGATGCACAGGATGGTATTTCCAATACCTTCACCATCATCCCCGGCGCGCTGGGCAAAGAGGATAAGATTTTCTCCGGTGACCTGGAGCTGGATCTTGACCTGAAATAAAGAACAAGGACACAGAGTATGAACGAAAAAGAAATGATCGACGACCTCGTCAAAATGCTGGATGCCGGAATGACACAGGGCACGGGCCATGTGAACGTGGACTGCGACGGGGAAAAGGCGTCGAAAGAAGTGCAGACGCTCGGCTGCACGGATTGTTCCAGAACCCCTCTGGCCTGCAGCGTACCTACGCTGCACCAGGGCCTGGACGATTATCAATAAGCCAAAAGAAATCATATTATAAAACAGGAGGAAATTATCATGGCAGAGAATCATGCACAGGTAGATAACCTGGTATCTTTACTGGATGGTTATGCAACTAAGGGCGGCCATCATCTCAATGTAAACGTGCTCAACAGAGACACGCTTCTGGATGCACAGAAACATCCTGAGAACTATCCTCAGCTTACCATCCGTGTTTCCGGCTATGCCGTGAACTTCATCAAGCTGACGCCCGAACAGCAGGCAGACGTTATCTCCAGAACCTTCCACGAGAGCATCTGACCTACCAACAGGCAGCTTTACGAGGTGAGCGCTGCCGGTTGAAAAAAGAGAAAGACCCCGGTCAGAAGCAAGCTTCTGCCGGGGTCTTTTATTGTGTTTTAAATGGGCGAACCTTTTTATACCTGCGCCAGCATCTGCAGCGCCTTTCCGTCGGATATCAGTTCATAGTGCTCTTTAAAATAGGCTTCGCTCCCGACTGTGGAGCGTTCCAGCCTGCCGTATTCGGATACGACATTGCAAATCCGGTTAAAGGCTTCGGCGGAAATGTTTTCTTCGCTGATGACCAGAGAATATTTCCCGCTTTGGGTGTTCTTGTAAAGGGAATTTTTCCCGTCATAGAAATCGCGCGTAACATGGGCCAGGCGAATCAGGTTGTGCATGGAGGAAAAGGCGAAGATACGGGCGCTTCCTACTGTGATTGCGGGCGCGTCTTCTCCTTCCTTTCCCGGAGCAGGCGCAGCGGGCGCGTCCTTTTTCTGGCTGTTTGCCAGCTCGGCCCTGCGGCTTTCCTGAATCTGGCGGAACAGATCGAAGATGCTGTCGGTGCTCTCAGTGGTGCGGGCCGCGTAATCGTCGGGATCGACGCCGCCGTCCTCGTCATCCTCCGCAGAGGGCGCAAACTTGGAAAATCTGGTGTCCAGTTCTTCCGGATCCTCTACCTTGGTGATGATCAGAACGATACAATCCGCATTGAGCGGGATAGCTTCTATCATAAGGGGAATGTCGTCCGCCTCAAATCCAAATTTCTGCGCCGCCTGCTGCATCATATCGCGGAACAGATTTTTTGCCTTTTCTGTCCCGTAAGCCAGCTCGCTGATCTTCAGTTCCCGGTCGGCCAGGTCTGCTTTTGTAAGAGTACAACGTATCTGATGGTCATTGACTTTTTCAATTTTCATAAATATCACATCCTCACTATTTAAAATACTTCTCTGCGTTCCGAGTGTGACGAATGAGACACAAAATAAGCATCCTGTGAAAGTTATCATATCATAATAAAGGGCAAAGTCAAGCATATGGCAATACGGTTTCACAATTTTTTAAGAAATGCTTGAAAATCCTTCCTGCATTGGATATAATTGCTCTTGAGAGCCGCGAATAATTCATGCCGGAAAGGAGGACTGTAAGAACAGCCCGGGTCCGGGTCATAGGATGGGATCCGGCGGCCCGCCGCACAGCAGCTTTTATTCCTGACAACAGCGAAGCTGAATTTGTTTTTTTCTTGCAAGACATTTTGAGGAACGGAAGGTGTCCGTTCCGTCTGATTCTCACAATGTATATAGTATGAGAATGTCTCACAGGTATATGTAACCTGTCGGAAAATCAACGATTCCATATTTTCCAAACACATCATCATTTCATTCATTTTTTCTTTTGTGCGGGGCTGTTTTGGCACTGTTTGTTTCTCTCACCTTTTTATGTTTTCAATCTGATCCGGCGCCGGAATATATATCACACGGTGTTCTTTTGGTATGGCGGCAGGATCGGAGAAGGAGAAGACCTATGGAAGGAGTGCGGCCGGAGGTATGGGAGCAGATCCTTACCCGGATGGAAAGGGAAGGGGTCAGCTTCTATTTGAGCGGCAGGAGGGCAAGGGCCCGGGATGTCGTCAAAAAGTGCTGCGTATGTGAAAGGGCAGTCTATATGCCTGACTTTGTCACGGACGAAAACGGAAAGCTGCTGGAAGTCCGGTATGATGAAGTGAAAAAGTGGTAAATCCCGGCGCAGACCGGGCAGAAATCACTCCTGTCGAAAGAACGTCTGGTCCGGCTTTGCAAAGTGGGAACCCCATGCCCCGCAGCCGGGCCGGATGTTTTTTGGCGAAATCTGCCTTTTCTTGTCGAAATTAGTTGGTGACGGGCCGCGCCGGGTATGATAAAATAGGAATGGTTGTGGGAAAATGCAAAACGGCGCCGTATCGGTGCCCGCCCCACAGGAGGAAAGAGCCGCCATTGGCGGGAGAATGAGAGGAAGGAAATGAAGAAACTGGTTCCGGCGCTGATCGCCATTTTGCTGATCCTGCTGATTGCGGGAGGGGCGGCAGGCTTTTATTTATACCAAAAATATTCTTACTCTAAGGAGCAGGCGGATCTGGACGCCTATTTTGAACTGGGAGCAGAGGAGGAGACCGCCCTTTTGCTCAATCATGACTTTCTGTCGGAAAAAGGACTTCTGAGAGACGGGCATTGTTATCTGACCCTGGAGGATGTGCATACCTATCTGAATGACAGATTTTACGTGGATCGCCAGGAAGGGCTGCTGCTTTATACGCTGCCCGATCAGGTGGTGTCGCTGGGCCTGGGGGAGATAGGGCCGGACGGGTATACTGTAGCTTTTGAAAGCGGGAAGGAAGTCTATCTGGCGCTGGACTACGTGAAGGCATATTCCGATTTTAATTTTACGGTCTATGAAAATCCCAACCGCGCCATCCTGGAAACGGAGTGGGAGGAAACGCAGATTGCCACGGTCAGAAAGGATACGGATATCCGGTATCAGGGCGGGGTGAAAAGCCCGATTTTAAGACCGGCAAAAGAGGGGGAGCGTCTGACGATCCTGGAAACCATGGAAAACTGGAGCCGCGTGCAGACGGAGGACGGGTATATCGGGTATGTGGAAAACAAGCGGTTGTCCGAGGCAAAGACCCAGACGCCGGTGAAGGATACGGGGTATGAAGAACCGGATTACTCCGGCAATACCCGGAACTATAAGATCAGCCTGGCCTGGCATCAGATCAGCGCGGAAAGCGGAAACAGCACTTTCCCCGGCGTGGTGGAAGGGGTGACGGGCATTAACGTGATATCCCCCACCTGGTTTTCCCTCTATGACAATGAAGGGACAGTGGACAGCTTTGCCAGTCCGGCGTATGTGGAAGCGGCCCATGCCAGGGGGCTGGAAGTCTGGGCGCTGGTGGACGATTTTACCCATCGGGCGGATAACGGTGTGGATCCCGGAGAAGTGCTGGCCTATACCAGCAAACGCCGCGCGGTGATCGACATCCTGATGTCGGAGGCGCAGCGGTGCGGTTTTGACGGCATCAATGTGGATTTCGAGAAGATCTCTGCGGAAGGAGGACAGGACTTTATCCAGTTTATCCGGGAGCTTTCCGTCGCCTGCCGGCAGAGGGGGCTCGTCCTGTCGGTGGACAATTATGTGCCCATCAACTCCAATGCCCATTATGAGTGGCGGGAGCAGGGCGTTATGGCGGACTATGTGATCATCATGGGGTATGACGAACACTGGGGCGGCAGCCAGGATCCGGGATCCGTGGCATCTCTCGGGTTTGTGGAGAAAGGCATTCAGAAGATGACGGAGCTGGTTGACCCGCAGAAGGTCATCAACGGCATTCCTTTTTATACGAGAATCTGGACGACAAATCCGGCGGGAGAGGTCACCAGCCAGGCGGTTGGCATACAGGCGGCCGCCGATTACCTGGTCAATCATGGCGTTTCCTATGAGTGGGACGAGGCGACAGGGCAGAATTACGCGGAGTTTGAAACCGGAGAAGGAAAAGTCCAGGTCTGGCTGGAGGACGAGCAGTCCATCGCGGGGAAGCTCGGCGTCATGAAGCAATTTCATCTGGGCGGCGTGGCGGTCTGGAAGCTGGGCTTTGACGAAGGGAGAAAGAGCATCTGGAGCGTGATCGCGGGCTTTTTGGCAGATTGAGCGCGGCTGCCTGGAAAGGCATAACAAAAAGAAACCTGTCATAGAATGAAAAAAAGGCGTGGAGCTTTTCATGCGGCGGATGTGGCAGAAGGATCTGATGAAAATATTGGGGACGGCGGTCTTTTTGACCGCCGTATTTTTCGCGGGCAGACAGGCCGCGGTGATGGTGGAGGGAGAGGCGCAGACGCAGGAAAATGCACAGGCGCAGGGAAATGCGCAGGCGCGGGGAAACGCGCCGTCAAAAGATGATTTTTCCAAAATGCAGAAATACTGCGTGGTGGTGGACGCGGGACACGGCGGGGAGGATCCGGGGAAGGTCGGCGTAAACGGCACGCTGGAAAAGGAGATCAATCTCCAGATAGCCAGACGTCTGGCGGTGCTGTTGGAACAGGCCGACGTGAAGACCGTCATGACGCGCACCCAGGACGCCGGTCTGCACGATGCAGGCGCAAACCGCCGGAAGGTACAGGATATGAAACGGCGGATCGCGCTGATCGAGGAGACAAAGCCGGATATCGTGGTCAGCATTCATCAGAACAGCTACGGCAGCGCCTCTGTGAAGGGGGCGCAGGTGTTTTATTATACCGGAAGCCAGGCGGGAGAGGGACTGGCTAAACGGATCCAGGATCGGCTGGTGCAGGGGCTGGATCCGGAGAACCACAGGAAGGCAAAGGCCAACGACAGCTATTATCTGCTCAAAAAGACCTCCAGTCCCATTGTCATCGTAGAGTGCGGATTTTTGAGCAATCCGCAGGAGGAGGAGCTGCTGTGCAGTCCGGTCTATCAGGAAAAAGTGGCGTGGCAGATCCACCTGGGCATTCTGCAGTATTTAAACGAAACGGGCAGGAACTAAAAGCTGCCCGGCGGCAGGCCGCATTTTTCAGATTCTTCTTTGCAAGCGGTAGTCTCTTGTGCTATACTGTATGGGATAAGAAAGCGGTTGGCGGAGACGGGGATTTCGCATGGAGACAAGGCTGGTAAAAATCGAAAGGGACGCGCCGGACAGGGAGACTGTCGCGCGGGCCGGGCAGATCCTGCGGGATGGCGGGCTCGTGGCGTTTCCCACAGAGACGGTATACGGGCTCGGCGGGGACGCGCTGAATCCCGATTCCAGCCGGAAGATATACGCCGCCAAGGGAAGACCCTCGGATAACCCGCTCATCGTCCATATCTGCCGCTGGGAGGATATTTTCCGGATCGCGGATCCGGTGCCTGAGGCGGCATATCAGTTGGCGGAGGCGTTCTGGCCGGGGCCGCTGACCATGATATTGGCCAAAAAGGACTGTGTGCCGCGGGAGACGACGGGAGGACTGGATACCGTGGCTATTCGTTTTCCATCCGACCCAATCGCCCTTGCTCTCATCGAAGCGGCGGGCGGCTTTGTGGCCGCGCCCAGCGCCAATGCTTCGGGAAGGCCCAGTCCTACGCTGGCGCAGTATGTGCTGGAGGATCTGGACGGCCGCATTGACATGATCCTGGACGGCGGAGAGGTGGGGATCGGACTGGAATCCACCATTGTGGATCTGACCGGGGAGAGGCCCACGATCCTGCGGCCGGGATATGTGACCAAAGAAATGCTGGAAGCGGTGCTCAAACAGGTGGATGTGGATCGGACGATCCTGGATGGGAACTGCCGGCTGCGGCCGAAAGCGCCCGGGATGCGCTATCGGCACTATGCCCCGAAGGGCGAACTGACGGTGATCGAAGGATCGCCGGAACGGGTGATGGCCGCTGTCAGCCAAAAGGCGGGGGCCGCCCGGGCACAGGGCGCAAGGGTGGGCATCATTGCCACGGACGAAACGGCAGCACGGTATCGCGCGCAGGGGATTGCGGACAGCGTCAAGAGCGTGGGAAGCCGGGCCGACGAGGAAGCCGTGGGCAGAAGCCTCTACCGGATCCTGCGGGAATTTGACGATGAGGACGTGACGGAGATTTATTCCGAATCCTTTTCCCGGAGCGGGTTTGGACAGGCTATCATGAACCGGCTGCTGAAGGCTGCGGGCCACCGTGTGGAACAGGTATAATTTTTTGTTGTACGGCAACGCCGATACAGGAAACGGCGTCAGAATAAAGAGAGGGGGAGTGTTATGATCGCATTGGCGAGCGACCACGGCGGATATGATCTGAAATGCCGGATCATAGACTGGCTGGAGGAAAGAAAAATTGCGTACCGGGATTTCGGCTGTTACGGGAAGGACTCCTGTGACTATCCGGATTTCGGCAGAGCGGCGGCCCAGGCTGTGGCCGGGGGGGAATGTGAAAAGGGTGTGGTGATCTGCACCACCGGCATCGGGATTTCCATGGTGGCAAACAAGGTCAAAGGCGTGCGCTGTGCGCTGTGCGCGGACACGGTTTCGGCCAGGCTGACGCGGGAACACAACGATGCGAATATGCTTGCGCTGGGGGCCGGCATCGTGGGTACGAATCTGGCGCTGGGCATTCTGGAGACGTTTCTGAATACGCCTTTTTCGGGGGAGGAAAAGCACGTCAGAAGGGTTGGAAAAATAGAACCGTAACACGAAGGAAGCGAATACTGTACCAGTCCGCATAAGCGGCAGGAGGGAAAAATGGGAAATGTTGTTATCATGGATCATCCGCTGATCCAGCACAAAATCGGTCTTATCAGGAGAGTGGGAACCGGCACCAAGGACTTCAGACAGACCATCGGGGAAATCGCCATGCTGATCTGTTTCGAGGCCACAAGAGGGCTGGAACTGACCGATGTGGAGATCGAAACGCCGATCTGCAAAACCAAAGTGAAGGAACTAAAGGGGCGTAAAATGGCCATCGTGCCGATTCTGCGCGCCGGACTGGGCATGGTGGACGGCGTTTTGCAGCTCATTCCCGCCGCCAAGGTGGGGCACATCGGGCTGTACCGGGATCCGGAGACGCTCAAGCCGGTGGAATATTACTGCAAGCTCCCGGCGGACTGCGCGGAGCGGGAGGTCTTTGTGGTAGATCCCATGCTGGCTACCGGCGGTTCTTCCGTGGCGGCCATTCAGATGCTCAAGGAAAAGGGATGCAAGCGGATCCATTTCATGTGTATCATTGCCGCGCCCGAAGGCGTGAAGGCGATGCAGGAGGCGCATCCGGATGTGGACGTCTACATCGGGGCGCTGGACGATCATCTCAACGATCACGGCTATATCGTACCGGGACTGGGCGACGCGGGGGACCGGATCTTTGGAACAAAGTGATCGTAGGGACGCAGGCGCTGTAAAACGCAGGAATGCGGCAAGGAGGAAGGAATGAAGCGGCAGGATTATATTTCCTGGGACGAATACTTCATGGCGGTGGCCAAGCTGGCGGGGATGCGCTCCAAGGATCCCAGTACGCAGGTGGGGGCCTGCATCGTCAGTCAGGACAATAAAATTTTATCCATGGGCTATAACGGCCTGCCCATCGGATGTTCGGACGACGAATTTCCCTGGGAACGGGAAGGAGCCGAACTGGAGACCAAATATCCCTATGTGACCCACAGTGAGCTGAACGCCATTCTCAATTACAGGGGCGGCAGCCTGGCGGGGGCGAAGCTGTATGTTACGCTTTTTCCGTGCAACGAGTGCGCCAAGGCCATTATTCAGAGCGGGATCCGGGAAGTGATCTACGACAGCGATAAGTATGCGGACACGCCGTCCATGCGCGCGTCCCGGAGGATGTTTCAGGCGGCGGGCGTGGTATACTGCCCGTATTCACCCACCGGCAGAGAAGTAAAAATGATGTTATAAGAACGGCGGCCGCACGGGAAATGGCGGCCGCACGGGGAGGAAGATACAAAAATGAGATCATTGCGGCGCCGGGTGGTTTTGGCGCTTCTGACGTGTGTCGTGTGTATCAAGGCAGGCGGCATGGAGGTACGCGCGGATAACATTGACGCGCTGCGCGACAAAATCAATCAGGCACAGCAGGAAAAAAAGGCGACGGAAGACGCAAAAGAGGCGACGGAAGCCAACATCGGCGGCTTAAACAGCGCAAGAAATACGCTGCAGGGCCAGCTGGACGGACTGACGCAGGATCTGACGGAGATCAGCCAGCACTTAGAGGAGATCGAGAACAACATCATCGAAAAGAAGGAAGAAATTTCCGATACCCAGGAGAAGCTGGCGCTGGCAAAGCAGACCGAGGAAACGCAGTACGAAGATATGAAGCGAAGGCTGCGCTATCTGTATGAGAATAAAAACCAGTCCTATGCAGAGATCCTGATTGGCGCCGGGAGTTTTGGCGAACTGATCAACCAGAGCCTTTATGTGGAAAAGCTGCAGGCCTATGATCGCAGGACGCTTCTGCAATATAAGGCGAACCGGGAAGCCATAGAGGAGCTGGAGGCCAAGCTGCAGGAGGATCTGGCGGGACTGGACGAGCTGAAGGGGCAGGCGGAGGAAGAAAAGAGTCAGATTTCCGCCAACGTGGCCAGTACCAGAAGCGGGATCGCGGGATATTCGGATCAGATAGCGGCGGCGGAGAATCAGGCCGACGCGCTGGCGGACATGATCAAACAGCAGGAGGCCGATATTTCCGCTCTGCAGAAGCAGCTGGCGGAAGAAATCGCCAAATCCAGGCTGGCGGCCCGGTCCAAATGGCGGGATATTTCAGAGGTGACCTTCAGCGAGGAGGACAGGTATCTGCTGGCCAATCTGATCTACTGCGAAGCGGGCAACCAGCCCTATGACGGTCAGGTCGCGGTGGGATCCGTCGTCATTAACCGGGTGCTCAGTTCCGTTTACCCCAACACGGTGTCCGGCGTCATCTATCAGTACAAGCAGTTTGCTCCCGTGCTGGACGGACATCTGGCGCTGGCACTGGCCGGGAACCGGGCCACCGCGGCGTGCTATCGGGCCGCCGACGAGGCCATGTCCGGGTATACCAACGTGGGTCAGTGCGTCTATTTCCGCACACCGATCCCGGGGCTGACGGGGATTCAGATTGGCGGACATATTTTCTATTGAGCCACGGCGCACAGGGCGCTTTTGTATTTGGACAAAAAAAACAGGCGGACGCGCGGGAACTCCCGGCGTCCGCCGTTCTTTACCCAAAAGGGATTTTACTTCCCATCGAAGGGGGCAATCGGGGCCAGCAGCGCTTCCAGCCTGTCGCTGTAAAGCAGATGTAGCAGCCTGTCCAGCGCGCACAGCGCTTCTTTGAGCTGTTCCAGGTCCAAAAGTCCACGGTTGAGCGCCGTCACCAGCTCGTCCACATCTACCACCCGCACGGCGCCGTCGGGAAAGACAATGACGTCCACCAGCAGATCGGTCACCGTCAGGGAATTGGTATTTTCTTCATAGCCGGGGGAAATAATATCGCAGTAATAGTACAGAAGCGTATGATCGGCGCGGTAAAATTTGCTGATTTTATAGCCTTCCTTCAGATAGTAACAGGAATAGCCGTGATCCATTTCCTTCTTGGGGCGGATGGTCTTCCAGGAGGTGACCAGCACATCCCTGTCATACCGTAAAATGACATCGTCTGGCAGAGGAATACATTCTTCCGGAATCAATCGCCTGCGATACAGCTTCAGTTCGTTCTGATGGGTGGGACGGTTTTCCATGGCGGCTCCTTTGGAAAAACAGCAGGTTTCGATAGAATTGTCAGTCTTTTTATACACCGCAAAGAAGATTTACTTCAATTTTACCCTAGCGGGTATACGGTGTCAATGCTTCCTTTCCATTCGCCCCAAAAAGTTCTCAGCCTGCGAGTGAAAACCTGTGGACAGGGCTTCAAAAAACAGGTATAATCAATGAGGATGAGAACAGGAGAGGGGATTTTTGTGTCCAAAAAGAGTGAAAACAGGGCGGTACTGCGCAGCCTGGCGCTGATTTCCCAATTCGGCATCACCATGCTTGTGCCCATGGCGTTGATGTTTGCCGCAGGCTGTTGGCTGGATCGGATTTTTGACACCTCTTTCTGGGCGGTGCTTTTGTTCTTTTTCGGCGCGCTGGCGGGTTTCCAAAATGTGTTTCGCCTGGCGCGGCGGGTTTTCAAAGAACAAAATGACGAAGAAACGCGCGGTACGGAGGAACCCAAATGAGCCCTTTACGCAAAAGGCCGGACGCTGTCGTAAAGGAGATGTGGATGGGCATCTGCATCTGGGGAATCGCAGCCGGTCTTGTGGCGGTCTGTTTTGTGAAGGATCGGATACACTTTACGGCCGGCCTTTTCGCAGGCTGTCTGCTGGCGGCGGCAGGGGTCTGGCACATGTGGACGGTGCTGGATCGGGCGCTGGATCTGGGAGAGGGCGCGCAGCGGTACGTAACGGTCAGGAGCCTGGCCCGCTATGGTGTTTTCGTCCTGGTTTTTGTTGTTTTGGCGGTAACGAAGGCCGCGGATCCCCTGGCGGCTTTTCTGGGACTGATGGGTATGAAAGTGGCTGCCTATCTGCAGCCGCTGCTTCATAAAATGAGACGCAGGAGGAGGTGAAGCTATGACAAACGGAATTTTGCTCAACGGTTCTTCCGACATTGATTTTATGATACACGGGGTCTTTTCCTATCAGTTTTTCGGACATGAGGTGTGGATTACCACCACCCACGTCTGTATGCTCATCGTGATGCTGCTGCTCATCGGGTTTGCGGTCGCGGCAAACCGGGTGATGAAACACGCCACGGAGGTGCCGGGAGCGTTTCAGAACGTAGTGGAGCTGATTGTGGAGCTTTTGGACAACATGGTAAAGGCGTCCATGGGAAAGAACGCGGTCAAGTTTGCAAATTATATCGGATCGATTTTTCTTTTCATTTTGATCTGCAATTTTTCCGGGCTGCTGGGGCTGCGCCCGCCTACTGCCGACTACGGCGTCACGCTGCCGCTGGGGCTGATCACGTTCACCCTGATCCATTTCAACAAATTCAAGCATAAGAAGGTGAAAGGAGTGCTGCGGGAGCTGTGCGATCCCTGGCCCTTCTGGGCGCCGATCAACCTCATTTCCTATATTGCGGTGCCGATTTCGCTCTCGCTGCGTCTGTTCGCCAACGTGCTTTCCGGCGTGGTTATTATGGCGCTGGTGTACGGCCTGCTTTCGATCTTTGCGATTGGCTGGCCCGCCGTCCTGCATGTTTACTTTGATTTGTTTTCGGGAGCCATACAGACCTATGTGTTCTGTATGCTGACGATGACATATGTTTCCGATGCCATCGGGGACGAGTGATACGCAATCTCAAAAAATTGCCGCCACAGAGCGGCGGAATGGAGGATATGGTTATGGATTTTAATGAGAACTTTATTCTGGGTTGTTCTGCAATCGGCGCCGGCCTGGCGGTCATCGCCGGTATCGGCCCCGGTATCGGACAGGGTATTGCGGCGGGCCATGCGGCCGCGGCGGTGGGACGCAATCCCGGCGCAAAGTCGGATATCACGACCACCATGCTTCTGGGCCAGGCGGTGGCGGAGACCACCGGTCTGTACGGCCTTGTCATCGCCCTGCTTCTGCTGTTCGTAAAACCTTTGCTGCCGTAAGAGGAGCCCCGGGAATAAGGAAGGAGGCAACATCTTGCGTATACTTGGAACGGTACTTCTGTCGCAAGCCATGGAGCCCAGGCTGTTCGATCTGGACTTTCAGCTTCTGGCGGATACCCTTCTGACCATCATTGCGGTCTTTGTGCTGTTTCTGGCGCTCTCCTATTTTCTGTTCAATCCCGCGCGGAAGTTTTTGAGCAAAAGGCAGGAGAAGATAGCGGGCGAGCTGGAGAACGCAAAGACCAAAGAGGAAGAAGCGGTCAGATTAAAGGAAGAATATGAGGCGAAGCTGGCGGATGTGGAGAAGGAAGCGGATCGTATCCTGAGCGAGGCCAGAAAAAAGGCGCGCGCCAATGAAGCGCGGATTCTGGACGAAGCAAAGCAGGAGGCGTCGCGGATCGTCGCCAGAGCCGGCGTAGAGGCCGAGCTGGAGAAGAAAAAGGCCGCGGACGAGGTAAAGCGGGAGATGATCGACATCGCGGCCGCCATGGCGGCCCGGATTGCCGGCGCTTCCATGAGCGAGGAAAAGCAGGACGCGCTGCTTGAGGAGACCCTGCAGGCAATAGGAGAGGGCACATGGCTAAGTTAGTTTCGCAGACTTATGGAGAGGCCCTGTATGAACTGGCCGAAGAAGAAGGCACGCTGGGGCAGGTTTCTTCGGAACTGAAGGCCCTGTGCGGTATCCTTGAGGATTACCCCCAGTACAGGGAGCTTCTGCTCCACCCGCGTCTGGACGAGGAACAGAAGTGGGAATTGTTCCGGCGGGTTTTTGAAGGAAGGATCGGCGGCAGTCTGTCGGCCTTCTGCAAGGTCTTACTGGAAAAGGGCAGATTCGGGGAGCTGGACGGCATCCTGGCATATTTTGAGGAAAAACGTCTCGCCCACGACCGGATCGGAGTGGCCTGGGTGACCAGCCCTGCTGCGCTGTCCGGCGCACAGAAGGAAAAGATCGAAAAAAAGCTGTTGGAGACGACGGATTTCGTTTCCCTGCAGATGCATTATGCCACTGAACCGGAGCTGATCGGCGGCGTTCGGATACAGATCGGCGACAGGGTGGTGGATTCCAGCATTCAGAGTAAGCTGGGCGCCCTGAAAAGCCAGCTGATGGACATACAGCTTCCATGTGGCACAGGGATGGCAGAAAAGGCGTCATCCGTTGTTTTAGGAAAGGAAACAGGAGAATGAATTTAAGACCTGAAGAAATCAGTTCGGTCATAAAGGAACAGATTCAGCGCTACGCTTCGCTTCTGGAAGTGTCGGACGTGGGGACGGTCATTCAGGTGGCGGACGGCATTGCCAGGATACACGGACTGGAGAATGCCATGCAGGGAGAACTGCTGATCTTCCCCAACGAGGTCTACGGCATGGTGCTCAACCTGGAGGAAGATAACGTAGGCGCGGTTTTACTGGGTACGGGCAGTATCAGCGAGGGCGATCAGGTAAAGGCCACGGGCCGCGTGGTGGAAGTCCCGGTAGGAGACGCGATGCTGGGCCGTGTGGTCAATGCGCTGGGACAGCCTATCGACGGCAAGGGACCGCTGGCCACAGAGAAGTTCCGGCGGATCGAACGGGTCGCCAGCGGGGTCATCACGCGCAAATCCGTGGATACGCCGCTGCAGACCGGCATCAAAGCCATTGACTCCATGGTGCCCATCGGCCGGGGCCAGCGCGAGCTGATCATCGGGGATCGCCAGACCGGCAAGACGGCCATCGCTATCGACACCATCCTGAACCAGAAGGGCCAGGGAGTGAAGTGTATCTATGTGGCCATCGGCCAGAAGGCCTCCACCGTGGCTTCCATTGTAAAGACGCTGGAGGAGTACAACGCCATGGCCTATACCACCATCGTGGCGTCCACGGCCAGCGAACTGGCTCCCCTGCAGTACATCGCGCCCTATGCGGGCTGTGCCATCGGGGAAGAATGGATGGAAAACGGAGAGGACGTGCTGATCGTTTACGATGATCTGAGTAAGCACGCGGCGGCATACCGCACGCTTTCCCTGCTTTTAAAAAGACCCCCCGGCCGCGAAGCCTATCCGGGCGATGTGTTCTATCTGCATTCCCGCCTGCTGGAACGGGCGGCGCGGATGAGCGACGAATACGGCGGCGGATCCCTGACGGCGCTGCCGATCATTGAAACCCAGGCGGGAGACGTTTCCGCTTATATTCCCACCAATGTCATTTCCATCACCGACGGCCAGATCTATCTGGAAACGGAGATGTTCAACGCGGGCTTCCGTCCGGCGATCAATGCCGGCCTTTCCGTTTCCCGTGTGGGAGGCGCGGCGCAGATCAAGGCCATGAAAAAGATTGCGGCGCCCATTCGTGTGGAGCTGGCGCAGTACCGTGAACTGGCGGCTTTCTCCCAGTTTGGTTCCGAACTGGACGCGGACACCCGGGAAAAACTGGCCCAGGGCGAACGGATCCGGGAGGTGCTCAAACAGCCGCAGTATAAGCCCATGGCGGTGGAATATCAGGTCATCATTATTTTTGCCGCCACCAACAAATATCTGCTGGATGTGAAGGTGGAGGAGATTACCCGCTTTGAGACAGAGTTCTTTGCTTTCCTGGATACCAAGTATCCGGAGATCCCGGCGGCGATCCGCACTGAAAAGGTGATTTCGGAGGATACGGATCGGCTTCTGCGCAGGGCAGTGGAAGAATTTAAGGAAAACTTCCGCTAAAGAAAGGGCAGGGTAAGACGTATGGCTTCCATGAGAGATATCAAAAGGCGCAGAAGCAGTATTCAGAGCACGGGCCAGATCACCAAGGCGATGAAGCTGGTTTCCACTGTGAAGCTGCAGAAGGCCCGTGGAAAGGCGGAACAGAACGCGCCCTATTCGGAAAGTATGTACCGGACGGTACAGTCGATCCTGGAGCGGTCCGCCGGCGTCCGGCATCCCTATCTGCAGGGCGGCGCAAGCAAGCGCAAGGCGGTCATTGTCCTTTCCTCCAACCGCGGACTGGCCGGAGGCTACAATTCCAACGTGGTAAAGCTCATCACACGGGGCGAACTGGCGGGACAGGATCTGGATATTTACGCGGTGGGGAAAAAGGGCCGGGAAGGACTGCAGCGGGCGGGATACCGCATCCGCCTGGACAGTTCGGAGTTTGTCGAAGAACCGACCTATGCCGACGCGGCGGCGCTGGGCAGGGAGGTGCTTAGCTCCTTTGTGCAGGGCGAGGTGGGAGAAATCTGGCTGGCCTATACCTACTTCAAAAATACCGTGGTGCACGAACCCCGGCTGATCCGGCTGCTTCCGGTGGAAACGGACGGCGGGGACGACGGAGAAAAGAAGCGGGAAGGCCTGCCCATGAATTTTGACGCGCAAGAGGAACAGGTTCTGGAGATGCTGGTTCCCACTTATATAACCAGTCTTATCTACGGCGCGCTTCTGGAATCTTCAGCCAGTGAAAACGGCGCGCGGATGCAGGCGATGGATTCGGCCACCGATAATGCCGAAGAAATGATAGAGGATCTGACGCTGCTTTATAACAGGGCGCGGCAGGGGTCCATCACACAGGAACTGACGGAAATCATTGCAGGCGCTCAGGCGATCTCCTGACGGAAAAACGCTGCGATCTCCTGATATATGCAGAATGAGAGGAATTATGGCAACAGAAAAAAGAGGTAAAATCACGCAGATTATCAGTGCGGTTTTGGACATTCGGTTCCCGGCCGGGGAACTTCCCCAGATCAACGAGGCGATCCGGATCGACACGAAAGACGGCGGGACGCTGGTGGTAGAGGTTTCCCAGCATCTGGGAGACGATACGGTGCGCTGTATCGCCATGGGCCCCACGGACGGATTGAAAAGGGGCATGGAAGCGGTGGCCACGGGCGCGCCCATCTGTGTGCCTGTGGGAGAGAAAACGCTGGGCCGTATTTTTAACGTGCTGGGCCAGCCCATCGACAATCAGCCCGCTCCCGAGGGTGTGTCATATGAGCCCATTCACCGGCCCGCTCCGAAATTTGAGGAACAGTCCACCCAGGCGGAGATTCTGGAAACGGGCATCAAGGTGGTGGATTTGCTCTGTCCCTATCAAAAGGGCGGTAAGATCGGCCTGTTCGGCGGCGCGGGTGTAGGGAAAACCGTGCTGATCCAGGAGCTGATCCGCAACATTGCCACCGAACACGGCGGCTATTCGGTGTTCACCGGCGTGGGCGAGCGCACCAGGGAAGGCAATGACCTTTACCATGAGATGCGCCAGTCCGGCGTTCTCGATAAGACGACCATGGTGTTTGGACAGATGAACGAGCCCCCCGGCGCCAGAATGCGGGTGGGGCTGACCGGTCTGACCATGGCCGAGTATTTCCGAGACAAGGGCGGCAGGGACGTGCTGCTTTTCATCGACAATATCTTCCGTTTCACGCAGGCCGGTTCGGAGGTGTCCGCGCTGCTGGGCCGGATGCCCTCGGCGGTGGGATACCAGCCCACGCTGCAGACGGAGATGGGCGCCCTGCAGGAACGGATCACTTCGACCAGAAACGGTTCCATCACGTCCGTACAGGCGGTCTATGTGCCCGCGGACGACTTGACGGATCCCGCGCCGGCCACTACGTTTGCGCATCTGGACGCCACAACCGTACTGTCCCGCTCCATCGTGGAGCTGGGAATCTATCCGGCGGTGGATCCGCTGGAATCCACCTCGCGCATTCTGGATCCCAGAATTGTGGGAGAGGAGCATTACCGGGTGGCCAGAGGCGTACAGGAAATTTTACAGCGCTATAAGGAGCTGCAGGATATCATCGCCATCCTGGGTATGGATGAACTGTCCGAGGAGGATAAGCTGGTGGTGTCCAGGGCCAGAAAGGTACAGCGGTTTTTGTCCCAGCCCTTCTTCGTGGCGGGGCAGTTCACCGGACTGGAAGGCAAATATGTGCCGATCAGCGAAACGATCCGGAGCTTTTCCGAGATTCTGGAAGGGCGGCACGACAATATTCCGGAGAGTTATTTCCTGAACGTAGGCAGCATCGACGATGTTTTGGCGAAGGTGAAGTAGGAGCGCAGATATGGCAGAGGACAGAAAGCTCCGGATCCGGATCATCACGCCGGAACGGGTGTTTTATGAGGGCGAGGCACGGATGGCGGAGTTTAACACCTCGGAAGGGGAACTGGGCATCTATCCCGGACATATTCCGCTGACGGTGATTTTAAAACCCGGCGTGCTGACGCTGACGGAGCCGGAGGGAAAAAAGGAAGCGGCGCTGCACACCGGTTTCGCGGAGATTCTGCCGGACAGCATTACGATTCTGGCGGAAGCGGCGGAATGGCCGGGAGAGATCGACATCGCCCGGGCACAGGCGGCAAAACAACGGGCGGAGGCCAGGATCCGGGAGCATAAGGCCAATACGGATATGGCCAGGGCGGAGACCGCGCTTTTGAGGGCGCTGGCCCGCATCGCAACATTACGGTAAGAGATCTGGGGCTGCGCAGGGCAGCCCCTGTTTTGCAGAAGGAAGTACAAAAGTAACCGGAAAGCGCAGCAATACCGGGGAGAGTGGAACATGAGAAGCGACAGGGAGATTTTAAAGGAAAGCCTTTCGATGGCATGGCCGGCCATGCTGGAATCCTTTTTTGCCGCCTTTGCGGGATTGGTGGACTCCTATATGGTCAGCTCGCTGGGCGCGGACGCGGTGGCGGCCGTAGGACTGACCACCCAGCCAAAGTTTGTGGGTCTGGCCCTGTTCTTTGCCATGAACGTGTCCATTTCCGCGCTGGTGGCCCGCAGGAAGGGCGAGAATAAAAGAGAAAACGCCAACACGCTGGCGATCACCTGTCTGTGCTTCGTGACGGTCATGGCGGTGCTGATCAGCATCCTGATGGTATCCTTTGCCGATCCCATCATCGACCTGTGCGGTTCCAACGCGCAGACGCACGACGGCGCGACGGCCTATTACCGGATCATCATGGGCGGCATGATCTTCAACTGCTGGCAGATGGCCATCAATTCCGCGCAGCGCGGCGCGGGCAATACCCGGATTACCATGCGCACCAATCTGACCTCCAACGCGGTCAATATTTTATTCAACTATCTGCTCATCGACGGGCATCTGGGGTTCCCCGCCTGGGGGATCCGGGGCGCGGCCATCGCTACCGTGCTGGGCACTGTGGTCGCCTCGATCATGAGCCTGCTCTCCATCTGTAAAAAGGAGAGCTTCCTCAGCATCCCGCTGATGCTGGAAAAGAAAATCCGGCCCCGCCTTTCGGCCCTTTACCAGCTTATCCGGCTGGGTTACAGCGTATTTCTGGAACAGATCCTGATGCGCGTGGGCTTTATGCTGACGGCGGTGATGGCCGCCAATCAGGGGACGGCGGCCATGGCGGCGCACCAGGTGGGCATGAATATCATGAGTCTTTCCTTCTCCTTCGGAGACGGCCTGCAGGCCGCAGCGGTGGCGCTGCTGGGAAGAAGCATGGGCGAGGGGGATCCGCAGCTGGCCAGGAAATACGGAAGTACCTGTCAGAAGGTGGGCGCCTGCATTTCCGCTGTGCTCACGGTGGTCTATTTCTTCGGCGCAAGGCCGCTTTACAGTCTGTTTTTCCGGGAACCGGAGATCGTGGATATCGGCGTGGGTATCATGCGCGTGATCATTTTTGTCGTGATCCTGCAGATTTCCCAGGTGATTTTCATGGGCTGCCTGCGCGGGGCGGGGGATACGCTCTTTACCGCCATGGCATCCACGCTGAGCGTGACGGTCATCCGGACCGGGGTGTCCTGGCTTTTCGGGTATGCGCTGGGATTCGGTATCATCGGGATCTGGCTGGGCGTGGTGGCGGACCAGCTGTCGCGGTTCCTTTTCGCGTCTATCCGGTTTCGAATGGGCAAGTGGACGGAAATCAAGATCTGACAGAGATCTGCGCAGGGTGTAAAAATGGATGAAAAAGAAAAGAAAAGCCGGAAAGAAGGTTCCCAAAAGAAGAAAATGGCTAACGGCGGCCGGGATTCTTCTGGTTTTGTTGCTGCTACCTGCGGCAGCGGCGCTGGGGATCTTCAAACATTATTACAATATGCTGGATTATCGGAAGGACGAACTGGCGGATTCCTTTGAAGAAACGCTTCCGGCGGGCGGCGGGAACGAAAACGATGAGTATCAGAGTACGCTGCCGGAAGCCTCTCAGGATGAAATCGCTGTTATTGAAGAACGGCTCCGGCAGAATACGCAGGCCATGCAGGCGCTGCCGGGAGAGAGCGACGCCTTTACCGTACTGCTGATCGGCGTGGATTCCCGGAAGGACTCCTATTCGGGACGGTCGGATGCGATGATTCTGGTCAGTGTCAACCGGGAAACCCAACAGGTTGTCATGACCTCGCTTCTGAGAGATATGTACGTATCCATTCCCGGACATGAGAGCAACCGTCTCAATGCCGCCTATGCCTATGGAGGGACGACGCTCCTGACGGAAACGATCGAAAAGAATTTCGGGATTCCTGTGGATCGCTGTGTCGTCATCAACTTTTATCTGCTCATGGACGTCATTGACGCGCTGGGCGGAATCGACATTACGGTTACGGCGGATGAAATTGACGTGATGAATATGTATATCAACAGTCAGAACAGACTGTTGGGAAATCCGGGCGGCCAGGATATTCTCAGCGAAAGCGACGCAGGGACGATTTCGGTAAACGGAAGTCAGGCGCTGGCCTATGCGCGGGTGCGGTACGTGGGGACGGATTTTGCCCGCACCGGAAGACAGCGGGAGATCATCGCACGCTGTGCAGAAAAAATCAGGAAAATGGAGCTGGGGCAGGCAAATGAAATGATGGAAACCTTCCTGCCGCGGGTGCGCACGGATCTGACGGAGTCAGACTGCGCCTCTTTGTTGATGCTGGGGCTGCAGCTGCCGGATTTTGAAATGCAGACCATGACGATCCCGATGGAGGGAACGTGGGAAAATGCCCGCATCCGCGGAATGTCGGTGCTGACAGTGGATTTTTTGGCCAATACCGACGCGTGGTACAAGCTGGTTGGCGGACAGGGATAAAAGAGAGGGAAAAGGGGATGAAAAAACAGATTGCGGCGGTGCTGGAAAATGTGGGCCGGGTCATCATCGGAAAGGAACAGGTGGAAAAACTGGTTCTTGCCGCGCTTCTGGCGGACGGCCACGTGCTTTTGGAGGATGTGCCGGGAACGGGAAAAACAAGACTGGCCCGTGCGCTGGCCGCCAGCATGGGGCTTTCCTTCGGACGGATCCAGTTCACGCCGGATATGCTGCCGGCGGATATCACAGGGCTGCATATCTATAACCGGCAGACCAACGCTTTTGAACTGAAGAGAGGGCCGGTGTTTACCAACCTTTTGCTGGCGGATGAAATCAACCGGGCCACCCCGCGTACCCAGGCGGGGCTTTTGGAGTGCATGGAGGAGAGACAGGTGACCATCGACGGGGAAACCGAGCGTCTGGATCCTCCGTTTTTTGTCCTTGCGACGGAGAACCCGATTGAGACTGCCGGAACCTTTCCACTGCCGGAGGCGCAGATGGATCGGTTTTTGATGAAGCTGTCCATGGGCCTGCCGGACAGGGAGGAAGAAATCCGGATTCTGGAAACCTACCGCAGTTTTGACCCGCTGGCGGATCTGGCTCCCGTGGTGACGAAAGAAGAAATTTTGCAGATGAAGCGGGAGGCGCAGCAGGTGTATGTGCATCCGGCGCTGGAGGGGTATCTGGTGGATCTGGTGGCGGCCACCAGAAGCAGCGAAAAGACGGTATCCGGCGTCAGCCCCCGGGGCACGCTGGCTCTGATGCGGGCGGCCAAAGCATGGGCCTATATGGAGGACAGAACCTATGTGATCCCGGATGACGTGAAGGCCGTTTTGCCCGCCGTATTCGCACACCGGCTGGCGCTTTCCTATGGACAGGGCCGTTACCGGGAGTGCGTGCGGCTGGTGGAAGAAATCTGCGGCAGCGTGGCGGTTCCGACGGAGGACTTTAGCGTCCGGGGAAAGGAATGAGGAAAGCCGGCGATGGTGATTGTCTGGATCGTTGCGGGCGCGCTTTTCCTACTGTTTTTACAGGAACGGCTCTACGCCCGGTATTGGGATAAAAATCTGACCGTCGGCCTGGCGTTTTCGGAGGAGAGCGCCACCCAGGGGGACGAGCGTATGCTCTGCGAGACGGTGGAGAACCGCAAGCTGCTGCCGCTTCCGGCACTGAAGGTAAAGTTTGCGGTTTCCCGGCAGCTTTCCTTTGAGGAGGAGGATGGCGGCAGCAGTGTGACCGACCAGTTTTATCGCAATGATGTGCTTTCTATCCGCCCCTATATGCGCCATGTGCGCAAACTTCCCTTCCGGTGCAAAAGACGCGGTTATTATACGATTACAACGCTGGATGTGGTGGCGGGAAATCTGTTTTTGTCCCGGGAACTGCCGAAAAGCCTGCGCTGTGGCGCGCAGCTCTATGTGTATCCAAAGCCCTGGCGGGATCCGTCTTTTTTGCAGGCGCTGCAGAAGCTGAACGGAGAAATCCTAAGCCGCCGGCATCTTTTGGAGGATCCGTTTGAATACCGCGGCATCCGGGAGTATTCCCCGGGGGATACCCTGCGGGATATCAACTGGAAGGCGACGGCGCGGACGGGCGATCTGAAAGTGAATATGAAGAATTATACGGCCTTAAAGGCGGTGCGGCTGTTTGTGAACCTGGAGGACGGCGCGCTTTTGCGGCAGGAGGCCATGCTGGAGCTGTCTTTGAGCATGGCGGCGGGCGCGGCGGCATTTTTCCTTGGACAGGGGATCCGGACGGCCCTGTATACCAATGGGCCGGATATTCTGACAGGCGTTTTGGTGGGAGTGGACGCCGCCAGCGGGATCGGGCACATGGAAAGCATAAACCGGGGACTGGCACGCATCGATCTGGAAAAGAGCGTGCCGCCTTTTGCGGAAAGTCTGGGAAAAAGGGTGACTCAGGATGGCGCCAGGGATGTCTTTACCGTTTTTTTGTCCCATGCCGCCCCGGAAGACTTTCAGGATCTGCTCTGTCAATGTCTGGACAGGGGAATGGAGTTTGCCTGGATCCGTCCTGTGCAGCGCCGGCAGGAGGGCGCGATCCGTCCCGTGCTGGAGAAGTACACGCAGCAGATTCTGGCGGAAGGGGAGTGGGACTGATGGAAAAAAGACTGCAGACTGTAGCGGAAATGTTGGAAATCGGTCTGAATTTCCTTCCGGTGATCTGTCTGGAAACCATGGTCTGCGCCGTTTTCAAACAGGCGGATGCGCCGTTCCTTTTTTCCTGTCTGCCAATCTGCCTGCCCTTCCTTTTTTATGCGGCCCGCAGAGGAGTGGAGAAAAGTCTGCTTTTGTTTTTGGGCGTGCATCTGGCGGCGGCCGCAGGGCTGGTCTGGGTCGCAGGCCGTTTCCCGATGCCGGCGCTGTGGCAGACCGTCTATTTGGCGCTGGCCGTAGGCTACGGCGTGCGATCTTTGCGGATCCGGGTGACGTCGGCGACGGATGGGGAGGGGGAAATAGGCCCCATGGGGGCGGCCTTTTTCGCGCTGACCGCCTTTTTTGTATGCAGCTACGTGCACAGTCAAACCGGGTGCGGGCGGATTGTCCGGCTCTGCTTTGTCTGGATCGGGGGATATCTGGTTAAACTCTATCTGATCCATTTTATCCGGTATCTGGCGCTCAACCGAAATTCCGCGGGGACGATCCCGCAGAAAAGCATTTTTGGCATGGGAATGGCGGCGGTAGGCGGCTACGGTTGTTTTTCCGTGCTGACGCTGATCCTCTGTACCCGGACCGCGCTGATCCCCATGCTGACAGAACTGGTCAAAAGTGGGCTCCTGGCGCTTCTGCATGGAATTGTCCGGCTGTTGTCCCTGTTTGGGAAAGAACAGGCGCCGGAGACCGTTCTGGAAGCCGGCCAGCCGGCGGCCCAGGAAGCGCTGCTTATGGCCGATGCAGCAGAAACGCCGCTGTGGGTAAGGATAACGGAACAGATTCTGGTGGCCGCCGTGCTGCTTTTCGTGCTGGCCGGCGCCGCCGCGCTTTTCGTTGGCCTGCTCCGCCTTATCCTGCAGGGGTTTTACGGCAGGCAGCGGGAGAAAAAGAAAATCGTTTCCCAGGAGTATCTGGAAGAACAACAGCGGCTGGAGGGGGATCGGCGGACAAAGAAAAGGAGACTGCCGCCCGTCGGCGGGACGCCGGCCCAGCGGGTGCGCCGGGCTTTCCAGAGAGCGGTGCGGCGATCCATGGCGCCGGGCACGGCCGGATCCCAGGAAAAGACGGCAAGAGAGCTGACCGCAGCGTTTCGCCCCGACGGCGGATGGGACGCCCTGCTTTGCCTCTACGAGCGGGCACGCTACAGCGACGCCGTGATTTCCAGAGAGGAAGCGCGGGCGGCGGATAAACTTTCCAGACAGATTGCGCATACTATAAAGTAAAAGATATCCGGAAGGAAAACAAATGGATCGGCATTCCAAAATACTTCCGTTTTATATGACATACCCGATGCCCCTGTTTTATCAGGAGGAAGATACGATGATGCGGGATCTGGAATATATGCAGGAGATGTATCCGAGAAAATCCCGCAGATATCAGCAGAAGATCAACCGCATCCTGGATCGCTTCGACCATGACGGCAGTCCCATTTATGACGAATATCCGGATCGGCTGGCCCTTTACAAAATGGCGCAGGATATGCTGGCTGTGATCTGCCGGGAAGAAAAAGAGGAAGGGCAGGAAATCCCGCCGGAATTACTGCCGGGGATCGGGGAACTGGTTCAGGTGCTGCTGTGCGGGGAAATTTTCAAACGCCGGCAGGCAAGGGAAAGCGGGTTTTTAAAATTTTAGTTGTGTAACCCCTGCCAAAGCTATAGAATAGAACCGGAAGCGGATTGCCGTCTTCCGGTTTTGAAATGAGGCTGTTATGGATGAGATAAAAGAACTGCTGCAGGAGAGCTTAAACGG
>CANRGX010000033.1 GCA_947630215.1 uncultured Eisenbergiella sp. | reverse complement strand
GGGCTGCCCACCTGGTTCTCCAGCAGCCAGTTCTTGGCAAAGGTGCCGTCCTGGATGTCGGAAAGGATCTGCTTCATGGCCTTTCTCGTTTCGTCGGTGATGATCTTGGGGCCGGTGATGTAGTCGCCGAACTCCGCCGTATTGGAAATGGAGTAGCGCATGCCCGCGAACCCGCTCTGATAAATCAGATCGACGATCAGCTTCATCTCATGGATGCACTCGAAGTACGCATTCTCAGGCGCGTATCCGGCTTCCACCAGCGTCTCAAAGCCGGCCTGCATCAGGGCGCATACGCCGCCGCACAAAACGGCCTGCTCGCCGAACAGATCGGTTTCCGTCTCATCTTTGAAGGTGGTCTCCAGCACGCCCGCTCTCGCACCGCCGATGGCCAGTGCATAGGCCAGCGCCAGATCCAGCGCTTTGCCGGTGGCGTCCTGCTGAACCGCAACCAGACAGGGCACGCCCTTTCCGACCTGGTACTCGCTCCTGACCGTATGGCCGGGGCCCTTGGGCGCGATCATGGTGACGTCCACGTCCTTGGGCGGAACGATCTGACCGAAGTGAATCGCAAAACCGTGGGCGAACATCAGCATTTTGCCCGCCGTCAGATTGGGCGCGATAGATTCCTGATACATTTTCGCCTGCTTCTCATCGTTGATTAAGATCATGATGATGTCGGCACGCTTGGCCGCCTCGGCCGCGGTATAGACCTCAAAGCCCTGCGCCTGTGCCTTGGCCCAGGATTTGGATCCTTCATAAAGGCCGATGATGACGTGACAGCCCGACTCCTTAGCGTTGAGCGCATGGGCATGGCCCTGGCTGCCGTAGCCGATCACGGCGATGGTCTTCCCCTCCAACAGGGAAAGGTTACAGTCCTCCTGATAATAAATCTTTGCCATTTTCTTATCCTCCATGATTTTATAATGAGATATCCGCCCCAAAGGCTCCTGTCTCCTGGCGGTCAATCTTCGATGTAAACGACCTTCTCCACGCCGCGGCACAGTCCGGCAATGCCCGTGCGGGCCAGCTCCAGAATCTCATAGCCGTCCAACAGCCTCAGAAAGGCCTCGATCTTGCTCTGTGATCCCGTCAGCTCGATGATCAGATTCTCCGCTCCCACGTCGATGATATTTGCGCGGAAAACATTGGCCACCGCGATGATGCCCTGCCGATCGGCCGCCGTCGCCTTTACCTTGATCAGCGCCAGTTCGCGGAAGACGCTCTCCTGCGGATCCAACTCCCGGATATCCCGCACATCCACCAGCTTGGCCACCTGCTTCTCGATCTGATCCAGGATCTCGTTGTCGCCGCTGGCCACAATGGTAATGCGCGTAAACCTGGGATCGGCGGTGACGCCCGCCGTAATGCTCTCGATATTGTAGCCGCGTCTGGAAAACAGGCCCGAAATGCGGCTCAGTACGCCCGACGTGTTGTCCACCAGAAGCTGAAAGGTCTTCTTCTGCATAGAAGGTCACTCCTTCCTCATTTCTGCCGTGCGCACAAGAGCCCCGGCAGGATTACAAAATATTCTAACAACATTATGGATCGCTGTCAACGTATGAGTTCATATCATAACTTTTATAACCTCAAGTTATAAAAGCAAGTGATTCGCGCAATCCCTGTTATGATCCCCAACCGGACGAAGGAGCTTAATTCTCCTGATCGTGGCATTTGGGGAGCGCCACCGTCCCGGTTCTGGCGACTTCCACAATGCTGACGGACTGCAGCATTTTCAAAAAGAGCTCCGCCCTCTCCGGCACATCGCAGAGCTGAATCATCATCTGCGTCCGGGACATATCCACAATCTGTGCCTTTAGGACGTCCGATATTTCCATAATATCCCGGCGGTTGCTGCGGTTGTATTTCACCTTGACCAGCATCAGCTCCCGGCTGACGGACTCGTGTTCATGAAAGGTCTTGACCTTGATGACATCCAGCTTTTTATTCAGCTGTTTTTCGATCTGTTCCAGCGTGTGATCGTCCCCGCTGGAAACAATGGTCATACAGGATACCGTCGGATCGTCCGTCTCTCCCACCACCAGGCTGTCGATGTTGAACGCTCTCCGGGAGAACAGTCCGGCCACCTTATACAGCACGCCGGAACGGTTTTCCACCAAAACAGAATAGATCTTTTTCATCTGGCCCTCCTTATTTCACCACATCCATGGGATCGATGACGCACTCCATCAGCACGGAGTCGTCCCCGCGCAAAAATTCCTCTATGGCTTCGTCCTCCCTGTCGGGATCCTGTAAGCGAAGGAACCGCATCCCGTAGGCCTCCGCGATTTTGGAAAGATCGGGACTGCCCGACAAATCCACGACGCTGTAGCGGCTGTTATAGGTGTTTTTCTGATATTCCCTCACCATGCCCAGGTACCGGTTCGCAATGACGACAATTTTCACGGGAACGTTATGCTGGCGCATGGTGGCCAGTTCCATCATGGACATCTGAAAGGATCCGTCTCCGCACACCGCCACCACCTGTCTGTCCGGCAGGCCTAGCTTGGCTCCCATGGCGGCGGGAATGGAATAGCCCATGGTGCCCATGCCGCCGGAAGTCAGAAACTTTCCGTCGCGCACGATGCAGTTTTTGCAGGACCAGATCTGGTTCTGGCCCACGTCCGCCACATAGATCGCATCGTGTTCCATCCGCCCGGAGAGCTTTTGGATAAAGCGGGCCGGATCGACGAAAGCGGGGTTGGGACTGCGCTTTTCCTGCATCTGCTGCCGGTACGCGTACAGCGTCTGCAGCCACAGGCTGTGGTCACAGGCAATCTCCGTTTCCATCAGAGAGGCAAAAATATTTGCCGCATCGCCCACCAGAGGGATGGTGGGGCCGGCGTTTTTGCCGATTTCTGCCGGATCCACATCCATATGCACCAAAACCTTGTCCCGGGTGATGATCTCCGGCTGATTCACGGCCCGATCCGCCACGCGGGCCCCCACCATGATCACCATGTCCGCGTCGTTCATGGCACGGTTGGCGCAGGGCGCACCGTTGTTGCCCACCATGCCGAAGTACAGATCGTCCTCCGTCTGCATGGCGCCGATCCCCATCATGGTGCTGACCACCGGCACCTGATATTTGTGGGAAAATTCCCGGAGCATCTGCTGCGCGCCGCTCAACAGCACGCCGCCGCCCGCGCAGATAACGGGGCGCTTCGCCCGCTCCAGCTCTGCCATCACCTTCTTGATCTGCACCGCATGGCCTTTCACCGTGGGCTTGTAGGTGCGCAGATTCACCGATTCCGGATAGGAAAATTTCCGGATTGGGGCGTTCTGTACGTCGATGGGCACATCGATCAGCACGGGCCCCTTGCGGCCGGTGCTGGCAATATGAAACGCCTCTTTAAAAATCCGGGGGATCTCCTCTGCGCGCTTTACCAGATAACTGTATTTGACAAAGGATTCCGCCGCTCCGGTAATATCCGCCTCCTGGAACACGTCGCTTCCGATCAGCTCGCTGTTGACCTGTCCGGTAATACAGACCAGCGGGATACTGTCCGCAAAGGCCGTGGCAATGCCGGTGATCAGATTGGTTGCACCGGGACCGCTGGTCACCGCGCATACGCCCACCTTTCCCGTGACCCTCGCCAGGCCGCTCGCCGCGTGGGCGGCATTTTGTTCCGTCCGAATCAGGATCGTGCGGATCTCAGAGTCCAGGATGCTGTCATAAAAAGGACAGATCGCCACACCCGGATATCCGAACACCATCTCCACGCCTTCCAGTTCAAGGCATTTTACCATCGCCTGCGCGCCATTCATTCTCTGTTCTCCTCCTTACAGGGCAGTCCGGTTCATCTGCCGAATCTTCCGAAAAACTGCGCCAGCGGCTCCACCACTTCCCCGAGGTTTTTGATCGCCCCGTTTAAGCTCTCGATATCCATCGCCTGGATCTTCTCCAGCGCCTGCTCCATCGTTTCGCTGCTGCGCACCACCAGACCGTCTTCTTCAAACAGCGTCCCGATATCCTTCAGTGCGCCGTCCACCAGCTGCAACGTCTCATCCGCCTGTTCCATCGTCCGGGTTGCCCGTTCCATGGCGTCCACGGCGGTATCCATGGCAGAGAGCACCGGCGGAACCAGACAGAAAAACGCCACTGCCAGGATAAGCGCCAGCGCGCAGCCCGCGCCCGCAAAGATCCGGGTATAAAAAAGCTGTTTTTTCAGCTGCCGGTTCTGATTTTCCTCTGTCGAAACAAGCTCCCTGAGCAGTTCCAGCGCACCCTGCGCTTCTTTTTCGGTCTGTTCATTCTGATTCATCATAAATCCATTCCCCCTTCGTGTCAAGGCGTCGGATGCCCCGGACGCGCTTGCGTTTTTTCATATGTTTATGTTACGGATGCGTTGTTCCAGAATCAAGGAATCTCCAAAAGCCGCTTTGCCAGCCGCACGGCTTCCGCCGCGTCCCTGGAATAGCCGTCCGCGTGGATTTCATCCGCGTACTCCTGGGTAATCACCGCGCCGCCGATGATGATCTTGGCCGTGACGTTTTGTTCTCTCGCGTAAGAGATCACGCGTTTCATTTCCTGCATGGTGGTCGTCATCAGCGCGGAAAGGGCGATGATCTGCGCGCCCTCCTTCTGCGCCGTTTCCACAATCCGTTCCCTGGGCACGTCCTTTCCCAGATCGATCACGGTAAAGCCATGGTTTTTCAGCATCAGGGCCACCAGGTTTTTCCCGATGTCGTGGATGTCCCCCTGTACGGTGGCAATCACCACCACGGGTTTCTTCCCTTCCGCCCCCTCTTGCCTTAAATACGGCTCCAGGATGCCGATGGACTGCTTCATGGCCTCTGCGCTGGCAATCAGCTGGGGCAGGAAGTATTTGCCCTTGTCAAACAGATCCCCCACCTCGTTGATGGCGGGAAGCAGATAGTCGTTTAACAAAGTCTGGGGCAAAACCCCTGCGTGTAACGCCTCTTTGGTCAGCGTCTCTATCCTGCGCCGGTTCCCTTTTAAAACCGCTTCCTTTACCTGTACCGCCGGAGAAGTCTCTGCACTTTCCGCCGGTTGTTCCCGCTCCTTCTGCGCCTCCGTCTGCGCCGTCTCCTGTTTTTGGGCGCGCTCCTTTTTCTCCTGGGCAAAGGCAAGGTACCTGATGCTGCTCTCCTCCTTTGCCAGGAGCATATCCGCGGAAAAGGCCGCGCCCACTAAAAGCTCCTGACTGGGGTTGGCAATGGCCATGGTCAGGCCGGCAGCTATGGCCATGGTCAGAAAGGCCGTGTTCACGCTGCTTCTTTCCGGCAGTCCGAAGGAAATATTCGACAGGCCGCAAATGGTGGCAAGTCCCTTTTGTTTACAGTAGCGGATGGTTTCCAGCGTATCCAGGGCGGCGTGCGCATTGGCCCCCACCGTGGTCACCAGGCCGTCCACCACAATATCCTGCGTCCGCATGCCCAGCGCCAGCGCCCGCGAGACGATATCGTCGATGATGGCGATCTTTTCCTGCAGCGTTTCCGGCAGGCCCTTGTCGGAAAGGGGAAGCAGAATGAACATCGCGCCGTATTTTTTCACCAGGGGAAGCAGATGTTCGATCTTCTCTGTTTCCAGAGAAACGGAATTGACCAGCGCCCGTCCCGGATAGCGCCGCAGCGCTGCTTCCAGCACGTCCACATGGCTGGAATCCAGAGAAAGGGGCAGGCTCGTCACGCCCGCAATCTCCTCCAGCGCCTGCAGCATAAGCTCCTTTTCGTCGATACCGCTCATGCCCATATTCACGTCCAGAATGGCCGCGCCCTGTTCTTCCTGCTCTCTGGCAAACTGTGTCACCAGTTCAAAACTGCCCTCCCGCAGCTGGGCCTGGAGTTTTTTCTTTCCGGTCGGATTGATCCGTTCTCCCACAAGCAAAAACGGATCGTCCAGTCCGAAGGCAACCGTCTTTCTCTCCGAGGTCAGATACCTTTTGGGGGTCTTTTCCACGGGCCCGTCGCCGGTATGGGACACGCTTTGGCACAGACAGCGGATGTGTTCCGGCGTCGTGCCGCAGCAGCCGCCCAGAATCCTGGCGCCCGCCCGGCAGAGCGCTTTCATCTGCTCTCCGAATATCTCCGGCCCCATATCGTAAACCGTCCGGCCCTCCCGATCCAGCGTCGGCAGGCCGGCGTTGGGCTTTGCGATAACCGGCACGTCCACGGCCTGCGCCATCCGGCGGATGATGGGTTCCATCTGATCCGGCCCCGTGGAGCAGTTGGCCCCCACCGCGTCCGCACCCAGAGAAGCCAGCACCACCGCCGCCGTCACCGGGTCGGTTCCAAACAGACTTTTCTGATCCGCTTCAAACGTCATGGTGGCCATGACCGGCAGATCCGGACAGCTTTCCCTGGCCGCAATCAGCGCCGCCCTGGTTTCCTGGAGACTCATCATCGTTTCCACCACCAGCAAATCGACGCCCGCTTCCAGCAGATACCCGATCTGCTCTTTATATACGGTAATCAGTTCCTCAAAATCCAGTTTCCCGATGGGCGCAAGCTGCTCTCCCGTCATAGTCAGATCGCCTGCGATCAGCGCCCGGCTTCCCACCGCCTGCCGGGAAAGCGCCACCAGACGGCGGTTCAGATCTCCGACCTGATCCGCCAGCCCAAATTCTTTCAGTTTGATCCGATTTGCGGAAAAGGTGGGCGCGTAAACAATATGGCTGCCTGCGTCCACATAGGCCCTCTGCAGCCGGACAAGCTCCTGCGGATGCTGCAGGATCCACTGCTCCGGGCAGACGCCGGGCGGCATGCCGCACTGCTGCAGATTGGAGCCTGTGGCGCCGTCCAGAAAAAGCAGGCCCTCTGCCGCTGTCTGTCTGAACTGTTCTCTGGTCATTTTTCCTCACTTCCTGTTTAAAGCTGTGCGTCCATTGTATCATGCCGCCCAAAAAAAAGAAAGCAGTTGCGCAGATCAAATTGCTTTTCCTGTCGTTTTATGATAAATTTAAGGGAACGAAGGATAGGAGGTAGCGTTTTGAAAAAAAAAGCCATTGCCGCGCTCTGCGTTCTCTTTGCACTGTTTCTTTCCGGCTGCGGGGAGGATCGGGCGCTCACCGAATTTCACGATCAGATGGACGCCTTTTACCAGTCCCTTTCCACTTCGGTCGGCGTTCTGGAAAATATTGAACCGGCTTCGGAAACCGCGGTGGACGATATGCTCTCCGAACTGGACACGATGTCGCAGCTTTTTCAGGAGCTGTCCGCCATCGAAATTCCGGACAAGTACCGGGAGCAGTTTGAAAATATTGAAGAATTTGCGGATGAAGCGTCCGCCTATATGGACGAGGCCGCCTCTCTTTATCGGGAGGCCTATGCCGACGGCGGCTACGACAGCATGGTTGCGGATGCCGCGCGGGAAAATTACAACCGCGCCATGAAACGGATCAATTACATCGCCGTCCTCCTGCAGGGCCGGCTCCCCGAGGATGACAATATCATCATCCAGTCGGAGGAAGATACCGTGGACTGGAACGGCGGCGAAATTCCGGAATAGTGCTTGCGCCGCCCTTTGCCTGTTTTGTCCGGACATAAGAAAAAGACCGTTGACAGGATCCGAAAATCCGGTGCCAGCGGTCTTTTTGATTCTCTTTTTGTGCCGCCCCTTCTGGTTCAGAATTTCTCGTAGCGATCCACATCCACCACAAAGACCGTACAGCCCCCCGCCGTCGTATCAATGGGGATCATGGTGTGTGTGTTGGGATGCAGATTGCCGGACGACATGGCGGGCATCGTGTAGCGGACGGAAGGTCTGAGCCCCGCGCAGTCCTTCAGTATCTTGAGCGCGCCCGGTACCAGATCGTCCTCTGTCCCGACCACCAGCGTCACGTTCTTGTTCTTCAGAAAGCCCCCCGTCGTAGAGAGCTTCGTCACCCAGTACTTTGCGCGGTTGAGCTCCTCTACGGTTTCATCCACATCTTCCGAATGAAGCATGGCAAAAATCATCTTCATGGCCAACCCCTCCTGTCGCGCAGTTTTGCAGGAAACCGCTTTTATCCAGTATACCATTTTCAGAAGATAAAATCCACAAAAATTTCGATTTTCACGCAGGAAATTTGTCGTCTTTCACCAGCCGTTTAGACAGATAATAGTGGATATGCCCCTCCGGCGCATCCGGCAGCGTCCCAAATACCGTGTAGCCGCACTTCTCATAAAACTCCCGGGCCTGAAAATCATAGGTATCCAGCTGCGCCATGCGGCACCCCAGACGGTACGCCTCCCGCTCCACCTGGCAAAGCAGGGCGGATCCCAATCCCTTTTTGCGGCACTCCTGCCGCACCCATACCGTCCGGACCTGGAGCACGTGCCAGAGCGCGCTGTAGGCCAGCACGCCTCCTATCAGACTGCCGTCCTGCGCTGTGGCGCACCGGCAGATGGGAACAAAGGGTTCCTCCTGCGTCGGTGCAACGCATGAAAGGTTATAGGCCATCAGCTTGTCGTCCAGTTCTTCTTCCTGTTCTGCGGTCGGAACCGCAATCTCATAGTCCATCGGCGTCCGCCCTCCTGTCGCGCATGGGAAATCTGCCCGGAAAAGAAACGTTTTTTGTGTCAGAGAATGAGCATGGCGTCTCCGAAGGAAAAGAAGCGGTACTGTTCCCGGATTGCGGTTTCATATGCGCCCAGCACCGCCTCCCGGCCCGCGAAAGCGGATACCAGCATGACAAGTGTGGACTGGGGCAGATGGAAGTTGGTGATCAGCCCGTCCATCACCCGAAACCGATAGCCCGGATAGATGAAAATATCCGTATCCGCGCAACACGCCTGTATGTGTCCGTCAGCGTCCGCGGCGCTCTCCACCGTGCGGCAGCTGGTGGTGCCCACACAGATCACCCGGCCCCCTTCCTCCTTCGTCCGGTTTATGGTTTCGGCCGCTTCCCGGCTCACCTGGTAGCGCTCCGTGTGCATATGATGTTCCAGCACGTTATCCACTTTTACGGGACGGAAGGTGCCCAGTCCCACGTGCAGCGTCACATAGGCCAGCCGCACGCCCTTTTTCTGCACTTCTTCCAGCAGTTCTTTGGTAAAGTGCAGTCCCGCCGTGGGCGCGGCCGCGGATCCCTCGTATTTGGCATAGACGGTCTGATAACGGGATCGATCCGCCAGCTTATGGGTGATGTAGGGCGGCAGGGGCATTTCCCCCAGGCTGTCCAGCACCTCCTCCCAGATGCCGTCGTAAAGAAACCGCACTAACCGGTTGCCCTCCGGCGTCGTCTCCAGAATCTGCGCGCGCAGCCGTCCGTCCCCGAACACGGCCCCGGCGCCGGGGCGCAGTTTTTTCCCCGGCTTTACCAGCGTCTCCCAGACGTCTTTGTCCCGGCGCTTCAAAAGCAGAATCTCCACCGCCGCGCCGGTATCCTCCTTCGTCCCCAGCAGACGGGCCGGAATGACCTTCGTATCGTTTAAAACCAGGCAGTCTCCCGCTTTCAGAAATTGCGGGATCTCCCGGAACACATGATGCGAGACGGCGCCCGTGCTCCGATCCAGGCACAGGAGACGCGAAGCGCTGCGATCCGCCAAGGGATCCTGGGCAATCAGCTGCGCCGGCAGTTCAAAATTGTAGTCGCTGGTGCGCAGGCCCGCCGTTTGCTCTGCCATCACAGACCCGCTTTCTTAAGGAAGGTCACATAGCCGCATTTTGCTTCATAGATATCCGCCTTGCTGGTGGCCTCCCAGGGTGCGTGCATGGAAAGCACCGCCACGCCGCAGTCGATGACGTTCATACCGTAGAGAGCCAGAATGTAGGCGATGGTTCCGCCGCCGCCCTGATCCACCTTGCCCAGCTCCGCCGTCTGATAGGCCACGCCCGCTTCGTCCATGATCTGCCGGATCTGTGCGATGTATTCGGCGTTGGCGTCGTTGGAGCCGCTTTTCCCGCGCGCACCGGTGAACTTATTAAACACCATGCCCCGCCCGAAGTACGCCGCGTTTTTCTTCTCAAAGGCGGAGGCGTAGGTCGGATCGAAGGCCGCGCTCACATCGGAGGAAAGCATGAGGGAGGACGCGAGACATCTGCGCAGGGCAAGATCGCTGTCGGACCCGCACAGGGCCAGCAGCTCCGCCACCGTATTTTCAAAAAAGCGGGACTGCATACCGGTGGCGCCGACGCTGCCGATTTCTTCCTTGTCCGCCAGGATACAGCAGGCGGTACGCTCCAAATCGCCTGCCTCCAGCATGGCGGCCAGGGAGGTATAGGCGCACACCCTGTCGTCCTGTCCGTATCCCAGAATCATGCTCCGATCCAGACCGGACTCCCTGGGCTTTCCGGCGGGCACCACTTCCAGCTCCGCGGAGAGGAAATCCTCCTCCTCTATGTCATAGTTCTCCTTTAAAACCTTTAAGATACCGGCTTTTACGGCGTCCTTTTCTTCGCCGGAAAGCGGTCTGCTGCCCACGATCACATCCAGCGCCTCGCCCTCGATGACCTTGGAAGCCTTTTTCTCCATCTGTTCTCCGGAAAGATGAATCAGCAGATCCGAAATGAAAAAGACCGGATCGTCTTCCTCCTCTCCAATCTGGATCTCGGTGACGGTGCCGTCCTTTTTGACGACAACCCCGTGGATGGCAAGCGGAAGGGCGACCCACTGATATTTCTTCACGCCGCCGTAATAATGGGTGTCCAGCAGCGCAAAATCCGTGTCCTCATAAAGCGGGTTCTGCTTGACGTCCAGTCTGGGCGAATCGATGTGCGCCCCCAGAATATTCATTCCTTCTGTCAGCGGCCTTTTTCCCATCTGAAACAAAACGATGGTTTTGTTCATGAGAACGGCGTAGATCCTGTCCCCTGGCTTTGGCGCTTCCCCTTTGTTGACCAGTTTGGTCAGTTCCCGGTACCCGGCCGCCTCGATCCGGTTCACCGTTTCATCCACGCATTCCCGTTCCGTTTTTCCCCGTTCCAGAAACAGCATATAATCCCGGGCCAGCGCATCGGCCTTTTGGTCCGTTTCCGGCGCATACTCCTTCCAGGCGTTTCTTCTCTCCATTACTGTCTCGTCCCCTTTCTCCTTTTCTCACCCAGCACAGAGGCGACCAGGGTCTTGGCCCTGGGCACCTCCTCATCATGAATCCTGAACACACAGGTAATCCGATCCTTGTTTCCAAAGGAGAAAAACCGTTCCAAAAACCCGTGTTCCTCAAACCTGCAACTATAGGAAATCCTGTTTTTGAGAAGGATCTTTTCGATCCTCTGCTTCGTTTCCATATCGTATACTTTACAGAAATCAACCTCGTTGTTGACCGTCCCCGATGTCATGATCTTCTTTTCCATGTTTCCCTCCGTCACTGCCGCAGCTCGATCCCCAGGTGTTCCAGCCCGTTCAGGATTTTGCGCATGGCCGCCGACACGTCCGCTTCCTCCAGCGTCCTGTCCTTCGCGCGGAAGGTGAGCGTATAGGCGATGGATTTAAACCCTTCCTTGATCTGGCTGCCCTCGTAAATATCAAACAGGGAGAAGCTCTCCAGAATCTTTCCGCCGCGCTGGGCCAAAATCGCTTCTATCTGCCCCGCCAGAATCTCTCTGGGCACCACCATGCTGATGTCGCGGCTCACCGCAGGGTATTTGGCGATGCCTTCATATTTGCGGTCAAAGGTGGCCTTTTCCACGATACAGGGCATATCCAGCACGGCCACATAGGCTTTGGTTCCGATGCCGTACTGCTGCGCCGTCCTGGGATGGAGCTCTCCCAGATAGCCGATTTGCGTATCCTCATAGACAATATCCGCCTGACGGCCGGGGTGCAGATACGGCCGCCCCGCCTTCGGATCGTAAACGGGCCGCTTTCTCATGCCCACATGTTCCAGATATTCCTCCACGACGCCCTTCATGGTGAAGAAATCTCCTTCCCCGTAAAAGCCCAGGACAAACTGCGTGCGTTCCTCGGGCAGCTCCGTCAGGGGCAGCGCTTTGGGAAGGTAGATTTTGCAGAGTTCATACAGCTTGACGTCCTTGTTGCGTCTGTTGTAATTGAAAGCCAGACTGGTGAGGATCCCGTTTAACGGAACCGTGCGCATGATGGAGTAATCCTCTCCCAGCGGATTGGAAATGGTCACCGTGCGGCGCAGCGGGCTGTCCTGCTCAATCTGCAGTTTATCAAACACCCTGGGACTTTCAAAGGAGAAGGTCATCGCCTGGGAGAAGCCGCAGTATTCCGCAATATCCCGCGCCTTCTGCTCCAGTCTCTCCGCAAAGGAAATCCTGCCGGTGGTCGCTTCGCCGGAAGGCAGCGTGGTGGGAATCCTGTCATATCCGTAAAAACGGGCTACCTCCTCCGCAATATCGGCAAACCCTTCCAGATCCTGCCTGAAGGACGGAATCAGGATTTCTCCCGTCTGGCTGTCATATTCCAGTTCCAGCCGTTCAAAGGTGGCCAGCATTTCATCCACCTCAATCTGCGTGCCCAGGAAACGGTTGATCCGATCCGGCTCAAACTTGATCCGGCGCAGGGGTTTGATGGGCTGGCACACATCCACCATGCCGCCTACCACTTCTCCGCAGCCCAGTTCCTCGATCAGCTGGCAGGCGCGGTCGATGGCCGCCGCCGCGTTGACCGGATCCAGTCCTTTTTCAAAGATACTGGAGGCGTCCGTGCGCATGCCGATGCGCTTGGCCGATTTGCGGATGTTGGGGCCGTTGAAGGTGGCCGCTTCGAACAGGACGCAGGTCACGTCGTCGGTGATTTTACTGTTCTCGCCGCCCATGATGCCCGCGATTCCGATTTCCTTTTCCGCGTCGCAGATCATCAGCACTTCGGAATCCAGTTTGCGCATCTGTCCGTCCAGCGTCTGGAACACATCGCCGTCCTTGGCGCGGCGCACAATGATCTTGTGGCCCGCCACCGTATCCAGGTTGAAGGCGTGCATGGGCTGTCCGTATTCCGCCATCACATAGTTGGTGATATCCACCAGATTGTTGATGGGCCGGATGCCCGCCGCCGCCAGCCTGCGCTGCATCCACCTGGGCGACGGCGCGATTTTGATATTTTTGCAGACCCTCGCACAGTAACGGGAGCACAGGTCCGTATCCTTTACTTCTACGCTGACATAATCGTGTACGTCTTCCCCGTTATCGTGCACGGTCACCGCCGGCGGCACGAAGGGCTTGCGGAAGGTCGCCGCAGCCTCCCGGGCGATCCCCAGGATGCTGTAGCAGTCCACGCGGTTGTTGGTGATCTCATACTCGAATACCGTATCCCGAAGTCCCAGTTCTTCCACGGCGTCCGCTCCGATGGGCGCATCCTGTGGGAAAATATAGATTCCGTTCTCCGGCGCCTCCGGATACATCTCCCGGGAGCTGCCCAGTTCTTCAATGGAGCACATCATGCCGTTTGAAACCACGCCCCGCAGTTTGCCGGCCTTTATGGCGATGCCGTCCTCCGGCAGGGGGCCGCCGTCGTGGCCGCCCGCCACCTTGCCGCCGTCCAGAACCACGGGAACCTTATTCCCTACCTCCACGTTGGGGGCGCCGGTGACGATCTGAATCGTCTCTGTGCCGATATTGACCTGGCAGACCACCAGCTTGTCCGCGTCCGGATGCCGGTCGATCCGCTCGATCTGACCGATGACGATCTTCTCCAGATTTTTATCGGTTCTGACATAGCCCTCTACTTTTGTGCCGCTCAGGGTCATGGCGTCGCAATATTCCTGATCGGTACAGGAAAGGCCGGGCACATATGCTTTGATCCATGATAATGCTGTATTCATTCTTTTTCCTTCCTCCCTGTCAGAACTGTTTTAAGAATCTTGCGTCGTTCTCATAGAGCAGGCGCATATCGTCGATTTCGTATTTTAACAGCGTGATCCGTTCCAGCCCCACGCCAAAGGCAAAACCGGAATATTCCTCCGGATCGATGCCGCTCATGGAAAGCACCTTGGGATGTACCATGCCGCATCCCAAGATCTCGATCCAGCCGGATCCCTTGCAGAACCGGCAGCCCTTGCCGCCGCACTTAAAGCAGCTCACGTCCACCTCGGCCGACGGCTCCGTGAACGGAAAATGATGGGGACGGAATTTTACCTTCGTCTCCTCCCCGAACAGTTCCCTGGCAAATTCGGCCAGCGTACCTTTGAGATCGGCGAAGGTGATATTCTTATCGATGACCAGTCCTTCGATCTGATGGAACACCGGGGAATGCGTGGCGTCCACCTCGTCGGCCCGGTACACCCGGCCGGGCGCGATCATGCGGATGGGCAGTTTGCCCTTTTCCATGGTACGCACCTGCACCGGAGAAGTCTGGGTGCGCAAAACGATCTCCCCGTTGATATAGAAGGTATCCTGTTCGTCCCTTGCCGGATGGCCCTTGGGCGTGTTGAGCGCTTCAAAATTGTAATAATCCTTCTCCACCTCCGGGCCTTCCACCACTTCATAGCCCATGCCGACAAAAATGCGTTCCACTTCCTCCTGCACAATGGTGTTGGGATGGCGGTGTCCCACCTGGTTTTTTTTGGCCGGGAGCGTGACGTCGATCACCTCGCTTTTGAGACGGACCTCCTGCAGGGCGTTCTCCAGCTTTTCCTTCTCGCTCTCCAGCGCCCGCTCCAGCTCCGCGCGGACTTCGTTGACCATCTGCCCGACCCGGGGCCGTTCCGCAGGCTCCACGTCCTTCATTCCCTTTAAAATTTCCGTCAGCGCTCCTTTTTTCCCCAGCGCGCCGACCCGCACTTCATTGAGCCCCTCCAGGCTCTTGCAGGATCGGATCTGCTCCAGGATTTCTTCCCTGATTTTCGCAAGTCTTTCCTTCATTCCATGCTCCTTCCTTTTTCCGAGCCCAAAATCGACGGCCCGACGTTAAAAAATCCCCGGTTTATTTCTAAACCAGGGACGAAATCAGATTCCGCGGTACCACCCAGATTCCCGCCGGCAGGCGCGCGGCGGACACTTCATTCACGCAGGAAACGCCTGTCAGACAGCCGCTTCTTTGCTCCTTGGGCGTAACGGGCCCGTGCGTTCCGGCTTACTTCTCTGTCTCGGTTGGGCCGGACGGCTCCGGTGGGAAATTCACTGCCGTATCTTTACCAGGACGGGCTTACAGCCAACGGCCCTTCCTCTCTGTCTGGGAAACACGGCGCTACTGACACCTTCACAGCTTTTTTCACTATACAGCATATTTTAAAAAACCGGCGGGCAAAAGTCAAGATAAATTTGCAGACAGCCGTCCGGCTTCCAGCAGACGGTTGAGAAAAGCACCCACCAGCAGCAGATACATACAAAAATACAGCCACAGCATGATCACCACAATGGCGGACAGGCTCCCGTAGAGACTCATATCGTTAAAGGTTTCCAGATAGAAGGAAAACCCGAAGGAAAACAGGTTCCAGGACACAGCGGCGAACATGGCGCCGAAAAAATGCCCCCGCAGCCGCAGGCGGATATTGGGCACAAACGCATAGATCAGCATAAAGGCGACGGTGAGAACGCCCCAGGTAAACACCGGTTTGAGATAGAGCAGCAGATTCAAAAGATCCCGCAAAAACGGCAGATGCACGCTCAGCACGCGCACCAGCGTATTGCCAAACACCATGAGCACCAGGGACAGCAGCAGCAGGATCAGCAAAACCACGGTATAAAAGGAAGCCACAATCCGCTGGACGACATAGTTGCGGCTCTCCTCCACGCCGTTCATGGCATTCAGTCCCCGCATCAGCGCCAGCATCCCCTTTCCCGCCGACCAGACCGTAACCAGCGCCGCCGTGCTCACGGTTCCCACGGTACTGTCGTATACGGACGACACCATCGCGCTGAGCACCGGCACCACGGGTTCGGGCATCCCCTGCACCACGGTCAGCAGATCCTGTTCCTCCAGCGGCGTAAAGGGAAGCAGGGAGCAAATCAGAATCAGAACGGGAATCAGGGAAAGAAACACAAAAAACGCAGCGCTGGCCGCATAGGCGCTCACATTGGTCATGGACAGATAGTGGGAAATGTCCCGCAGCATATGAAACAGTTTTCTCCTCTGCATCGTAAAACTCCCATCTTCAGGAATCAATCGTTTCTATCCGGCATCCCCGGTAAAAAAAGGCGAGAATCTCTTCCATGCGCATACCGGAAAGCGCCATCTGCCTGGCCCCGTTCTGGGAAAGTCCCACGCCGTGGCCATAACCGCCGCCCGAAAGCACATAGCCCGTCACCCGGCCGTTTTCTTTTGTGGTTTCTACGGTAAAAAACGCACTGGGCAAAAGGGAGGGCGCGTCCACCAGACTGTTGTCCTGCCGCAGCACCTGTGCTTTTCCATCGCATAATACATACCGGATCGCATATTCCGATTTCACCAGTACGGAAGCGTTTTTCCCGGTGATCAAAAGCTCCTTTGCCACGCCTCCGCTTCCCTCTTTGGCGACGGAAATCTCCCGAATTTCTCCCAGGGAAGGCGGCGCAGAGGCCGCAAAGCTCCCGTCGGGCTGCAGCGTCAGCACCTCCTGCGGATTCGCCCGGTAACGGGATACCAGTTTTTGTTCCAGCAGCGCCAAATCCGGATCGGTCACCTGATAGCGCCAGGAAAACCACGGTTCCTCCTGTTCGTAGTAGGTTCCGCCGCTTTTGATTTCCCGGGAAACCAGATAGGGATAGGCCTGCTCGTTTCCCTCCTGCCAGACGGAAGCATCCGTTCCGAATCCACAGGAGGTGGAATAATAATAGGCCTGCGCCACCTGGTCTTCATAAAAGAGCATTTCCCCGGCCGTCTGCTTTACCGCCAGCGTGGACGATTCGTTTTCTCCGATGTTATTATACACCTGATAGCTCACGCTGTCATCCAAATGTGCGCCGTATGCGGGAAGTCCCGCGTGGAGCATCTTTTCATACGCATAGGTCCTGGCGCACACCGCCTGGCACTTCTGCGCTTCCATCGGATAAGAGGAGGGCATCTCGCTGGGCAGCACCGCGTACAAATACTCCTCCAGCAAGACCTCGTTGATCAGCACGATTCCCTCCGGGGTGCGCAGCAGTTCAAAGCTGCCCCGATAGGACGCAGGGCCCTGGGAACGTTCCACGTTGGGCAGGCTGGTTCGGCCCGTCAGAATATCCGGGACAAAGAAAATTCTGTCCCCCTTTTCAAACAGCGGGCTGTCTGCGTCCACCAAAAGCGTTTCCCCGGCCGCAAGCGGCTCTCTTTTTTCCGTCTCTCCCTGTCCCGAAATCACCGTACAGCTACAGTCGGCCTGTAATGCCACGCTCTGATGCACATTTTGCGCGTACCCGGACGTTTTGATGAGTACGCGGATCGTTTTCATTTCTTCTTCCCGCTGCATCAGGGCGGCCTCGATCACGCCGTTTTCCACCACAAAATCCGTCCCCGCATAACCCAGCGGCAGATCGCCCGTTTTTTGTTCGGCCAGATTTTGATACAGGCGGTAAATTTTCAGGTCGTCGGAGAACGGCAGAAAACCGTGCCCTTCTATCTCTGCTCCCCCGTCGGCTATACGCAGCAGACGGCCAGAAATTTTATGGGACTTTACGGCCAGCCGGGTCACCGTGCCGGATTTTAGCTCCACATCCGCCACCTGTTCGGCCGGCAGACTGGCCCCCTCTGGAAAAAGGACGGGCACCGAAACCACCCATCCGGAAAGAAAACACCGCACAAACTCCCGATCCGCGCCCGTAATCCAGACGTTTTTCCAGAGCAGATCCGTCTCTTGTGCGCTGCGCACCGCGTATAGCTGTGCATCCCTTTCCACGGCCTCCACCCGGCAGAACCGATAGTTCCCGTCCAACAGTCGATCCGTGTGGGAATAAAAGACCCCGTCCCGGGTCAGAATCCGGCGGTTGTTAAGCGGCTGCCCTGCTGCGTCCACCGCTTCCTCCCCTGCCGCCAGCAATACCGTCTGGGTGTCCCGGATCCGTCCCGTTTCATCATAGACGGCCCGGACGGCATCGAACCACTCATACCAGTCGTCTGCGCGCACCCGGCCTTCTTTTTTGCCTTCCAGCGCTTTGAAAAACCGGGCGCTTTCCCCGTCGGGAAACAGCTGCAGCATCTGCCGGGCCTGGGAATTGGTGAGGAAGGTTTTGGCGTCCTCTCCTTCTCCAAACTGCTGTAACAGCGTATAGAGTGTCTGGGCGGCTTCCTCTCCCGCCGTATCCAGAAGCAGCCACGCCAGATTGCCCGCCTCCTGGAGAGAAATCCCTGCTATCTCCTCCTGCGTGCTATCCTTTTTGTCCAGAACCGTCGTCACCGTATGCCCCAAGAGCCACAACAGCAGCGCACATCCGCCGGCAGCCAGTATTCCTTTGAGTACTGTCCGGATCAGCCGCCTGCGCCGTTCCCTTTTCCTGCGGTTTTGTATGTAAAGCCTTTCCGCCAAAGGACGTCCCCCTTTTGCCCTTCCTTCCCATGTGTAAAAGGCAGCCCAAAAGGCTGCCCTTTTCTTTCGTATCCCCCGAAATGACGCCCCCTGTCTTCTGACTCCTAGCCTAAGCCAGGTGGGTAACCGCAACCGGCGCTTCTGCCTTCCCCTGCGCAATGGGGGCCTGACATCTACCCGGCAATATAGGAATCCCGTTTAAAGTAAATGTAGGTTCAAAACGGCAGAGGTTATCGTGCATTTCAGGTTACTTTTATTATATCCAATCCGGGGGCAAAAAACAACAGGAATTTATAACCGGATTCGTCGGGGAAAACACAGGGGCTCTTTTCACCTGGCGCCCCGGCCCCGAAATACCTGGAGCACGGTTTTGAGCAGGATCTTGATGTCCAAAAGATAGGACCAGTTGTCGATATATTCCACATCCATCCGGACGATCTCCTCAAAATCCGTAATGTCGCTGCGTCCGCTGACCTGCCACATACCGGTCAGGCCGGGCCGAAAGCTCAACCGCTTTTTATGATAGGGGCTGTACTGCGAAAACTCGTCCAGCGTAGGCGGACGCGTGCCCACCAGACTCATGTCCCCCTTTAGGATATTGAGAAACTGGGGGAACTCGTCCAGACTGGTTTTGCGCAGGAATTTCCCCACTCTTGTAACGCGGGGATCCTCCTCGATCTTAAACATCAGGCCGTTCATCTCATTGCGATCCAGCAGTTCTTTCTTCCGTTCCTCCGCATCGGCATACATGGAGCGGAATTTATACATTTTAAAAATCCGTCCGTTGCGGCCCACCCGCTTCTGGGCAAAAAAGACAGGGCCGGGCGATTCCAGCCGGATGAGAGGGCCCAGGATCACAGTCAGGACAGCCAGAACCAGGCAGCCTGCGCACGCCCCCACAATATCCGTCAGCCGTTTGAGCAGAATCTGGCCCACCGGCACCACCCGGTTGGCATAGGTCACCATATAAAAGCGGCCGAACTGGGAAAGCACCCGTTGGCGCGCATCCTTTAATTCCGGCACCGGCACATGGTAATGGATGGTAAGCCCCATCTGCGCCAGCGTCTCCATCACCGCAAAAATCTCCCGGTCCCGTCCGCTGCCCAACCCCGTATCCAGCGCGACCATCACCTCATCTAGCGAAGCGTTTCTGCAGTATTCCACCAGGCCCTCCGAGGCAGAAACCACGGGAAGGCCCTCATAACTTTCCGGCGCCTTTGGCATATCCATGAGCACCACGCCGGTCAGCTCATAGCTGTAATCCTTCATGTGGGAAATATCCTGCACCAGATCCGGCCCGAAGGTGCGATCCGTCACCAGCAGAATCTTCCGGGTTTCCCCGAAATACTGGTACAGGGCGGGCAGGGCCAGCTTCCAGAGCTGGTGGGCAAAAAACATGAACAGACAGTCCAGCAGCAGAAAATAGAAAAACACCAGGCGGGAATAGGCGTCCAGCAAATTCAGGAAGTACAGAATCACCGCCGTTCCCGCAAAGAGGATGAGATTGCTGCGCATGATGCAGACCAGCTCGTGCAGCGGCCCCCGCAGGAAAAGATCCCGGTTATTGTTGTAAAACAGGTTCATCAGCAGAAATACCGTAAGCCCTGTCCCCAGAAGCAGGCCGAAGTCCATCCGCACATCGTCGCTGTAAAACAGACGGCCGTTCCGGATAAAGTTTGCCAGAACCAGGCTGACCGTAATACAGGCACAGTCCATCAGCAGTACAATCAGATTCTGCAGTCCCGATTTCCTCTGATACATAAACAATCTCCTCTTTGGCCGGTACGTTTGTCAGGCTTTCCCTTCCACCTTTCTCCGACGGCCGTCTCAACAGCCTACCAGGAGCATCTGCGCTCTCCCGTGGATCCAAAAGAGACGGGAATCGGCCGGAACAAAAATACAGTCTCCCCGGAAGAACCGGATGGTTTCTCCGCCCTCCTCCAGAAGGACGCCGCATCCGCCGATGCACAAAAATACCTGGAAGGAATTGGGCCCGGTCCGAAAGGCGGCCATTTCCCGGCAGCGTTCCGTATTGATCAAAAGCCGCTCCACCTGAAAATATTTACAGCGGCATAAAAGCTCCGTGGCGCATCCCTTTTTATATTTCAGCACACGCATGGGCTGGCGCGGTTGATCGCTTCCCTTTAAGTCTATCACATCCAGCGCCTTTTGCATATGCAGCGGCCGTTTTTTTCCGTTTTTGTCCGTGCGGTCATAGTCGTAGAGCCGGTAGGTGAGGTTGGAATTTTCCTGAATCTCCGCAATCAGCGCGCCTGCGCCGATGGCGTGCACCCTGCCCGCCTCGATATAGAACACATCGTCCTTTTTGATGTTCACCTTCTGCAGATACTTTTCCACCGTGCCTTCCCGCAGGCTCTTTTCCAGTGTCTCCCGATCCAGGTCGTGACAAAAGCCATAGACGAGTTTGGCGTCCTTTGCCGCGTCCAGTACGTACCACATCTCCGTTTTCCCCAGCGCGCCGTTCTCATGGGCGGCGGCGTAGGCGTCGTCCGGATGCACCTGGACGGAAAGATCCTGCTTGGCGTCGATGAATTTAATCAAAATCGGAAGCTGTCCGTCCCTCGTCCTGGGGTGCGTCCCCAGAAATTCCGGATGCTCCCGGATCACGTCGGACAAAAGCATTCCCGAAAAGGGGCCGCCCTCCACCCGGCTGGGGCCGTCGGGATGGGTGGAGCATTCCCAGGTCTCCGCCAGCGGTTCCATCTGAATGCCCTTGGAAAAATCGTCGTTCAGCCGGCTGCCGCCCCACAGGTAATCCTTTCCCGCCGGTCTGAGCAAAAAAGGGCTATTGTTCCAGCTCGTACTTTTTTTTGTCATGCACACTGATCTCCCTGCCCAGCTGCACCTCGATCATCTTCAGTTCCGTATCCGCGATGACCGTATGCCGGCAGCCGGCCTGCATTGTGATCACATCTCCGGCGCGAACCGGCTGTTCCATGCCGTCTACAATGGTTCTTCCCTGTCCGGCGATGACCGTCCAGACCTCGTCGCGGCGGGTATGGCTGTGATAGTTCATGCGCCGTCCCGCATGCAGCGTGACCTTGATGGTCATGCTCTCCTCCTCCACGTCCATGACCCGGAAGCTGCCCCAGGACTTTTCCGCGAACATGATCTTCTGCCCCATCCGTTCCACATAGGGGCCGATATAGCTGGAGCTCTCCTTATCCGATACCAGGATCCCTTCCGGACTGGCGCTCACCACCACGTCTTTGAGCCCCATGCACAGCACGGGCACGTCCAGTTCGTTGATCACATGGACGTTTTGACAGGTATCACTGAGCGTGGCGTTTCCCACGCTGGCATCCTCCATGGCTTCCGTCAGCGTGTTCCAGGTGCCCAGATCCTTCCAGGTGCCCTCAAAGCGCAGCACGCCGGCGTTTGTCTCCTTTTCCGCCACCGCATGATCGAGACTGATTCCCTCGATCTGCTCATAGCGGGCGTACAGATCGGCGTAGTCGGTAAACTGCAGCCGTTCCCTGGCCTTTTGCAAAAGATACCCCAGGCGGAAAGCAAAGACGCCGCCGTTCCAAAGGCCGCCTCGGCGGATATAGGCGCGCGCCTGCTCCTCGTCCGGCTTTTCCCAAAAAGCGCGCACCCGGCTGAAGGCCCTGTCGTCTTCCGGAAGAATATACCCGTATTTGGCGCTGGGATAGGAGGGCCGGATCCCCAGAAGAATCAGATCCGCCCGGCTGCTTTCCGCCAGCCGTCCCATCTCTTTGATCGCTTCAAAATAAGGCGCCTCCACGTAAGGATCCACGGGACAGACCACCAGTATCTCGTCCGGATCGGCTTTTTTTGTCTCCGTAAGCCACGCCGCCGCCAGGGCCGCAGCAGGAAAGGTGTCCTTCCTGCAGGGCTCCACGCAGATCCCCACCCCGTCGCCCAGCTGGTTGTGAAGGGCCGCCACCTGGGTTTTGGAGGTGGCCACCGTAAGACACGCCTCCGGCGCCGCCTGCCGAAGCTGGCGGTACACCCGCTGTATCATGGACTCATAGGCCCCGTCCGGGCTGCGGAACAGCTTGATAAACTGCTTGGAACGGATATCGTTGGACAGGGGCCAGAGCCGCTGTCCCGATCCGCCCGACAATAATACGATGTGCATGGCGCTTGCTTCTCCTTTCGGATCCGTTCCTAACGTTCCGCCCGCATGGGATTGTGCAGAAAATCCTCATAGGCCAGCCGGATGCCGTCCTCCAGCTCTGTCTTGTATTTCCAGCCCAGCTTCTCCAGCTTGGACACGTCCAGCAGCTTGCGCGGCGTCCCGTCCGGCTTGGAGGTATCCCAGCCGATGCGGCCCTCATATCCGATGACCTTTGCGGTCAATTCTGTCAGTTCCCGGATGGAAAGCTCTTTGCCCGTTCCCACGTTGACCGTTTCGTTTCCGGAGTAATGATTCATCAGAAACAGACAGGCGTCCGCCAGATCGTCCACATACAGAAATTCCCGCAGCGGCGCGCCGGTTCCCCAGCAGGTCACCTCTTTGGCGCCCGCCACCTTCGCCTCATGGAACCGCCGGATCAGCGCCGGAAGCACATGGCTGTGCGTGGGATGGTAGTTGTCGTTGGGCCCGTACAGATTGGTGGGCATGGCGGAAATGTAGTCTGTCCCGTACTGCCGGTTCAGATATTCACAGTATTTCAACCCGGAGATTTTGGCCAGCGCGTAGGCTTCGTTGGTCTGCTCCAGCGGAGAGGTCAAAAGACAGCTCTCCGGCATGGGCTGGGGAGCCAGCCTGGGATAGATACAGGAGGAACCCAGAAACAGCAGCTTTTTGCAGCCATTCTTCCACGCGGCATGGATCACGTTCATTTCCAGCGTCATGTTGTCGTACATGAAATCCGCCAGCGCTTCCTGATTGGCAATTATGCCGCCCACCTTCGCCGCCGCCAGAAACACATACTCCGGTTTTTCCTGCTCAAAAAAAGCCTCTACCGGTTCCTGCCGACACAGATTCAGTTCCCGGTGCGTCCGAAGCACCAGGTTATGGTAGCCCGCCTGCTGCAGCGCCCGCACGATGGCGGATCCCACCATGCCGCGGTGTCCCGCCACATAGATTTTCGCATTCTTCTCCATCATAATAATTTCCGTTCCTTTCTCGCCAGTTCCCTGTCGTGAAGTGCCATCAGCCGCACCAGTTCTTCATAGGGCGTCTTTTGCGGATTCCAGCCCAGTACGTTTCTGGCCTTGGTGGGGTCGCCCAGAAGGTTGTCCACATCCGTGGGGCGAAACCAGGCCGGATTGACGCAGACCAGCATTTTCCCGGTCGCCCTGTCGTACCCTTTTTCGTCCAGACCGCTGCCCTCAAATACCAGATCGATACCGTTGACCGCAAAGGCCCTCTGCGTAAAATCCCGGACGGTATGCTGTTCGCCCGTGGCGATGACAAAATCCTCCGGCTTATCATGCTGTAAAATCAGCCACATACATTCCACGTAATCTCTGGCATATCCCCAGTCCCGCCGGGAATCCAGATTGCCCAGTTCCAGATGATCCTGCAGCCCCTCGGCAATCCTGCCGGCCGCCAGCGTGATCTTGCGGGTGACAAAATTCTCTCCCCGCCGTTCGGACTCGTGGTTGAACAAAATACCGTTTGCCGCAAACATACCGTAGGCCTCCCGGTATTCCTTGGTAATCCAGAAGCCGTACTGCTTGGCCACCGCGTAGGGGCTGTAAGGATGAAACGGCGTCGTCTCCTTCTGGGGCACTTCTTCCACCTTGCCGTAGAGCTCGGAGGTGGAGGCCTGGTAGAACCTGGTCTTTTTTGTCAGACCCAGAATGCGCATTGCCTCCAGGATACGCAGTACGCCCAGGGCGTCCACGTCGCCGGAATACTCCGGTACGTCGAAAGAAACCTGCACATGGGACTGGGCCGCCAGATTGTAGATCTCGTCCGGCTCTACCAGGGAAAGGATCCGGATCAGGGAGGAGGAATCGGACAGATCCCCGTCGTGCAAGGTCACCGCCCCTTTGGCCAAAAGCGGATCGATCCGCGCCGTGTTGGAAAGGGACGCCCGCCTGGTGACACCGTGCACTTCATATCCCTTTTCCAGCAGAAATTCCGCCAGATAGGAGCCGTCCTGTCCTGTGATCCCTGTGATCAGCGCTTTTTTCATGAAAACCCTCTTTCTTTCCGGAAGGACCGCCGGCAGTCTGCCCCGCCGGCTCTCCTTCCTATCTCATATTTTTATCTGCTGGATTTATTTTAAACCCGTGTTTACCTTGTTTTAAGTGTAAATATTGGATTTTTATAGCATTATCTTGACTTTTGTGGTATGCTGAAAAAAGGAAACCTGTGCAACCACATTTTTTACAAGGAGAATCCCTATGGACGCTGCTCTTTTTCACGGCAATCTGGTACGTTCCAGCCGCATCATCTATACCCCTTCCGCCTTTGCCCGGACCAATCTGATCCATCTGCAGGAAATCGGCACGCTGAAGGCCGAAAAGCCCCATACCAGCCACCGGGAAAACCTTTCTTCTTATCTTTTTTTCCTGGTTCGGGCCGGATCCGGCGAACTGGAATATGACGGGCGCAGCTGGCGGCTGCATCCCGGGGACTGCGTTTTTCTCGACTGCCGACGGGGGTATTATCACCGTTCCTCCGACGATTTGTGGACGTTGTCCTGGGCGCATTTTTATGGGCCCAATATGGGCGGCATCTATGAAAAATACCGGGAACGGGGCGGCCGGGCCTGTTTTCATCCGGCCTCACTGACCGGCTATGAAGAAATTCTCTCCGACCTGTTTGGGCTTGCCGCTTCTTCCGATTATATCAAGGATATGCGGATTTTCCAGCGGCTCACGGCCCTGCTGACGCTTTTGATGGAAGAAAGCTGGAATCCGGAGCCGGTGGGCGACAGCGCGCCCCGCCGCCGCAGCCTGCAGGAGGTGAAGGATTTTATCGATGCAAACTACGCCTCCCGGCTGACACTGGATCTGCTCTCCGAACGGTTCTTTTTGAATAAATTTCATCTGTCCCGGGTGTTTAAGGAGCAGTTCGGCGTCACGATAAACGCCTATCTGCTGCAGGTGCGCATCACCCACGCCAAACAGCTGCTGCGCTTTTCCGGACAGAGCATCGAGCAAATCGGCCAGGAATGCGGCATGAACGACGCCAACTACTTCAGCCGGATCTTTAAAAAAATCGAGGGCGTCACCCCCGGAGAATACCGAAAAAAATGGTGAGGGAAACTCCCTCACCATTTTTTTCACCGTCTGTCAGGACGTCTGTGTCTTATAACTGGGGACCGGCGGAAACCAGAGCCTTGCCAGCCTCGTTGCCTTCATACTTGGCAAAGTTCTTGATGAAGCGCTGCGCCAGATCCTTTGCCTTTTCCTCCCACTGGGAAGGATCCGCGTAGGTGTCGCGGGGATCCAGGATGTTGGTGTCCACGCCCTTTAACTGCGTCGGAACCTCGAAATTGAAGTACGGGATCTTCTTGGTGGGCGCGTCCGCGATGTCGCCGTTTAAGATCGCGTCGATGATGCCGCGGGTATCCTTAATGGAGATACGCTTGCCGGTGCCGTTCCAGCCGGTATTGACCAGATACGCCTTCGCGCCGTTCTTCTCCATTTTCTTGACCAGTTCTTCCGCGTATTTGGTCGGATGCAGCTCCAGAAACGCCTGGCCGAAGCATGCGGAGAAGGTGGGCGTAGGCTCGGTGATGCCGCGCTCCGTGCCGGCCAGCTTCGCGGTGAATCCGGACAGGAAATAGTACTGGGTCTGCTCGGGCGTCAGAATGGACACGGGAGGCAGTACGCCAAACGCGTCGGCGGACAAAAAGATCACGTTCTTTGCCGCGGGCGCCGCGGAAACCGGACGCACGATCTTCTCGATATGGTCAATCGGATAGGATACGCGGGTATTCTCGGTCACGCTCTTGTCGTCGAAGTCGATCTTGCCGTCCTTATCCAGCGTCACGTTCTCCAGCAGAGCGTTGCGCTTGATGGCGTTGTAAATGTCGGGCTCGGACTCTTTGTCCAGGTTGATGACCTTGGCATAGCAGCCGCCCTCAAAGTTGAACACGCCGTTGTCGTCCCAGCCGTGCTCGTCGTCGCCGATCAGCAGACGCTTGGGATCCGTGGACAGCGTGGTCTTGCCGGTGCCGGACAGACCGAAGAAAATCGCGGTATTCTCACCGTTCATATCGGTGTTGGCGGAGCAGTGCATGGAAGCGATGCCCTTTAACGGCAGATAGTAGTTCATCATGGAGAACATACCCTTCTTCATCTCCCCGCCGTACCAGGTATTGATGATGACCTGCTCGCGGCTGGTGATGTTGAACACTACCGCGGTCTCGGAATTGAGACCCAGCTCCTTGTAGTTTTCCACCTTTGCCTTGGAAGCGTTGTAAACCACGAAGTCGGGTGTAAAGTCCGCCAGTTCTTCCGCCGTGGGCTGGATGAACATATTCTTTACAAAATGCGCCTGCCAGGCCACTTCCATAATGAAGCGGATCGCCATGCGGGTATCCTTGTTGGCGCCGCAGAACGCGTCCACCACATAGAGCTTCTTATTGGAAAGCTCCTGGATCGCGATGTCCTTGACGGCCTTCCAGGTCTCCTCGGAGGCCGGATGGTTGTCGTTTTTGTATGCGTCGGAGGTCCACCACACGGTATCCTTGGAGTTTTCATCCATGACGATGAACTTGTCTTTGGGGGAACGGCCCGTGTAGATACCTGTCATGACGTTGACCGCGCCCAGTTCGCTCACCTGTCCTTTATCGTAGCCCTCCAGGGTAGGATCGGTCTCCTCGGCGAACAGGAACTCGTAGTCCGGATTGTGTACGATTTCCTTTGTCCCGGTAATGCCGTACTTGCTCAGATTGATGTCTGCCATTTCGCATTTTACCTCTTTTCTTTCATAGTATTGTGTCATGTAATCCTTTACACCGTATGTATTATCTCAAAAGTGTTTTCAAAAGTCAATCACTTT
>CANRGX010000032.1 GCA_947630215.1 uncultured Eisenbergiella sp. | reverse complement strand
CAGCTTAAGCAACAAGATGGATAATTCCTTACTGGCTGTAAGGGGGTATTAACCATAAATATATTGTAGTAGGGAGGGAAGAAGATGAGCCAGGATATGGAAACACTGTTAAAGGAAGCGCCCACGCTGACGCTGGAGCCCTTTGCAAAGGAAGCAGAGCCCCCGGTTTTAAAGACCCGGGAGACGCCCACGGCGGCGCAGGAGGAACAGCAGCTGCAGGCGATCCTGACGCCGGAGGAAAAAAAGCAGGTGGAGGAGTTTGTCCGTCAGATCGATATCACCAATTCCCAGATGGTGCTGCAGTACGGGGCGGGCACCCAGAAGAAGATCGCGGACTTTTCGGAAACGGCGCTGGGCAATGTGCGTACCAAGGATCTGGGGGAGATTGGGGACAGTCTGGCCTCGGTGGTCACAGAACTGAAAAACTTTGACGACGAAGAAGACGAAAAGGGATTCTTAGGTCTTTTTAAGAGAAATTCCAGACGCCTTGCCAATATGAAGGCAAAATATGCCAAGGCGGAAGAAAATGTGGATCGGATCAGCAAGGAGCTGGAGGGGCACCAGATCCGGCTTTTGAAGGACGCGGCCCTGCTGGATCAGATGTACGAACTGAATCTGAATTACTACAAGGAGCTGTCCATGTATATCCTTGCGGGCAGGCAGAAGCTGGAGGACGTGCGCAACCGGGAGCTGCCGGAGATGGTAAACCGCGCCCAGGAGAGCGGACTGCCGGAGGATTCCCAGAAGGCCAGGGACATGGCGGAGCTGTGCAACCGTTTCGAGAAGAAGGTTTACGATCTGGAGCTGACCAGGACGGTGGCCATGCAGATGGCTCCCCAGATCCGTATGATCCAGAGCAACGACACGGTGATGTCCGAAAAGATACAGTCCACGCTGGTGAATACCATTCCGCTCTGGAAAAGTCAGATGGTGCTGGCCATCGGAGTGGAGCATTCTGCGCAGGCGGCCAAGGCCCAGAGGGAAGTGACGGATATGACCAACGAACTGCTGCGTAAAAACGCGGAGACACTGAAGCTGGCCACCGTGGAGACGGCGAAGGAATCGGAGCGCGGAATCGTGGACATAGAGACCTTAAAGCAGACCAACGAGACGCTGATTTCCACACTGGACGAAGTGATGAAGATTCAGGAGGAGGGCAGAACCAAACGGCGCGAGGCCGAAGCAGAGCTTGCCTCCATTGAGCAAAACATGCGCACGAAGCTGTTGGAAATGAGCCGGAAATAAGAAAATCCGGCAACAGGAAGGGGCCGGGGGACCGGCAGGAAAAGGAGGGAACCATGGATTTCTTTGGGAAAATGGGGGAAACCCTGAGCACAAAAGGAAAAGATGCGGCACAAAAGGCCAAAGACGTGGCAGAGCTGGCTAAGTTAAACGCCCAGGCAGGACAACTGGAAGGGAAAATCAAAACCTGGTATCAGGTAGTGGGCGAGAAGGTCTATCAGATGGAAAAGGATCAGGATCACGCGGGCCTGGAGGAGGAGTTTACGCTGATTAACGACGCGGTCGCCCAACTGGCCGCTGTCAAAAAGCAGATTGCCCAGATCAAGGGCATCCAGGTGTGCCCGGCCTGTAAGGCGGAGGTGAACGTGGAATATCAGTTCTGCCCGAAATGCGGCGAAAAGCTGGAAAAGTTTGAGATTGTAGAGGACGAGGCGGAGGCGGCCGAAGACTCGCAGGATCAGGAGTTTTCCGAATAAAAAGACAGACGAACAAACGCCGCCGGCGCCGTCAGACGCATGGGCTCCGCAGGGGGGACGACTGTGGGAAGCAGAAAGAAAGTATTGGAAAAATGGTATGAGGCGCTGCGGGCCGTACTGCCGATTGTGGCGATTGTGCTGGCGCTTTGTTTCAGCATTGCGCCCATTTCCTCCAGCATCCTGCTCTGCTTTTTGCTGGGGACGGTCATGGTCATGGCCGGCATGATGCTGTTTACGCTGGGCGCGGAAACCGCCATGACGCCGATGGGGCAGAATGTCGGCTCCAGTATGTCCAAAAGCCGGAATCTGTTTGTGATTGCCGGAATTGCGTTTCTGATCGGTTTTATTGTGACCATTTCGGAACCGGATTTACAGGTGCTGGCGGAGCAGGTGCCGGCCGTACCCAATCGGGTGATCATCCTTTCCGTTGCACTGGGCGTCGGGCTTTTTCTGGTGGTGGCGCTGCTGCGTATGCTGTTTGGCGTGGCGCTGCCGTATCTGCTGGTATTTTTCTATGGGGCAGTCTTTGTCCTGGCGGCCTTTGTGCCAAAGGACTTTCTGGCGGTGGCCTTTGATTCCGGCGGCGTGACTACGGGCCCCATGACGGTGCCCTTTATCATGGCGCTGGGCATCGGTGTGTCCGCTATCCGAAGCGACCGCCACGCGGCGGACGACAGCTTCGGTCTGATCGCCCTATGTTCCGTGGGCCCCATTCTGGCCGTCATGGCGCTGGGGCTGATTTATCATCCCCTGGACAGTCTGTACGAGCCGCCGATGATTCCCGTGGTGGAGGATTCGGCGCAGCTCTGGCGGCTCTTTGTGAGAGAACTGCCCACCTATATGAAAGAGATCGCCATTTCGCTGCTGCCGATCTTTTTGTTCTTCTTGGTGTTTCAATCCCTGGTGCTTCGGCTGTCTAAAAGGAAGCTGAAAAAGATTCTGATCGGTCTGGTCTATACCTATACGGGGCTGGTGCTCTTTCTGACCGGCGCCAACGTGGGCTTTATGCCCGCGGGCAATTATCTGGGGCAGGTATTGGCCGGTCTTTCCCATCCGCAGATCCTGATTCCGATTGCCATGCTGATGGGATATTTCATTGTAAAGGCGGAGCCCGCCGTCTACGTACTCAACAAACAGGTGGAGGAGATCACGGACGGCGCCATTTCTGAACGGGCCATGGGAACCGGCCTTTCCATAGGGGTTTCCATCTCGCTGGGGCTGGCCATGGCGCGGGTGCTGACCGGGATTTCCATTCTTTGGTTTTTAGTGCCGGGCTATCTGACCGCGCTGGTGATTTCTTTTTTTGTTCCCAAGATGTATACGGCCATTGCCTTTGATTCCGGCGGCGTGGCGTCCGGCCCGATGACGGCGGCTTTTCTTCTCCCTCTGGCCCAGGGCGCCTGTATGGCGCTGGGCGGAAACATTGTCACGGATGCGTTCGGTGTGGTGGCCATGGTGGCAATGACGCCGCTGATTACGATCCAGGCCATGGGTCTGGCTTCCCGGCTCCTGACGGCGGCCCGCAGGAAGGCGGCGGCCGGACAGCCTCTGGTTCCGGGCTTTGACCGGGTGGAGGAGGATGCGATTATCGAACTGTAATAGGCGGATTGTGAGGCAGGTATGAGCGAATTGTATTTGATGGCCACCATCAGTGATCGGAATCAGATGCGCCGGTTTCAGGCCCTGTATAAGGAATACGGGGTAGAACTGCTGCTGGTGGCGCTGGGGCGTGGAACGGCGGCCTCCGAGATTCTGGATTCCTTCGGGCTGGAGGCGTCGGAAAAGGCGATCCTGTTCACCTTTGTGACCGGGACGGAATGGAAACGGATCAAAAGCGGTCTGCAGCGGCAGATGCGCATAGATATTCCGGGCACGGGAGTGGCGTTCCTCATTCCGCTCAGCAGCGTGGGAGGGAAAAAGCAGCTTTCGTACCTTATAGAAGGACGGAAATTTGAAAAGGGGGAGGAGAGCGCCTTGAAGGATACAAAGTACGAACTCCTGGTGGTGATTGCAAATCAGGGATATATCGAGCCCATTATGGACGCCGCGCGCCAGGCCAACGCGCCGGGCGGCACCGTAATCCACGCGAAGGGGACGGGCGTGGAGAAAGCGGAAAAATTCCTTGGCGTTTCTCTGGCGGCGGAGAAAGAGATGATCTTCATGGTGACGAAAAAACAGGACAAGAACGCGATCATGAAGGCCATCATGCAGCAGGCGGGGCTGGACAGTAAGGCCAAGGCCATCGTGTTTTCCCTTCCCGTGACGGAAACGGCGGGTATGCGCCTTGTGGAGGATACGGCGGAGGAAGACGGGGAAGATTAGGACAGAGAATAAAAACCCCCTTTTTAACGGGGCCGGTGAGGAAGCAGATAATGTATTCTTTTTTGAGACAATCTTTTGAAACGAACCAGATCCTGATGGCAGGGATGCTGACGACATTTCTTTTGACTTTTCTGTTGTTAAAGCATCCTTTCCCCTTTTTGCCCAGCGACCACGGACGGGCCTTTGCGGTAAACGGCGCGCTTTCCAAGGGGAAGCTGCGGGGAGTGGGGCTGACCTTCGTCCTGTGTTTTCTGACCGGCAGCTTTCTGTTTCTGCCGGTTGACAGGGAGTATGTGATCTATGCTGTCCTGCTGTTTTCCATGATGCTCAGCGGGTATCTGGACGATGCGTCGGACAAGCCCTGGAACGAGTATCTGAAAGGGCTGATCGATCTTGTGATCGCCATTATGACGGCGATCACCTTCCTGAATTTTAACGATACGGCGATCCGAATCGGCTCTCTGGAGCTTGGGATCCCGGTGCCTTTGTATTTTGTGCTGGCGGTCATTTTGATCTGGGGGGCCGTCAACGTGACCAACTGTTCCGACGGTGTGGACGGGCTGTGCGCCAGTCTGAGCATTGTGACGCTTCTGGGATTTGCCCTGCTGTTTGGGGAGAGCCTGCAGGAATATGCGCTGGCCGCCTTTTTGTTTATCGCCGTTCTGTTGGCCTATCTCTATTTTAATTCTTCTCCCAGCAGTATGCTCATGGGGGACGCGGGTTCCCGCGCGCTGGGCTTTTTCATCGCCGTGGTGGCCATGAAATCCCAAAATCCTCTCGCCTATCTGCTGCTGGCCGGCGTGACCATAGCAGACGGCGGCACCGGACTGGTGAAGATCTTTCTCAAGCGTTATCTGAAAATTAGTATTTTGACAAAAACCAGGACGCCGCTGCACGACCATCTGCGCAAAAACCTGGGCTGGTCGGATACGCAGGTGGTGAACCGGTTTGTGATCCTGCAGGTTCTGCTGGCGGCGGCTGTCTGCTGTTTTTGGAGATAAGGAGCCGATATATTTTGACAGGCAGTGTCATCACTGCCTGTTTTTTTGATATTGACAAAAAATGATCTTTGCGCTATCTTAATGATAGGAAAAATAAAAAATACCATCATGCACTCCATGGAGGTTTTCGGATTGCACATAGAGAAAAGGGATATAGAGCAGTATCTTTCGGAAGTGAAGGAAGTTGTCAAAAACGACAGATACCGGATTGATCGAAACGCCAGAAGACAAGACAACCTAAACTTATTCCTGGATTATGTTATAGATGAAGCAAAGGCCAAGAAAGTTATATTGAGCCTTACCGCAATGGATTTTTCAGGGATTCTGCAAAATTCGCATAAAGGGTTTGAGCATGAGAGACTGTATGTATTTGGCAAGGATGTCATTCTTTTAGAGAGAAACGGAACGGAAGAAAAAACAGTTTCCCTGTATATCAAATTTAACAAGCTGGAGAACTGTTTCGTGATCGTGATTTCCTTTCATGAACAAAAGCATCCGCTTACATACTATTTCAAATAAGCAGGAGAAAATCGGAGGCCGCCATTATGACAGAGAAGGGAAGAAGGGATTTCTGCATAACCTGCAGAAAAGAGACGGAGTACTTTTTACAAAAGAAGAACATTGAAAAAACGATAAAGGAGAAGGACTATACTTTTACAATTACCGTGGCCGTATGCGCGGAGTGCGGTGAGGAAATGAGTATCCCCGGACTCATAGATAAGAATATTCGGGAAATCGACGCGCAGTATCGGGCGGCGGAAGGTCTTGTGTCAATGGACGACATGGAAAAGCTGATGAAGATTTATAAAATTGGCAAGGCGCCCCTGTCTCTTTCCCTGGGATTTGGGGAGGTGACCATACCGAGATATCTGGAAGGTCAGGTTCCCTCCAAAGAGTATTCGGATATTGTAAGAGCAGCGCTGACATCCCCCGCATATATGAAACGGAAACTTGTGGAAAACAGGGAAAAGCTGACGGATGCGGCATACAAAAAGGCGATGGCGGCGGCAGAACGCATAGAGAGCCTTTTTTCCGTTTCGGATAAGATGCTTAGGGTAATTGCATATGTATTTAAACAACTGGAAGAAGTTACCCCGCTGATGCTGCAGAAGCTGTTGTATTTTATTCAGGGAATCTATTTTGCCCTGTATGGAAAGCCAATGTTTTCTGAAGATTGCAGGGCATGGATCCACGGGCCGGTATATCCGGAGGTGTACGATCTGTTTAGGGATTTTAAATATAATCCGATTGAGGATGCGCGGTTTGCATTATTGGAAGGAACAGAGGAGGCCCTGACAGACGAGGAAAAGAAAGTGATTGATCTTGTCGTCAATACTTTTGGTATGTACGGTGCAAAAGTATTGGAAAAGATTACGCATAATGAAGAACCGTGGCGGGAGGCGAGAAGGGGATATGGAGACAGCATTCCTTCCAGTGAGCTTTTGCAGAAAGAACGAATAAAAAGGTATTATACAGCTGTGCATGAGAGATACGGTATTGATAAAGAGGATGGTCTTCGGTCCTATATCCGTGATATGCTAAAAAAGGCATCCTGAACAATCCGATAGAAAAGCGGAATCCTTTCGGAAAGAAGCAGACCGTTTTTGTCATATTCTGCCAGCCCCAAAAGATGTGAAATCCATTTCAGTCCGGGTTGAACAGCGTGGGAATCAATCCGGACAAATGCTGGGCCAGTTTCCGGTGGCTTCTGGCGTCCAGGTGCATATAATCCGCCGGATGCATGGTCAGATTCAGTGCGCCCGCGTCCAGGAAATGACAGTCCAGCCGATCCGCCACATCCAGATACCAGTCTGCCAGTTCTTCTGACTTCTGCACACAGCCTTCCCCCATTTCGCCGGCCGCATAGGTATCCGCATAGAGCGGATCGATGGGCGGCGGCGCGATCAGCAGGATATTGGGGCCGTTTCGCCAGACATCGTGGGCACAGAGCGCCTTTTGCACCACCCGTTCCAGCCCCTTGGCGATGTTCTGGGCGCTGGCGCAAAAGCGTGCCTTGGTATCGTTGGTTCCCAGCATAAGTATCAGAAGATCGATGGGCTTGTGGCTTTTCAGGCAGGGATAGATAGCGGAAAGTCCGCACAGCCCTTCTTCCAGAGGATCCTCAAATACCGTCGTGCGGCCGTTCAGCCCTTCTTCGATGATCCGGCAGGAATCTCCCAGGTACTCCTGCAGGATGCCCGTCCAGCGCACCGTTTCGTCAAATCGCCCTCCGGTGGCGGCGCAGTAGCCATGCGTGTTGGAGTCGCCGAAACACAGGATCGTCTTTCTCATACGTTTTTCCCCCGCTTTTTGTCAGCGCTTTGCGATGGTTGAACTGTCTCTATGGTCAGTGTACTCTGCGCTGTGCAGGATGTCAACGAATGAAAAAAATTTACCAAACTTTTTTCAGAGACAAAAAAATTTTTATGCAAAATATGTGAGAACGATTCCACATTTTTGAAAAAAACCGGTCGGAGGATGTGATTTTCACGAAAGGATTTCGTGCTTTTTGCGGCCGAATTTTGCAATAATGACAAAAAACCTACTTTTTGCCTTGCTTTTCGGACTGTTGACAAATTCCGCGAATTGCATAAAATGATATCAGAAAACGGCGTTAGAGATTCAGCTGAATTTGTTTTGTGCGTGTTGGTTGATGTGAGAAAGGATGAGGAAATCATGCATCAGACGAGGATTAAGTTGAATCAGACAGAGGATGTCAAGGAGCTTGTGAGAGCTGCCGAGAAGTGCGACTTCGATGTGGACGTCAAATGCGATTCCACGCTTGTGGACGCGAAGTCCATCCTTGGCGTCATCAGCCTTGGACTGGCCAAGACAGTCATTATCCAGTGCCATGGCGAGAGCGTTGAATTTGATAACGCGATACGGAAATTTGCCATCGCGTAATCCCTTTGCTTACCCCTCTTTTTATATATTTATACCCCCCTTTTGAGACCCTTCTGCCCCCTCCCCCCTTTTTGGCAGAAGGGTTTTTCCATGTCGGAAAAAGAAAAGCCGCTTCCGTCTTTTTGCGCTGCGTGTTATACTGTTGAAAACGAAGGAGGCCGTTTGGACAGGACATGAAGCTGATGCATTTGTCGGATCTCCATCTGGGAAAGCGCGTCAACGGGTTTTCCATGCTGGAGGATCAGGCGTATATTCTGGAACAGATTCTGGAAATTGTCAAAACAGAACGGCCCGACGGCGTACTGCTGGCGGGCGATATCTACGATAAGCCGGTGCCGCCCACGGAGGCGGTGCAGCTGTTTGATTCCTTTCTGACCGCTCTGGCAGACGGCAATACCCGTGTCTTTCTGATCGGAGGAAATCACGATTCTGCGGAGCGGCTGGCGTTTGGGGCCCGGCTGCTGCAGAACAGAGGCGTGTATATCGCGCCCGTCTACGACGGCGGAATCGAACCGGTGGTGCTGGAGGATGAGTGGGGAGAGACAGGCATTTATCTGCTTCCGTTTCTTCGGCCTGCCATGGTGCGCCATGCCTTCCCGGATCGGGAGGAGCCGTTTCCGGATTATCAGACCGCGCTGCAGGCAGCGGTAGAGCGTCTGCATCCCGACCCCGCCAGAAGGAATGTATTGGTGGCCCATCAGTTTGTGACGGGGGCCAGCCGCTGCGAATCGGAGGATATTTCCGTGGGCGGGCTGGACAACGTGGATGTTTCGGTGTTTGACGGCTTCGATTATGTGGCGCTGGGGCATCTGCATACCCCTCAGCATGTGGGACGCCGGGAGGTGCGCTACTGCGGGACGCCGTTAAAATATTCCTTTTCGGAGTGTGGACAGGAAAAGTCGGTGACGGTTGCAGAATTGAAGGAAAAGGGAGAAACGCAGATCCGGACGGTTCCCTTAAAGCCCCTCAGAGATATGCGCCGGATCCGGGGCAGCTATCTGGAAGTGACCGCCCGTTCTTTCCACGAAAAAATCAATCCGTCGGATTATCTTGCGGTGACGCTGACAGACGAGGAGGATATTTTGGACGGGATGCAGAAGCTGCGCGTTTTCTATCCCAACCTGATGCGGCTGGAATACGATAACCGGCGCACGCGGGAGAACCGTGCCCTGGAGGCGGTGCGGGATATGGAGCGCAAATCGGGACAGGAGCTGTTCGAGGAGTTTTACGAGCTGCAGAACAACCAGCCCATGAGTGGCGAGCAGAAAGCGTTTGTGAAAAAGCTGCTGGAGGACCAGGAGACCGGTGACGGGGGGGATGGCAGATGAAACCGTTGAAACTGGTGATGAGCGCGTTCGGGCCCTACGCACAGCAGACGGAGATCGATTTCACGCGCCTGGGAGAAAGCGGACTGTATCTGATCACGGGGGATACCGGAGCGGGCAAGACCACGATTTTTGACGCGATTACCTTTGCCCTGTACGGAGAGTCCAGCGGGCAGATTAGGCAGGCGGATATGCTGCGCAGTCAATACGCGGCAGAAAAAACCGAAACCTGGGTGGAACTGACGTTTTCCTATCAGGGAAAGCGCTACGTCGTGAGAAGAAATCCGGAGTATCTGCGGCCCCGGGAGCGGGGAGAAGGCGTTACGGTAAAAAAGGCGGACGCCGTTCTGCAGTTCCCGGACGGAAGGGCGCCGGTGACAAAGCCCCGGGAGGTGACGCGCGCCCTGACCGGGTTGATCGGCCTGGATTACCGGCAGTTTTCGCAGATTGCCATGATCGCCCAGGGCGATTTCCAGAAGCTGCTTTTGGCAGGCACCCAGCAGCGCAGTGAAATTTTCCGCCGGCTCTTTCATACGGAGCGGTATCAGGCGCTGCAGGAGAGACTGCGGGAGGAGGTCCGCGCGCGCGGGAAGGTGTACGACGAGCTTCTCCGGAGTATCCGGCAGTATTTGCTGGGAGCGTCCTGCGCGGGAGAAGCCGCCCTGGAGGCGCGGCTGGAGGAATGGAAAACGGGCAGCCCGGAAGGAACGGTATCCGATGGAATCGCGCTGGTACAGGAGCTGGCGGCGGCGCAGGAGGAAAAGCTGACGCAGGCGGACGAACGGCTCGGAGCGCTGGAAAGGCGCATCCGCGAGACGGATCGGACGCTGGAAACCATACGCCAGCAGCGACAGCTGCAGGCGGAACTGACCCGGCATCGGCAGGAACTGGAAAATCTGAACGGACAGCTTCAGACGGCCGGGGAGGACTGCGCGCGGGCGGAGGCAGGCCGGGAGGAAGAGGAGCGGCTGCGGGAGCGTGTCGCCGCACTGGAGGAACGCTTAAAGCAGCGGGAAGCGCTGGAAGCCGAGCAAAAGGAGCGGGAGGAAAAAAGGACCCAAATAGAAGTCTGCGGCAGACAAATGGAAGAAAAGACCGCACAGATGGATGGCCTTTCGCGGGAAAGCCTGGCCGACAGGGAACAGTTGGAAGCCCTGCAGACGGCAGGGGAAGAAAAGGAACGGCTGGAGCGTCAAAACGAGGGACTTTTGCAGAAGCTGGAGCAGATTCGGACGCTGCGCGAGGAGTATGCGCACGCCGGCAAAACGCTGGAGGATACCCGGCTGGAAGCGAACCGGACCGCGGCGGAGGAAGCCGGGATTTTGGCACAGGAACAGCAGGCGGAAGCAGCGCTTGCGACCCTGCAGGGAAGCGACGTTTTGCAGGGGGAGCAGCAGCGCAGGCTGGAGGACCAAAAGGAGCAGACGCGCCGTCTTGTTCAGGCCAGGGATCGTTGGCTGACGGATCGGGAGGAGCTGCGGCGCAGGCAGGACGAGTACCTGCATGCCAGTCAGAAACGGGACGGGCTGCGGGAACGGTACGAAGGTCTGGAACGGGTTTTCCAGAATGCCCAGGCCGGGATATTGGCCGCGGGGCTTGTGGAAGGCAAACCCTGTCCGGTCTGCGGGGCAGAGCACCATCCGGCGCCGGCGGTGCTGCCTTTGGGTGTGCCTTCCGCACAGGAGCTGCAACGCTGTCAGGCAGAGGTTACGGCCGCACAGGCCGAGGCAGAACGAAAGAGCGAGGGCGCGGGCCTTTGGCTGCAGCGGGTGCAGGAGGAAGCGGACGCCCTGCGCGAAATCCTGTCCGATATCCGGAAGGACAGCTGCGCAGAGGGAGCAGACGCGCCGCTGGAGGAGACGGCCGTAGAAGCGCTGCGGGCGCTGGCGGAAGAACAGCGGCAGACAGAGACGGTTCTGCATCGGATCCGCGAGGAAATCCTGCGCCGGCAGTCTTTGGAAACGCAACGGAAAGCCTTGCGGGAAAAGGCGGATTCGCTCCGGTTGCTGCGACAGGAGGCGGAAAAGAAGCTGGCCGTCTGGGAGGGCCGCCAGGCGGATGCCCAACGCAGGCTGACGGCGTTTCTGGCCCAGGAGACGATTTGGGACGGGTCGGATGGCGCGCTGCGGGACGCAGCCCATGCCGCCCAGGAGAATCTGGAGCGGGCGCGGGATAAGCTGGCAGAGCAGATGCAAGAAAACCGGGAAAAGCTGCGCCATCGGGAGTCATTGTCCCGGCGGATCGCCGAAAGGGAGCAAGAGCGGCAGACGCTGGAAAAAGAGATCCGCAGGATAGAGCTTTTGCAGGCGCGGCTGCAGGCAGAGGAGGAAAAGCTGGCAGCGCAGATAGAAAAGCGGATCGCTATGGCAGGACAGACGGACTGCGCCGGGATCAAGGCAGAGACGGAAACCCTTCGGCTTGCGCTTAGGCAGCGGACGGAAGAACGGGAAAGGGCCGCTGTAGCCTTCCGACAGCTTCAAAGCCGGCAGGATGCGCTGCGGCAGGTGGTCGAAACTCTGACCGGCCAGCTGCGCAGCACCCCCGGGACGACACCGGAGGAGCTGAGCCAACGGCAGAAAGAGGACGAAGCGTGCAGGGAGCAGGAAACGCGGCGCAGGGACGAACTGTATGCGGCCCTGCTGCAGAACCGTAAAATCCTGCAGGCCGTGGACGGCAGACAAAACCGGCTGCAGCAGGCGGAGACGGAATATGGCCGCATCCGGGCTCTTTCGGATACGGCCAACGGCACTCTGCCCGGCAAACGCAAGATCGAACTGGAAACGTACATTCAGATGACCTATTTTGACCGTATCCTGCGCCGCGCGAATCTTCGGCTGCTTGTGATGAGCGGCGGGCAATATGAACTGCAGCGCGCGCGGGAGGGCGATATGCGGACGAAAGCGGGCCTGGAGCTGGATGTGATCGATCACTACAACGGATCCGTCCGCAGCGTGCGCACCCTGTCCGGCGGAGAATCCTTCCAGGCGTCCCTGTCCCTGGCGCTGGGCCTGTCCGATGAGATTCAGGAAAGCGCCGGCGGGATCCGGCTGGACGCCATGTTTGTGGACGAGGGGTTCGGCTCTCTGGACGAGGAAGCACTGGGACAGGCGGTGAAAGCGCTGGAAAGTCTGACGGAAGGGGACCGCGTGGTAGGGATCATTTCCCATGTGGCCCAATTGAAGGACAGGATTGAACGGAAGATTGTGGTGAGCAAAAAACGGGAAGGCGGAGGCGTCGGAAGCCATATTGAGCTGGAGGGCGCTTAAGGTCACAAATAAAAAAGGAGGAAAAAATGTTAGAATTTCGGTACGACACGCAGCTTTTGATTGAAGGGGAAAATCTGGATGAGGACGCTGTCAGCGAATACTTCACGGAGCATTTTCAAGGCGACTGCCTGCTGGCGGTAGGGGACGAGGAACTCATCAAGATACATTTCCATACCAACGAGCCCTGGAAGGTGCTGGAGTACTGCGCCACACTGGGAGAAATTTACGATATTGTCATTGAGGATATGGATCGGCAGAGCCGCGGCCTGAAAGGATAAGGAAAAAATTCCCCTTTGTAAAAGAAGGGGAATTTTGCGCTTGACATATATAGATTGTCTATATATAATCGGATATATAGATAATCTATATAAAGGAGGAAACGGATATGGAGAAAAGTCTGGTTTCGGGAAGTATGACACTGCTTCTTTTGAGCCTTCTGGAGGAGAAGGATATGTACGGCTATGAGATGATAGAGAGCCTGCGGAAGAAATCCCAGGATGTATTTGAACTGAAAGCCGGGACTTTGTATCCGCTGCTGCACGGTCTGGAAGAAAAGCGTCTGCTTTCCGTCTATGAGCAGGAGGCGTGCGGCAAGGTGCGCAAGTACTACAGCCTTACGAAAGAAGGACGGCGGGTGCTCAAGAAGAAAAAGGAAGAATGGAATACTTACGCCGGCGCGGTCGGCAGGGTGATCGGAGGGATGGCGTATGGCTGGATATGAGAAGGACAGACGTGAAAGCACAGGCAGGATCTGTGTGGAAAGCGGCGCAGAGATGGACAGGGAGAGCTTTCTGACCGTCTGCGCCCAGCAGATGCGCTGCAAAACGATGCAGGATCCGGTGCGCGAAGAATTAAACGCGCATATTGAGGATCAGAAGGCGGTCTATCTGACGGAGGGCATGGAGGAGGAACAGGCGGAAAGGGCCGCCGTCCGGCAGATGGGCGATCCGGTGGAGATCGGGATGCAGCTGGATCGGGTGCACCGGCCGCGGATGGACTGGGCCCTGGCAGGCTGGATCTGCTGTTTTACCCTCCTCGGAGGGCTGCTGCGGATTTTGGCGCTGGATCTGGGATGCGGCGGGGACTATGCCAAGACGATGCTGCCGGTGTTTGCAAAAAGCTGCGCCCTTGGGATTTTGCTTTTGTCCGGCATCTGCTTTGCAGATTACACGGTGCTGGGAAAGTACGCCAGATCCGTTTGGTGCGGTATGGTCTGTCTGACGCTGGCGGTTACGTTTTTCGGAACTCCCGTAAACGGACGCGTCCCCACAGACTGGCTGCTCATGCTGTTTCCCGCCCTATACGGCGGGATTGTTTTCCGAAATCGCCGTCTGGGCAGCAAGGGTGTCTGGACGTCTCTGGGCTGGTGGCTGATATCCTGTGTCCTTTTGTGGATCCTGGGCGCGGTGAACGGACTGGATGCGATAATCCTTCTGGGAAGCTGTCTTTTCTTGCTTTCCTTGGCGGTGTGGCTGGGCTGGTACGGTATCCGCCGGATCTGGGCCCTGGCGGTGCTGGGTGTTCCTCTGATTGGAGTGGCTGCTTTGTTGGTAGAGGGAACGGTACAAAACGGCTTTCTGGGGCATCGGCTCTATGCCTGGATCCATCCGGAGACGGATCCGCAGGGACTGGGCTATCCCTATCTGGAGTTTCGCAAAAGCTTGCAAAGTCTGCGGTGGTTTGGCAGTTCCGCCTATCTGACCGGCCGGGGAGAAGGCGGTCTGCTGCAATATATGACGGAGGGCAACACCCTCTTATGGATTTTTGACTGGTTTGGCAGGGCGGCCGGGCTGCTGCTTTTGATTCTGTTTCTGGTCGGGATTGTAGGAATCGGCCGCCGGCTGGCTTCCCAGAAAAACAGGCTGGGGATTTTAGTGGGGACAGGGTGTCTGCTGAGTCTCTGCGTGCCCGCCCTGCTGCATCTGCTTTCCTGTACCGGTTATTTTCTGATGACGCAGAGCGCGTTTCCCTTCCTTTCCATGAGCGGCAAACAGAATGTGAGCCTGTTTGTCCTGCTGGGGCTTTTACTTTCCATTTTCCGGCAGAAGAAGACGCTGCCGGAGCCGGCTGTTGAGCCTATAGAAGCGTTTCCGTTCCGTCTCGTGGTGAGACTGGAGAGAAGAAAAGGGTAAGAATAGAAGCGTCCTGTCCGCCACAGTGAAAAACCGGAGTTTTTTCCCTATAAAACCGGAAGAACCGTATTGAAATCTCCGCACCGATGTGCTATTTTAAAACGAACGGGAGCATCGGCCCGGAAAGTGATACGAAAGGAGAAGCGGAACATGGAACAGGAAAAGACGACGGGCGCCGTGAGACGCTTTTTAAAAAGAAAGAACATTGTATTTTCCGCAAAGAGATATGGGATCGACGCCCTGGGCGCCATGGCCCAGGGGTTGTTCGCATCCCTGCTGATCGGCACCATCATCGGAACGCTGGGGGAGCAGATTGGAAGTTCGTTTTTGACGGAGGCAGGCGGATACGCCAAAGCCGTATCCGGCCCCGCCATGGCAATTTCCATCGGCTACGCACTGGAAGCTCCGCAGCTGGTGCTTTTTTCCTTGCTGGCGGTAGGCTCTGCGGCCAATACGCTGGGCGGCGCAGGCGGGCCGCTGGCGGTGCTGGTGGTTTCCATTGTGGCCTGTGAATGCGGCAAGGCGGTTTCCAAGGAGACGAAGGTAGACATTCTGGTGACGCCCCTGGTGACGATCCTGACAGGTGTGCTGCTTTCCATGGGCTGTGCGCCGGCCATCGGCGCGGCGGCCAGTTCGGTGGGAAGTCTCATCATGTGGGCCACGGAGCTGCAGCCTTTCTTTATGGGGATCCTGGTTTCCGTGCTGGTGGGAATCGCCCTGACGTTGCCCATCAGCAGCGCGGCGATTTGCGCGGCGCTGGGGCTGACCGGTCTGGCGGGCGGCGCGGCGGTAGCCGGCTGCTGTGCGCAGATGGTAGGATTTGCCGTCATGAGCTTTAAAGAGAATAAATGGGGCGGCCTGGTATCCCAGGGACTGGGAACCAGTATGCTGCAGATGGGAAATATTCTGAAAAATCCCAGAATCTGGATCCCGCCTACGTTGACGGCCGCGATTACCGGCCCCCTTGCCACCTGTCTGTTCGGCCTGCAGATGAACGGGCCCGCCGTATCTTCCGGAATGGGCACCTGCGGCCTGGTGGGGCAGATCGGCGTTTATACGGGATGGCTGGCGGATATTGAGGCAGGCAGTAAGGCCGCCATTACGCCTATGGACTGGCTGGGGCTGATTCTGATCTGCTTTGTGCTGCCTGCGGTGTTGAGCACCGGATTCTGCGCTGTTCTGCGGCGGATCGGATGGATTCGGGAAGGCGATCTGACGCTGGAGTGAGGGAACGGATGGCCGGAAAAAAACGGAACCAAAAAACGGCGGGGCCGATCCGAAGCGGCCTGCATTTTTACGGGACATGGCGCAGCTATCAGGCCAGGGTGCTGGACAACGCAGAACGCTACCTGGAGGACGGACGGATCCATGTGGTGGCGGCGCCCGGTTCCGGGAAAACCACGCTGGGAATCGAACTGATCGGCAGGGTGGACAGGCCCTGTCTGATTTTGGCGCCCAGCATCACGATCCGGGAGCAGTGGCTGGAACGGATCCGGGAGGATTTCGGCGGGGCGCCGGAGCTGCTTTCCCGCGATATCCGGCATCCGGCCGCCATTACCGCCATCACCTATCAGGCGCTGCACAGCTGTCTGCGCCGGAAGGAAAATGTGGAGGAGGATGAGGACGGGAGCCGGGAGGAAGCAGACTACCGGGCCTTTGATCTCTACCGGGCACTGGATACGGCCGGGATTGGCACCTTCTGTCTGGACGAGGCCCATCATCTGCGCAGCGAGTGGCAGAAGGCATTGGAAGAAGTGGTCGGGCACTATGCGGATCCCATTCTCATCGCGTTGACCGCCACGCCGCCGTATGATTCCACACCGGCACAATGGAACCGGTATATCGGTCTGTGCGGCCCCATCGACGAGGAGATCGGCGTGCCGGAGCTGGTGAAGGAGAAAAGTCTCTGTCCGCATCAGGATTTCGTCTATTTCAATCTGCCGACCCCGGAGGAAGCGGCGGCACTGAAAAAGTTCTGTAAGGAATCGGGAAAGGCGTATCAGGCGCTGTTGCAGGATGAGACCTTCCGGCGGGCCGTATTTTCCTACCGGGGCCTGTCCCATCCGGAGGAATGGGAAAGGGACTCTGCGCAGAACCGGTTTTATCTGCTGGCGCTTCTTTCTTTTTTCCAAAACGGGAAACAACCAATTCCGCCGCATCTGGCAGAGACCCTCGGAGAAATGCCGGTTCCGGAGATGAATCCGGCGCTGCTGGCGGCGCTGCTGCAGGGGTTTTTGTTCGAGGACACAGACAGCTATGACTGTCCGGAAGCGTTTCGGAAGACGCTGGCGGACAGCCTGCGGGCCAGAGGTCTGATCCATAAAAACCAGGTGGAGCTTTCTGCCAGCTCCGAAGTGGACAAGATGCTGACCAACAGTCTGGGCAAGCTGGAGAGCATCTGCAGGATCGTAAAGGTGGAGGAGAAAAATCTGGGGGCGGATCTGCGGCTCCTGGTATTGACGGATTATATCCGGGGAGAGTATCTGTCCGCCGTGGGCAGGGAATCGCAGCCCATCGAAACGCTGGGCGTCGTCCCCATTTTTGAGGCGCTGCGCCGCAGCGGCAGGGCAGACGGAAGGCTGGCCGCGCTGTCCGGAAGCGTGGTGATCCTGCCGCAGTCCGCAAAAGATGCGTTTTTGCAGATGGCGCAGGAGAACGGGCAGCGCGCTATGCTGAAGGAATGCGCGGCCCAGGGTTATTATCAGGTTTCCCTGTCCGGCGGCGGGCCGCGTCCTGCCGTTTACCTGACGGAACTGTTTTCCCAGGGGCTGATCCGCGTGCTGGTGGGGACGAAATCCCTGTTGGGCGAAGGCTGGGACTCCCCCTGCATCAATTCCCTGATCCTGGCTTCTTTTGTGGGTTCCTTTATGCTGAGCAACCAGATGAGGGGCCGCGCCATCCGGACGCAGCGGGAGAATCCGGAGAAAGCCAGTAATATCTGGCATCTGATCTGTATGGATCCGCTTTGGCAGGAAACCAGGGACGGGGTGAAATCCAACCGGGCGATGGAAGGACAGACGGCGGATTTTGCAACGCTGAAACGGCGTTTTGACAGTTTTTTGGGCGTAAATTATGAGATGGATCGGATAGAGAGCGGGTTGGGACGCCTGACCTATATCCGGCCGCCTTACGGAAACGTACAGCTGGATCACATCAACGAAAAAATGGAGACGCTCTGCGCGGACCGGACGGGACTGAGGGAAAAGTGGGGGCGCGCGCTGGCCGCCATGGACGGGATGGAAACGGTGGAGCGCGTAGGACTCTTTTCCGGGACGCTGCGGGCCAAGGGGCAGTTCAGAAAATATCAGAAGCGGGCCGGTTTTGGGACGGCTGCCGCCGCCGCAGGCGCGGCCGCTGCGATCCTGCTGGGGCTTGCAGGGCATCCGTTCCTGGCCATAGCGTCCCTGGGCGGCGCGCTGGCAGGCGTTCTTTACAGGGCGGCAAGCAAGCGCAGCGAAGCGGTTTTTTCCAGCCCGCAGTTGTTTGCAGAAGCCGTGGGGAACGCGCTGCTTGCTGCCCTGCAGGAATTGGGAGAGGTTTCCCCGAACGGTCTGTACGTGGCCGTGGAGCAGGAGAACGCCGGAGGGGACGGCACAGGAGAAAAAAAGGAACAACCGGTATATTATGCCTGTCTGCGGGGCGGGACACAGCGGGAAAAGAATCTGTTCGCCGATGCGCTGGCAGAGTTTCTGGGCAATGTGGAGCAGCCCCGGTATCTTTTGCGGGTGACAAAACCGGTGGCCGGCGAGCGCGTTTTTTATCCCGTGCCGGAACTTTTCGGACGCAGGAAGGAGGACGCCCGGTGCTTTGCGGCCCATATGGCCCCCTGTATCGGAGCGTGCGACCTGATCTTTACCAGAACGCCAGATGGGAGAAAAATTCTGATGGCGGCCGGTCTGCGGGATCTTTCTGCCGCGCGGGAGACGGCCGATGGGGAGGAGGACGGGACTTTCCTGCGGCAAAAGTGTGTGCAGACGTGTGAAGAAGGAAAGAAAAGGGGTCGGAAATGAAAATCACATGGCTCGGAACGGCAGCCGTCCGGATAGAGGCGGCGGGAGAACGCCTGTTGTTTGATCCGTTTGTGCAGCTGATAGGCGGGGAAAATCCCAACTGTATAGAGGACTTCCTGGAGGAGGAGACGGTTTTTGTCACCCATGGACATCTGGATCATCTTTCGGATGTACCGGCGTTTCTGGAGGAGGATGGGGAAGCGGAGGCCACCGTCTACTGCGGCAGTGTGGCGGCCGCAACGCTTTCCCGCCTGGGATGCGATACTGGAAACGTGGTGGAGGTGCGCCCGGGAACGGAGATCCGGCTGGGGGACGTGCGGGTGAAGGTCTGGCCGGGCCGGCACGCCGCGCCGGGAGCGCTGCGGACCGTCAAGGCGCTGTTTTCCTGGACAAAGCTGCGGTATCTGAGAAACAGCCTGGCTCTTTTGTGGCTGCATCTGCATTTTCCGGAAAAGGGACAGACCCTGATCTACGAGGTGCAGGCGGAGGGAAAACGGGTGCTGGTGATGGGCAGTTTGGGCATTCGTGAGGATGCAGCTTACCCGAAGGGAGCGGATTTGCTGATCCTGCCCTATCAGGGATGCGCCCGCCTGGAGGAGACGGCGCTGCACGTGATCAAGACGCTGCGGCCCGCGCGCGTTTTGCTGGATCATTTCGACAACGCCTTTCCGCCGGTGTCCGAAAGCGTGGACACCAGAGGACTGAAGAAAAAAATGGAGGAAAACCATCTGCACATTCCGGTGGTCAGGCCCAGGGCCGGCGTGGCGATCCGGCTTTGACCAAACCCGGAGGGGAGGAACAAAAACAGCTTATGGAAAAACAGCGGAATTTGCTGACGGAAGGGAATGTATTCAGAGTGCTTTTGACCTTTTCCGTTCCGTATCTGATAGCGAATCTGATACAGGCGCTTTACGGCGCGGTGGATCTGATGGTCATTGGCTGGTACTGCCCGCCGGAGAGCGTGGCGGCCGTATCGACCGGAACGCAGGTGCCCCAGATTATTACCAGCATGGTGTCGGGTCTGACGCTGGGAGGCACCATTCTGGTGGGAAAATATACGGGGATGCGCAGGCAGGAGGAAACGAAAAAGGCCATCGGCACCACGCTGACGGTATTTTCTCTGGCAGCGATTCTGCTTACCTTTGTGATGCTGGCGCTTTCCGATCCGATCCTGGTCGCGCTGCAGACACCGCAGGAGAGTCTGGCGGGGGCGAAACAGTATGTGACCATCTGTTTCTGCGGGATTTTTTTCATCTGCGGCTATAATGCCATCAGCGCCATTCTGCGGGGCTATGGGGATTCCAGGAGCCCGATGTACTTTGTGGCGCTTTCGTGCGTGCTCAACATCGCCGGAGACGTGGCGCTGGTGCGGTTTTTGGGAATGGGCGTTTCCGGCGTGGCGCTGGCTACCGTTTTTTCCCAGGGGATCAGCATGGTGTGCGCGGTGATTTATCTGAACCGGAAGCGGTTTATTTTTACGTTCCGGCTGTCCAACTTCCGGATCGACAGGGGACTGGCAAAGGAGCTGGCCCGTATCGGCGTGCCCATTTCCCTGCAGGAGTGTATGGTGCGCCTGTCCTTCCTGTTTCTGACCTCCGTGACCAACCGCCTGGGCGTGTTCGCGGCGGCGGCGGTGGGGATTGCCAGTAAATACGATGTATTTGCCATGCTGCCGGCCACCTCCGTGGCCAGCGCGCTGGCGGCCATCACGGCGCAGAATTATGGGGCGGACAAGCCCAGGCGGGCGCAGCAGTCCCTGATAGCGGGGATGGTTTTTTCGTTTCTGGCTTCCGCCTGTTTCTGGGCGTGGGCGCAGCTTTCCCCGGAGACGATGATCGGGATTTTTGACAGGGATCAAAATGTGATTGCGGCGGGGATTCCGTTCTTTACTTCCTGCAGCTATGATTATCTGGCGGTGGCCTTTGTCTTTACGCTCAACGGATATTTAAACGGCCGTTCCCAGACGGTTTTTACGATGATCAGCTGCTGTTTCGGGGCGCTGGCGCTGCGGATGCCTCTGATCTGTCTGACCTATACGTTCTGGCCGGATAATCTGTTTCTCATCGGCTGTATCGCGCCGGCGGTATCCGGTTTTATGGCGGCCTATACGCTGGCGTATGTGATCTGGTCGGATCGCAGGCGGATTTTGAAAGGATAGAATGGGATGAAAGAGCGGGTGCAATATCTGGATATTCTGAAAGCGATTGCCATTTTTCTGGTGGTCTTTTGTCATTTTGTGCTGTTGTCGGAAACGGTGGCGGCCAATCTGTGTATGTGTGCCTGCTGGGTGGCGGTGCCCGTCTTTTTCATGGTGAACGGAGCGCTGCTGTTTGCCCGGCCCCTGCGTCTTGCCCGGCATATCAAAAAGACCGTTTCCGTGTATCTGGTGCTGGTTGTCTGGAAGCTGATCTATCTGCTTTTGCTCCCGCCGCTGACCGGGGCCGATCTGAGCGGGACAAACGGAACGGATCTTTTGCAATATCTTTTTTTCTTCGGGGATCTGCCGGGCCTGATCAACGGGCATCTGTGGTTTATTGAGGCGCTTCTGGCGGTCTATCTGGTATTTCCGCTGGCGCGCGCGGCCTTCGACTGGCAGGGAACGGACAATACGGACGTTGGAGCCGGGCGGAAGCTTTTGTGGGGCACGGCCGTTTTGAGTCTGTTTTGTACCAACGGCCTGTACAGCCTGGGCGTGTGCGGGGAAATGCTGCGCCGGGCAGGGATCCCCTTTGGGCTTTCCTTGGATCCGCTCATGGCCTTTCAGCCCTTTGGGAAGTATGGAAATATGCTGGGCTTTTTTCTGCTGGGCGCTCTGCTTCAAAACGGGCCCCATAGGGCGGACAAACCGGAAAAGTCTTTGCCGCCCGCGCTCCGGCGTCTGGGCTGCGCGCTCCTGTTTTTGGCCGGGCTTTTCATGCTCTGGGGCGTGAAATGGTTTATCAGCGGCCGGCCGGAATGGGACGGCATTTTGCTGCAGGAGGGCTACCGTCACGTCCCGGTGATTCTGATGGCCGTGGGGCTGTTTTTATTCTGCCGCAGTCTGCGGATCCGGCAGAGGCAGCTGGCGGCCGGTGTGCGCGCGGCGGCCAGCCGGACGCTGGGCCTTTTTTACATTCATTGGATCTTTGGCTGGCTTCTGACCAATCCGCTGGCGGGCTGGCTGGCTGCGCACGGCATTTCTTTCAGCGTCTGGACGAATCTGCTCAAAAATATCGTTCTGCTTGTGCCCGCTTTATTAGTGACGCTTCTTTTGGAAAAGATACCGGTGGTCAGAAGGATGGTCAACGGGTAAAAAATTTTATCTCAGTTCCTTTTTTCGTATATTCTATGCGTTCCAATGGATATACTTTTATGTACCGTAAAAAAAATACGGGGCCGGAATTTTTTTACGGAATAGATTGACGACAGGAACGAGGAGAGATAAAATGGAAATACGGAGAAAATCGGACACATGGGGAACAGTACAAATGATAAAACGTTTTGAGGTAGAGAATTTTAAAGGCTTTAAGGACAAACTTATTTTTGATCTGAACGCAAGGGACTACAGCTTCAACCGGGAGCTTGTAAAAGACGGCATTGTGAACAAGGCAATTATCTATGGGAAGAACGGAATCGGAAAGAGTTCTCTGGGCATTGCTCTGTTTGATATTGTTTCCCATCTGACGGATAAGGAGAGGATGCCTGCCATCTATTTATCCTATTACAGGAATCTCGAACAGGTGGATCAGCCGGTAAGCTTCCGGTATGTTTTTTGGTTTGACGGGGATGAAATCCTATACGAATATCAGAAAATGGATCAGGATTATCTGGTGCGGGAAACTTTATTCCTCAATGGAGTAAAGATGCTGGATTATGACTATTTTGATCTGAATATCAGGTTTGTGGATCGGTGTCTGGCCGGAGAATTGAATATTGATTTGGTGGACAACCGGCTGTCCGTGCTGAAATATATTTACCGCAATACGCCGACCAATTTCTCTCCAGCCATAACGAAGATGATACAGTTCTGCGAGAATATGCTCTGGTACAGAAGCCTTTCGGAGGGGAATGTTTATTCCGGATTTACGAATGGTTCCAGCATGCTTACAGAGCGCCTTTACGAGAGCGGGAAGATCAGAGAGTTTGAAAGTTTCCTGCGGGATAACGGCATATTTTATCGGTTGAAATTCCGTTCTGTAAATGGGAGTCATGAATTGTGCGCTGTTTATGACGATGGGAAGAATATGGCGCCTTTCCTTTCCCTGGCTTCCACGGGTACAAAAGCGTTGTTTTTATTTTATATTTGGAGTATCTCTGCGTTTGACAAAATTTCTTTATTGTTTATAGACGAATTTGACGCCTTTTTCCACTATGAATCTGCGGAAAATATCGTACTTCGGTTAAATCACGCGAGAGGGTTTCAGACAATTTTGACCACTCATAATACGTATCTGATGCAGAATCGTCTAACCAGGCCGGACTGTTGCTTCCTTATGACAGAAAACCGGATTGGCAACCTGTATGATGCGACGGACAGGGAAATCCGGGAGGCACACAATTTGGAGAAAATGTATATTAATGGAGCATTCAAAGAATAGAGAAATTCAGGTTCTTGCGGTTGTATCTGAATTATCCCATGCTGGAATCCTATCGGGACTGCGATTCGTTTTTTGACGAGGGATATCAGAACAATACAATCTCTGTGGACCGGATGAGAGATTATAAGCAGATTGTTGCGCGCAGAAAATTGACCCGGGTGCATCTTGATACATACAGCCGTGAGAATTTTGATGGGCTGACAAAAATGAATGTTTACAAGTTGAACAGTCTGATGTCCGGTATTTGGGGGAAGCCGGAATACAGCCTGTATCGCGATTTATCCCAGACGGATAAAATCTTAAAAAAACAGACGGATTTACTAAAACAGAAAAGGGAGCTGTCCGTTCTGAACACGTCGCTGTTTATGATGTTGGATTATTATGGGCAGCGGGACGGATTCTACGACAGGGTAATGGATTGGGAGGATCTGCATCAGAAAACGGTTGCTGTCCCCTCCGATCCGCAAGGCTAAAGCCGTGATCAAAGCCCTCCATGGGGAGAAAACCGCCATCGAGGGCCCGGAAAGAAATTGTGGATATTTCAGACAAAAATATCCGAAAAAGAAGTTGTCAGAAATACAGATTGAATATGTATTTCTATAATGTATATTCCATTTCTCTGTGCAAAAGTTACATAAAATATAATTTATATCAAGGTTTCTGTCTAAGACGCGTTATGCCTCGTCTGTCAAAATATATCACTGTGCGTCCCGGTACGGGTCAGCAGTAAAAGAAGTTCGGTTCCTCTGATTTCGTATACGAGTAGCCAGTCCGGCGTTATGTGACATTCGCGGCATCCTTTATAAACGCCGAGCAGACTATGATCTTTGTATTCTGCCGGCAGTTCCTGGCCGGACGCCAGCATGCCCACGACATTTTCAAGCCGTCTGATATCATACCCACGCTTTTTTATCCGCTTGTAATCTTTCTTAAAAGCCGTCTGATATTTAATCGTCAGCATCCAAGTCCTCCATCAGTTCCGACACAGACGAAAATCCACGGCTCAGGCCAATGCCGTTTCGCGCATCTTCGATTGCCTTCAGGGTGACGGCGTTTGGTATGGGATTTCCAACGCGAAAAGGGATTGCCTGTTCCCGCACCGCCTGGCGCAGAAACATATTGATGGCGGAACTCAGACTGAGACCGAAACTCTCAAAAAGTTCCTGTGACTCCTGTTTCAATACCGGATCGATTTTGATATTTGTGCTTACTGCAGCCATATTCTCACCTCCTTTTTCAATCATATGCCTATTATATTCACTCTGTCAATACTTTATGCGTTTCCTTTTGGCGGTGTGATGGGTATGGAATCCCGGATTACAATGCAAGAAATTTATTATAAGGTTTCCGCCCGGGATATGGTATACTTATGATACAGAAAGCTATTTCTCCGCCGTTTCCAAAAAACAGCGGGCACAGAGGGGAAACTGCCATATGCAGAGGGACAATTCTTTCGGGGAACTGCTGTTTCGTCTGCGGGAACGAAAAGGGGTCAGCCAGTCGAGACTGTGCAGGGGCCTGTGTTCCGTTTCCGCGCTTTCGAGGTACGAAAGAGGAGAGCGGGCGCCCCATATGCTTTTGTTTAACGCATTGATGCAGAGACTGGGGGCATCGGTGGTCAGCTTAAACGCGGTGATATCCATCCGGGAATATCACTATCTGTCCTGGAAAGGGCAGATCCTGCAGGCGGCCAGAGAAAATCGGATCCAGACCGTGCAGGATCTGCTTGAGGATCCCGTTTCCCCTGGCGAAGTGGGAGATTGCGCCCTGCAGGAACAGTTTTTGTATGTTATGCGGTCTTTTCTGCAGGAACGGCGGGGAAAGGATGCCGAAAGTATGGAGCTTTTGAAAAAAGCAGCCAGTCTGACCGTCCCCGTGGATCGCGTGCCGTTTCGGGAGCTCCTTTTGAGTGCCGGGGAGACATTTATTCTGGTGAAGCTGTCGGATCTTTTGGTAAAAAACGGCGAAAAAGCACAGGCTGGAAAGCTGCTTTGGGAGCTCATAGGATATTTGGAAAGGAATGTGGAAGATGAGATGCGAAGCATCCTGTATCCGCAGGTAGTCCGGATTCTGGCCCCGCTCCTTTTGGAAGAAGGACGTTTTTCGGAATGCGGACAGTTGTGCCGTAAAGCCATAGAAATGCTGCGGGACACGGGTCATCTTGCGGATATGGAGGAATTGCTCTCCTGTTATCTGCGCTGCGATTGCCAGGGGGAGTATGCCGGGCGGTGCCGGAAATGGCTGTGGACGGTTCGGGAGATTTTCCGACGGTATCCTGTGGAAAAAAATAACAGTATCTTTCCCTGTCAGTGGGAGCAGGAGCTTTATCTGCTCCAGGAGATGATCCGCGCCTACCGGGTCATGGACGGTCTGTCGCAGGAGGAAATGAGCGGCCTGCTGTTTTCTCCCGAGACTTTATCCCGGGCGGAAAACGGGAAGCATACCTTGCATACGGAGCATTATTTTGCGGTGCGCGAAAGACTGTCGGTGGAGGAGGAGTTTATCAATCCGCGGCTGCACACGAGGGATTACTTTATTCTGGAGAAAATGCAAAAGGTATACCGGGCCATTTCCACCACCCGCTATGAGGATGCAAAAAGGGAATTGGCACAGGTAAGGGCGAGCCTTGAAAAAAGCGGCGAGTTGTCGGACGAATATAATCAGAGCGTTCTGGAGATGACAAATGTTACCATTCTTTCTTCTTTAAAAAAGGTGGGAAGGAAAGAAGTGATCGCATCTTGCGAAAGATTCTTAAAGTGCGAGTATCCGGATATTTTCGAGGAGACCTTCTGGAACCGGTACCTTTCAAAGGCCAGGGCGGAAGCCTTGAATCACATCGCCGTAGCGATTGTTTCAACAGAGCGGGAAAAGGCGGTTTTTATCTGGGAGCATCTTCTGGAGCAGTTGAAAAAGAGCCGAGTTTTACTGCCGGACAGATACAGTTCGGCCATGCTTCCTATCGTCAATCTTTCGACCTGTTATGGAATGATGGGCCGCTATCAGGACTGCGTCAGGATATGCCTTGCAGGTATCTCCCTTTGCTGTCAAAAGGATAGATATATATCTTTCAGTAAACTGATGGGCAATTATGGGGAAACGCGCATCTTCCTTGGGGATCGGAAAGAGGATTATCGGGAGCTGTTCCGGCAGGTCTATTATCTGGCGGATTTGTTTCAGATCAAGAAGGAAATGAAATATTACGACAGATTTTACAGGGAAAACTTTGACAGGGATGTTGAGTGGTATTAAATTATAGATTCTTTATAGTCTTCCCCATCGTAATTTGGTTCGCAAGATTCTTCATATTCGGTGACAACGTCTTGCCTGGGTTTGCTGATAGAAGGACAGAGAGGATGCAGGATTTCTGAACCCATTACCTCTGTGAATATCAGAAAGGAAAAGAACGGAATCACCAGTTTAAAAAAAGTTTTCATGACATCACCTCTATTGTTATTATATTGATATAGATGCTATGCCACCATGACATTTCCGGGGAATTATTTCCCCGGAAATGTCATGGTTATTTGGAGGAAGGGACGATATAATTTAGCTACAAAAGTGAGTCCGTATTTGGCAGGAAGTAAGGGGATTGCAGGAGAATATTATCGGTTGCATGGTTGGGATCGAGATCATGCGATTACGACTCCACAATATGTCTTGGAAGGAAGATGGACTCCCTGATCTGACGGATTGATAAGAGCATTGAGCGTCCGCCTGAGGAAATTCTTCTCAGGCGGACTTGGAAGTACGGAGAAAAAGATGGCAGAAGAAAAGCACAGTTTACAGATCAAAAACGTGGGAAAGCGCTTTGGCGCCAGACAGGTGCTTGACGGAATATCCCTGTCGGCGCAGGAAGGGACGGCGCTGGGTTTTGTTGGGCATAACGGCTCCGGGAAGACCGTTTTGTTTAAATGTATCTGCGGATTTCTGGCGGTCAGTGAGGGAGAAATTCTGATAGACAATATACCGGTGGGAATTGGGGAGAGGATGCCCCACAATATTGCCTGCTCCATAGAGGAACCGGCGTTTCTGGAAGAATACAGCGGGTTGCAGAATCTGGATTTTCTGTATCGGTTAAGGCACAGAAAGGACAGGCAGAAGATGCGGGATTTCATGGAACTGGTGCATCTCGATCCGACGGACAAAAAAAGAGTCGGGAAATATTCCCTGGGGATGAAACAGCGGCTGGCACTTGCACAGGTGTGATATGTTGTGAACTGTAGATGTAAACATTTCCGTAAAAGCTGTATTTAGCGGAAATGCGCATCTGCTAAAATACAACATATGCGGCTGGCTCATTTGTGGTAAATGGAAAATTGCAGATGT
>CANRGX010000031.1 GCA_947630215.1 uncultured Eisenbergiella sp. | reverse complement strand
TTGCCAAAACGGTGTCCTACAGTGCGCGCAATACCTCCAGCGACTTAAACTGTCCGGGCAGAAACCGCTTTTGCAGTCCGGCTGCAATCCCGGTAAGCTCAACAAGCACGCAATCCTGTACGGCAAAGGTATAGAGCCTTTCCACGGGCGTGCCGGCAATAAAGGCCGCCGCACGGCGCGTTCCTTCCGTAAACTTTCCCTCCGGCAGACCTGGAAACTCTCCGTTTATCACAACGAGCCGAATTTCAAACACACAGCGCACCAGCCGCCGGTCCAGCGCCGGATGACACAGCGCCCGCAGCGACTGGTACAAAAGTTTCAATACTTCCTTCTCCTCGTTGTTCTCCCGCGTACAGAAATCGCACAACTCCAGAAAATAGGCGCCATAACAGGCCCCCTCATAATCCGACCGGAGCGCTTCAAAATAATTCGTCTGGGAAACCTCCCGCAGGCTGTAGGAATTTCTGCCCTCATACAGAGAAAAAACGCCGAAGGTAAACGGGCTGGCGGCCGCCATCAATCTGCTGTTCTGCCGCTTTGCCCCTCTGGCAAAGGCGGAGATCTTGCCCCTTTCCTTTGTCAGGATCACCAGCCGTCTGTCATATTCCCCGATGGAATCCGCCTTGAGCACGATTCCCGTCACTTCCACGCAGTCCTGCATCTTTTTCTTTCCCTTTCCGGTTCCTGCCGTCTGTATCTTCGGCAAAGGGACTCGTAAAGGAGGCGCTTCCCGTCACCAGTAAGCTGCCCTCATCCCTCTCCTTACGCGCCTCCTCGGCGCGGTAGGAAAGATAATCCTCCACCTTTCCGGTGGATAAAAACTGCTGCCAGTAATTTATTTCCTTCATCATAAGCCTCCCCTATCCTATGTCTTACCGATAGGGTTCGCTCATTTTGAATTTCTTATTCTCTCAATCCCGGTCGGACGGGTGATATCCAAAATTTTTCAGCAGCAGTTCGCTGTCCCGCCAGTCCTTCTTCACCTTCACCCAAAGCTGCAGATTGACCTGCAGCTCCAGCATAGCCTCTATATCCCGCCGGGCCTGGGAGCCGATTTTTTTCAACATACTTCCCTGTTTTCCGATAATAATTCCCTTATGGGAATCCTTCTCGCAGATGATGGTGGCGTCGATATCCACGATGCGCTCTTTAAAGGACATCTTTTCGATGGCCACCGCAATGCCGTGGGGGATTTCCTCCTCCAGGCACCGCAGCGCCTTCTCCCGTATGATCTCCGCCACAATCTGACGCTGCGGCTGATCGGTCACCGTGTCTTCGTCATAAAAGGGCTCCCCATAGGGCAGATAACGGAAAATGCAGGAAAGCAGCGTGTCCGTATTCCGGCTTCTCAGCGCGCTGACCGCCACCACCTGGGCAAACTCCATCTCTTTTGCATAGGTGTCAATGGCCTGGGCCACCTGTTCCTTTTTGACCGTATCAATCTTGTTGACCACCAGAATCACCGGCTGTCTGCAGCGTCTCAGCTGCGCCAGGATGTGCCGCTCTCCGGCTCCGATAAACGTGGTGGGCTCCACCAGCCACAGCACCACGTCCACGTCCTTTAACGTGCTCTCCGCCGCCTGCACCATATAGCTGCCCAGCTTGTTTTTTGCCTTGTGAATACCCGGCGTATCCAGGAAGACCACCTGGCCCTGTTCCCCCGTATAGACCGTCTGGATCCGGTTCCGGGTGGTCTGCGGTTTGTTGGAGGTGATGGCGATCTTTTGGCCGATCAAATGGTTCATCAAGGTGGATTTCCCCACATTGGGTCTTCCCACAATCGCCGCAAAACCGGATTTTTTCTGCGTCCCGGGGGTGTCCTTCTCATTTCCCATAAGATGACTCACTGATCCTTCCCTTTTTCCTGGGACGGCGGCTGTGCCGTCTGGTTCACCCTGCTGCCGTACCGGTTAAAGGTCACGCCCTGGGCTTCCAGCTTCGCCCTCTTTTTTTGCGTTCTTTTTTCACTGGCCCGGACCAGAAGCCAGACCAGAACAATCATCAGGCCGATCACCACCGCTGCCGTAATCAGAATCGGCAGTGCGATGACAAAGTTGATGCAGAACTCGGAGATGCCGCTTGTCACCCGGCGGACATTGTCCAAAAAGCCTTCGCGGATACGCTCCCACGCGCCTTTTTTGGCCACCGGTTCATAGCGTTCCACTTCCTCCACATCCAGATAGACCGTACTGTAGTCGATCTGATTGTCGTATGTACGAAGCTGGGACTCCATGCTTTCCAGCTGATAGCGCACATCCGTCAGCTTTTCGTTGATAGCGATGATATCCTCTATGCTCTGGGCGCTCTCCAGCATGGACAGAAGTCCCTCCTGCTCCGCCAGCAGCGCTTTCTTGTGGCTTTCCAGATCCACGTACTGCAGCGTCACGTCCTCCACCGATTCGTTTTTGCGCAGGACATTGGACTGATCCTCCAGTTCGTCCAGAAAACTGTCCAGCCGGTCCGCGGGGATGCGCACTTTGAGGGAAGCGCTCCTGGAACGGTAATCGGAAGTATAACTTCCGTTGTAGACATCGCTTTGCTCGATATAACCGCCCAGAGCTTCCACCCTGCTTTTTACATTTGCAAGAAGCGTGTCAAACTCCCTGGTCTCCACGCTCATGTCCACGTTGCGAATCAGCTTGCGGTTTGTCTGCACCGTCGCGTCCGAAACGTCGCCTGCATCCTCCTCCATTTCAGCGTATTCATATATACCGCCGTCATACGCGGCCGATCCGGCTGGCAGTTCCGTCGCCGCAGCGGTGTCCTGCGCAGCGCCGGATGCGTACTTGCTGTCTGACCCGCCGCAGCCCGTCAGCTGAGCCGTCAAAAGCAGCGCCAGCGCAGCTGCCGTCAGTCTTGCCCCCGGAAATATGTGTTGTCTCTTTTTCATTTTTCCATCCTTTCGCCGTCCCAAACGGCTTCTTAGGGGGACTCAGCCCCCCTGATACAACGGTTTCAGCGTGAGAAAATGTTCCTTTTCTTCCTTCAGCTTTTTTTCGCCTCCCACAACGCACAGACAGCCGTCCGACAAAATCGCACGCAGATGATCCGCCAGCGCCCGGATGTCCTCCGCCGTGGCGTCCAGAATCTGTTCCCGCTCTTTCTGGATTTCCTCCTGCGACTGATTGGTCAGATACAGACTCATAGCCCGCAGTCCCTTTGCCGCCGGTGTAAGCGGCATATCCAGCACGCTGATGGTGCCGATGATCGCCTGCGTCATGGCCCTTTCGTCTAAGACCAGCCCTTCCACAAATTCCGGTGCCTGTTCAAAGACCCCAAGGGTTTTGCCCAGGTTGGGATCCCGGTAGGAAACCAGATAAGAATCGCCGCTCTTTCCGAAGTTGCACATACAACCGTATGCGCCGCCCCTGACCCGCACATTGTTCCACAGGTATTCGTTGTTTAAAATGCTCTTTAAAATCCGCAGCGCGCCCGTATAGGGCAGGCCCTTCTGAATGAAATTGCCCGCACGGCAGACGTACTGTACCTGGGATGCGCCAAAAAAGCCTTCGTTTTTCCGGATCGTTTCAGGCACAAAGCCCCCGTGGGCCACAGTCTCCGTAAACAGCTTTTCTTTCAGCTTTCGGGCCGACTGGCAGAAGTCCGCATAGGGTTCTTCCTCTGCGGCGGTAAAGTCGAGCATCAGATTCTCGGGCCGGAAAATGCACCGGCACAGGCGGTTGAGGGTTTTTGCCAAATCCGCTTTCCGGTTTTCCCAGTCCCCCGTCAGCTTCTCCACCAGTGCGTAAAAGTCCATCCCGTTGATGACCTCCTGCAGGGCGGCGGTCCGGGACACATAGGACAGCGCCCGTTGGCTGGCCACCATATCGCCCGACGACATCATGGTCGCCTGCAGATGGGATTTGAGCTCGGCCAAAATCTCCGCCATGCGCTTTCCATCGGAAAAATCCGAAGTCAAAAGCATCTCCTGCGCCAGCTCCATGGCCTTTGGCAGCTGAGAAAAAAACGCTTTTCCTTTCAGTTCGAACCGCACCGTCTGACGGGACAGATCCCGGGCGTCCGTGTAGATGTTGGTAACCGGAACCAGTCCGCCGGTGGCCAGATCGATCTGCACAAACAGTTCTTTGTAGGAATACCGCGCCGTGTCCACCATTCCCATGGCCGTCTTTAAAATACCCAGATAAGGGAAAAGTTCCGCCGGCACCCCCGAACAGTCGAACAGCAGCCGGAAATAGGCGATGCCGTTGGTGGGAATCGGATGATATAAGACCACCGTATCCGAAAGTTTTCTTTCTTCCAAAAACAGAGGCTCTGTCTGGCGCCGGATATCCTTTCGTTCCAAAATCGGGATTTTCGCCAGATCCTCCGGGCGGTCGGGCTCCCCGGCAAACGCCTCCTGCTCCTTGGTGCGCTCCACGATGGCTGCGATCTGCTCCTGGGTGAGGGAGGCCTTGTACGCCGCCAGCTGCTTTGCCAGCGCCTCCTCCCGCTGTTGTGCCAGTCCTCTCACGGGCGCCAGCACCAGCACGGTTCTGTGAGGGTTGTGCAAAAGTCTCGTCTCCACCAGGGACTCAAAATAGTTCCCCGGAATCTTCTGCCGCAGCGTCCGGTAAGTCTCTCCCGCCGCAATGTGCAAAAAGGGTTCGTTCTCATCGTAGAGCCAGCTGTCCATCATCTGCAGCCCATACATCAGCCCGGCGGGATACGATCCAAAATCCGCCTCGCGGTACTTAAATTCATAATAGTTCAGCCCGGCTTCCAGCGCCTTTTTATCCAGCCCCTCCCGGCACAGCTTGAAAAGCACCCGGTCTATCAGTTCCACAAACGCTTCCTTCTGGGACTCGTCCGCATTTTTTGCCACAATGGAGAAAAAAGGCTGTCTCGTCCCGTTTTCGTAAGTGCTGTAAACGTCCTGGCCGATCCCGGCGTCCAGGAGGGCCTGCTTGAGCGGTGCGCCCTGGGCCGTGCAAAGTGCATAGTCCAGAATCTGGAAAGCCACATACTCCTCCCGGTTCAGCACGTCCCCCACTGCCATGTTGCAGGTCAGATAGGTGTTGTGGGAAAGCGGTTCGTCCTGCGCCACAGGATACTCCCTGCGCAGCTGCTTCGGCCCCGAAAAGGGCGCCTGCAGGGGAATCCCGGAATCCACTTCCAGCTTGTCAAAGTGCGACAGATAGTGTTCGTCCAGCCACAGCAGCCGCTCCTCCATATCCATGTTCCCGTACAGATAGAGGTAGCTGTTGGACGGATGATAGTACTTTCTGTGAAACTGCAGGAAATCCTCGTAGGTCAGCGACGGGATCACGTCCGGATCCCCGCCCGATTCATGAGCGTAGGGCGTATCGGGAAACAGGGAATTGAGCACTTCCCGATCCAGCACGTCGTCCGGCGAAGAAAAGGCTCCCTTCATCTCGTTATATACGACGCCGTTTATGGTCAGTTCGTCGCAGGCTTCCTGCATTTCATAGTGCCAGCCCTCCTGATAAAAGATCCGGGGCTCCCGGTAAATATTCGGATAGAAAACCGCATCCAGATAAACGTGCATCAAATTTGCAAAATCCTTATCGTTGCAGCTTGCCACGGGATACATCGTCTTGTCCGGATAGGTCATGGCGTTTAAAAACGTATTCAGCGATCCCTTGACCAGTTCGATGAAAGGATCCTTGACCGGGAACTGTCTGGAACCCTCCAGGACGGAATGCTCCAGAATATGGGCCACACCCGTACTGTCCGCCGGGGGCGTCCGAAACCCGATGAAGAAAACCTTGTTTTCCTCGTCGTTTTCCAGAAGGGCAAGCCGCGCGCCGCTCTTTTTGTGCCGCAGAAGCCATCCCGTAGAACGCAGATCCCCAATTTCCTCCCGGCGCAGTATCTCGTATGCTGTCAGTCGTTCTGTTCTCATCTCCGATGTTCCTTTCTCTCCTTCATACCACAAAGGACAAAAGCGCCAGCTTCGTCAGATGAAGCTCCTCCACAAGGATCGTGTCCATCTGTTCATGCAGCGCCCGGTTCCCGACGATTTCTTCGATTTTATATTCCCTGCTCTCATAGTGATCCACCCGGCGTCCCTTCTTGTCGTAGGGCACCCAAACGCTCATCCGGAACCTGACCTTGAGCTGTTTATACGTCTGATAGGCAAAATCCGTCTCCTCCAGAAAAAAGATGTGATTTTCCATGGTGGTATCCAGATCCACCTCCTTGGAAAAATAATGGGCGATGATGGCCCTCCATTTAAAGGGCATCTCCTCGCTTTCCATCATTTCCCGGTAAGTAAAGCGGGCGCCAATATAATAATTGCCGAAATCCTGGAGAATATGTTTAAAATCCCTGTCCTGTGCCATCGCCTGGTTTGCCCTCTTTTTCCAGATAATCGATCTGCTCCGCCGTTATCCGCACAGCCTCCCGGATCCGCTTCTCGGACATTCCGCTCTCCTGCGCCAGTTCCTCCACCGTTACCTTCCGTCCCAGTTCCTCGGCCAGACTGCGCGCCTTATCCTGCACCTCATTGGCCCATTTTGCCAGCTTTTCCCCGGTCTTTTCCTCCTGTGCGCTCTGCTCTACCAGATCTTCCATTGCTTCCATGATTCTGCCTGCGACCGTTCCCTGGGCCTCTTTGGCGCTGGAAGCGCCCTTCAGTTCTCCGACAGCCGCCGCCAGCGCCAGATTGCCTTCTCCAACCAGATCCTCCAGTCCCACGCCCTGTCCGGCATAGAGTCTGGCGATCTGGGCCACCTGCGGCAGGAAAACCTGAATGAGCTGCTGCTGCGCCCTCCGATCCCCGGCCATGGCGGACAGCGTCACCGCCTCTTTTTCTCCTTCCGTCAGTTCCTCCTGTGCCTCCAGCTGTTTCAGATACAAATCCAGATACCGGCCTTCTTCCTCGGAAAGATAGGAATCGGGATCCACCGGTTCCCCGACGCCGATCCGCTTTTGCTTCAGATATTCTTCAATCTGCTCGATCTGCTGTTTTTCCAGGGAAAAACCCGCCTCTGAAAAAATGTCCTCCAGCTGCTTTCGGGAAACGGTGTCCCCCTGTTCTTTTGCCAGCGCGCACAGTGTTTCCAGCGCTTTTGCAAATTTTCTTTCCTCGTTCATGAATGTCCTCTCCGCCTGTCTCTGCGCCTATTTGACATGTTCATGCGTAAACAGATGATACTGGCAGTATTCGTAGTTGCCGTTGCATTTGGAACAGAACCGGAATTCCAGATCGTCCCCGTCCAGCTCCGTCCTGCCGCAGATGGCGCATTTGTGCTTCGTCACGCCCCGGTTCTCATGCTCCGCCGTCCGCATCTTCCTGCGAAATTCGTGCCGCATTTTTACCTGGCCAGGCGACAGCCGCATCTTCCCATGGGAACGCAAAAAGAAAATCAGGAAATTCAGCAGCGAGAACAGCGCCACGATCCAGGCGGAAAGCCCTCCCTGCACACACTGCAGCACCAGCATGACGCCGTAAAAGATCCCCAGCCACTTGACCTTGATGGGGAAAAGGAACATCAGCATCAGCTGCACATCCGGTATGCTGGCCGCGCAGGCCAGAAAAATTGACATATTGATATAATACGTGGAAAACTGGGCAAAGCTGATCAGGTTCCCGTTGGCCAGGGCATAAAAGCCCGGAATCCCCATGGGCTGCGCCCCCATGAGGGCACAGTATCCGCACAGCACGAACGCGCCCAGAATCGTGAACAGGATCCCGGAAAACAGATAGACGTTATATTGATAGGTGCCCCACAGCCGTTCCAGCAGGCTGCCCAGCGAATAATACAGATACAGCATGATAAGCACAAAAAGAATATTGGTATTCTCCGGCGGAATCAGCACCCAGGTCACCAGTCTCCAAATCTGTCCCTTACATACCAGGAAGGGATCCAGCAACAGATAATAAAACACATTGGGAGCCAGCATCTGCAGCAGGTACCCGATCCCGTAACAGATGATCAGATACAGCGTGAGATTGGGAATCGCATATTTCTCCAGTTTTTCTTTCATACGATTGCGTTTTTTCATGGGAACCAGCACCTTTCCTGTTTATATCAAAAGTCTGGGAAATACCTGTGGCTATTTTACCATTCCCGAATCAAAAAGGCAATGTTTCCCACTCCATTTTATATTTCCGTAAGAATTTTTTTGAATTTTTAACAGGATTTTAACCTTCGTTTCATTGCGGTATCGCGGGCTCTGCATTATAATAAGAAAGTTGTAAAACACACCGAAACGGCAAACGGCCGTTGACAGACCCTTCCGAACACATAGAAAGAGTGAGATACATGCAGGAAACACATAACACCCCCGGCGCCGGTTATGCGCTGGGAATCGATATCGGTTCCACCACGGTCAAGATCGCCATCCTCGATCCGGATCACAGGCTGGTTTTTTCCGATTACCGCCGTCATTTTGCCAACATTCAGGAGACGCTGGCCGGCCTGCTAAAGCAGGCCTTAGGAAAGCTGGGCGATATCCGGCTGCACCCCATGATCACGGGCTCCGGCGGCCTGACGCTGGCCGGCTGTCTGGGCGTTCCCTTTGTGCAGGAGGTCATCAGCGTATCCACCGCCCTGCGGGAACTGGCGCCCCAGACGGACGTGGCTATCGAACTGGGCGGGGAAGACGCCAAAATCATCTATTTTGAAAACGGCAATGTGGAGCAGCGGATGAACGGCATCTGTGCCGGCGGCACCGGTTCCTTTATCGATCAGATGGCTTCCCTGCTGCAGACGGACGCGGCCGGTTTAAATGAGTATGCGAAAAATTACAGCTCCCTATACACCATCGCCGCGCGCTGCGGCGTATTTGCCAAATCCGACATTCAGCCGCTGATCAACGAAGGCGCCACCAGGGAAGATCTGGCCGCTTCCATTTTTCAGGCGGTGGTCAACCAGACCATCAGCGGCCTGGCCTGCGGCAAGCCCATCCGCGGCCATGTGGCCTTCCTGGGCGGGCCGCTTTACTTTCTTCCGGAGCTGAAAGCCGCCTTTATCCGGACCCTGAAGCTGGACGCGGAACACGTGGTCAATACGGATCATTCCCATCTTTTTGCGGCCATCGGATCCGCCTTGAACCATAAACCGGAAGTGTGTTTTTCCATGCAGGAGCTTGTGCAGAAGCTCTCCGCCGGGCTTCATCTGGAGTTTGAGGTGGAACGGATGGATCCGCTTTTTTCCTCCCAGGAGGAATACCGGCAGTTTCAGAGCCGTCACGAAAAGAGCCGCGTGAAGACCGCGCCCCTGGAAACCTATTCCGGCAACTGCTATCTGGGCATTGACGCGGGCTCCACCACCACCAAGGCCGCCCTGGTAGCCGAGGACGGTTCCCTTTTATACTCTTTTTATTCCAACAACAACGGCAGTCCTTTAAAGACGGCCATCGCCGCGCTGCAGGAAATTTATGAAAAGCTGCCCAAAGGGGCCCGGATTGTCCGCTCCTGCTCCACCGGCTACGGAGAGGCGCTGATGAAAGCGGCCTTTCTGCTGGACGAGGGAGAAGTGGAAACCGTGGCCCATTACTATGCCGCGGCCTTTTTCGATCCGCAGGTGGACTGTATCCTGGATATCGGCGGACAGGACATGAAATGCATCCGGATCAAGAATCACACCGTGGACAGCGTGCTGCTCAACGAAGCCTGCTCCTCCGGCTGCGGCTCCTTCATCGAAACCTTTGCCAAATCCTTAAATTACAGCGTACAGGACTTTGCAAACGCCGCCCTGTTTGCCCCACACCCCATCGATCTGGGCACCCGCTGTACGGTATTCATGAACTCCAAGGTCAAGCAGGCGCAGAAGGAAGGCGCATCCGTGGCGGATATTTCCGCCGGTCTGGCCTATTCCGTCATTAAGAACGCGCTCTTTAAGGTGATCAAGGTATCCGACGCCTCGCAGCTGGGAGGGCGGATCGTGGTACAGGGCGGTACGTTCTATAACGACGCGGTGCTGCGCAGTTTTGAAAAGATCGCCGACTGCCAGGCCATCCGGCCCGATATCGCCGGTATCATGGGCGCCTTCGGGGCGGCGCTGATCGCCCGGGAGCGTTTCGACGGTAGCACCCAGACCTCCATGCTCTCCTTAGAACAGGTCAACGCGCTGGAATTTGAAACCACCATGACCAAATGTAAAGGCTGCACCAACCAGTGCCGTCTCACCGTCAACCGTTTTTCCGGCGGCAGGCAGTACATCTCCGGCAACCGCTGTGAACGCGGCATCGGCCGGCCCAAAAATCCGGATCATGTGCCCAATCTGTTTGAATACAAGCTGAAGCGGATCTTCGGATATGAACCGCTGACCCCGGACAAGGCCGTGCGGGGACGCGTAGGGATCCCCCGCGTCCTCAATATGTATGAAAACTATCCCTTCTGGTTCACCTTTTTTACCAGACTGGGCTTCCAGGTGGTGCTCTCCCCGGTGAGCAGCCATAACATATACGAACTGGGCATCGAATCCATCCCCAGTGAATCCGAGTGCTATCCGGCCAAGCTGGCCCACGGCCACATCGCCTGGCTGATCCGGCAGGGCGTGGATTTTATCTTCTATCCGGCCCTGTTTTATGAGCGCAACGAGACCCCCGACGCCAACAACCACTACAACTGTCCCATTGTCACCTCCTATTCGGAGAATATCAAAAACAATGTGGAACAGATCCGTCAAAACGAAGTAAAATTCTGCAACCCCTTCCTTTCCTTTGCTTCCCTGGATACCGTTACCCAGGCTTTAGTGCGCGCCTTCCCGCAGCTGCCCCAGGCCGAGGTGGAGACGGCCGCCAGGGCGGGCTGGGACGAACTGAACGCGGCCCGGGAGGATATGCAGAAAAGGGGCGAGGAGGTGCTCGACTGGATGGCGCGCAACCACCGGCACGGCATTGTCCTGGCGGGACGTCCCTATCACATCGATCCGGAAATCCATCACGGCATCCCGGAGCTGATCACCTCTTACGGGCTGGCGGTGCTGACCGAGGACAGCGTTTCCCACCTCGGCCATCCCGAAAGGCCCCTGCTGGTTTCCGACCAGTGGATGTACCATTCCCGCCTTTACCGCGCCGCCGCTTTTGTGCGCACCCGGGAGGATCTGGATCTGGTTCAGCTCAATTCCTTCGGCTGCGGCCTGGACGCGGTCACCACCGATCAGGTGAACGATATTTTGTCCGGTTCCGGCAAAATCTATACCTGCCTGAAAATCGACGAGGTAAACAACCTGGGCGCGGCCCGCATCCGTATCCGTTCCCTGCTCTCCGCCCTGCGTGTGCGCCAGATGCGGCAGCAGAAATGTACGGTACGGTCCACCGCCATCGAGAGGGTGCTCTTTACGGAGGAAATGCGCAAGACCTATACCATCCTCTGCCCGCAGATGTCCCCCATTCATTTTCAGCTTCTTGAGCCGGCCTTTCTGGCCTGCGGCTATCATGTGGAGGTGCTGCCGGACGCGGATCGCCAGGCTGTGGACACCGGGCTGAAATATGTGAACAATGACGCCTGCTACCCCTCCCTGCTGGTGGTGGGGCAGGTCATGCAGGCGCTCCTGTCCGGCCGTTATGATGTAAACCGGGTGGCCGTCTTTATGACCCAGACCGGCGGCGGCTGCCGCGCCACCAATTACATCGGCTTTATCCGCCGCGCGCTGGAAAAGGCGGGGCTTCCTCAAATCCCCGTAATCTCCCTGAATATGGCGGGACTGGAAAAAAATCCCGGCTTTCGTCTTACGCCCGGCCTTCTGATCCGGGCCGCCTATGCGACCATATTAGGCGATATTTTCATGCGCTGCGTGTACCGGATGCGTCCCTATGAGATCCAGCCGGGTTCGGTGGACGCGCTGCACGCCCGCCTGGCCGACTCCTGTAAAGCGTTTCTCGGAACAAAGAGACTGCCCGGCTTCCTGCGGTTTTCCCGGATGTGCCGGCAAATTGTGGCGCAGTTTGATCAGATCCCCGTCCGGGAGGAAAAAAAGCCCCGTGTGGGCATCGTCGGAGAAATTCTGGTGAAATTCTCCCCGGCGGCCAACAACCATCTGGTGGAGCTGCTGGAGGCGGAAGGCGCGGAAGCTGTCGTGCCGGATCTGCTTGACTTTATGTTCTATTGCTTTTACAATCAGATTTACAAAGCGCGTGAGCTTGGCACTGCCAAAAAGACCGCCCTGATTGCCGGCGCAGGCATTCGGGTCATGAATTTTGTCCGCGGCAGCGCAAAACGGGCCTTCCAAAAAAGCGTCCATTTCCAGGCTCCCGCTGACATCCGGGATCTCGCCTCGTATGCCGCTCCCATCGTTTCCATCGGCAACCAGACCGGCGAAGGCTGGTTTTTGACTGGAGAAATGGTGGAGCTCATCCATGCGGGCGTGGGCAACATTGTGTGCACCCAGCCCTTTGGCTGCCTGCCCAACCATGTGGTGGGCAAGGGCGTGGTCAAAGAGCTGCGCCGCCGCTATCCCGGCGCCAATATCGTCGCCATCGACTATGATCCGGGCGCCAGCGAAGTCAACCAGCTCAACCGGATCAAGCTGATGCTCTCCACTGCGCAAAGGACGCTGGACGTATCGCCCGCGTAACCTGTTTTCCCTTTTGTCCGCCGCTGCGTCGGTGAGATTGTGATCCGGAATGGGATCCGGGACTGAGAGGTTCTTCCATGAAAAGATTTCTGCCTGCCCTGTTTACGCTTCTGTTTTTCTTCCTTTCCGTCCCGCTTTGGACCGACGCGGCACAAAAGGGTGCATTTTTCTCCCAGCAGCAGACGGCCTGGGCGCCCCAGCCTCTGCCTGCGGCCAGTCTGGATACGGTATTCAACGATCCGCTCTATATAAATCCTGCCTATCTGACCAAAAAAGTGACGGTTTCCTATCAGGGGCAGACCTGGGTCACCGGAATGGACGCCTTTGCCGCTATTCCGGTACACCTGACCGCTTCCGGAAACCGGATCGCCTGTACCTTTTCGGATCAGGCTGTCTTTTGTGCCTTTTTTTCCGCTATCAGCGCGCAGCTTGCCGCTTCCACGTCTCAGATCAACTTCCCGATTTACGATAACGGCGCGGGGAGTTATCTCTATTCCGTGGGGCCTTCCCATCTGGAGGTAAAGCCTGAGGCAGCGCAGGTGTTGGCCGCCATACTGGAGCAGAATATCCTCTCCGGCAGCTGTGCCGATATTGAAATGGAACTGACCGAAGCACTGCTCGTCCGCGTATATGACGAGAAAACCCTGCTGATGAGTCCGGATTACGTCCTCGCCGGGGAATGTTCCACCAGCTTTCGGACCAGCGGCTCCAACCGCAGCACCAACATATCGGTAGGCGCTTCGCGCCTGAACGGTCTTGTCATCCTGCCGGGACAAACGGTGTCTGTCAGCGATACCCTTCTGCCCCGCACCAGGGAAAACGGCTATCTGCCCGCGGGCGTGTATGCAAACGGCGTCCATACCACGGGTATGGGAGGCGGGGTGTGTCAGATTTCTTCCACCGCCTACAGTGCCGTGATGAACGCGGGCCTGACCGTTGTGGAACGCCATCCGCACAGTATGCCGGTCGCCTATCTTTCCAAAGGACTGGACGCCGCCATTGCTTCCGGCAGTAAGGATTTCCGATTCCGCAACGACTACGCTGTTCCGGTGGTGATGATGACGGATACCGCCAACAAAACTCTGACCGTGCGTGTCTATGTGCCGGACGGCGAATTGAACGGACGTTCCTGGAAACTCTGGGCCAAACAAACCGGTTCCCTCTCCGCCGACACCTACCTGACCTCCTACTTAAACGGCCAGGAAATCGAAACTGCCTTTCTTGGCACCTCCCGCTACCGTCCCCTGGTAGAAGAAAACGCGGTAGAAGGAAACGACGAACGATAACCAACAAAAGTTTTTCCAGACAAAAAAGAGCCGGTGTTTTGCGAAAGTTCCCGCGAAATCCCCGGCTCTTTGTTTCTTTCCATGCGCAAAGTCACAGCGCTTTTTGTCTCCATTTTCCCCTCCGGTAGAAGAAACCGGTAATGGCCGCACCCAGCAGCCAGGATAAAAGCAGGGAGATATAAATACAGTCGCTGTTGCCGTTGGGCAGATCCGGCGTCCGCGTCAGCCAGGAAATGCCATAGGCCACCGGCACCCGGATACCCACCGTCGTCAGCAGGGAAATCCACATGGGCGTCAGGGTGTCTCCGGCGCCCCGCATCACGCCGGACAGACTCTGGGTCACCGCCATGGCCACATAGCCCACGGCCAGGATCCGCATCAGGTGCATACTTAAGTCCACCAGCTCCGGCGTGCGGGTAAAAATCCCCATCAGATACTTGCCGAAAAGCAGAATCAGTCCCGTGATGCACGCGGATACGCCCACCGCGATCAGAGTGCCCTGTTTTGCGCCGCTCTGGACACGGTCAAACTTGCGCGCTCCCACATTCTGTCCCGCGTAGGTGGTCATAGCTGTGCCAAAGGAGAAGTTCGGCATCATGGCAAACCCGTCCACGCGCATGACGATAACGTTGGAGGCAATGAACATCTCTCCAAAGCTGTTGGTCAATGACTGCACCACGATCATGGCCATGGAGAAGATCGCCTGGGTCACGCCGGAAGGAAGTCCGAGACGCACCACGGCCCTGGAATGTTTGGCGGTGGGAATCAGATCTTCTTTTCGCAGCACAAACACTTCCTTCATATGCAGCAGACGGTAGATACAAAACAGAGAGGAAACCGCCTGTGCAATGGCCGTGGCCAGCGCCACGCCCGCCACCTCCATGTGGAAGGAAGCCACAAACAGCACGTCCAGAAAGATGTTGAGCACGGTGGCGATCAAAAGATAAACCAAGGCGGAAACAGAATCCCCCAGGCCGCGCAGGATGCCGCTGAGGATATTGTAATAGGCCATCCCCACCACGCCGACAAAAAGGATATTCAGATAAGACGCGCACCAGTCCATAATGCTGTCCGGCGTATTTAAAAGCCGTAAGAGCGGTCTGGTTACCAGCGGACCCACAATCATAATGAAAACGCAGGACGCGGCGGTCAGCGTAATGCAGGTGCCCACGGCGCTGGCCAGTTCTTCCTTCTGTCTGGCGCCGAAATACTGGGCGACAATGATGCTGGCCCCGGCGGAAATCCCGATAAAAAGCACCAGCAGCAGATTCAGCACCGGTCCCGCGCTTCCCACGGCCGCCAGCGCATTGTCTCCCACATAGCGGCCCACCACGATGGAATCCACCGTATTATAGAGCTGCTGGGCGATATTGCCCAACAGCATGGGGATTGCAAACAGTGTGATCTGCTTCCAGGGCGCTCCCTGCGTCATATCGATAGGGGCGAACAATTTCTTCAGTAGATTCATAAAACCCTTCCTTCTGCCGATTTTTAAGGGAGCCGGACACGCTTCTGCCTATCCAGCCCCCTTTCATTATTGCATAGATAAAAATTCTTTGCAACAGATACTTTTCCCCAGGTTTGTTAAATGATGATACACACCATACCGCCCGTGGAATCGTTGACAATCTTTTGCATGGTATCCTGCAGCTTGACCTGGCTGTCCTCTCCGATCATGGCAATTTTGGCGCGGATGCCGTCGTTGACCAGCTGCTCTACGGTCTTCCCAAAAATATTGGTCTCCCAGATCCCGTCGTTTTTCCCGTTCTCATCAATATACCCGATGAGATCCCGGGCCTGCTGCTCCGTTCCCACGATGGGCGCAATCTCCGTCACCACATTGGCGCGGATGAAATGCAGGGACGGACTTTCCGCTTTGATTTTTACGCCGTATTTGTTGCCGTGCCGGATGACCTCGGGGCGCTCCAGACGGATTTCCCCACGCTGCGGCAGCACCACGCCGTAGCCCTTGGTCTTTACAGACTCCATGGCGGCCAGCACCCGCGTGTATTCCCGCTTCATGGCCGACATTTCCCGGATCCTGTCCATCAGCTCGTATTCGCTCCCGATGGTCTCCCCTGTCATTTCGGAGAGCATCTCGTAGTAATACTTTTCATCCATATCCAGCACCACCCGGATACAGCCGTTTGCCATATTGATATTTTCCACCATGCAACGGCGGACGTAATCCCCCTGCAGGCTGACGGGGTGCTCGATCACGTCCCGGATGGTATTGATCTGTCCCATCATCTGCCGGATATTCCCGATCATATCGGCCTTCATCCGATGGGTGACGGGCAGCATTTCCACCCACTTGGGCATATAAAACTCCACCATGGTAACCGGAAACTCGTAAAGCACCTTTTCCATGATCCGGTAAATATCTTCCTCTTTCAGCTGCGCGCAGTTGATGGGAATGGCGGACACCTGATAGCGCTGGCTGATCTGCGCTGCCGCCTGCTCCGCATCCTGCCCGTAGGGCCGGGCGGAATTGACCAGCACCAGAAAGGGCTTGCGCAGCTTTTTCAGCTCCAGGATCGCCTTTTGCTCCGCCTCCAGATAGCTCTCCCGCGCCAGCTCCCCGAAGCTGCCGTCCGTGGTCACCACAATGCCGATGGTAGAATGGTCAGTGATGACCTTGCGGGTTCCCATCTCCGCCGCCTGGGTGAAAGGGATCTCCGCTTCGTACCAGGGCGTCTTTACCAGCCGCTCCGTCCCGTCCTCCAGGTGCCCTGCCGCGCCTTCCACCATAAAGCCCACGCAGTCCACCAGCCGAACCCTGACGTTCACATCGCTGCCCAGCCGGATGGAAGCTGCCTCCTGCGGGATGAATTTCGGTTCCGTGGTGGTGATGGTCTTGCCTCCGGCGCTCTGGGGCAGTTCATCCTTCGCCCGCTCCTTCATGGCTTCCTCCGTCATGTAGGGCAGGACGGCCGTGTCCATGAACCGTTTGATAAAGGTGGACTTTCCGGTGCGTACCGGCCCCACCACACCGATGTAGATTTCCCCTCCTGTCCGCTCCTGCATATCCCGGTACAGATTCTGTGTATACAAATTTTCCTTCTGCTGATTTTCCATAAAAACTCCCCTTTTCGTCCATAGTGGCAACAGCGCTTTTTGCTGTTACCACTATATGCGCCAAAAAGGGGATCCTAGAACTCAAAGATACTTCTTATAGTCCACATAGCCGGTTTCTTCCAGCTGCCGGGAACACAGCACCGCCATGGAGCCTGCTCCGATGTGACAGGATACGCTCAAAGAAAGCCGATCCAGATAGACGTCATAACCGGGGAACCGTTCTTCGATCTCGTGCTTCCACTCGGCCATTTCCTCCTCCGTACAGGTATAGGCCCCGCGGATATAGACCTTCTGTCCGGCGAAGCGGCCGTTGATATCCGCTTCCATGGCCTCCAGCATTTTTTTCTTCGCCTGCTTCATGCCCCGTACCTTCGCGTAGGCGTCCAGCTTGCCGCCCTGGATCTGCAAAACGGGCTTGATATTTAAAACCGTGCCGATGGAAGCCGCCGCCGGCGTCACACGGCCGCCTTTTTTCAGATATTTCAGCGTGTCCACCGCGATGTAAATGCTGGACTGCAGAGCGTCTCTCTCCAGCACTCCCCGGATCTCGCTCGCTGACATTCCTTTTTCCGCCATTTCCATGGCTTCCAGCACGGTCTGTTTCAGGCTCCAGGAAATGCGCTTGTTGTCCACCACCTGTACTCTCCCGCCGTAATCGGCTGCCAGCGCGGCGGCTGTTTCACAGGTGCTGCTCAGCCCGCTGGACATGGGAAGATGCACGATCTCATCATAGTCCTTCAGCAATCTGTCCCACAGATCCAGCACGTCTCCCACGGCGGGCATGGATGTCTTAATATCCGCATCCTGCTCCAGGTACTCATAAAACTCCGGCTGGGACAGCGTAATATCTTCCAGAAACATCTGCTCGTTGATATAAAACGGCATGGGAATCACAGAAATTCCCAGTCTTTTTGCCTCCTGCTGCGTGATCCCGCTGTTGCTGTCGGTTACAATCGCAATTTTTCCCATTTGTTCTTCTCCTTTTTACTCCAGGACTATCTTTTTATAGTTCTTTTTCCCGCGCCGCAGCACAAGGCCTTCGCCCCGCAAAGATTCGCCGGCGTAGAGCGCTTTCACGTTCATAACCTTTTCTCCGTCTACGGACACGCCGCCCTGCTCCACTGCCCGGCGCGCCTCGGAACGGGACGCGCACAGACCGGCTTTTACCAGCAGACCGAGAATATCCAGGTTTCCGTCCGTCAGATCCGCTTCCGTCAGCTTCGCCGTGGGAATCTGCGCCTGTTCGCCGCCGGCAAACAGCGCTTTTGCACCTGCGGCAGCCTTCTCCGCTTCCTCCCTGCCGTGTACCAGAGCGGTCAGTTCTCCGGCCAGAATCTCCTTGGCCGTATTGAGCTGGCTCCCCTCCCACTTCTCCATCTCCCGGATCTGCTCCAGGGGCAGGAAGGTGAGCATTTTTAGGCACTGCATCACATCCTCGTCGGATACGTTTCTCCAGTACTGGTAAAAATCAAAGGGCGAGGTTTTGTTGGGATCCAGCCACACCGCTCCCCTGGCAGTCTTTCCCATCTTCTTTCCCTCGGAATTTAAAAGCAGGGTAATGGTCATGGCATAGGCGTCCTGGCCCAGTTTGCGCCGGATCAGTTCTGTGCCGCCCAACATATTGGACCACTGATCGTCTCCCCCAAACTGCATATTGCAGCCGTATTTCTGGTAGAGCATGTAAAAATCGTAGCTCTGCATGATCATGTAATTAAATTCCAGAAAGCTCATTCCTTTGGCCAACCGCTGCTTATAGCACTCGCACCGCAGCATATTGTTGACGGAAAAACAGGTGCCCACTTCCCGCAGCAGCTCAACGTAATTTAACTGCAGCAGCCAGTCCGCGTTATTGACCATGATCGCCTTTCCGTCGGAAAAGTCAATGAACCGGGTCATCTGCTTCTGAAAGCACTCTCCGTTGTGCGCGATGGTCTCGGCGGTCAGCATCTGCCGCAGATCGTTTCTGCCCGAAGGGTCGCCGACCATGGCCGTGCCGCCTCCAATGAGGGCAATGGGCTTATTGCCCGCCATCTGCATCCGCTTCATCAGACACAGCGCCATGAAGTGCCCCACATGCAGACTGTCCGCCGTGGGATCGAAACCGATATAAAAGGTGGCCTTTCCGTTGTCAATCAGTTCACAAATCTCGTTCTCATCGGTCATCTGGGCGATGAGTCCCCTCTGTTTGAGTTCTTCCGATACCGTCATCTTTCTTCTCCTTGTCAGAATACAAATGCGTCAGACGGGACATCGCCCGTCCGGCCGTATAAAAAGGCCCTCCATCCGAAAAGGACGAGGGCCTGCGCTTCGTGTTACCACCTTTTTTCACGGACAGCTCGCACTGTCCGCCTCATAGAGTACGATCCCTGCCCTTTTGACATGGGACGATACCCCTGCGCGATAACGGGCGCGCCCGTTGCAGCCTACTGACACGCGTCTTAGGATACTTTCATCCAGACAGCGGTGCTTTTGGTGCACGACTCCGGGAGGTATTCAGAATGCGTTCCCCTGCGCCTCTCATCGGCCGGCGGCTTTCTGTAGGTTCCCTGCAATCTTACTCTTTCCCTTCACGGTCTTATCCCGATCCCAAAACAGGATCTTAATTTACGGATACTCTAGCATAACCGCGCGGGGCTGTCAATAGAGAATTATCCAAATTGTTGACTGGCTGCGGCAAACAGATTGTGCAGATAAGGGTAATTCCACTCCTCAGATCCCACGTTGGGCCCGGAGTCGTCTCCCCAACCCACGCCGGGCCTGCCGCCATAATCGGTAAAACTGGCCGCCATGTACCGCACCGTATCGCGCAGCACCGTGTTGGGTTCCTGCTCCCGCACCCCAATCACTTCCGCCATATTGTCCTTGCCCAGCCGAAAAAAATCCATATATTCCAGGATCCGATCCCCGGTGTCATAGAAAAAGGAATAGCCGTACAGCCCACTTCCGTCGTCCAGGCTGTATTTTTCAAAACACAGATCGGAGATTCTGCCGGGGCAAAGTGCCTGTGCGCACCGGGCGGCCTCCTCCTGAAACGCGGCCCATTCCGCATCTTTGGCAAGCGCATCCTCTCCTGTGGGATTTTCCACAGGCAGGCTGTAGATCACATTTTCCTCCTCATAGGGCAAATATCTGACGTTGTCCGGCGCCAGAAAATAATGGGAAAACCCGTCCGGCAGTTCGATACGAAAGCTGCCCTCCGAACGCAGGCCGCCCCGGGAATTGGGATCCTTGGGAAGATAGAGAATCTCCGGCAGATAGACCGTCTCTCCGGTCCAAAGCAGGTTTGGATCCTCTGCCGTTCCTCTTTCCCGGATGATCGCATTCCAGAGAGTCCCGGTTCCGTAACGATCCCGGCTGATCCGCCACAGACTGTCCCCTTTTTGTACGTTGTATTCCCGGGGACAACCGCCGATAAGCCGGATAAACGACTCTGTACTTTCCCCTGCCGCCAGAACGGTCCGCGGCAAGAAGGGATCGGGTCTTTCCTGTTGGCTTTTTCTCTCCTGTTCCTCCGGGGTCAGTCCGTTTTGGTTTGCCAGCATACGGTTGAGGATTTCTTTCTGGGTCCGATAGGCAAATTCGCTCTTTTCCGGATCCCACAGCAAATAGGAGGGCGGGGAATATTCTACAATCTGCGGACGCATTCCGCTCTCATGGACAGGGGCCTCGATCTTCATATCCGAATGCCCGTCGCCGTCCAGATCCATAAAGGCAACCGTATCCGGCAGTTCAATGCACAAGGAGACGCTCTTTTCCTGCAGCAGCTCGCCGCTTGCAGAATCCTTCACCGTCATGGCATACGGCTCATCCTTACAGTAACCGTTGAGCAGATCATAGCAGTATGGATCCGGTGCCGTTTCTTCCTGCTCCAGCGTAAAGGAAACAGAAAGCGTCCTGTGATCCAGAGGGATCCGATACTCAGCGCTTTTCAGCAATCCAAAATACCGCAGAATCGAATCGTCCTGGTTCTCATCCACCCCGCGCACCTCCAGGAAGCTGCGCGTGGGATTTTCTTTCCGGGTCAGCCGATCCGTATGATCGATCCAATACAGGTTTTCCTCGTCCAGGCACCACCCCCAAAGGTCACCTGCAAAATGCCGGTAAAAACCGCGAAAAAAAAGCTGCAGTTCCTCCTCCCCAACATCTTTGGGGACAGATTCCGGCAGAAGCGCATACGCATATCCGTCCTTCACAATCAGATTGACCGCAGCATCCCAGAAGGACAGCATTGTCTGGCCGTCCGCTTCCGTCTTTTCCCGGGTAAAAAAATAGGCGTTCCCGCCATCGGCACTGGAGACGGTGATAGTCTGTCCGGCGGCGGCATACTCTGCGGAAAGCGCCCGGTACAGATCCAGGGCATGCAGTCCGGCCATGGGAAACGAAACGTACAGCAGGCGAAAGGTACCCGGCTGCCAACCCGTTTTGGGTGCCTCTCTCCCCCCATCCAGCGCAGTTTGCATCTCCTGCAAAGAAGGATAGGAATGCCGCACCACTTCGGCGTCCCCGTCAAAACGCAAATCCGTCTCCCAGCCGTCCACAGAGGTCTCCTTGGCTCCATAGTCCGAAATGGCGATCCGCGCACTGACAAAAGGACTGTCTGCACTCTGTCTTTCCAGAGAAACGAACAGTTCTCCCGTCAGACAGGCGCTGCGTTCCCCGGCCGTTTCCTGCGTCAGACCATTGCCGGGGATTTCTCTTATCTTCCAGCCACCCTGTCCGTCCGCCAGCGTAAAAATGTCTTTCGCCCCGGGAGTCAGCCAAATCTCCTTTTCCCTGGTGATCAAAATCAGTTCAAAATCCCGGTACTGCTCCCAGTGTGCGGCGGCTTTTTCCCGCCCCATTACAAACAATGCCGTGGAAAGGGCGTCGCAGAGCCCGCCATCCGGCGCAATCACCGTAACGGACAACAGATCGTTGTCCACCGGACATCCGGTTTTGGGATCCAGAATATGTCCGTACCGGTTCCCATCTTCCCCGATAAAAAACCGTTCGTAGCTTCCGGAGGTGACGACCGCCAGATCGGTTATGGAAAGCTGTCCGATGAGTCCCTCGGAAAGCGGATCCCGCAGTCCCACCTGCCAGGGGCTGCCGTCCGGACGGGCGCCGACAGCCTGCACATTCCCGCCGATATCCAAAAGGGCACTGCCAACGCCGCTCTCCCGCAGGGACACTGCCACCAGCTGTCCGGCATATCCCTTTGCCACGCCGCCCAGATCCAGCATACTTCCTTCCGGCAGGGACACCCGGTCGTCTGCCAGCGCTACCTTTTCATAGCCCACCCGTTCCAACAGGCCGTTTCGCTCCTCCTGCGGCGGAATACGGTTCTGATCGGTAGTAAACCCCCAGGCGCGCAGGATGGGATACAGGGTAGGATCGAAGGCACCGTTGGTCCGTTCCGCCATCTGTAGGGCAAACGCAAGCAGCCGCGCCGTTTCCTCGCTGACTTTGGTATTTTCGCCACTGTGGTTGATCCGATAGATCTCACTGTCCGGATCCGTAACCGACCAGAGTCCTTCCAGCCGTTTCAGATACTCCCGCGCCGTCTGTACCGCCGTTTCCCCGTTCCTGCCGGACACCGAAACGGACGCATAGGTGTCCATTACAAAAAAGGAATCCTGACAGAGCTTTTCTCCCTTCAAAAGATAGGACAGCAAAACCGATCCCACCAAAAGGAAAACACAAAGCAGAATGATATGCAGTCGTTTGTCCCCCGGCCCGATTTGTATCTGCGATGCCAATTTTCTGCGCGCCGTCATTGCATTTCTTTCCGGCGCTGCGCCCGCTGTGCCGCCTGCAGCAGATGTTTGGCCAGTACCGCCGTGGTCACGCTCCCCACGCCGCCCGGAACGGGCGTGGCCATAGAAGCGGTTTCACAGATATCTTCATACGCCACATCGCCGCAGAGAGTTCCACTTTCGTCCACATGGATGCCCACATCCACCACGATTGCCTGATCCTTCACATAGGTTCTGTCAATCATCCGCTTCTGTCCGGCGCAGGCCACCAGGATATCCGCTTCCCTGCAGACCTTTTCCAAATCCCGGGTGCGGGTATGACAGATCGTCACCGTCGCGTTCTCCTTTAACAACAGCATGGACAAGGGCCTGCCCACCACCATACTGCGTCCCACTACGGTCACCCGCTGTCCGGCAAGCAGAATCCCGTTTTCCTTCAAAATATCCACCACGGCTTCCGCCGTACAGGGCGCAAACCCGTCCGGATCCCCCGCAAATACCTTCGCCAGATTGACGGGAGAAATGCCGTCCATATCCTTGTCCGGATCGATCCGTTCCCGGATCCGATCCATCCGGATCCGGGACGGCAGCGGCAAAAGCAAAAGAATGCCCGTCACCTCCGGATCGGCATTGAGCTCACAAAAAGCCCTGAAAAAGTCTGCATCGCCGATCTTTTCCGGATAGGCATAGGACTGCACGCGAAGGCCGAAGCTCTCCAGCTTCTTTTTCGCGCCCCGTTCGTAGGAAAGATCGTCCGGCTTGTCCCCCACGCGGACAATGGCCAGCTTCGGCGGCAGACCGGTAAGCTCCGCCAGACCGGCCTGTACCTGTTCTTTTATTTTGGCAGAGACCTCTGCTCCTCTCAACTGCCGCATGAAAAGCGTCCTCCCATCCTTTTATGAACACAGCTTCCGGCGCACGTTCTCATAAATCTCATCCGCCCGTTTTGTCCCCTCCAAAAGCAGGCGGTCGGCCTTTTCCTGATACTTCTTTGCCAGGCTGCGATCCTTCATGGATTTGGTGTTGATATAGACATTCATCACGGCGCCGGCCAGCGACGCCCGGATAAACTGCGCCGCCACTCCCACATCGGAAGCCGCCATACGGCTTCCCTTTTTCTCCAGAAAATCCAGCGTATCCAGGGCCCCAAACGCCTTTTCCATAATCTCCAAAGGCACCTCGCTGGCGGAAATCAAGCATTCCTGCATCACCTGTTCCTTTACGACACGCTGCTTTTCTGTCTCCTCCGGCATCCGATAGGCACAGGCCAGCGGAGCAAACACTGCCGCATCCCGATCCGCCAAAGCAAGCAAATCGGCCTGCAGCCCTTCCAGCGTCCGTAATCCTTCCCGTACCTCTCCTTCCACATCGGCATAGCGCTTTTTCCCAACCGTCAGATTGGCCACCATCTGCCCCAGGGCGGCCCCCAGGGCGCCGGCCAGAGCGCTGGCGCCGCCTCCGCCAGGTGTAGGCGCCTGGGAGGAAAGCTGCGCGATCCATCCTCCTATCGTGTCCTGTCCGATCATATGGCGTTCTCCTTTCCTGCTGCCCTGTCGTTCTTTTGCCATACATTATGGGCAGGGCCGCTCTGTTTGTCAAGATTTTCTGCCGTCCTGCTCCAGCGCTTCATAGACCCGCAGGATTTCTCCCACGCTCCACGCCTGTGCAAAGCAGCCTCTGGAAGCGGAAGGATTTTCCCCGTCGTATATTTCGGGCAGTTGTCCCACACATCCCTCCCAGAGCGCCGTTTCCAGCCAGGACAGCTGTTCTTTTACCTGCTCTTTGGCCTCCTTCGAATACCGATGGCACTTCAGATAGGCCAGATAATATCCGCCCAGCGGAAAGACCCAGACCGTTCCCTGGTGGTAGGCCAAATCCCGATCCAGCCGGGATCCGCCGTAAAACGGATGGAAATCGGGATCGGCCGGATCCAGCGACCGCAGGCCAAAGGGCGTATACAGCCTTTGGTAAACCGTTTCCACCACCTGCCGCTCCTTTTGCTCTGACAGCAGGGAAAAGGGCAGAGAAACCGCCCAGATTTGGTTACAGCGGATCTGATCCTGCGCCCTTTGGCTATTCTCCGCTGGGATCTCCTCCGGCAGGGGCAGAACATCCCGCAGACAGCCGGTCTGTTCGTTCCAGAATTTCTTCTCAAAATTTTCAAACACCCGGGCCGCCAGCTGGCTGTATCGCTCTCCCTGCTCCCCCAGCAGGGTTTGGAAGCCGTCCATCATGCGCAGCGCGTTATACCAGTAGGCATTGATCTCCACGGGCTTCCCATGCCGGGGAGTGGGCAGCCGGTTTTCCACACGCACATCCATCCAGGTCACCTGGTCGCATCCCTGTCCTGCCCTCAGCAGGCCGTCTTCGTCCATCCGGATGCCGTAATCGGTTCCGTTTTGATAGCAGGATACAATTTCCTTCATGACCGGCCAGGCCCGTTTCACAAACTCCCGGTCGCAGGTCCGGCGGTAGTATTCATAGACGGCCAGAATAAACAGCAGAGAGGCGTCTGCGGTATTGTAAACGGGTTTTGTCCCACCCTCCGGAAACAGATTCGGCATCAGTCCCTTTCTGCAATAGACCATAAACGTCTCCAGAATTTCCGCCGCCAGGGCATACTGCTTTGTGGAAAGGCAGCATCCCGTCAAGGCGATCATGGTATCCCGCCCCCAATCCTCAAAGAAAGGGAAACCGGCCAGTATGGTGGACTTTCCGGTAGACTGCCGGGCAGAAATGAACTGGCTGGCCGCCAGGATCAGCGCTTTATGCGCCTCCCCTGCATATTCTCCCGCCCGCTCTGCCCAGCCTTTGCGAAAGGAACGGACAGAATCCAGAATCGTCTCCATCTCAGGCAGTTCTTCTTCCATGCCCCAGACGATTTCCAGCACCTTTGTCCGGCCCGCTTCTACCTCATACGTCATCCGGTGATTGATATAGCTACGGCCCAGTTCCATTTTCCCGTCTCTCTCATCGTCTGCGTAACGCAGCGTTTCGCAGAAGCGCCCCGGCAGCGCCTCCCAGGACCCGTTGGTCCGAAAATGCAGTTGGATTCCCCCCGAACAGATCCTGCCCGTACAGATTCCGCCCTTTTGTTCTGCAAAAACCGCAAAGGACTGATTGGGGGACAGTCTTTCCCCCTTCGGCACGAACTGAAGATAAGGCAGCACCTCCAGGCGCACCGCCTGTTTTTGCCGGTTGCAGATCCGATACCGCACTCCTACCGTATTTCTGCCCTGCATCAGCGCCATGGTGCGCTCGATCTGCACGCCGTCCAACTGATAAATCCACTGGGGATAATCCTCATAGGTAAACCGAATCTGATGCAGATAGCCTTCCTCCCGTTTCCCGGGAGGAGCAAAATCCTGACTGGAAAGCGGCATCTTTTTTTCGCCTGTCCACACCTGTTCTTCCAGTCTGTGAATCAGTAAAACCCGGTGGTTGGGCGGCTGGATGCAGGCCATCAGCACCGCCTGGTCGCTGCGGCTGCAGGACGCGAGCAGACTCAGGGAGGAAAAACCGCCCAGTCCGTTGGTCATCAGATAGCTGGTTTCCTCCCCTCGCTCAAAAGTGCTAAAGTCCCGTTTCCCGTAGCTAAACTTCATTTCGTTCCATCCGTTCCCCGGCGAATCCGCTCCCGCCGGCACCATTTATCCGATTCTGCCCAGCATCATGCCGCTTTTGGCCTTTACCAACAGTTTCTTTTCCTTCCCGCAGGGAATCTTTTTTCTGCAGTCCGCCTTTTCGCCGTCCACCAGGATTTCCCAGTCTCCGTCCGGCAGATCCAGACAGATATCCTGCTCTCCCGCGTGATAGACAATAAAAAGTTCCTTCCACCCGCTGTCCGGCCAGGTACCGTCCCGCCCTTTGTTTTCCACCATAAAGGACACCACGCCATCGCTATGTACTGTCTCCTGCCGGATCCTTTCTGCCGCATCCGGGGATTTATCGCAGAGTCCGGGCATCTGCCTGCGCAGTCTGAACAGCCCCCTGTAATATTCCACCAAATCCGCAAACTCTACGGTCTGATGCCAGCGCAGCATATTGCATTCCGGCCGCGACCGGTAACTGTTGTCATCCCCATACTTTGTCCGGCCAAATTCTTCGCCCGCCTGCAGAAAAAGATTTCCCTGACAGGTACAATAGAGGAACGCTGCCAGCTTATTTGCCGCCAGAAGACCCCTGTCCTTGGCGGTAAAGGCGATTGCGGCTGCCTCTGCGTCTCCGGGACAAAAGCGTCCGCCGTGCATGGACAAAACCAGCTTATCCCACAAGGTATAGTTATCGTGGGCCGACACGTACTGGAGGATCTGCGCGCAGCTTCTGGGGCGAAACGTCCCCTGTTCCTTTTGCCATCCGCTCACGGCGCGCAATATCTCCCGTTCCAGCCCGTGTCCCCCGTTTACAAAGCCGGGCGCCTCTGCGCAGAACACATCCCCTTTGATCCGATCCCGCGTATCGTCGCTGAATACGGAAATGCCGTCGTCCAGAAATGCCACGTTTTCCTTTAAGGCAGCCCTTGTTCCCTTTTCCATGGGGGAATCGCCGGCCCGCCAGGGCTCTCCGTAGAGGAGCTTCTCTCCCTTTCCAAACACCGCGTCCAGTTCCCGCCGGATGCGGTTCATCAGTTCCACTGTCAAAAGCCCCATCAGATCGAACCGAAACCCGTCCACATGATATTCCCTGGCCCAAAACAGAACGGAATGGACGATATAGTTGTCCACCATCGCCCGGCCTGCCGCAATATCGTTGCCGCAGCCCGAACCCTCCGAAAAACTCCCGTCCTGCCAGTGACGGTAATAATATCCCGGCACCATTCTTTCCAGCCAGGAATCCCTCTGATAAGTATGGTTATATACCACATCCATAATCACGCGGATGCCGTTTCGGTGCAGCGCCTGGATCATCCTTTTGCACTCTGTGATCCGCACCAGCCCGTCAAACGGATCGGTGGAATAGGAGCCCTCCGGCACATTATAATTGACCGGATCGTAGCCCCAGTTATACTGCTGCCCGTCTCCCGCTTCATCCAACGCGCCAAAATCAAAGACAGGCAAAAGGTGCACATGGGTGATTCCCAGTCTTTTTAAGTATTCCAGACAGGTCGGGTAAGTCCCGTTCGTCCCCTCCACCGTAAAAGCCATGAATTTGCCCCGGTAGGCTTCCGGAATCCCGCTGTCTTTATCGTAGGAAAAATCCTTCACATGCAGTTCGTAAATGATCTGCTCCGTCTGCAAAAGCGGCGCCCTGTCCTCCAAAAATCCTTCCGGATTCGTCTTTTGCAAATCCACGACCAGACTCCGGCTACCGTTGCAGTTACAGCCCACGGCATAAGGGTCGGCCGTCCTTTGTGCTGCTTTGTCTACGGATACCAGATAATCATAATAGGTCCCGTGCAGATTTTTTTCCGTTTCATATTTCCATGTGCCCTGCCCGTCGGGCACGAGCGTCCTGCTTTCAAAATCCGAAGTTTCCCCGTCTGCAAACAGGCGCAGCTGCACGCTTTTGGCATACGGGCTCCACACCTTAAAAACGGTGCCCTGCTCCGAACAGGTCACTCCCAGATCATCCTTGTCGTAACAAAATTTCTGATCCGTTTCCCCCATATCGATGCTTCTTTTTTGGTTCATTCGCTTCTCCCTTTCGGCGTGTTTCCCGACGGGTGACAGGAAATTTGCATATCCAATTTTAGTGCCGCTCTCGCTGCAAGCGAAAAGACCTGTGTCGGAAACGGACAATTACCTGTCCGGCCGGTTGGACTGCCGGCGGATCTCATAAAGACGTTCTACCGCCGCTTTATCCAACTCCCGTTGGCCTCCCAGCATTTTTGTCCGATAGAGAAGCTCCGCATAAAACTCCATCGATTCCATTTTGAAATAAGCCGACAGCAGATCCGCAGACCAGGTCAGAGCGCCATGGTGTTCCAGCAGCACTGCCTCATAATCGGACAAATACTTTTCCACATTGTCCGGAATCTCCACGGTGGACGGTGTCCCATACGCGGCAATGGGCACACAGCCCAGCGCAATCACCGCTTCCGCCGTAATAGGCTGGGTCAGCGGGATTCCTGCAACGGCAAAGACCGTCGCAAAGACAGGATGCGCGTGCACCACGGCGCCCACATCGGGCCTTTTCTCATACACTCTCAGATGCATCTTGATCTCGGAGGATGGCCGGAATGTTCCATTTGCCTGTAACACATTTCCCTTCTCATCCACCTTACAGATACATTCCGGGGTCATAAAGCCCTTGGATACGCCGGTAGGCGTACACAAAAATTCGTGTTCGTTTAATCTGACGGAAAGATTGCCGTCATTGGCCGCAACCATTCTTCTGTCATACATCCGCTTTCCGATATCACAGATCTGTTTTTTCAATTCAAATTCGTCTGCCATACGCTTTCTCCCTTATAAAGACAGCCCCTGTTTCTCCGCGCTGCGGCCATCCCTTTCGTCCAAAAGTCCGGTCATCGCTAAAAACTGCGTCAGGGACTCTGCCTTTGCCGCTTTTCCAATCCA